>JBEBPN010000006.1:0-142066 GCA_040395895.1 Dysgonomonas hofstadii
TGAGGCGTTTTTGTTACCACGGATTTTAGGGTATTGTCGTATATAGTTACCAAAAAAATAACCTGTATTGAATCACTATCAATACAGGTCTATATCTATAATTATACTGCTCTCTTATTTCTTATCGCTTTTCTTTCTCTTCGCAACTTTTGCTTCCTGCTTATCTTTTATTGTAGTTACCTTCTTTGCTTTAGGAAGGGGAGTTGCAGGCTTTTTCTCCTCTTGCGGAGCCAATAGTTTTTTTGCACTTTCTATATCCTGTTTTGCAGTATCCGTAAGGATAGGGTAGTGGAGTTTCAACTCTTCCATCCTGTCGCAGATAATCTGTCCTACAGCATAACGCATAAACCATTTATTATCGGCAGGAATAACATACCAAGGCGCTTCATCTGTAGACGTATTTGTAAGCATATCCGAATAAGCGTTCATATAGTCGTTCCAGAATGCACGTTCTTTAAGATCGGATGCAGAGAATTTCCAGTTCTTCGATTCATCTTCCAATCGTGCAAGAAAGCGTTTTTCCTGTTCATCGTGCGATACGTTCAGAAAGAATTTGAGGATAATCGTTCCGTTTTCAGTCAGATGTTTCTCAAAGTCATTTATTTGTCTGTATCGTTTTTTCCAGAATTTATCGTCCACATCTTCTACTTTATTTATTTTCGGCAATTTACCGTTCAGAACAATCGCAGGGTGAACTTTTGCTACCAATACATCTTCGTAGTGTGAGCGGTTGAAGATACCGATTCTACCACGTTCGGGCAGGCATTTGTATATGCGCCACAGATAATCGTGGTCGAGGTCTTCTGTCGAAGGTACTTTAAAAGAATATACCTGACAACCTTGCGGATTGACGCCTGACATCACGTGCTTTACCGTACCGTCTTTACCTGCTGCATCCATTGCCTGAAAGATAACAAGTATGGAATAACGATCATGAGCATAAAGCTTGTCCTGTAATTTTGCCAGTTTTTCGGTATTCTCTTCCAGTAGTTTTTCAGCTTCGTCCTTTTTCAGGCCGGCTGTGTAATCGGTTTTAAAATCGGACACTTTGTGTTTGTCTCCTGGTTTTGCCGTCAATTTTTTAAGAACATCCTTTTTCATATCGTTATTCTTTTTAATGTTACCGTTTCAGGTCACTTATTTATAGCTGTCGAGTATCTGATATATTTCAGCTTTCTTGCTTTCGTCGAGGAAATACCATTTATTGTCGAACTTGGTTCTGCCGTTTTCTTTCCAAATCATCAGCCAGCTGTTCTGATCACTGGTTTTACCCTTGTAATGCGATATAAGCGTATAGTCGGGAGCAACCATTTTTACCATTATCCCGCTATTGTTCCACAGCGTATCGTTTACCGATAAGGCAAGGGTTTCACCCAGCTTATTCCTGTCTGCTTCGGAAATAATACGTTGGTCATTGCTGTCAGGAAACAGAAGTGACATCGTATCTACTTCTGCGACATTGAACTGCAATTTCATTGTATCTATTGCAGAGGCTGTTTCTGTCGTTTCTGCTTGTTTTTCTTTATTTGCAGAAGTGTTACAAGCTACAAGTACAGTTGCCAGAAGCAGGGTTCCGGCGAGATATTTGATTGAGATGTTTAGTTTTTTCATTTTTTAATGTGAGTTTATTGTTTGATTTAATTTCAATACCATCAGGTAATCATATTTATTTTCCCGAATGGTCTTAAAGCCAAGCTTTTTGTACATTTTTACTGCATAATTATTCTTGTCTACGCTTAGAGATGCCTGTTCGTATTCTTTCTCTTTCAGATATTTTATCATCTTTTGCATCAGTAAGGTTCCATAACCCTTATTTCTGAAATCTTTGAACAAGGAAATTACAAATTCAGGTGTCCGGCTGTCAATATAGCCAAAGCTTTTTTCTTTCGTGTCCAATATTCTAACCCATACAGCACCGACAATTTTATTGTCTATTTCTCCGACAAGACAATAATCATCGGGTAAAGTGCCGAAATTATCTATGAGAATATAGATGACAGGTTTTTTTATTATTTCCCGGGGATAGGGTTCCGCATTTTCCTCCTGAAAAATAGCTTCATACAACATATCTTCCATGATGGGATACTCTTCTTCCCTTATTTCCCTTATTATGATTTCTTTCAAATATGATATATTTTATTCTTCTTCCTTAAACCATCCCGAGTACATCAGGTAGTTTTTGGCTATTTTCTGATTCATTTCTTTTGCCTGATCGGGATCTACCTTCTTTACAAATTTAGCCGGTACGCCGGCGTATATACTGCCCGGTTCTACCTGTGTACCGCTCAGTACCACAGAGCCTGCTGCTATGATAGCTCCTTCACCTATCACTGCATGATCGAGTACGATAGCGCCCATGCCGATAAGTGCACCGTTCTCTATTTTTGCCCCATGAATAACTACATTGTGTCCCACCGATACATCGTCACCGATTTCTACTACCGATTTTTGATATAATGTATGCAATACACTGCCATCCTGTATATTCACTCTGTCGCCTATACGTATCGAGTTAACATCGCCGCGCAATACGGTGTTGAACCATATACTGCAATCTTTGCCTATGACAACATCACCGATAATGGTAGCGTTTTCGGCCAGATATGCATTGTCTCCTATTTCGGGTGTAAATCCTCTTACTTCTTTAATTAGTGCCATTCTTACTTTGTATGTGATGATCTAAAAATTTTATAACGTTCTTTTCGTTTATCTTTTTTGCTATAATGGTTTTGTCCTTATCCAGAATAAAAGTTGCCGGTATGCCCGAAGTGTCGTAGTATAGCCAGTATTGCGACTTATAATTCAGATCGGCGCAATTTATCCAGTCGGTGAGTTTATTCTTCTTTACGAAGTCCAGCCATTCTTGTTTGTTATTGCCTGTATTGATCGCTATTACCTCCAGACCTTTCTCTTTGTATTTCTTATATACTTCGTCGTGGAATTTTGGCGTTTCCAGTTGGCAGTAGCCACAGTCGGGATTGTAAAAGTACAACAAGGTATATTCTGCCGCGATTCCGTTTGTTGCTATCGGCTTCCCATCCGGTGTTTCCATTGTCAGGTTACGGGCTTTCATTCCTATCCGGTTATATTCTATATCGCTGTATTTTTGCTTCAGCTGCGATATCTGTGCACTGTCGATCCATGTTATGTTTTTATCCATAATATAGTCTTCATACAGGCGTGCCCAGATATTCTCGTCACCCATCCGTCCACTGGTTAAAGCCTCGTTTGTCAGCTTCGATAACATTTCTTTAAAACAAATATCGTTGTTTATTGTTTTTGCCACCAGTCTGCTGGCTGCTGCTGCGAGCGAATCAGGTACGGGGTCTATCCACTGTTGCATATAACTGTCGATATAACTGGTGAAGTAATTCGTTCTCCAGAAGCGTGGATCGGTAAGGTTTATATTGTCAAAGTAATGCGCCTTTCCGTATTCCTTATTGGCAAAAAACTCTTTGTTGTCTTTCGGTGGCGGATATGGTAATGTAATGTATTCCATTCCTTTCAGGAAGATACCTGCCCATTGTGTGCTGTGCTTCCCGATGAACGACTGTGTGTGTAGAGCCAGCTTATCATCGAAACTGCTGAGTTCGTCCTGTAGTTTCTGTTTTTCCTGTTCGGATGCACTGAGAAATTTTCCTTGCAGTACATTTTTTCTCATATCTTCTTCTGCTATATATGCAAGGTGTTGCCACAATAATTTTGTGTCCTCACTACCCGAAACAGTATTTTGTGACGGATTCTTTTTGATGGACATGCGGATATCGTCCTGTTCGTTGCCGATCAGGAAATCTACCAGAAACGAAGGTTTTATATGCAGGAAATATTGCCCCTGATCTATCTTCCGGTCGGGGTAAGTAAATACAGCTTTTCCGTCTTCGCCGATTTTCACAGAGTCGATGGCGTAAGTTCCTCCTACCCGGTATTCTCCCAGATACAGGGTATTGTTAGCTTGAGCAGGTATCGTTATTTCCAGGCGAAAGGCACCGCCCTTTTCGCCCATATTATTTTGAGCCTCCACTTTATTGATAAAGAGGAGGCTCAGTATGATAAGAATATTATATCGCATTGGTCTTTGCTTTTAACCATTGCTTTTCTTCCTCATTCAGCAGAGGAGAAAGGCGGTCATATACAAGTTTATGATATTCGTTGAACCACACAATCTCTTTTTCAGTCAATATCTCTTTTACGATAGGCGTAGTATCTATCGGACAAAGGGTGAGCGTCTTGAAAGAATAGAAATCGCCGAATTCGGTAGTAGTCTCATGTTGAGTAAGAATCAGGTTCTCGATACGTATGCCGTATTTTCCCGCCCTGTATAGTCCCGGTTCGTTGGAGGTGACCATACCAATTTGTAATGTAGTCGGATTTTCATTCATACGGATGTTTTGAGGGCCTTCGTGTACATTGAGGAAGTGTCCTATTCCGTGCCCTGTACCATGCAGATAATTCAGTCCGTTGTCCCATAGCGCTTTACGGGCAAGTATGTCGAGCTGACTGCCACGTGTTCCTTGCGGATAGATGGCTGTAGCCAGATTGATGTGACCTTTCAGCACCATAGTATAGTCTTTCTTCATTTGCTCGGTCAGTGGGCCTACGGCTACAGTCCGGGTGACATCAGTTGTTCCGTCAAAGTACTGTGCGCCCGAGTCTACAAGCAAGAATCCTTCCGGCTTCACATTCAGCGAACTTTCTTCTGTAACATGATAGTGTACAATGGCTCCGTTAGGGCCGTATCCGGAAATAGTATCAAAACTTTCGCCTACAAAGTTGGTTTGCTGGCTTCTGTATTCTACAAGCTTGTCCGGTACTTGTATCTCGGTAACGCTTCCGGTCGGAACGGCTTTTTCGAGCCACATCAGGAAGCGGACAAGTGCTGTCCCGTCTTTTTCCATAGCCCTGTTGAACCCTTGTATCTCAGTCTCATTCTTGATGCTCTTCATCAGGTCGGCAGGCGATGGCATATCTACTATACGGCATCCGTTAGGAATAGTGTTGTACAATCGGAAAGTCACTTTGTTTCCATCCAGACATACCGATGATTTTATCTTGGATACATAATCGAATATCTTTGAGTATTCGGCAATAATAACTCCTTCTTCTTTCAGATATGCAGATGTTTCCGGAGTAAGTTTTTTCGGATCGATGAACAATACGGTTTCTTTGCGCGATACATAAGCATAGCTTACAGCCACAGGATTGCACTTAACGTCATTTCCTCTGATATTAAAAATCCACGCAATAGTATCCAGTGATGCAACAAGCAGTGATTCGGCTCCGGCTTTTTCCACACTGTCGCAAATGCGGGCTATCTTTTTATGAGCCGGTTCGCCTGCATATTTTTCAGGAAGTACAAAAATCGGATTCTGTGGTATTGCAGGTCTGTCGTGCCATATAGTGTCGAAAGGATCGTAATCGCTGATTACGTGTAGACCTTTCATATTCAGTTTATGAGTAAGGTTGAAAGCTTCTTTTGATGCATATACACTGCCGTCTATACCCACATATTCACCTTCACCCAGTTCGGATATCAGCCACTCTTCCATTGATGGAGTTTGAGGTAATCCGTCTTTGAATAACTCGATTTCGGTACCGTTTAATTCGTTTGTTGCTTGTAGAAAGTAGCGCGAGTCTGTCCATAGTCCGGCTTTTTCGCGTGTAACAACTACTGTTCCGGCCGATCCGGTAAAGCCGCTTATCCACTCCCTCGAAGCCCAATGCAATGCAGGGTATTCGCTCAGGTGTGAGTCTGTACTGGGAATGATAAAGGCATGGAGACCTTTCTCTTCCATGAATTGGCGTAGAGCTGTCAGTCTTTTATGTATTACACTCATATTATTTAATATTTAATGTATTATATAATGGTTGTTGTATTTATGTCCTGCTTATAGTGAGAATTAATATCTCCTTTTACGGCAGCGCCTATTTCTATTTCTATAGTTCCGGTCTTTACATTGCCTGTAACTGTAGATGTGGCGCGCAGGAAGACGTTTTCGGTACAGAATATATTTCCGTCCACTTTCCCTAAAACCTCAATATTCATACATTTGATCTCTCCGGTTATAGTACTGCTTGTCCCGACTATGATCTTTCCTTTACAATGTATATTACCATCTATAGATCCGTCTATACGGAAATCTTCTTCGGCATTTATCTCTCCTTTAATATGTGTGCCAGCGGCAAGTATATTATGGGCGTTGGCCGACACAGCCATAGATTCCTTGATTTTTGCCATGTTCTTTTTCTTGTATGTTATTTTTAATATGTGTGTTAAGAAAACAAACTTAGTTAAAAATAAGCGAAACTTTGAATTTATTAATTAAAAATAATTTCACTTTAATAGTTTATAACATGTGCTATTATTTCATCTGCGTAAGTGACAGAAAAGATTCTTATCTTTTTGTATATCTTTGCTTCTTTAAATAATAATTGGGCTATGAAGAGCTATATCTTATTAGAAAACCTTACTTTTTATGCAAATCATGGCGTGTTCCCGCAGGAGACGGTTATCGGCAACCTTTATACGGTAAACCTGAAGATAGAGATCGATTTGGAAAAGTCGAGTCGAACCGACGATCTGGAAGACACTGTTAGTTATGCGGAAATATACGAACAGGTGAAGCATGAAATGATGATTCCGTCGAAGTTGCTGGAACATGTTGCCGGGCGGATATTGCGTAACCTGAAAAGTAATTTTCCGCTGATAGAAACGGTAGAGATAAAAGTGTCGAAACGCAATCCGCCTATGGGTGGGCAGCTCGATTGTGCTAGTGTTGTACTGATAGGGTAAACAGGAGATGAAAGTAAAGAAGATAACAGATCTGAACCGGATTTCGGTAGATGAGTTCAAGGATGCGGAGAAAACTCCATTGATTGTAATTCTTGATAATGTGCGGAGCCTGAATAATATTGGTTCGGTTTTCAGGACATCGGATGCCTTTCTGGTAGAAGCTATATATTTATGTGGTATCACGGCGACACCTCCTGACGCGGAGATACACAAGACGGCACTGGGCGCGGAAGATTCCGTTGCATGGCGATACTTTGAGCATACGGAGGATGCTGTAAATGTATTGAAAGAAAAGGGATATATAATATATGCAGTAGAGCAGGCCGAGAATAGTATTATGCTGGATAAGCTAAAGATGGATAAGGCAAAAAAGTATGCAATAATTCTTGGGAATGAGGTGAAAGGTGTTCGTCAACAGATAGTTGATATGTGCGACTACTGCATAGAAATACCCCAGTTCGGAACAAAACATTCATTAAATGTTTCGGTCGCTACAGGGGTGGTTGTTTGGGAAATTTTTAAACAGTTGGTTTGATATTGCAATATTTTTGTTAGTTTTGCATGCTGGCTAAGGTACTAATTGTAACGACTCAGAACTATGATAACAGAATCAGATAAACTCTCTTTAGAAGAGAAGGGTATTTCTTCGGACGCCTTTCAGAAGCAGCTGGATAGCTTTAAAACAGGATTCCCTTTTTTGGAGTTGTCTTCTGCAGCATCTGTGGAGAGAGGCATCATGGTATTATCTCCGGATGAGGAAAAGAGATCTCTGAATAGCTGGGATGCGTATAAGGCTTCATCGAAAAGGATTGTGAAGTTTGTACCGGCATCGGGAGCTGCAAGCAGAATGTTTAAGAACTTGTTTGAATTTTTGGATGCTCCATATAATATACCTACTTCCGCCTTTGAAAAGGCTTTTTTTGACGGACTGGCAAAATTTGCATTTTATGAAGATCTTAACGCTGCATGTCTGAAGAATGAAGGAAAGGATATTGCCGCATTACTATCAGAGGCAAATTATAAAGCAATCGCAAAAAATCTTTTGAGTGTTGACGGTTTGAATTATGGAAATTTACCCAAAGGGGTGTTAAAATTCCACAAATATGCTGAAACTTCCCGGACGCCTGTAGAAGAGCATTTACAAGAAGGTTTTCTCTACGCTAAAAACGATAAGGGGGAAGTTAATGTCCACTTTACCGTATCGCCTGAGCATAAAGACTTGTTTGAAAATCTGATTAATAATAAAAAAAGTAAACTTGAAGCAGAGTTATCTGTTATATATAATATTGACTATAGTGAGCAGAAACCAAGTACGGATACTGTTGCTGTAGATACCGATAATGAGCCGTTCAGAGAGAATGGCAAACTGGTTTTTCGTCCCGGAGGTCATGGGGCATTGATCGAAAACCTGAATGATCTGGATGCAGATATTGTGTTCATTAAAAATATAGATAATACCGTACCCGATAAATATAAGGAGATAGAAACCAAATACAAAAAGGTGCAGGCAGGCGTGCTTGTGGAGGTTCAATCGAAAGTATTTGCGTATCTGAAACTTATAGATAGCGGTAAGTATACACACGACGAATTGTTAGAGATACTTTATTTTATGCAAAATGTGCTAAATATAAAAAATCCTGACACTAAACTTCTGGAAGATGCAGAACTTGTATTGTATCTGAAACGTAAGCTCGACCGTCCGATTCGTGTTTGTGGTATGGTTAAAAATGTTGGAGAACCCGGTGGAGGACCGTTTCTTGCCGTTAATTCGGATGGAACAATTTCCCCTCAGATATTGGAGAGTTCTCAAATAGATATGTCCGATCCGTCGAAAAAAGAAATGTTCCAGAACGGAACTCATTTTAATCCGGTGGACATTGTCTGTGGTATAAAAGATTATAGGGGCTATCACTTCAATTTGAAAGATTATGTCGATTACAATACCGGCTTTATATCCGTGAAGTCGAAAAACGGCAGAGAACTGAAAGCTTTGGAGTTGCCCGGGTTGTGGAATGGAGCGATGTCGGACTGGAATACGGTTTTTGTAGAAGTGCCGATAGAGACATTCAACCCTGTTAAAACGATTAACGATCTGTTAAGGGGGCGTCATTTGTAGCAAGCTGTTAAAATGACTCAATCCGATCCGGTTTTGATAAAAATAATCTTTTAATGAAAAAAATATGTTATATTGTTTCCCGTAACAAAAAAAGAATTATCTTTGTATTTGAATTTCGAGTATGTATCGGAATTTAAGAAACTTGGATACCTTACTATGTTTTCGATAATTATTTGATGTTGACTGACTTTTATAAAACTACAATAATGAAACTTCGATTATTTTTAGTCGTATTACTACTTCTGCCTTTACTAGTTAAAGGACAATCTGATGTGAAATTTTACTCAAAAGGTAAAATGTATGTACAATATAAAGGCACTGAAGTTCAGAAAGGAACTACAGAGTCTACTACATTGTATATAGATGGATCAGCAAAGTTTGTAACGGGCGCTTCTATTACCCAGAAAGGGCGTACAGAATTAACGGGTGACTTTGTAAACGGAAAAAACCCTAGTGTAGATGAGGGAGCGGCTAATCAGCTCTTTATCGGAAAAAGCAACACCGAAGATGACGGTGTGATTGCTTTTATTGGTAAGGGTGCTGAAGATCCTGTCACTAATTTACCGAAAGGTACATTACAGCGAATTTATGGAGATGTTGATGAAGCCGGTGCTACTTGGAATCGCGCTTTGCAGAAAAGTGTAAATTGGATTGACTTCCCTACTATAAAGGTTGAGAAGGGTTTGCCGGGAGGTGAAACTGACGACTGGCGTAAGGTGGGATTTGTGATGGTGGATTCGTCTGCTGCAGTAGCGGTAGATTATCTGAATGTGCCTGCCACAGATCGTTTTTCTGTAAAAGCATCTTATGATATAAATAATGTATACCGCATGAATAGCGGTCATGCCCTGATTAGAAGCTTGTCTGCTAATACCAGTCAGCCGACATATAGTCAGGTTAATTTTGACTTTTATAAATATGAAGATGACGGAGTGGGAAATGTTACTGCTGATGATGGAGCATTCGATAATGATTACGCTTCAGAAGCAGCAAGGCCTACAGCTTCATCTAGTACATTTGGCGGAACGCTTAGACAAACTGACGGTTGGAATAGATTGATGGGCTTCTCTCCTCCATTTAAAGAATTGGCGGCAGACTACATGTTCTATCATGTGTTGACAAAACCAAACGGTTCGAGCTTTACATCGTGGGAAGGTCCTATAGTTGATCCTTTCTTTAAAATGCAAGCTGGACGTGGATATTTCATTACAATGGAATTGTCTCACGCAGATCATATGAGTAGTATTGATAAAAGATGGAATTTCGAAGGTGATAATTCTGGTATTTATCATGAAAGACGTGCAAGAGGTGGATATGTATTCAATCGTATGAGTTTTGAAGATTATTCATCAAAAGTTGGAGGTCCTCAAGCTAATTTCAGAAGATTTACATATGATGACGCAAATGTAGAGGCTGGTACCGATGCATGGGGAAAAAGAGATAGAGTAGAAGCGCTAAAAACTGAAAAATTTAATGTAGAACCTGTAAAAGTTGAACTGATCAAAGGTTTGAACTTTGTTGGTAATCCATTTATGTCACCAATCAGTCTGAACTGTTTGTTAGGAGTTGGTTATGATGGTTACGGCGGTGATGTAGCAGATAGTTACCCTGACGTTCCGGATGCTGAAGCTGACGTTAAGTTTGAAGTGAAGCTTTTAGGTGACGGTGTTTATGCCTCTACAATGGATCCGGTCGGAGCTCAGTTGAGAACAAAATATTGGCTGATAAATCAAGCTCAGGCTAAATACGATCCAACTAAAAATATATTTGAATATAGAGCATCTTATGACTTTATCAGTAGAGATGGAGCATCAGGTGGTGATATAGACCAGTCGTCTAGTATAATAGATCCTGCTAAATATTTGATAGCTCCTATGCAAATGTTCTGTTTGCAAACAGAACAAGTTAACGGAGTTACTATCACAATGGATCCGAAACTTCGCACATTCGGTCAGACACGTGCACCGAAGAGTACAAAGAGTGCTGCAGCAGAAAGTGCTATTATGCGTGATTGGTTTGTAGTAGAAGCTCAGGATAATGTAAATAATGTAGCAGACCGTACAACCGTTATATTTAGAGATGGCGCTATTCCAACATCTAAAGATAACTACGACTCAAGAAAAGGTCTGAATGATGAATACGAAAATGATAACGTTACATATACAGATGCAAATGGTTATGCATCTGAAATAAAGAGAGCCGAAGCTAGAGCTATTGTTTATACAAAATCCAGCGATAATATGTCAATGTTAGGAAATGCAATTCCTAAGAAGACTAAAGAACTTCCATTGTTCTTTAATGCTCCTCAGGAAACACAGGAAGTTACATTGAAATTCTACGGACTGGATAATGTAGAAGCTGTACAGGGTGTGTGGTTAATTGACAGATTACTTGATAATAAAACAATGAAGGTAAGTCAAGGTGACGAGTATTCATTTGTATCAAATACTACCGATAGTCAGAATTTAGTTGGAGGTAACCGATTTATACTTCGTTTCTATCCGGATGATAGTGATGTAATAGGTGATGGAACATCAGAAATATCATGCTATTATAATTCATCTACCTTATATATAAAAGGTCTGAACGAAGATGATATGAATAGTGATGTAACTATTTATGACATGCAAGGTCGCCTTATGGCTAGAACAAAAGTAAATGAGACTCCTTCTATGAGGTACTTGAAACCACTGAGTCTTGGTACATATATTCTGAAGATCACAGGTAATAGGAACTATACAACGAAATTTGTGAATTTGCAGGCTAATTAAGATACACACAGACCTAAGTTAAAATAAAATAGATGAAAACGAAACTACAAATATTGCTGTTTTTGATGTTGTCCTTTTGCTTGACTGTCGTTCCGACAGTTTATGCTAACGCAGCAGACGAAAAGCCTGTTACCTTTAAGGCAACTGAGGCAGAGAAATTTATGCAGGAAGAAAAAACTTCTCTTGTATATAGCACAAGTATATCAATGATCTCGGAACAAGAAGGATTTCTGTCTGCAAGTGAAGGATGGCAAGATCCATATCTGCCTGAAACAGACTGGTCTAATCCCGGTAACGTGGGTGCCCCTATAGGCGATACTACATTGCCGATTATCTTCTCTATATTTGTTCTATACCTTATATACAGAGGAGTAACAACATCCAGACGACGCAATAATCTCTAAGAGAGAATTTTAGTACAACAATATAAAGAGGAGATATTTGACTTGGTTCATCAAATATCTCCCTTCTTTAGTTCAATAAAATAGGGTTATTTCATAATGAAATAACCCTATTTTATTTATGTTTTCTCGGATAACTTTCCGGTCTGGTTTCAAATATTCGATTCTCAGGGAGTTTAGCTTTATGCTTTTAGAGAGTTTTTCAGGCCTTTTATTTTTGCTCGATCCATGAAATGATTTTATCGGAGAAAGGATCTTCACGTGGAGGAACAAATCCTACAAGCTGTCCGTTTTCATCAATCATGAACTTTTGAAAATTCCATTGCACTTCAGCATCTATTTTCCCGTTTTCTGATTTTTCAGTAAGCCATTTGTATACAGGCGCTTTATTGTCGCCTGTGACATCTATTTTACTCATCATCGGGAATGAAACATCATAATTTAATACACAGAATGTTTTTATTTCCTCATTCGTACCCGGTTCCTGTCCGTTGAAGTTGTTTGCCGGAAAGCCTACAATCACAAAATTTTTGTCTTTATACTTCTCATAAAGTTGTTGAAGTTTTTCATATTGAGGAGTTAAACCACACTTAGAAGCAACATTTACTACTAAGATTTTCTTTCCTTTCAATGAAGTGAAACTGAAATCTTTTCCATCGATATCTTTCACTTTAAAGTCATAAATACTTTTATTGCTTTGTGCCATACTGCTGATAGTTATCATACCAAGTATGATAGATAAAATTAATGTTTTCATGTTAGTATATACTATTTGTTTATAATTAAACACTTAACCTTTCTATAAAGTTTTGTTCTAAAATACGTTCCGTATAAAGGTCAGATTTTTATTTTAGAATATGGCAAATTCCGGTAAAATTATATTTTTCCAATTCTATAAATACTTTCTGCCACCAAAGACTTATCTTTATGTCTCAAAAAGTTGAAAGGAAATGGAGTTAAGTTTGGAAATCTTTTCCCTTATTTTATTCTTGGGGGCTTGTTTTGCCGGTTTTATCGGTTCTTTGACCGGATTGGGTGGTGGTGTTATTGTTATTCCGCTACTTACATTAGGATTTGGTGTAGATATGCGCTATGCTATCGGTGCTGCTTTGGTAACTTCCATCGCTACGTCTTCCGGTGCTGCTGCCGCTTATATCAAAGAAGGCATAACCAATGTGCGCATTGGTATGTTTCTTGAAATTGCAACTACTACAGGGGCTGTAATTGGCGCTATTGTGGCTATGTATCTGGATAAAGTATACATTGCCATTATCTTTGGATGCGTGCTTATTTTCTCTGCAGTGCGGTCTGTAGCTAAAAAGGATGACAATATAGATTATGCTGCGCCGGGTGACAAATTAGGCGTAAAGCTAAAGTTGAATGGTTCTTATCCTACTAAGGAAGGAAAAATTGAACAATATAATGTTCATAACGTGGTGGGAGGATACTCCCTGATGACACTTGCCGGCGTATTGTCCGGCTTACTTGGTATTGGTTCGGGAGCATTGAAAGTGCTGGCTATGGATACAGCGATGAAGATACCTTTTAAGGTATCGACTACCACGAGTAACTTTATGGTAGGGGTTACCGCTGCTGCCAGTGCCGTGATATATTTGCAACGTGGCTATATAGATCCGGGGTTGGCAATGCCTATCGTTGTCGGAGTATTGCTGGGAGCTTTTTTCGGATCGAAAATACTGCCGAAGACAAATGTGAAGAAGCTGCGTCTGCTGTTTAGCGTAGTAATATTCTTCTTGGCTATATCAATGATATATAATGGTATAACAGGTAAATTGTAATAGATATGAAGAACATATTTTCTAAAGAGTTCTGGGCAGAAAGAGATATGGAGCTTTTTATAGGCAAATTGCTTCGTTATGGCGTTATGCTAGCCTGTGGAATAACTCTTCTGGGAGGAGCCATCTATATATACCAGCATCATGGAATGTCTATGGAGCAATATAAGCCGATACCGGATGGACAGACCTTTCCCGGTGTAGAGTATTATTTGCGGGAACTATCTACAATTATACCACGTGTTTTAGCTCTCGATGGTGCTGCTATTATACAGCTGGGCGTATGTGTGCTGATAGCCACGCCTATATTTCGGGTTGCATTTTCTGTAGTCGGTTTCCTTATCGAACGCGACTATATGTATGTGACTATTACCCTTATCGTTTTGTTCATTATCATAGCTAATATGCTATTAGGATTGCATTGATTATGATCAGGAATCTTTTTATATTACTTGTTTTCGTTCCATTTATGGCCTTTTCTCAGTCTGAGAAGGAAAAGGGTTTGAACAGCATAAATAAAGAGAAGGCAAAGGCTTATATTGAGTTTCTGGCTAATGATGTGCTCGAAGGACGCGAAGCCGGAAAACGTGGAAGTCGGATAGCCGGAGAATATATAAAATCTGTCTTGCAACAAATGGGAATGAAACCTTTATTTGAAGATTCGTACTATCAACCGTTTGCGGCCTATAGTAAAGAAAGGCAGGTAAAATCCCGTTATTCAGTCGATCCCGCTATAATTGCGGAGTATAAAAAAAATAAAGCATACCGGAAATTAGATTTACGAAATATACTGGGCTATATAGAGGGTAAGAATAAAGACGAAATTGTAATTATCGGGGCGCATTACGACCATCTGGGAATAGATGAATCATTGGCTGATGATAAGATATATAACGGGGCAGACGATAATGCTTCCGGTGTGTCGGCTGTATTGCAAATTGCAAAAGCTTTTGTAGAAAGCGGACAGCAGCCTGAGCGGACAGCTATTTTTGCTTTTTGGGATGGGGAAGAACTTGGCTGTCTGGGATCAGAATATTTTACTTCTAATTTTTCCGATTTACAGATGATCAAAGGATACCTGAACTTTGATATGATCGGACGAAATAACGATGAATCAAAGCCGGAGCAGGTAGTATATTTTTATGCAGAAGAAAAGCCTGTATTCAAAGAATGGATTACAAACGATATTCATAGTTATGAATTAAAGCTGAAGCCCGATTATAAGACGTTGAATAAATCTACCGGAGGGAGTGACAATATTTCGTTTACCCGAAAGGGGATTCCAGTGATCTGGTATCATACCGACGGGCATGCAGACTATCATCAACCGAGCGACCATGCCGATAAAATAAATTGGGATAAACTTGTAGATATAACAAAAGCTGCCTACCTTAATCTTTGGAATATGGCAAACCTTCCAACTTACTAAAACTATGATAAAAAATAACCTCTTATTATTCTGCTTTTTATTTTCCTTGTCGGCATTTTCCCAATCACCGATAGAGAAAGGACTTTCGTCTATAAATAAGGAGAAATCGGAGCAATATATAGGGATTCTCGCCAGTGACAGCCTCGAAGGCAGGGGAGCCGGACGATGGGGAGGAAGGGCTGCTTCCGAATATATAAAATCAATTTTTGAGAAACTTGGTATAAAACCTTGGGGAAAGGAATATTTTCAATATTTCGATGTGTCTTCGGGTGAAGACGGTTGGAACTCGCACCGGAGAGAGTCATACAGAGGTCTCGAAATGCGTAATGTATTAGGATATATAGAAGGACGCAATACCGACGAAATAGTCATAATAGGAGCGCACTACGATCATCTTGGGGTTGTGCCTAATTCAACGAATGATAGTATCTACAATGGCGCCGATGATAATGCTTCCGGCGTATCAGGTGTATTGCAGGTGGCAGAAGCGTTTCTGGCTTCGGGACAGCAACCTGAACGGACGATTATATTTGCCTTGTGGGATGCGGAAGAAATAGGACTGATAGGCTCGTTTCACTTCGTGGAAGATCATTTTGCCAATCTTGTCATTCCCCGTCAATACCCGCAGGCGATAAAAGGATATATAAACTGCGATATGATCGGGCGTTCCGATATCAACCGTGTAGTGGTATATCATTCGTCCAACAAGCCCATATTACGCTCATGGATAGAAGGAGATATTGAGAAATATAAACTGAATCTGTTGCCCGAATTTAAATCTTCCGATGATATGCCGGGAGGAAGCGATCATGCGCCGTTCGACATGAAAGGAGTTCCTTATATCTTCTATTTTACCGATCTGCACGACGATTACCATCAACCGAGTGACCATGCTGATAAAATAAATTACGACAAAGTAACTTCAATATCCAAAATAGCTTTCCTGAATCTGTGGGAGATGGCTAATACAGCCGGTTTTTGATTATGTCAGTGTATAAAGGTTTCCCGGTGTATTCTTTATGAGACCTTTCATCTCCATTTCCAGCAAGGTCGAAAATAAGGTGTATGCAGGGATATTCAACTCCCGCGATAACTGGTCGATATGCAGAGAATCGTTTGCAGTCAGTTTGTCTATAACGGCCTGCTCTTCCGCCGAAAGGACAACAAAAAGCTCTTGCTGACGCGGGGCCTTTTTCTTTTTAGTTGATTGGGTGTCCCAACTCATCTGTTCGAGAAAATAGTCGACAGAGAGGAACAAATCAGCTTTGTGCGAAGCTATAAGCTTATTACAGCCTTTTGAATATCGGTCTGTCATTCTTCCCGGAACTGCAAATACATCTTTACAATATGAATTAGCTATTTCGGCTGTGATCAGCGAACCTCCTTTTACGTCCGATTCTACTACAATAACGGCATCTGCCATTCCTGCAACAATGCGGTTTCTCCTTACAAAGTTGTGGCGATCGGGTTCTGTGCGGCTCGGAAACTCTGTTAAAAGCCCTCCGTTATCAATCATCTCCATTGCAGTCTGGCGGTGTACACTCGGATATACTATATCCAATCCGTGAGCCAGTACGCCAACAGTAGGGAAATTATATTTAAGAGCCGACCTGTGTGCCTGAATATCTATTCCGTATGCCAGTCCGCTAACGATCAGTGCATCGGGCAAGGCGGATGATAGTTCTTGAAACATATTTCCGCAAAAACTGTTTCCATAGTTTGTAGCCTGACGTGTACCGACTATACTAATTATCTTTTCTGTATTCAGATCGGTATTCCCTTTATAATAGAGTAGGACAGGGGCGTCAGAGCATTCGCGCAGGCGGTGAGGATAATTATCATCACTAATGAAAAAAGTAGATATATTATTCTTTTCTATGAAGTCTAATTCTTCTTCAGATCTTTTAAGAACATCAGGATTGAGTATCTCGTCTACGATCTTTGCCGAAAGTCCTGTCTTGGTCAGCAGGATTTTCCTGTTCACTCTGAAAATTGCCTCTTCATCCCCAAATACACGTAGCAGATTGCGCGCGGTAATATCGCCCACACCCATTATCTGGGTAAGAGCTATCTGGTATAGCCGTTTGTCAGGATGGCTCATTTTATACAGCTAGCGGTTGATTGTCGATGATAAGACCGTCCCTCATGTGAATAGTACGGTCGGTGATAGAGGCCAGATGCTCGTCGTGGGTAACGATAATAAAAGTCTGCCCCAGTGTATCGCGCAGTTTGAAGAAAAGCTGATGAAGTTCTTCTTTATTCTCTGTATCGAGGCTTCCCGATGGTTCGTCAGCTAGAATGACGGCCGGATTATTAATCAGGGCACGTGCTACGGCAACACGTTGTTTTTCTCCGCCCGAAAGCTCGTTCGGTTTATGTTCAAGACGCTCCGATAAGCCCAGCATATCCAGCAATTCTTTAGCTCTGCTTTTAGCCTGTGATTCTTTTGTTTTTCCTATCAGCGCAGGGATAATTACATTTTCTAATGCGGTAAATTCCGGCAGTAGCTGATGAAACTGGAATACAAAACCTATATTCTTGTTGCGGAAATCAGACAAACGGGAATCATTCAGTATTCTCAAATTCTCATTGTTGATAAACACGGTTCCTGTATCGGCTTTGTCCAGTGTTCCGATAATTTGCAGTAAGGTTGTTTTTCCTGCACCACTAGCACCTACAATAGAGACGATCTCTCCTTTGTTAACTTGGAGGTCTATTCCTTTCAGAACCATTAGTGAGCCAAAACTCTTTGTTATTCCTTCTGCTTTTATCATCCGGTTTTTTATTAAAGAAACAGGCTACATACAATAAATGCCTTATATGTAACTTGTCTGTTATATTGTTTTATTTAATCCCGATACCGAAATAGTCGAATCCGACATCGTTCATTTCCTGTTTGTTATAGATATTTCTTCCGTCAAAAACAACAGGTTTAGCCATTGTTTTCTTAATTACTTCCCATGTAGGCAGGCGGAATTCGTTCCATTCTGTTACCATCAATATTGCGTCGGCATCCAGTGTAGCGTCATAAATGTCTTTTGCATAGACTACCGTATCGCCCAAATGATGTTTTTTTGCTTCTTCCATAGCTACCGGATCGTATACTCTGACTTTAGCACCTGCCTTGATCACCTTGTCTATCAATACCAGTGACGGAGCTTCGCGCATGTCGTCGGTTTTCGGTTTAAAAGCCAGTCCCCATACCGCAATAGTCTTACCTTTGATGTCCCCGTCGTAATATTTCATCAGCTTATCGAACAGGATGTTCTTTTGGAACTCATTCACTCTTTCTACAGCCTCAAGTATCTCCATATTGTAACCGAGATTTTTTGCTGTTTTAATGATCGCTTTCACATCTTTAGGGAAACAGCTTCCTCCATATCCGCATCCGGCATACAGGAACTTTGATCCGATACGAGCATCGGCTCCGATTCCTTTCCTTACCATACTTACATCGGCGCCCACTATTTCGCACAGGTTGGCAATGTCGTTCATAAAACTGATACGTGTAGCCAACATGGCATTAGCCGCATATTTTATCATTTCGGCAGACGGTATGTCTGTGTAAATAATGCGGTAGTTGTTCAGCGTGAATGGTTTGTATAGTTTTTCCATCAGTTTCTGAGCTTCTTCCGATTCTACACCTACCACCACGCGGTCGGGTTGCATAAAGTCGGTGATAGCCGCTCCTTCTTTCAGAAATTCAGGATTAGAAGCTACATCGAAACGCAGATCAGATTTACCTCTTTTGTCCAGTTCTTCCTGTATTGCCTTTTTTACCAGTTTGGCAGTACCTACCGGGACAGTACTCTTGGTTACGATGACCATGTACTTATTCAGGTTTTTACCCACAGTGCGGGCTACTTCGAGTACATATTTCAGGTCGGCGCTTCCATCCTCGTCTGGAGGAGTACCAACAGCTGAGAATACGATATCTACATCATTCAGTATTTCACTTAGGTCGGTGGTGAAATGAAGTCGTCCTGCCTTATGGTTACGTTCAACCATCTCATCCAGTCCGGGCTCGAAAATAGGGATAATTCCGTTTTTCAGATTATCTATTTTTCGTTGGTCAATGTCTACACAGTAAACATCAGTTCCCATTTCTGCAAAACAGGTTCCTGTAACAAGACCTACATAACCCGTACCGACAATAGCTATTTTCATTTATTCTTTAAGTTTAATGTAAAAATGTTTGTATTCGTTTGTTTTTCGGGGTACAAAGTTACTATTAATCTTTCAACAAGCCTAATTAATAAATCAAAAATCGGAGGATATAAAAGGACTATTAAGTGTCGGATTATGAGAATGATGATTGCCTGTTTCACCGGAATAGTATTAGTCTGCATCTTTTGCTTAACTTTGTGTTTCTTAAAAATGATATTTTACTCAAACAATGAACCTGACCTTATGACGAAAAAATACCTGATAGTCGGAGCCGGTTTTGCCGGAGCTGTTTTGGCAGAACGGTTAGCCAGCAAAGGCAAATCTCTGGTAACAATTATAGACGAACGTGATCATCTTGGTGGTAACAGCTATACTGAAAAAGACGAAGAAACAGGGATAATGGTTCATAAATACGGACCTCATATCTTCAATACGAATAACAAAGCAGTATGGGATTATATTTGCTCTTTTTGCGAAATGATGTATTACCGCAACAGGGTGAAAATCGTTTACAAAGGTAATGTATATTCTATGCCGATAAATCTGCATACTATAAATCAGTTTTTCGGTAAAACTTTAAATCCGAAAGAAGCACGCTCATTTATAGACAGTCTGGCAGATAAAACAATAACTAATCCTGCCAATTTTGAAGAACAGGCTCTATCATTTATAGGTGAAGACCTGTATCGTGCTTTCTTTTACGGTTATACAAAAAAACAGTGGGGCTGTGAGCCTACCGAACTAGCAGCATCTATACTCAAACGACTGCCTGTCCGCTTTAATTATGACGATAATTATTATGGAAGTATTTATCAGGGCATTCCTAAAGACGGATTTACAGCTATCTTTGAAAAGATGCTCGATCATCCTGCTATCGAAGTACGACTAAATGAACGGTTCGATGCCGGATACGATACTAAAGGGTATGATCACATATTTTATACCGGAGCTATAGACGCGTTTTTCGATTATAAATACGGGCGATTAGGTTATCGTACTGTTTATTTTGAGCGTGGTGTTGATGAAGGCGACTATCAGGGAAATCCTGTGATCAATTATGCTGATGAGGCTATTCCCTATACACGGGTACACGAACACAAGCATTTCACCCCTTGGGAGAGCCATGAAAAAACTGTCTATTTCAAAGAATACAGTAAGGAAACGACACCCGACGATATTCCTTATTATCCTAAGCGATTGTCGGCAGATATGGAAATACTCGAAAAATATCAGCAGGAAGTAACAACGTTATCGAATTATACATTCTTAGGACGGTTAGCCACATATCAATATATGAATATGGATCATGTGATAGAAGAAGCACTTGAATTGTCCGAGCGGTTTTAGCTATGAAATCGTCCTGACCTTGTTCTTTGCTGCCAAATTATAAAGGTCAAGACGATTTCATAGCTAAAGATTATTTGGATGGTTTAATTTCAGGGAAAGATAATTTGTAAAATTCCTTCATCAATGCCGGTTTACGCTTCATCATCTTGTTTACAAAAACCTCCATACCTTCATATCCTCTTTTGCTCATAGTAAACGTTCGGACACCAGCCCTTTTTCCGTTTTCTTTATATTCGGTATAGCGAATAACATTCCATTCGACAGTGTTGCCATCGCTAACAATCAGATCGACAATGTATTCATTGTTGTCAGGACTTTGCGAAACTTTGTAGACACTCAGTGGATCGCTGGCTTTACGCTTCTTCATCCAATCCGTTTTTTCTTTCACTTCTCCTTCTACTGTGCTGTTGGCATCTTTATATAAGTCGAGGATAAATATATCTTCGTATTGGTCTATAATCTGCCCATCCGGCATATACTCCTGTATGTAATACACACCTTGTTGAGGGGGATGGCTCCAAGCCAGATTATATTTAGCACCATCGAAGTCAATCGATTCAACCGCATTTAAATAGTTTACAACTTTGCCAGTTTCGGCTGCTGGAGCAGTGTGACTTGTAGCTTCTGTCGTTTCTTGTTTTTCAGTTTCTGATGTGTTATTGGATGTTTGGGTATTATTTCCACCACAAGCCATTAGAAACATAGAGCAAAATAATAGGGTTTGTGTTAAGTGTTTAATTCTCATTATGTGTTATTGTTAGATGATAATATTTGAGGCAAAGGTAACTTATTAATTGATTTTTGCAACATCTGAAATTATTTTGCTAATACCTGACTATTCTAAAATAATTTCGGACTGTATTTTGTCTTTTTCGCTTCGGTTTATAATCACTTTTCACTACCTTTGTATGCCTGTAGAATAGTCAATTATTAACTCGAATAAAAATATGGTTTCTTTCTTTCAGACCCTTTCAAAGAGCATTATCGCCGTTCAAACAAGTTCCAGTCTTAGTAATGATTTTATCCAGCGCCTTTCATGGGCTTTTAGTGGTGCCACCCTGCTTGATTCTGATAAAGTTTCAGGCTTTTTTGTTGGTCCTCGCCGGGAAATGATCACTCCATGGAGTACCAATGCCGTAGAGATAACCCAGAATATGGGAATCGACGGAATTGTCCGTATTGAAGAATTTTTTGCAGTAGACAGTTCCAATGCAAGTCACGACCCGATGCTGCAACGTATCTATGACGGGCTGAATCAGGAAGTCTTCACGATCTATAAACAACCCGATCCGATAATCGAGATTGAGAATATTGCTGCTTACAATCAGCAGGAAGGTTTGGCGCTGAGCGAAGATGAAATTGAATATCTGAACGAAGTAAGCAACCGTTTGGGCAGAAAGCTAACAGATAGTGAAGTCTTCGGATTCTCACAGGTGAACTCCGAACATTGCCGTCATAAAATATTCAATGGCATATTTATAATAGATGGCGAAGAAAAAGAAAGCTCACTGTTTAAACTGATAAAGAAAACATCACAAACCAATCCGAACAAACTAATCTCTGCATATAAAGACAATGTAGCATTTAGTCAGGGGCCAGAGATAGAACAGTTCGCTCCGGTAAATGGCGAAGAGCCAAGCTACTTTGAAACCAGAAAGATAAAATCCGTGATCTCACTGAAAGCGGAAACACATAACTTCCCTACTACAGTAGAGCCGTTTAACGGTGCTGCTACCGGATCGGGAGGTGAAATACGTGACCGTCTGGGCGGAGGAAAAGCCTCCTTGCCAATAGCCGGAACAGCCGTTTATATGACTTCCTATCCTCGTACTAAGGCAGGACGTGCATGGGAGGAAACTATGCCGGAACGCCCTTGGCTGTATCAGACTCCCGAAGAGATCCTGATAAAAGCATCGAACGGAGCATCTACTTTTGGTAATCATTTCGGTCAGCCGCTTATCTGTGGTTCATTGCTTACATTCGAGCACCTCGAAAACCAGAAGAAATTTGCTTACGATAAAGTAATAATGCTTGCCGGAGGTGTGGGATATGCAAATAAGCGCGATGCACTGAAAGGCGAGCCGAAGCCCGGTGAGAAAGTTGTTATTCTCGGAGGAGACAACTATCGTATCGGTATGGGCGGTGGAGCTGTTTCGTCTGTCGATACAGGTCAGTATTCGAGCGGTATAGAACTCAACGCCGTACAACGCGCTAATCCTGAAATGCAAAAACGTACAGCAAATGTGATCCGTGCACTGGCTGAATCAGAAGATAATCCGATTGTATCTATCCACGATCATGGGGCAGGCGGACATCTTAACTGCTTATCGGAACTGGTAGAAGCTACCGGAGGAAAGATAGATATATCCAAATTGCCTATCGGTGATCCTACATTGTCGTCGAAAGAGATAGTAGGAAACGAAAGTCAGGAGCGTATGGGCTTATTGATACCTGATAGTGCAACTGAAAGAATAAAGCGAATAGCCGAGCGTGAGCGTTCGCCAATGTATGTTGTGGGTGAAACTACCGATGATATGAAATTTGTCTTCGAGCAGGCGGATGGAAAACGTCCTATCGACCTCAAACTGGAAGACTTTTTCGGTAAAGCGCCTAAAACAATCATGCGTGACGAGACACTCGAAGAAATATATGCAAACCCTGAATATGACTTGTCGAAACTGGAAGATTACATCAAAAATGTACTTCAACTGGAGGCTGTAGCCTGTAAAGACTGGCTGACAAACAAAGTCGACCGTTCGGTGACAGGCAAGGTAGCCCGTCAACAGACACAGGGCGAAATACAGTTGCCACTGAGTGACTTAGGAGCTGTAGCTCTCGACTATAAAGGGAAAGTGGGTATTGCTACGTCGATAGGGCATGCGCCTCAGGCGGCTATGGTAGATCCTGCTGCCGGTTCGGTGCTGGCAATAGCCGAATCATTGACTAACATCGTGTTTGCTCCTATCGAAGACGGACTGAAAGGTATATCGCTCAGTGCAAACTGGATGTGGCCTTGTAAGAATCCGGGAGAAGATGCCCGTTTATATAAAGCGGTAGAAGCCTGCTCTGAATTTGCCTGTGAACTGGGTGTGAATATTCCTACAGGAAAAGACTCCTTGTCGATGACTCAGAAGTATGGTGACGAAAAAGTTTACTCACCGGGAACAGTTATTATATCGGCTGCCGGAGAGGTGAAGAATATTCGTAAGATAGTTTCTCCTGTGTTGGCTTATATCAAAGGAACTTATTTGTATTATATAGATTTCTCATTTGATACATTCAAGCTCGGAGGTTCTGCTTTTGCCCAGACAATGAGAAAAGTAGGAGAAGAAGTGCCTACAGTTCAGGATACAGAGTATTTCAGAAATGCCTTCAATGCTGTACAGGAACTGATCGACAGAGGACTTATCCTTGCCGGACACGATATTTCGGCAGGGGGTATCGTAACGGCTATGCTCGAGATGTGCTTTGCGAACCCGCAAGGTGGACTGGAAGCCCGTCTGGATAAGCTGCATCATGCAGACCTGATCAAAATACTGTTCTCTGAAAATCCGGGTGTACTGCTTCAGGTGAAGCATCATCATCTGGTAGAAAAGATTCTTGACGATTACGGTATCGGTTTTGCCATTGTAGCACGTCCGATAGAAGAACGTAAATTTGTGGTACAGAAAGATGCTTTTGTGCAGGAATTTGATATAGATGAATTACGCGATGTATGGTTTGAATCATCTTACCTGCTCGATAAAAAGCAAAGCGGTGAAAAACTGGCGCTCGACCGTTTCAATAACTATAAGAATCAACCGTTACAATTCAATATAAAACCATCATTTACAGGTAAGTTCTCTCAGTTTGGTATCGACCCTAACAGAACTGCACCGACAGGTATTAAAGCGGCTATCATCCGCGAAAAAGGGACGAACGGAGAACGCGAAATGGCTTACTCCTTGTATCTGGCCGGATTCGATGTGAAAGATGTACACATGACAGACCTTGCTTCGGGACGCGAAACGCTGGAAGATATCAATCTGATCGTATTCTGCGGCGGATTTTCCAATTCGGATGTACTGGGTTCTGCTAAAGGTTGGGCGGGAAGCTTTATGTATAACGAAAAAGCAAAAGAAACGCTGCGCAAGTTCTATCAGCGCGAAGATACATTAAGTCTTGGTGTCTGCAACGGCTGTCAGCTGATGATGGAACTCGGACTCGTTTATCCTGAGCATGATGTGAAACCGAAGATGGAACACAATGCTTCGCATAAATTTGAATCGACATACATATCAGTAGAAGTTCCGCAAAACGAATCGGTAATGTTTGGTTCTCTTTCGGGTAGTAAGCTCGGTATCTGGGTTGCACACGGTGAAGGTCGTTTCTCGATGCCTAAGGCAGAATCTGAATACAATATCGTAGCCAAATATATCTACAGCGAATATCCGGGTAACCCTAACGGATCGGATTATGATATTGCAGGTGTTGTATCCAAAGATGGCCGTCATTTGGCGATAATGCCTCACCTCGAACGCTCGCTGTTTACATGGCAGTGTGCCTATCATCCTTTCGAGCGTCGCAAAGACGATTTCACCCCTTGGATGGAAGCCTTTGTGAATGCAAGAGAGTGGATCAGGAATGTGAAGAAATAAGTATAGCAGGATATCTACCTGTATCTCATATAATATCTTCGGTTCCTTATCGTAAATGGTAAGGAACCGGATATTTTAAATAACCTCTAACGAAATACACACTGAAAGACTTTACACTATGGGAAAATTTATATCTGAATTTAACAGATTGAGCAAAGAAATAGAGCGTAACCCTGATAATGCAGAAGCATATTACAACAGGGGGATTCTTGTCTATACTTACGAATGCGACTTTGAGAATTCACCCTATCAGGACGAAGATGAAAATGAAGATGAATGGGATGATATAAATGAAGACCTCGCCTTGTCCGATTTCGATAAAGCAATCTCCTTAAAGCCAGATTTTGCTGTGGCTTATGCTATGCGTGGATGTGCCTATTGGGCTAATGCGGACTATGATGAGGCTCTGTTTCTGGACGACTTTAATAAAGCTTTATCATTGGATAAGAATTGCAAAGAAGCATATCTCGGGCTGGGCGATTATTACGAGGACAAAGAAGAATACGAGCTTGCAATAGAGAATTATACAAAAGCTATAGAAATTGACAAAGACTATCTGGCTGCTTATAAAAGAAGAGCAGATGTGTATTCATATACCAAAGAGGATAATGATGATAAGAAGATTGAGGACTATAATGAAATCTTAGAGCACGAACCGGCTAATTATCAATTTTATTTTAAACGGGCGGAAGAGTTATACTACAAAAAAGAATACGAAGCGGCTCTGTCTGATTATTCAAAAGCAATAGAGCTGGATGTGAAAAATTTAGGTGGTATATGGAATTATCTTCATCGGGCGGAGGTGTATGAAGAATTGGGCAATAATGAAGCGGCATTGGCTGATCTGGATAAGGCTGTTTCTATTGCAGAATTGGAGGACTCTCAGCAGGATTCGGCCTATTCTGCCAGAGCGCGGTTTTATGCAAACCAAAATGATTTGAAGAATGCATTGGAAGACTATACCAAAGCCATTATTTTCAGTCCTGATTATTTTTTGAATTATTATAATATTGCTGAGATATACGAGCAGCAGGGTGATACCGAAAATGCTATCAGATATTATGAGAAGGTAACAGAATTAAATACTGACGGAAATAGTTTTAATTCGATGGCAAAAGAAGCAATAGATAGATTAAAAGAGTCACCAAAAGGAGGTAAAGGTTTCTTTGGAAAGGTTAAAGATTTGTTTAAATAATATATAATGAAAGAAAATAACTCTATATATGAATACCCGATGAAGGTGCGTGATTATGAATGTGACGCACAGGGAATAGTCAACAATGCAAATTATCAGCATTACTATGAAGTGGTACGCCATGAATTTTTAGAACGAAATGGCTTGAATTTCTACGAATTGCACGAGCAGGGCATCGATGCAGTGGTAGTGAGCGTATATATTCGTTACAGGCATTCGTTGCGCGGTGCAAATGATTTTGTCTGTACAGTAGATTCTATAGAGAAAGAAGGTATTCGTTATATATTTAATCAAAAGATTATCCGGTTGAGAGACGGTAAGGTTTGTTCGACTGCGCGGGTGGAAACCGCCTGTATGGTGAATGGAAAGGTTGGTAAACCGGATTTGTTTGATAGAGTATTGGGGAAATATTTAAATGATTAAAATTACTTGCAGAGCTTTAAAATAGTAAAATTATTGTCAGATAATAGACTGAAATACCCCATTGTCTTAGTGCATGGAATTGCAGCAAAAGATAGTAAACTGTTTTGGGGGAGAATTCCTGAAAAGCTGAAGAGTACCGGACTGGATATCTATTTGGGAAATACCGATTCATGGGGTGGAGTAGAGAGTAATGCATTATCTTTAAAAAGTCGGATCGATAGTATATTGGAAGAGTGCGGTGCTGAAAAGGTAAATCTGATAGCACACTCGAAAGGTGGGATCGATTCGCGTTTTCTGATAAGCACACTAGGATATGCACCTAAAATAGCCAGTCTGACGACTATATCAACTCCCCATCTGGGTTCGGAAATAGTAGATTATATTTTTGATAAGAAATATATTCACTCCCCATTGGCAGGGAAGATAATTTATGCTTTGGCTAAGCTATACGGAGATAAATCGCCCGATCCTCACCGGATGCTTGAAGATCTGACCACAAACAATATGATCAGATTTAATCAGAGGAATGAAGATGCTAAATCAGTCTATTATAGCAGCTACTATACTTTGATGAAACATAAATTCGATGATTTCTCTCATATTCTTACCTATAATTTTCTCAGTAAAGAAGTTGGTCTCAGTGACGGAGTTGTAAGCATGCGATCATCCGTATGGGGTGAGAGCCATACGCTGATTGACGGAGAAACGGGAGGCATATCCCATTCGGAAATTATAGATATAAAAAGAAAAAAAATATCAGGTATAGAAATTCCCGATGAATATCTGAAAATAGTTAATAGGCTAATGTCTGTAGGGCTTTAGTTTTTATCTTTGTAAAAGATAAACTGGAGATATTAGATGAAAAAATACCTGATACTATTATTTATATCCTCTATATTTATTTGCTGTAACGATTCGCAAAAGGATAAAACGAACACGGTAGCAAATAATACTGATACGGCTGTCATAGTCCCTAAAGCTGGTATTGTCGAAGTTGATAATATTCCGGTAAAGAAAGAACGGAAGCTCCGTTACCTGTTTGTTGCTAATGGCGGTACAATAGGTTATTTTGATGATGGAACGGTTACCGGTTGCGCGCGGTGCGAGATAGGTGTGGAAGAATTGTCTGAACTGGAACCCTATGGCACATACATCGTTGAAGAAGGCGGTACACTGCTTGTTGATGGAGAATACAGGGAATATCCGCATGTAGCCGGAGAGGGCGAATGGCAGGATTGGAAAATGATAGATTATAAATGGATCGAACAATCGGATAAAGAAGAATAATTATGGCACTGACATTTGAAAACAAGATGAAAGTACGCGACTACGAATGTGATTCGCAAGGTGTGGTTAACAATGCTATTTATCTGCATTATTTCGAGGCTACAAGGCACGAACTGATGGAAAAGTGCGGGCTTCGCTTACGCGACCTTACCGAAGAAAATATTATTCCTGTAGTGCGTAATGTAAATATCAGTTACAGGAATTCATTACGCGGTTCGGAAGAGTTTGTATGTACGGCAACGGCTGTGCGTGACGGGCTGCGTTATTTCTTTCATCAGCAAATAACCCGTGTGCCTGAGAATGTCTTGTGTGCAAATGCTGTGATAGAGGTCGTTTGTCTTGTAAACGGAAAGGTTGCGATGCCGGAAATGTTCGACAAGGTTTTTGCTGATTATATTACTTGGAAAAAGTAGTTTACTTTTTTCCTCAACAAAATCGGGTAGCTTTATCTATAAGACGAGGGTAATGATGAATTATGAATGTAGGGGCGAATAGCATTTGCCCGATTGAAAAAGAGCTCCTTGAATAATTAGATTTTTTGTAAGAAATGTAAGGTTTTAGTTAAAAAGAAGAGAAAAGTAACAAGAATAAAAAACGGTGCAAAAGTGTTACCTTTGTTACCTTTTGTATATAGTTAACAAAAATAAGCGATGGCAGAAAAAATTACAATATACGTTGTCCGTCACGGAAAGACGGTGATGAATACCCTCGACAGGGTACAGGGATGGTGCGATTCCCCCCTTACTAAGGAAGGAATAGATGCGGCACGCTATCTCGGGTACGGATTTGAAGATATCGAGTTCCGTACGGCATATTGCAGCGACTTGCGACGTACCTTGCAAACAACCCGGATAATACTGGGTGCGAAAGGGCAGGACGATATACCTGTAATAGAGCTTGCCGGACTGCGCGAAGCCTGTTTCGGCAGTTTCGAGGCTGACTTCAATCATACGATGTGGTATCATGCAGCACTGTATATGCGATATGTGTCTGTCGAAGATATGTTCAAGGATATTCTGGAAAAGAAGATCAGTTACAAGGAAGTGCTGAACACTGTAAAACTTCTTGATAAAATGTGTATGGCTGAAGATTTTGCTCAGGTGGAAGCTCGTACTCAGGAAAGCCTGAGAGAAATAGCCGAGAACGAAATTCAATATGGAGAAGGCAATATACTTGTTGTTTCACACGGAATGAGTATTCTGGCTATGTTGCTCGGTCTGGGTGGATACGACCTGTTTGTAAAGCCGCTGAGCAATGCCGAAGTATGTAAGGTAACTTATGCCGATGGTAAATTTACTGTCGAGTCTATGGCTGATTCTGCATATTTGGAAAAGGGTAGGACAATAGCATCAAAACTGTAAGTATCGTGAGGCACATTCTTCTTATATTATTATTAGTCTTTATATCCTGTCGGCCCCCTGCCGATGGGGAAACTCTTTCCGGTAAAGTAGTTAGTGTGGCTGATGGTGACACCTTTACCATGCTCGTAAACGGAACAGATCAGGTTAAAGTCCGCTTATTGGGCATAGATGCACCCGAAAGGGGACAGGACTACGGAACCAAAGCCCGACAACACCTGAACGATCTGTGCTATGGTAAGACAGTTACTGTGCGTAAAGATAGTGAAGACCAATACGGACGTGTTTTAGGTATATTATATGTCGGCGATATGAATGTGAACGAAGAGATGGTACGTAGCGGTCTGGCTTGGTATTACCGCCACTTTGTTACCGATCATCGCCTCGACTCGTTAGAGCAGCTGGCGCGTAGCGAACAACTCAATATATGGAGCATGAAAAATCCTGTTCCTCCTTATGAATTCAGGAAGAAGAACAGAAGAGAGTAAATCTTATAAAGGGATTATTCCTTAAGTAAGCGATCGAGGAACTCATCGAACTCGCGGTCAAATTTCTCCATCAGGTCATTATCCAGTTTTACGATAGAGTCGTCGTTTATCAGCAACAGTTCCTCTATCACGACGAAGTTATCGTCTGCATAGTTTACCGAGAATGGCTTGTATAGTTCCAGTGACGAGAATTTATCTTCGTTGTCGAGATGTTCGGTAACTTCTTTCAACACGGAAATAACCTTCTCCTCGCTGAGTTCGCCTACCTTGTCTATCCAGTTGAATACAACGATTTCGGCAACCTTGTTCTCTTCGTCGTCATAGAATGATACCTCTCCGCTTTCTTTATCTACAGTGATGAAGATATCGGTAAGCGAACTTCCCTTGTAATCCTTTGCCAAAGCATCGATTGCTTTCAGGAAAGTGTCTTTTATAAGCGTATAAGAGTCTCTGTTTGCACCCATCTTATTTTTGTCTGGTTTATAGTTACGAAGTTAAAAAAATATATTGTTCGGCATATTATTTGCCTGTCATTTTCTTCGGTCAGATATTAAAATCGAGAATATGCTCATCCGGACTAAGTGTATTGTGAATCCTGATCTCAGAGTTTTGCTGAACAAGCGAGTAAGGTACTACACTTTTGGTAAGCCACGCGTTTCCTCCTATTACTGAGTCGTGTCCTACTACAGTTTTTCCGCCTAGTATAGTCGCTCCGGCATATATTACGACATTGTCTTCTATGGTCGGGTGCCGTTTCTCGTTAGCAAGGCTTTTAGTTACAAATAAGGCTCCGAGTGTGACTCCCTGATAGATTTTGACATTGTTGCCTATCACGGTCGTTTCACCTATTACGATGCCTGTACCGTGATCTATGTAGAGGGCATGCCCTATCTCTGCTCCCGGATTTATATCCACCCCTACTTTAGAGTGGGCGTATTCGGAGAACAATCGGGGTATTATAGGCGTTCCCATTTTGTAGAATTCGTGAGAAATGCGATAGACTACCTGTGCAAAAAAGCCGGGATAGGTGAGTATAACCTCTTCTATCGACTTGGCGGCAGGATCGTTTTCGTAATATACACCTGCTTCTTCAAACAGTTGGTCTTGCAGTTGAGGCAGATTGGAGATAAAGCGGTCGACCATATCTTCGGCCTGTTCCCGGTTGAGCAGGGCGGTTATATTCTCTACCAATACGGAGTAGAAATAATAGAGTTTCTTCTCGCGGGATTTCTCCTGATCGCATATAGGGAACAGCACACGGTGAATAAGTGTATTCAGCGCATCTTCAATCTCTATTCTGTTGATCGGCAGGTGTTTTGACTCCGCTCTCAATTTATTCGCTATTTCGTATATATTGGTCATAACTTTCGCTTTGGAGAAGACAAATGTAAGAATTAAAAACAAATAAGTGAGAAAACGGATTCTCCTAATTTTATATATGTTTTAAATCATATATTATTGACCTAAAAAATATTGGACAATTTGTATTGCGAATTATAGTTTTTAATACTTTTGTATAATTGAATAACCAATTTAATAGTTTTGGATATGAAAATAGATAGCATTTTGTCAGATTTGGAGGCGAAACATCCCGGAGAGTCTGAATTTTTACAAGCCGTTAAAGAAGTCCTTGTTTCTATCGAAGATGTGTATAATCAACATCCTGAATTCGAGAAGAACCGTATTATTGAGCGTCTGGTAGAGCCGGACAGAATATTCACATTTAAAGTTCCATGGGTGGATGATAAAGGGAATATTCAGGTAAATCTGGGGTATCGTGTACAATTTAACAATGCTATCGGGCCATACAAAGGTGGTCTGAGATTCCATGCTTCGGTAAACCTGTCTTCTCTCAAGTTTCTGGGATTTGAGCAGACTTTCAAAAATGCGCTTACTACCCTGCCTATGGGCGGCGGTAAAGGCGGTGCCGATTTTAGCCCTAAAGGTAAATCGAATGCCGAAATCATGCGCTTCTGTCAGGCTTTCATGCTTGAGCTATGGCGCAATATAGGTCCTGATACCGATGTTCCGGCAGGAGATATCGGTGTGGGCGCACGCGAGATCGGTTACCTGTACGGAATGTATAAGAAGCTGGCACGCGAAAACACCGGAACTTTCACAGGGAAAGGCTTGGAGTACGGAGGTTCGCTCGTACGTCCTGAAGCGACAGGATATGGCGCTCTTTACTTCGTAAATGAAATGTTTAAAGCTAAAAATATAGACCTGAAAGGTAAAACAGTAGCAGTTTCAGGCTTCGGTAATGTTGCTTGGGGAGCTGTTTCTAAAGCGACTGAACTGGGGGCGAAGGTGGTTACTATATCAGGTCCTGACGGTTATGTATACGATCCTGACGGAGTTAGCGGCGACAAGATAGAGTATATGCTCGAATTACGCGATTCGGGTAACGATGTGGTTGCACCGTATGCCGAAAAGTATCCGAATGCTGTATTCCACGCAGGAAAGAAGCCTTGGGTAGAAAAAGTAGACATCGCATTGCCTTGTGCCATTCAGAACGAACTGAATGTAAAAGATGTAGAAGCTTTGATTGCCAACGGGGTGACTTGTGTGGCTGAGGTGTCGAACATGGGCTGTACAGCTGAGGCAGTAGACCTGTTCCTTGAGAAGAAAGTATTGTTTGCTCCGGGTAAGGCTGTGAATGCCGGCGGGGTAGCTACTTCGGGACTGGAAATGAGTCAGAATGCTATGCACATCCAATGGGGTGCAGAGGAAGTAGATCAGCGTCTGCATGGTATAATGAAAAATATACATGACCAATGCCTGAAATTCGGTAAAGATAATAGTGGCTACATCAACTATGTAAAAGGTGCTAACGTAGCCGGATTTATGAAAGTCGCCCGGGCAATGATCGCTCAGGGTGTTATATAAGAATCTAATCCAATTAGGGGAGGTATAGCCTTCGGAATGAATTTGTTCCGGAGGCTTTTGTATAAAAAAATAGCTATACAATATTGTATAGCTGTTTCTATTTTCAGCGGAAAGGAAGAGATTCGAACTCTCGATACCCTTTAGGGGTATACACGCTTTCCAGGCGTGCCTCTTCAACCACTCGAGCACCTTTCCTTTTATGGTTGCGGGGGCAAAGATAGGATATTTTTACAAATATTCATCATTATTCCCTACTTCTTGCAGATAAAAAAGCACAGCTTTTCGCCCCTCTTCATCTTTGGAATTAAGGATTGCTTTTAGCTTATTATAATATCTCTGTATAAAGTATTGCTCTCCTACACTAAGGTAGTAAGTGTATGTATCTTCTTCTTTTATTTTCGAATTACTATAATCGGCTTTATATGTTTTGGTTATTTTGTCCCAGTTGTACCTTATGAGTGTAGAGTCATTGATAAAGGAATATGGTTTCTCTTCATTCTCGTAGTCTGCAATGTTTTGATAATAAACAATTTTCATGGTGAGAGGCTTTGTTCTTTCAATTTCTGCTTCATACCATAAGTTCCGAAAATGCCAAGGTATCTGAAGATTTGAATTTTCAAGTGTATTTAATACAGGGATCAACTTATTGTTATCATATTTATAAAAATAATAGTTGAACCACCATACACCAGATCCTGATTCATAACACTCTTTGTAATAAATTACTGTTCTATTATCTTCATCTTTGAAATGTTCTATTTCCAAGTCGTAGCGGTGGAGTATCTTGTGTGCGGCTATCAGTCTATTCTTCGAGAAGAAAAATACAGTCGATTCCCAACCTCCGATATCAAAAGTGATGGCAAACTTATTGAATGTATTCTCGTCTTTGTCGAAGGAATAATATACGACTGGTCTGTAATCTTTAGTGTAAGAGGTATAGGCAGGAACTAAGCCTCCAAATATCTCCTGAACCAAAGTCGTCAATATTTTTTTATCTTCGCTCATGCAGGCAGCTTTCAACAGGTGGAACTGTTTAGGTGTGAGAGCCTTATCCAATTCTGTCTGATTATAGAAAACCGAATCGGAATAATGACGTTCTTCTTCAGTTGAAGGCAATTCGGGTAGTTGTCCTATACTGTCGAGATATGCTTCGAGTTGAGCATCCGTATATTGTATTGTTTGTTCGGCAGAATCAGCAAGATGCTTTGTCTCCATAGACTTATCCGTGTTTACCTTACTGCCACATGCAGATAGGATGACGACAGCCAATGAGAGTAGTATCAGACGGTACATGGTGGTATAAGTTAAGGTATATTGAATAACTTTACTGCATTTTCTGTCGTTATTTTTCCTATCTCTTCAATGTCTACATTATATATCTCAGCCAGCTTTTCAGCCACTTTAATAGTGTAAGACGGCTCATTTCTCTTTCCGCGATAAGGCATTGGTGACAGATAAGGCGCGTCGGTTTCAATGATAATGTGTGACAGATCGGTCAGCTTCAATACTGTCGACAAGGTCGAGTTCTTGAATGTGACAACGCCATTAATACCCAGCAGAAAGTTTTGTAGGCTGAGTATTTCTTTCAGTTCTTCTTCTGTTCCGCCGAAGCTGTGAAATACGCCCCTTAGCTTTTCTGCTCCTACATTCCTGATACACGCAATACATTCAGGTATGGCATCGCGTGAATGTATCGCTACCGGAAGATCGTAGTCGATACTCCATCTGAGTTGTTCTTCAAATGCTGTCTTTTGTTCTTTTTCAAAAGTTTTGTCCCAATAGAGATCTATACCGATTTCGCCGATAGCTATATAAGGACGTTTTTCCAGTTGTTGTTTGATAATGTTGAGTTGATTCTGCCAGTCTTCACCTACACTAGTAGGGTGTAAGCCCATCATAGGGATGCAGTAGTCCGGATAATCTCCGGCTACTCGATGCAGGCTGTCTATCGATTCGATGTCGATATTCGGCATCAGTATCCGTTCTACTCCGGAAGATTTAGCTCGCTTTATTACCTCACTAAGATCAGCATCGAACTCTTCGGCATATATATGCGAATGGGTATCAATTATTCTCACTTTCTATTTTCTCTTTTTCTTCTTTTCGCAAGTAATAGACTACTCCGTATTCCTTGCATCGTTCTAACCGTTCTTTGCTTGGCAAACCGGCAAATGCAGCTTCTATCTGGTTCCATAACACCGTGAGTGTAGCATCTATATCGTCTCTCTGTTCGCTGAGCGTATCCAGTTGGCGGGTAGTAGTATTCTGGTATGTCTTTTGTGTAAAATACGCATCTTTAAATTGGGAGAAAGCAACATTCACACGCGCTATGGTCGGGTTGTATATAGGCGCACCACCCTGTACAAGACGGGTTTGCTCTCCCTTTATGATGTTCTCGCCCCAATACAGTAGCGAGTCATTGCTGGTAAGATCGGGAACTGAGAAATTATCGGGATCGATGCCATAGAGCTGCTTCTGATCTTTTTTTATCTCGTTGCGGATAACACAAAAATTGAGTACCTGAATGAAATGGGAGATATATAATCTGGCATTTTTTATCAGTTTCTGGAATTTCCGGTTGGCTGCAGCCTGCGTTTCGAGGCTTTCTCGGTAACGGTACTGAGCATTCTCAAAATTACGGAGCATGAGTTCCATATTCCGTATATTGAGACTGATAACACCTTCTCCAAATAAAGTGTTATTTTTCTCTATTGCCGTTTTCAATGCCTTTATTCGGGCATTGTCGGTGTTGGGTAGTCTTCTGTATGGCATAAGTTTGTAGTGTGTGTTTACTTATTGTTATTGTCAGGAAATCCGTGACATCAGATTTTCTGCGAGATTATATAATTCTGTCTTTCTGTCTTTTTCTATACTTACTTTGTCGAGGCAGGCTACTGCTTTTTTATAATATTCGGCAATGAGATTCTCCGATTTCTTCTTCAGATCGAGAGAGTCGTATATCTTCGTAACAGCAGCAATCTTCTCCTTCTCGTCGAAGTCGGTTTTATCGATCCATGAGATCAGCTCTGTACGTGCCGAATTGTCAGATAAAGCATTGATCAGCAGGAATGTTTTTTTATTGCAAAGTATATCCCCTCCGATTTTTTTACCGAAACTTTTGCTGTCGCCGTAAACATCCAACAGGTCGTCTTTCAGTTGAAATCCTAGTCCGACGTTTATTCCGTAATCATACAGGTTATTTGTATCTTCTTCAGATGCTCCACCTACTATAGCACCTTCTTTCAGGGCACAAGCTAGTAGAACTGCTGTTTTCAGACGAATCATTTCTATATATTCGGGAATCGTTACATCCATTCGTTTCTCAAATTCCATATCGAGCTGTTGACCGCAGCATATTTCGGTAGCCGTAACAGAAAACAGATCAAGAACCTGTTGCAGGTATTGAGACTCTGTTTTTGCTATTTCTTTATATGCTTCTATAAGCATGGCATCGCCGGACAACACAGCAACATTATCATTCCATTTGATATGGACAGCGGGTTTTCCTCTGCGCATGTCGGCCCTGTCCATCAGGTCGTCGTGCAACAATGTAAAGTTGTGGAATATTTCGATGGCCAGTGCTATCGGGATAACCTTGTCTATGTTTTCTTTATATAGGTTATAAGACATCAGTGCCAAAGCCGGGCGTACACGTTTACCTCCTAAGGATAATATATATGTTATCGGTTGGAAAAGCGTTTTAGGATGGTGATTGTATTCTATCTTATTGATATTGGTATTTACAATCTCGAGAACCTCATCGAAAGTATATAATGACTTCATTGTTGTGTAAGTATAAATGTTTTTAGTTGAGTTACTATCTGTCTTTGGTTTTAGTCTTTGCGAATATTGTCGTATGTGTTAGCAAAGATAGTCTATTCGCAGTAAAAAACAAAATAATATAAAAAAGAACGTTTTTAGATTAATTTAATTTTAATTTTGAGTGAATTTTGAGTTAAAACATTAAGGGGAAAACATGTTTTTCCCCTTAATGTTTTTTTGTTGAATAATCGCTGCCTAATACTTTGTAGGAACGTAATTTATGAGTTTTCCCAGTTTCCTGATATACATAAGCAAAAAGTATAGAGGAATGATACCGAACAGACAAAACGAACAATCTATCAGTCGCCAGTAAAATGGAATATCTCTTACTGTTCCGCATATCAGTGCCAGAGGCACAACACCTATACAAGCAATCATGCCGAAGTATACGATCCAGATGTTTGTCACAGGCTTGAAATATACACCCAAAAATGCAATGCCGATCACAATATGAGAGAAAGCTAACCAGTCCGTTCCATAAGCCAGAAACGGATAATCTCTGTTTGTATTCACTACACCTTCGGCCACAGTGGCTATCCAGAATTTCAGTCCATCGTAAGTAGCGGGTGATGCGCCTATCTCTATCCCCAGTATATCGCATGCGATTCTCATTTCAGTTTCGAGCGGGAAAGCCGTTATTCCCCAAAAGAAAAGGGCAAATATATAAAATACAGTCAGTGCCTTGATCCTGAAGATCAGTTGTTTTTCTTGTAGTTGTTTTTCCATAATTATTTCCTTTTTGTGTTCTTGGTTTTCTTTTCTTTTTTAGGAGCAGGTTCTTTTTCAAAATCAACAGGATTTACTTTTCCCATCAGATCCAGAATCTTTGCCTGTCTTTTCAGTATATAGCCCGATGGTTTGGCAGAATTGAAGCGTATGGGATTGGGTAATGTAGCTGCAATGAGAGCGCTCTCTGCCGCTGTCAGTTTTTTTGCTGGTTTACGAAAATGAGCTTGTGCTACAGCTTCTGCCCCATATATGTTTTCTCCCATCTCTATTGAGTTGAGATATACTTCCATGATGCGTTCCTTTCCCCATATCAGTTCTATGAGGAACGTGTAATAAACTTCGAGCCCCTTACGGATATATGACCTGCCCGACCACAGGAAAACATTTTTTGCCGTTTGTTGGCTGATAGTACTGGCTCCCCGCTGACGCTTTCCTTTTTCAGCCTCTTCCATCGCTTTTTCTATCTGATTGAAGTCGAATCCCGAATGATCGAGAAACAGATTGTCTTCGGAGGCAACTACAGCTAATGGCAGATTCTTAGAAATATCTTCTATCGGTACCCATTTGTGTTTGCACACTACAGTTTCGCCTGAAAATAGCTGGCCGGCATTGTTCCATACCATCAATGGAGTATAATATACAGGGATAAACTTAGTAAGGACTACCTGCAAGATGCTGAATAGGAAGAGAAAAATAACAAGCCGCTTGAACCATTTGAATATAGTCTTAGCCATATCGTTGCTGAAAATCAATATTATATACACTTTGTTTTACAAAGTAAAAGTAGTTATAAATATTGAATCTACACTATTTATAGCAGATTATTCTTTACCTGATCATATTTATAAATAAAAATGACATAAGGAAAGTAAAAAACCGAGTAAAGCTGATGTATTTTGTTTAATTAATCTTATATTTGTAAGAAGTGGTTGGGGTGACAATCATTTTGTCATAAATATAAACCCGTTGAGACAACGTGTCACCAATAATAAAATTCTATTTTCCGGAAAAACAGATTACGATATAATATTATCTAAGTTTAACCTTTAAAGATCATGAATATGGCTTTTACTAAAAAACCGTGGGCAGAGCCCTATCGTATTAAAGTTGTAGAACCATTAAAAACAACAACCCGCGAACATCGTCTGAAATGTATGAAAGAAGCCGGATGGAACACATTCCTGTTGCATGCCGATGACGTGTATATCGATTTACTTACCGATAGCGGTACCAATGCAATGAGCGACCAGCAGTGGTCGAGAATGATGATCGGGGACGAAGCCTATGCGGGTAGCCGCAGCTATTATTATCTGGAAGAAATTTGTAAAAAATACTACGGCTATAAATACGTTTTGCCTACCCATCAGGGGCGTGGAGCGGAAAACCTGTTGAGTAAATGTACGATCACTCCGGGACAGTATGTAGCCGGAAATATGTATTTTACTACTACCCGCCAGCATCAGGAGATTGCAGGAGGTACTTTTGTCGACGTTATTATAGACGAAGCTCATAAAAGCCAGTCGGATCATCCGTTCAAAGGGAATATAGATCTGGAAAAATTTGAAAAGCTGATAAACGAAAAAGGTGCTAAAAATATAGCGTATATCACAGTCGGTGCACCGGTAAATCTGGCCGGAGGGCAACCGGTGAGTATGGCTAACATGAAAGCTCTGTCGGAATTGGCTCATAAACATGGAATTAAAGTTGTATTGGATGCAACACGCAATATAGAAAACGCCTACTTCATACAGCAGCGCGAAGAAGGTTACAAGCACAGAAGTGTAGAAGACATAAACCGTGAGTTCTGTATGTATAGCGATGCGGCGACCGTAAGTGCAAAGAAAGACCTTTATGTTAATATCGGAGGGTTGGTGATGTGTAACGATTCCGATCTGTTTGACGAATTGCGCAGCCTGATCGTTGTTTACGAGGGTATGCCTACATACGGTGGATTGGCCGGACGCGATATGGAAGCGATGGCGCAGGGATTGATCGAAGCCGTGCAGGAAGAAACGATCGCATCGCGTGTCCGGCAGGTGGAATATTTCGGTAACCTGTTACACGAAGCAGGTATCCCGATTGTATTGCCTATCGGAGGGCATGGCGTATTTATAGATGCGAAAAAGTTCTATCCGCATATTCCGCAAGATCAGTTTCCGGCACAGAAACTTGCTGCCGACATATATGTAGAGTGCGGTGTACGTGGTATGGAACGCGGTATTGTTTCGGCAGGTCGTAACAAAGATACCGGTGATCATTATTATCCGGAGTTGGAATTGGTACGATTGACTATTCCCCGCCGTGTATATACACAATCACATTTCGATGTAGCGGCATGGAGTATTATAGAAATGTTTAAAAACAGAGATAAAGCCAGAGGATTGAAGATGGTTTACGAACCTAAGTACCTGCGCTTTTTCCAGGGAAGATTTGAAGAGTTGTAGTGTAATTAAATATATGTACTAAAAAAGACGGGACTAAGCTCATTGAGTTTAGTCCCGTTATCTTTTGTATACAAGCTTATTTAGATGCGTCGATAGATTTTTTACGGAAATCTTTCAAAGCTTTTTCTATTTCAAGAGAAATTTTTCTTGCGCGTTGTCCCGCAGCTTTGTTACCGTTTTCTACCTGAGCAGCAGCATCTTTAGCGAAGTCTGCGAAATTTTGATTTAATTTTTCTACTAAATTTTTCATGTTCTTATCAATTTTAAAAATTTATACAAAGATAATCTACATTACAAAACATACAAGTCTATTCAAAAGTTTTAATTTTTGCGAGAATTGTTTCCAATTTCTATCTTTTTCGTTAATAGCTTGTTGAGTACCTATTTGAATAGTAGTAAAAGATAGGGGGCGGATATCTATAAATAGTTGAAAGAAATCATCGCCTCAGATACTTAATAGTCCTGATTTTATTTTTAATATGTAAGTGGACAGATATTTATAGAATTTATACTCTTTTCCTTTTTTTTTATCGAGTTTTTTTTGACCTTTGTTTGCCCCGCTGAATCTATACTATTTTATTTAATTACACTATACGGAGTTTATTTCTAATATGGCAGTTTATTCAGATTTACAATCTTTCAACCAGTTATATACAGAATATTATGCCGGTTTTCTACGGTTTGCCAATTCATATATAAGAGACATGGCTGTGGCTGAAGATGTAGTATCCGACTCTTTTATAGCCTATTGGGAAAACAAAAACAATCTGCCGTCCGATTCAAATACTCCCGCATATATTCTCACTACCATAAAGAATAAATGTCTCAACCACTTACAGCAGAAAGAATTGCAAGGCAGGACTTTAGCTAAGTTGCAAGATCACGCCCACTGGGAGCTGGATCTCCGCATATCTACCTTAGAGGCATGCGATCCGGAAAAACTATTCTCGGACGAGATACAAAAGATAGTGGATGCGACTCTGGCCTCCTTACCTCAAAAAACAATAGAAGTATTTACACTGAGCAGATATAAAAATAAAACCCATAAAGAAATTGCATCGCTTTTGGATATAACGACAAAAGGTGTCGAATTCCATATTACAAAAGCATTAACGAAGCTTCGGGCTAATCTGAAAGACTACATGATTTGCGTGCTTTTATTCTTTTTTTTATAAAAAGTCACTTTTCCACTAGGGATATACTTCCTTCATCTGTTATTAATATAGATACCGAAATAATATGAAATTTGAATTACTACATAAATTTTTTGATGGTCTTACTACTAAGGAAGAAGAAGAAGCTATTAGAGAATGGCTTAACAATTCTCCTGAAAACAAGCAAATATTTTTGGATGAGAGAAAAATTTATGATTCTATTCTGCTGAATAGCAGTGTGGTGGAGGAAAATGAAAACCAGGATGTAAAACCACATTTTCATATTACGCCGTACTTTAAAGAATTTGTAAAGATAGCGGCAATTATGCTGGTTACTTTGTTGGGAAGCTGGTATTTCTTCACTCAGGACAAAGATGCTAGTACTGCTATGCAGACTATCAGTGTGCCGGCCGGACAACGGCTGAATCTTACATTGCCCGATGGTACAAATGTATGGCTGAACGCAAAGACAACAATTCAGTACCCTGTGTTGTTTAACTCTAAAGAGCGCTTGGTAACGATAGATGGACAAGCCTATTTCGATGTGGCTAAAAATGAGAAAGTACCATTTATCGTGCAATCACCGAGAGGAACTGTTCAGGCGCTGGGAACAAAATTCGATGTATTAGACTATTCCAACAGCGATACATTCGAGACTATGTTGATGGAAGGTAGTGTGAAAGTAAGTCTATTGAAAGATAAGAATCAATCTATCTTGCTGACTCCCGACCACAAAGCTTATTTAGATAACGGAGAATTGAATGCCCTATATGTGAACGACCTATCGTCGTATTTATGGAAAGACGGATTGATCAGTTTCAGGAATGAGTCTTTTGCAGAAATAATGACGTCTTTTGAGAAAGTATATGATATCACGATCGTAGTAGAAAATCCTAAAGTGAAAGAAATAGCATTGACCGGTAAATTTAGGGTTATCGATGGTGTCGAATACGCATTGCGAGTATTACAGCGTGAAGTCAATTTTAAATTTGAACGGGATACGGACAGTCATATAATTTATATCAGATAGTTGACAGTTCAAACGTAAAGTAACCTAAATCTAAATCTAAATCAATTAGCCTATGAGAGATATGTTGTAAAGGAACAAAACGAGCCAACGGATGCGGCAACATCGATTGGCTCATAGTAAAATCAATACAATTTTTATTCAGACCGTATTAATTTAATATCGTAAATCTATGAAAAATAATATTTTTCGAGACCTTTTATTCCAGAAAAATAAAAAAATTAACCATTTTTTCAGAATTATGAGAATCACAGTACTCTTCCTATTTATAGGGATGCTTTCTGTGTATGCAGAAAACACTTTCTCGCAGAATACCAGGGTTTCTATAAGCAAGAATAATGTTCAATTAGAAGAAGTCCTGACTGATATAGAAAAGCAGACCGAATACCTATTCATTTATAATGATAAGGTAGAAACAAACAAAAGAGTTTCCGTCAATGCTGTAAACAAGCCGGTTTCTCAAGTGTTAAATGAAATGTTGAAAAATACTGAAATCTATTATTTGATGGAAGGAACACATATTATCCTGTCAAATAAGAATGAAAAAGCAAACAATGTAAATTCCCCCCAACAAAATACAAAAACTGTAACAGGAACCATATTGGATGTAAACAACGAACCTCTGATAGGAGTAAGCGTTGTCGTAAAAGGAACTATTAATGGAACAATGACTGATACGGATGGGAAATTTACTATTCGAGCTACCGAAAAGGATATTATCGTATTCTCTTACATGGGATACGTTACGCAGGAAAAACCAGTAGGTAATGCTACTACTTTCAATATTACGATGCAGGAAAGTGATGTGATGCTGGATGCCGTAGTGGTGACGGCCTTAGGTATCAAACGTGCAGAAAAGGCGTTAAGCTACAATGTACAACAGATAACAAATGAAGACCTGACTACCGTAAAAAGCGGAAACTTCCTGAACTCTTTGGCCGGAAAAGTTGCCGGAGCACAGATAAACAGCAGTGCAGCCGGACCGGGATCAGGAGTAAAAGTTGTTTTACGCGGATCTAAGTCTATTTCTCTTAGCAACAATGCCTTATATGTTATAGACGGGGTTCCTATAAATAATTTTACAGGAAATAGCGGGGCTGAAATGGGTTCTCTGTCGTCGCAACCGGGAACGGAAGGTATTGCCGATATAAATCCCGACGATATAGAGAGTATGTCTGTCCTTACAGGGCCATCAGCAGCCGCACTATATGGCTACGAAGGAGCAAACGGGGTGGTGCTTATCACCACAAAAAAAGGGAAGGCCGGTAAAACATCTGTAACTTACAGTAACAATACTACTTTCTCCAATCCTCTGATGATGCCCAAATTCCAAAATACTTATGGCAACGTACAAGGTTTGGCAACGAGCTGGGGCGATGCCACCGACAGAAGGTTTGATCCCAAAGATTTCTTCAATACGGGTACGAATGTGGCCAACTCTGTTTCCTTATCTACAGGAAGCGAGAAAAGTCAGAGCTATTTGTCTTTCTCGGCAAACAACGCTTCGGGTATCTTGCCCAACAACGACTATGACAGATATAACTTCATGTATCGCAATACAACAACATTTCTGGACGATAAATTTGTATTGGACGCCAGCATGAATTATATCATACAGGATAATAAAAATATGGTTTCTCAAGGGCAGTACTTCAACCCGTTACCGTCTCTTTATCTTTTCCCTCGCAACGAAGATTTCAGTGCCGTGCAGATGTACGAACACAACGATCCTGTTACAGGAGCCAATACTCAGTTCTGGCCTTACGAAGATCAGGGATTGTCATTGCAGAACCCATACTGGATAATGAACCGCATGAATAGGGAAACCAATAGAAAACGTTATATGTTGTCAGCGAGCCTGCAATATAATGTTACAGATTGGCTGAATATAGTAGGGCGTGTAAATCTCGATAATGCAAATATAAAAAATACAGACAAACGTCATGCCGGAACATTAAGTACATTTGCCGGAAAGAAAGGCCGTTATCGTTTAGAAATCAGGGATGACAGGCAGGTGTATGCAGATGCTATTGCAACTCTGAACAAGTCGGTCGGAGACTTTTCTTTCAATGTCAATCTGGGAGCCTCTATCAAAGACCGTCGCTGGGAAAGCAATATTGTTGAAGGCGATCTCAGTCAGGTATCAAACTGGTTTACGACAGAAAATCTCGATCGTGCAGTAGGCGTTTTCAAAATGGATGAAGACGGGCTCAAACGTCAGACGCAATCTATTTTTGCAAATGCGGAAATAGGATATAAGAGCTTTCTGTATCTCACCCTTACAGGACGTAACGACTGGGATTCGGCTCTATCATGGTCTTTATCGAAAGAAAGATCGTTCTTTTACCCATCTGTAGGTGTGTCAGGACTTATCAGTGAGGTCGTATCTTTGCCTAAATGGTTTAGCTACCTGAAAGCCAGAGCCTCTTTCACCTCCGTCGGATTTTCTTACGATCCGTATAAGACGAGAGAGTTTTATATCTACAACGAACAGACAGATAAATATGCCTTGTCTACACTGAATCCGAACTATTATCTGAAACCGGAGATCACCGATTCGTTCGAGGCCGGACTCAATATGAAGTTCCTGAATGGTTCTCTTAGTCTCGATGCTACTTATTACTATTCCGATACACGCAATCAGACGCTTACACGACTACTGGATGGTAGTGGCGGATACGACGGTGAGCTAGTACAGGCCGGTAGCGTTACTAATACAGGGGTAGAACTTGCACTTGGTTATAATAATAAATGGGGCGATTTCGGTTGGGATTCTAACTATACATTCACATACAATAAGAATAAGGTGAAGAAATTACTCAAAGATGATGGTGTCGCCGAAATCGATGCTGCATGGCTGGGTAGTTCCGGTTCGCCACTTGTAAGACTGACCGAAGGCGGAACAATGGGTGATATCTACATGACTTCCGATTTCAAACGGGATAACAACGGCTATATATACTTAGATCCTGCTACTCTGATGCCGTCTATGACCAGTCTGATGTCTAACGAATATAAGAAAATAGGGTCTTTACTGCCTAAATATCACATGGGATGGCGTAACTCATTTTCTTATAAGGGTATTCGTCTCAATGTATTACTATCCGGCCGTTTCGGAGGATTAGTCGTTTCCAATACACAGGCCGTACTCGACAGATATGGTGTATCCGAACACAGCGCGAAACTGCGTGAAGCAGGTGGAGTAATCATCAATGGACGGAATCTGTCAGCACAGGAGTTCCTGAGTGTTGTAGCCGAAGGAAGCGGTAAAGCAGACTATTATGTGTACAAGGCAGATAATATCCGCCTGCAGGAGCTTAGTGTAGAATACACTATACCTAGAAGGTGGGTAAACAATATCGCTGATGTAACAGTCGGTTTGGTCGGTAACAATCTGGCAATGATATATTGCAAAGCACCTTTCGATCCTGAAATAACAGCTTCTGCATCCAGTACCTTCTATACGGGAGTCGATTACTTTATGCAGCCAAGTCTAAGGAATATAGGTTTTAGTCTCAAGTTACAATTCTAAAAAAGAAGTAAAAAGCTATGAAACAATATAATATAAAAACAAAGTTCGCAGCAATCTGTCTTTCTTTTGTGTTTTTATTATCATCATGTACCGGAAATTTTGAAGACCTCAATCTTCATCCGACAAATCCTACAGAAGATGATTTTACAGAAGCTGAGATATTGGGATTGCTTTTCCCTACACTGATGTCTACTATGCACTTCTCTCAGGAAAACGATAATCAGATGATAGACCAGATGGTTGCAAACCAGTACGGTGGCTATATGGTGACTACCAACAACTGGCAGGGAACAAACTATGGAACATTCAATCCGGCTCTCAACTGGGTAGATGCACCTTTTACGACCATTATGGTACAATTCAACTCCAACTATCTGAAAGTAAAGAACAAAACAGAAAGTAGCGGCTATATCTATGCTTGGGTAAATATTTTCAGGGTAGCCACTATGCTTCGCCTTACCGACATATATGGTCCTATTCCATATTCAAAGGTAGGCTCCGGTTCAGAAGCTTTGGAGTATGATAATGTGCAGGATATATATCATAACATGATAACAGATCTGACGAACAGCATAGACGTTCTCGAGAGCTATATATTGAGCAGTCAGGGGCAAAAAAGCCCGTTGGCAGAATATGATAAGATATATGACGGAGACTTCAGCAAGTGGATTAAGTTTGCCAATTCGCTGAAATTGCGGATGGCTGTCCGTATAGCAGGAGTAGATATCGAGTATGCAAAGACAGTGATGGCAGAAGCCATTGCCAAAGGTACTATTGTAGTAAATGCCGATAATGCTTTTATCCCTACCGAAGACAATCCGTACTATAAGGCCTCTCATACATGGGGAGATTTGGCTGCAAGTGCCTCCCTTTCGGCCTATATGAACGGATACGCCGATCCGCGCAGCTCTGTCTATATGACTAAGCCCGCATATTCTACTACATACAGAGGCGTACGTATGGGTATAGAGAATATAAATAAAGCAACATATTCTAACGGCAGTTATTTCTCAAAACCTGCATTTGTACAAAACTCGCCTATGCTGGTATTCTGTGCTGCCGAAACGGCTTTCCTGAAAGCCGAAGCCGCCCTGATGGGCTGGATTGCAGGAGGCGATGCACAAGCAAAAGCTTTCTATGAAGAAGGTATCGGGCTATCGATGGAGCAGCACGGAGTTTCTATCGGCAGCTACCTGTCGGGTACAACGTCGCCACAGGCATACAGCGATCCGTTTAGTTCGGGAAATAATATTTCGGTAAGCAACCCGATCACTGTTTCATGGAGTAACTCAGGTACAAATGAGAATACTAAATTAGAGAAGATAATAACCCAGAAGTGGCTAGCAAACTATCCTTTGGGCATGGAAGCATGGAGTGATCACCGCCGTACTGGATTCCCGCAGTTGTTCCCTGCCAGCAAAAATCTTAGTTCCGCCGGTTTTATCGGTACAGTGACCAATACATCGTCGCGTATGGTACGCCGCCTGTCTTTTCCTGAGTCTCAGTACAGGGGGAATAGTGAAAATGTGCGAAAAGCAATATCTATGCTCGGTGGAGATGATACAGCCAATACAGACCTCTGGTGGGCAAAAAAACAATAAACTAACACTTTAAATAATTAAAATGTTATGAAAATAAAAACTTTAAATATATTTCTATTTGCTGTTATATATATCCTGTTTTCCGGATGCGATAACGATATAGAATCTGTAAATGATACCGACCTGAATACAAGTATAAAAACAGATGAATACTATGCAGCTCTCAGGGAATGGAAAAGCACACCCGGATTACCTCAGGTCTTTGTCTGGTTCGACAACTGGACAGGTGTTTCCCCTACCGGAGAGTACAGCCTCAGAGGCTTACCCGATTCGGTAACTATAGCCTCGAACTGGGGCGGTCATCCTAAATTCGACCTTAGTCCGGAGCGTAGAGCCGATATGGAATATGTACAAAAAGTAAAGGGAACTAAAGTGGTTGTAACGCTATTCTCGGAAAGAGCCGGTGACGATGTACCCGGAGATCCCGATCCTATTTACAATATCGGAAACAGTACCGACGTAGCAGTCGTAAGGCCCGCTATCGCCAAATACGCAGAAACTCTTCACGATCTTGTAGTCGAGAGCGGATACGACGGTTATGACTGGGACTATGAGCCCGGATTTGGAGGTTCGGGTCCGCTGTGGTACAACAAAACCCAGAGGACTATTTTCGTCGAGGAACTCAGTTACTGGTTCGGGAAAGGCGCATCGGATCCTACCCGCGACCGCGGTGGACGCAAGGCAGCCAAACCGGGACTTCTGTTCCTTATCGACGGAGCGATAGGTACCGGTGGCCGTATGGACAAGGACTGGGTGTCGTATTATGTCGATTACTTTGTTCTCCAGGCCTATGGCGGTATGTCCAATTCTCGTATGAAAGGGGTTATAGAGGATATGAGCGAGCATATTGCCGCAGGAAGGATTACACCAGAGGAAGTAGTAAGAAGAACGATCGCAACAGAGAATTTCGAATCATATGCCAATACAGGAGGTGGATTTCTGGCTATGTCTACATATGTATATACACAAGATGGATTGGATGAACAAATTGGAGGGTGTGGACTGTATCGTTCAGGGTTCGATTATATGCCTAAAGGACAAGGTGATTATGACGGGTCTCCGGAATATTATTTTTTGCGTAAAGGTATTACTAACATTTACAGGCTGTTCTACGAAAGGCAGAATCCGTCCGGAGCAAAAGAAGAGTAATAATAATTTATCTATTGTAACTTTTAATAAAAAACGATTTTATGAAAAGAATATATATATTAGGTTTAACCATTGCATTATTCAGCATACTATTTACCGGATGCGACAATGCCGAATACAAGGTGATAGATAACGGTGTATACCTGAGCGATGCTGCCGGAACTACCAAATCGCTGACATTGACGATGGACAAAGGCGTTGATGTAAATATAAATGTACGTCTGGCAAAAAAGGTAGAGCAGGACGTTGCTGTAGAAATAAAACTGAATCCCGCACTGTTGGATAGCTATAACAAAGCAAATAACAGTGAGTACTATCCTGTACCCGGTTTTCAGTTACCTGCCGATGCTAAAGTAACTATACCTGCCGGTGAATTGGGCGCTGTATACTCGTTCCGCATAGAAGATTTTAACCCCGAAGGCAAGCAATATGCCTTAGGAGTGGAACTGGGAAATGTATTAATGGGGAATATAGAAAAATCTGCGCCTCTCTCCGAATTTGTTTACCTGCTGGCAATACCATTGAAAGTATCAGTTCCGGTAATGAAAAGTTTAACCAGTAAACAAGTACGGATAGCTCCTGAAACAAACTGGGGTATCAATACTACGCAGTGGACTTTGGAATTCTGGGCGCGGATGAGTGGATATAGTGTAAACAATCAGGCTATATTCTATGGAGGTAGTGACGAACACGAAATCTACATACGCTTCGGAGATGCAAATAGGCCATATAATTATCTACAGATAAAAACACTGGGAGGGCAGGTGCAAACCAAGTCCGATCTGGAAAATAATAAGTGGTATCATTGGGCCTTTGTATATGATGGAACTACTCTGCAAATATATAGAGACGGGGAACCGGATGTGAAATTTGAACCACCTGCACCTATTGGCGGACAAGTACGCTTCGACTATGGCGGATTCATTTCCAGCGGGTCACAGTATTTCAGGGATGAATGTGCGTTGGGACAGGTAAGACTTTGGAAAACAGCTATCTCTCAGGGACAGATAAAGAACAATATGTATTTCTCTATCAATCCGGCGAATACGAACCTGATTGCCTATTGGCCGATGGATATAGGAACCGGATCTTCATTCCCTGACATTACCGGAAACGGACATGATGCAACTGCCGACGACGGAATCGTTTTGAAATGGGAACACGATGTCCGGTTTGTCAATGAATAATCTATAAATATCTTAAAATACAGAGAGCGGTGATTCGCCGCTCTCTTTGTAAATACAACAATCATTATTAATGTTATAATTTAAATTTATGAGACACCTTATTGTTTCATCTCTATTCTTATTGCTTTTTTCGATCGGGTTGGGCGCGCAAGTAACTGTTGTCGAAAACCGGAAGCCTGTCGGCCGGATCATATTATCTGCTGACGATGCTGTCGATAAAAAAGCAGCTTATCTGTTGCAGGACTTTATACAACGTATTACCGGAGCAAAAGTCTCTGTACAAGAAAATACAAATGCCCGCAAACATGATATCGTAATAGGTAATGGTGGTTTAAATAAAGAAATTGCAACAAAAGATATAAAAGAAGACGGATTCAGAATATCGAGTTCGGGAGACAACATACGCATAGTCTCCGGAGGAGGGTACGGTTCTGTTTATGCTGTGGTTACATTGCTCGAACGTTATCTGGGAGTCGGTTATTGGGGTGAAAATGAATATTCTTTTGTACCATCTCCATCAGTAAGCTTCCCTTATATAGAACTGACCGAGAGTCCGGCATTCCGTTACAGGCAGAGCCAGAATTATGCGCTTGCAACAGATTCTATATATAAACTCTGGAACAGATTGAAAAATCCGGAAGATGTTTTCGCGGCAGATTATTGGGTGCATACATTCGATAAACTGTTACCATCAGCCGTATATGGAAAGGATCATCCGGAATATTATTCATACTTCAACGGAAAGCGTCATCCGGGTAAGGCCAGTCAATGGTGCCTGACCAATCCCGATGTATTGGAAATTGTTGCTGCGCGTTTAGATTCTATTTTCAAGGCAAATCCTGATAAACATATTATTTCCGTAAGTCAGAACGATGGTAATTACACAAATTGCCAATGTGACAAATGTAAGGCTATAGACGATTACGAAGGTGCCTATTCCGGCAGCCTTATTCATTTTATCAATAAACTTGCAGACCGGTTTCCCGATAAAGAAATATCTACGTTGGCTTACCTGTACACGATGAAGCCGCCCAAACAAGTGAAACCCCGAGCCAATGTGAATATAATGCTTTGCGATATAGATTGCGACAGGGAGGTTTCCCTTACCGAAAATGCTTCGGGCAGGGAGTTTGTAAAAGCAATGGAAGGCTGGAGCCGCATTTCGGACAACATTTTTGTATGGGATTACGGTATCAACTTCGATAACTATCTGGTTCCGTTTCCAAACTTTCACATTCTGGCTGATAATATACGCCTCTTTAAAAAGAACAATGCTACCATGCACTTTTCGCAGATAGCGAGTAGCAGAGGAGGTGACTTTGCCGAGATGCGGACATGGCTGGTGTCGAAACTAATGTGGAATCCTCAGGCCGATACCGATTCCCTGATGAATGTCTTTCTGGAAGGATATTACGGGGATGCTGCCCCTTATCTGTACAGATACACTAAAATAATGGAAGGCGCCCTTATAGGCAGCGGAAAAAGGCTTTGGATATACGATTCGCCCGTATCGCATAAGGAAGGGATGCTAAAACCAGAGCTTATGCGGCGTTACAATCGTTTATTCGATCAGGCAGAGGCAGCAGTTGCCAATGACTCCATCCTGCTGAAACGGGTATGGCGTACACGGCTCCCGCTTCAATATTCTGAACTGGATATTGCCCGTACTGATAAAGACATGAATGTTGAGGATATAAATAATAAACTGGATCTTTTCGAGCAACGTGTAAAAATGTTCGGTATTCCGACTCTCAATGAAAGAGAGAATTCTCCGGTCGATTATTGTGAACTCTATCGTAAACGTTATCTGCCTACAAACGAGAATGTAATATCTACGGGGGCAAAGGTGCAATATATCGTTTCACCTACAGGCAAGTATGCTGCGATGGGAGAAACAACTTTAACAGACGGCCTTTACGGCGGAATGACATTTACCGAAGGATGGATCGGATGGGAAGGAATCGACGGCTCTTTTGTCTTGGATTTAGGGCAGGAAAAGGAATTTACGACTATTCAGACGGATTTCCTGCATCAACTGGGACAATGGATATTACAGCCTGTTAATGTAACGTATTCGGCATCAAACGATGGTGTGAAATTTCAGCTACTAGAATCGATCGACAATCCGGAAGACAGAGATTCCCGGGTAAAATTTGTAGATATCACATATACAAGCGATAAACCGATAAAGGCGCGCTATATCAAAGTAGAGGTGACAGGGACGAAAGTTTGTCCGCATTGGCACTATGGTGTAGGGCATCCATGCTGGTTCTTTATCGACGAAGTAGTGGTGAAATAATTTAAATGTACATCCTATTAATTTACACATTTATAGGGATTTTTTATTAAGGTTGGAAAGCTGTCGGATGTGATATTCGGCAGCTTTTATTTTGTGATAATTCGCATGGTTCTTCTATGAAATTATATAAGGTGAATTGACTATCTTTGCTTAACTATAAACCAATGCTAAATGAAAAAGACGATCAGTGTTTTCTTCCTCCTCCTGTTATATTCAGTTATATCCGTTTCAGCACAAAATGATAAGGCTAAAAATCAGATATTTAAAGTCCTTCAGTTCAATATCTGGCAGGAGGGCGCTACCGTACCCGGTGGTTATAATGCCATTGTAGACCAGATAATAGCTTCGGAGGCTGATTTTATAACTCTGAGTGAAGTTCGCAATTATAATAATACCCGTTTTTGTGACCGTATTGTCAGTTCGCTGAAAGAAAGAGGACACACATTTTACTCATTTTACAGTTACGATACAGGCTTGTTGTCACGATACCCCATTACAGATTCTACTACTGTATTTCCCTGTGTGAACGATGCCGGAAGTGTATATCGTGCGCTCATCGATATGAAGGGGCAGGAGGTTGCTCTCTATACAGCCCATCTCGATTACCGTAACTGCACCTATTATGATGTGAAAGGCTATGATGGCTCTACATGGAAAAAACGTCCGCCGATGACGGATGCCGATTCCATTATGATGGATAATGTGAAGTCGAAGCGTGATAACGGGATAATGGCTTTTCTCGATTGTGCCGAGAAAGACAGGAAAGAGGGGCGCATTGTTATTCTAGGGGGCGACTTCAATGAGCCTTCGTTTCAGGACTGGACACGAGAATCTGCACACATGTTCGACCGTAATGGTCTGGTTATCCCCTGGACGGTGAGTACGATGCTTGCAGCCTATGGTTATATCGATACATACAGGCAACTGTTTCCTGATCCGGTTACCCATCCGGGAATCACATATCCGTCAGACAATCCGTTGATGGCAGTTTCCAAACTATCGTGGACGCCCGATGCTGACGAACGGGAGCGTATCGATTTTATCTACTATGCACCTCATAAAGGACTAAAACTGCAAAATGCTGTTATCTGGGGGCCTGACGGCTCTATATGCCAGCATCAGCGAGTACAGGATAATACACAAGACCCGTTCAGAGTGGGAGAGGGAGTCTGGCCTAGCGACCATAAAGCTCTGTTGGTTACTTTTGGTCTGGATAAATAATAAAAAGAAAGCGAAAAACGGTTTGCCGTCTTTCGCTTCTGTCCATATATTTGTCTACTTTATTTAAAAACCAAAACTCTATCTTCAAGTGGTTTAAATTCTTTTGGTCCGGCTTCGTCGTTAGGAGTACCGAAAGGCATTTGCGCGATCAGTTTCCATTTAGGATTGATGTTCCATGTTTTTGCTACTTCTTCGTCTATTATCGGGTTGTAGTGTTGCAGTGAAGCGCCGAATCCGGCTTCTTCCAGCGATGTCCATATTGCAAACTGGTGCATCGCCGATGTTTGTTGCGACCATTTCGGGAAGTTTTCGCTATAAGCAGGGAATGCGTTTTGTAGGCCTTCCACTACACTTTCGTCTTCGTAATACAGTACTGTACCGTATCCTGCAGCAAAAGCATTGTCTATTTTAGCTTCAGTAGCCGGAAAAGCTTCAGCAGGAACCATCTTTTTCAATGTTTCCTTCACTATGTTCCACAGTTTTTTATGGTTCTGTCCTAACAGAAGAACTACTCTGGTAGATTGCGAATTGAATGCCGATGGTACATGAAGTACTGCAAAATCAATGATTTCTTTTATTTCATTATCCGAGATAGGACTTTTATCGTTTATGCTGTAATGCGTTCTGCGGCCTTGTATTGCCTGTTTTAGATCTTTTTTCATAATGCTAAGTTTTTATGTTAAATAATTATTGTTAGTTTGATATGTTAACGTCAAAGTAAGTGGAAAAGTTTTGATTATATGTATAAAAAAAATAATAGTTATGTCTTCAAATATCTATATATCTAAGTATTTCGTACATTTGTGGCAGATTAGACGGAAAATAAACTAAAATACATATATGTCGTTTTCAGGTGTTATTTTTGATTTTAACGGTACATTATTCTGGGATACAAAATTGCATAATAAGGCATGGGACATCTTTCTGACCCGTCATGGCCTGTTCCTGTCCGATGAAGATAAATTCAGCAAAATGCACGGGAAGAATAACAAGGATATATTCCTCTCCCTGTTCGATAATTCGCTGACAGATACCCGGATTCAAGAATATATACTCGAAAAAGAAGGATTGTATCAGGAACTGTGCCTTCAAACCGATATGCCGATGGCACCCGGTGCAGAGGAATTTCTCGATTACCTGAAAGATCATCATATACCATTTACCATTGCTACGGCATCGGGCAAGGAGAATCTCGATTTTTACTTTGAGCATCTGCCGCTTTCACGATGGTTTGAATACGATAAAGTGGTTTACAATAATGGTAAGATAAAGGGAAAGCCCGATCCACAGATATATCAGATAGCCATGTCGGTGATAGATAAGAAACCGGAAGAGGTAATTATATTTGAAGATGCGGTTGCCGGATTGCAGGCTGCACGAAATGCCAATGCCGGTAAGATCATTGTGGTTGATTCCAACGATGACGATTATACAGACTGGTCTGATTGCCAGATAATAAAGAACTTTAACGAAGTGGACAAATCTCAATTTAAGTACTGATACAATGGAGAATACCAAAAATAAAATTCATACAAGTATTTGTCCCGTTTGTGGAAGTAAAGAAATAGCTCCTTTCCTTTCCTGTAAAGATAATCTGACCACGCAGGAGGTTTTTGAGATTTGTAATTGTGCCGTCTGTGGCTTTGCTTTTACGCAGGATTTCCCTTCCGAAAAAGAGATCGGAAAATACTACGAAGCTACAGCTTATGTTTCCTATTCCGATACGCACAAAGGCATTATCAATACGCTCTATCACTGGGCGCGTAAGATTGCATTGAAGTCGAAGGCCAAGATGGTGGCAAGCTATGCCGATAATCGCAAAGGTATGCTATTAGATATAGGTTCGGGTACAGGCTACTTCCTGAACAAAATGAAGGAGCAGAAATGGATAGTGACCGGCATAGAAAAATCGGATGCAGCACGGCAATATACCAAGCAAAAGTTCGATATAGATTGCCAGCCGTCCGAATACTTATACGAGATACCGTGTAAGACGAAAGATGTTATAACCATGTGGCATGTGTTGGAGCATCTGGAACATCTGAACAGTGTACTCGACCATATACAGGGAATATTAAAAAATGACGGTACGCTGATCATAGCCCTTCCGAATAAAGATTCGTTCGATGCTGCCCACTACAAAGAATACTGGGCTGCGTACGATGTGCCGCGCCATTTGTGGCATTTCTCTCCGTCCGACTTTGAACATCTGGCTAACAGGCATCAGTTTGAGCTGGTGGATACCAAGCCTATGTATTTCGATGCTTTCTATATATCCATGCTCAGCGAGCAAAATAAGGGAACTACTCTGGGCAGTCTTGTCGGACTGATAAAAGGAGGTATCTATTTCCTGAAAAGTCTGGGCAACAAAGAGAGATGCAGTTCACTGACTTATATTCTGAAGAAAAAAGAAATAAAACAAAATATAAAATAAGATGATCAACAAAGAAGAATCCTTATTGAAATCGTTGTTGCCGCATGTGTGTGCAATCATTGCTTTTCTGGCAATAACGCTGATTTATTTTAGCCCGGTGTTTGAGGGTAAAGTATTATCGCAACACGATGTGAAACAATTTCAGGGAGCATCGCAGGAATTGCGCGAATACTATGAAAACGAAGGAGAATCTTCGGCATGGACAGGTTCTATGTTTTCGGGTATGCCTGCCTATCAGATAGGTATCTGGGGTGGCAGTCCTAACTTTCTCGATTATCTGGAAAAACCATATAAGGCATTGGGGAATAATACGGCAGGGCCTGTTTTTGCCGCTATGCTGATGGCATATATTCTGTTTTGCGTCATGGGTTTCTCCCCTGTTGTATCGGCATTGGGGGCAATCGCCTATTCATTATCGTCTTATAACATCATCATACTGGAGGCCGGACACGTAACCAAAGCATGGGCGCTGGCCTATATGCCGCTGATAGTGGCGGGGGTGATGGCGCTGTTCAGGAATAAGATATTGCTGGGCGGGCTGCTGATGGCGCTCGGACTGGCTTTGCAGATAAAGAATAATCACTTGCAGATAACATATTATACAGGTATATTCTGTGCCATACTGTTTATCGGGTATGCAGTAGAACGCATCTCCCAAAAAGATATAAAGTCCCTGCTAAAGGCTTCGGGTGTTATGGTTGTTGCCCTGATACTGGCCGCCGCCTGCAATATGGGGAATATATATGCTAATCTGGAAATGGCGCGTGAAAGTACGCGCGGCAAATCGGAACTGACCACTCAGTCATCTTCGGATAAGCAGTCGACCGGACTGGATAAAGATTATGCTTTTGCGTGGAGTTACGGTAAGGCGGAGACGTTCTCGCTGATGATTCCGAATATTCACGGAGGTGCTTCGGGTGGAATGCTGGATAAAGATTCACACTTGTACAAAGAAATGGTAAAGCAAGGTTATGGCTCGCAGGTCAGTCCTAAAGGCGTACAGGCATATACCTACTGGGGCGCACAGCCGTTTACCTCTGGACCTGTGTATTTCGGGGTTATCATTTGCTTCCTGTTCCTGTTGGGGATGATCGTTATACGCAGCAACGTGAAATGGTGGCTTCTGGGTGTAACCGTTCTGTTTATTTTCCTGTCGTGGGGTAAAAACATGGAATGGTTCAATGACCTGTTTTTCTATCATTTCCCATTATACAGTAAATTCCGTGCAGTGTCTACGGCTTTAGTCATTCCTGCACTTACAATGGTAATGGTAGCTGTATGGGGGCTCAAAGAATTTTTCTCGGGAGAAGTAGACAAAAAGAAACAGACAAAAGCACTATATATTTCATTTGGAATAGTCGGCGGTTTATGCCTGTTCTTCTGGGCTGTACCGGGCTTTTTATTCAATTTTACAGCCGATTCGGATGCTGCATGGCGTGGTCAGATGCCCGATTGGTTTTACACTGCGCTGATAGCTGATCGTAAAGATTTGTTGTCGTCCGATGCACTGCGTTCGTTAGTGTTTGTACTGTTGGCAGGAGCTATTTTGTTCTTCTCGCTTCGTTCGTCTATGGAGATGAAGAAACTAGGCTTGTACTCTGTTCTCGGCGTTATGGTTCTTGTATTGGCAGACCTTTGGACAGTAGATACACGTTATCTGAACGGTTCTAACTTTGTAAGTAAGAGTACTTATCAGACCGAAACATTCCCTCAGACCGTAGCCGATAAAGCTATCCTGCAAGATAAGGATGTGTCGTACAGGGTGCTGAATCTGAATAATCCGTTTCAGGAATCGAATACATCTTACTATCATAAGTCGATCGGTGGGTACCATGCTGCCAAGCTGAAACGCTATCAGGAACTGATTGAGAACAGACTCGATAAAGAAATCAATCATGTGATTAATACTTTTTCTTCACAAAATCCGGATACTATTATGGCATCGTTTGCGGCTACTACCGGCCTGAACATGCTGAATACGAAATATATAATATATCATCCTGAGCAACCGCCGTTGCCTAATCCTTTTGCGATGGGTAATGCTTGGTTTGTACAGGAATACAAGCTGGTGAATAATGCAGATGAGGAACTGGCAGCTCTGAATACGCTCGATCCGTTGCAAACGGCAGTTGTAGACAAACGTTTCGAGAGTGAACTGTCGGGGCTTACAATCGTTGCGGATTCAGCGGCTACAATAGAACTGACCGAATATAAGCCGAATATGCTTAAATACAAGTCGAAAGCGGCGGGTGAACGGTTGGCTGTACTTTCCGAAATGTATTTCTCGGATGGCTGGCAGGCCTATGTGGATGGAAAAGAAGTACCGCATTTCCGTGCCGACTGGACACTGAGAGCGATGCGCGTTCCGGCAGGAGAGCATGAAGTTGTATTCAAATTTGAGCCTAAAGCTTACGATACAAGCCGTATGGTGGCAACAGCATCATCGGGTATACTCATCTTGTTGCTGATAGGTATGCTGATAATGCCTTTTGTAAAGAAAAAAGAAGAGTAAATGCGATATGAATATTAATTTATATTATTTAAAGGAAATTGTATTTAATGTAGGGGCGAAAGCTTTTTTCGCCCCTACATCAGAAAAGACAACAATAATAGTATAAACTAATTCTTATCATATACCTAGTTAAGAATAACGAATGAAGTTTTCCGTCATATTCTGTACATACAATCGCGAAAAATACATTTACAATGCGATGAAAAGCATTGCAGAACAGGATTTTTCCCGTCAGGACTACGAAGTAGTTCTGGTAAACAACAATAGTACAGATAGTACGGAAAGTATATGCAGGCAATTTGAGTCGGATTATCCGGAAGTTGTATTCCGTTACTTCGTGGAGACGAATCAGGGATTATCCTACGCCCGCAATCGTGGTGTAGAAGAGAGCAGGGGAGATATACTCGTTTTTGTAGACGATGATGCTACGGCTTTCGATCATTATTTGTCTTCCATAGCATCATTTTTCGATTCTCACCCCGAAGTGAATGCTTGTGGCGGACCTATTGTTCCTGTATATGAAGTGGACAAACCCCGATGGCTGTCGCATTATACCGAACAGCTTATCGGAGGAGCATTGTATGAAGGAGATAAGGTAAAACCTTTCCGAAACGGTAAGTATCCGGGAGGTGGTAATTCTGCTTTCCGCAAAGAGGTGTTTGAGCGATACGGACTGTTTAATGTAGAGCTTGGGCGTAAAGGTACGGGGCTGATAGGTGCAGAGGAAAAAGACCTGTATGACAGGCTTACGCGTGGTAATGAAGCATTCTATTACCTGCCACAAATGGGAATACATCATTACATTCCCGAAAAGAAACTGACCGGATCGCATTTCAGGGAGTTAACCTATTCGATAGGCAAAAGTGAGCGTATACGTACAAAAGCCGTTTCGGAGAAAGCATATAGAAATCGTCTGCTGTCGGAGTGTAAAAAGTGGGTTGGTTCGCTAGTGCTTTTTATAGGTTATACCTTGATATTGTCGCCTGCTAAAGGATGGAAATTGCTCCAGTTCCGGTGGAATGTCACAAGGGGCTTGTTAGGAGAATAAAAAAACTTTATCTATATTTGGTTAGCAGTCAACTGCTATCAGTTAACAACAGAAAGCGATCTTTGAATTAACAATCAGCGGAGCTAACTCAGTTAATAACTGAAAAGTAACGAATTACGAAGTAATCGGCAGAGCCAAATGTAAAAACAATGAAAATCCATTACTTTGACTCCGCTTCGCTCTGTCGATCGTTGATTCGTTACATTTTAGTTAAAAATAGAGGTAGCCTTGTAGGGGCGAATAAACATTCGCCCGTAGATTATACAAATTATACAAATGGGCGAATGTTTATTCGCCCCTACGGGAGGGAAAAGTAATGAAAAGTAAAAATAGCGAAATCCGTTACCTTCGTTACATTTTAGTTAAAATTTTTACTTAACAAATAAAGAATAATTATGGCAAAGAAAGATAAAAAAGGAAATATAGCAGCGATTATAGTAATCGTTGTGAGTATCCTTGTACTACTTTTCTTCCTGAAAGGGATAATCTACAGAGGTGCCGTAAAGTATGAAGATGCTGGTAATAGAAAGAGCTACGAATTGAAAGATGGTAGCCTGACTGCCTATATCAATCAGAGTCTGCCTAATGATGAGACATTAGATGCCAATATAACGATAGACCGCATTGTAGACCTATCACAGTTAATAACGACTAAGGCTCTTGATTTTTCAGCGGAATATCCGGACAGTGAACCACAGAAAGCTTTTGAGAACGGCGGGGCCAACTGTGTCGGTTATGCGGCTTTTTCAGCAGCTACGGGTAATTATCTGATAAAACGTTTCGGACTGGAGAAAGAGTGGGAGGCTAAACCGAAGAAAGGGAAATTATATCTGTTTGGTAATAATATGCACAAGAATGCAAAGAGCGGGTGGTTTAAAGATCATGACTTCGTTGTTTTCAGAAATAAGAACACCAAAGAGGAAATATATGTAGACCCTACGGCTTACGAGTATTTTGGAGTAAGCAGAGTAGATAAACGTCAGAAATAAGTTTCTGTTGCTACATTGATTACTTCAACGCAAATAAAAGAATATGCCCGTAGTCTGGGTTTCGATGCCTGCGGTATATGTAAAGCCGAACCGGTAGATGCGGATAATCAACAGTATTTTCAGGGTTGGCTGAACTCTTCTTATCAGGCGGATATGGATTATATGGCTCGCAATGAAGATAAGCGGCTTGATCCTACGCTGTTGGTCGAAGGCGCACGGTCGGTTATTTGTGTAGCTCTTAACTATTATCCGGAAAAGAAACAGCCGGAAGATCATCCACAGTTTGCATATTATGCCTATGGCAAAGATTATCATGATGTGGTAAAAGCCAAACTGCAACAGCTCTTTGATTATATCCGTTTGGTTGAACCATCGGCAGAGGGGCGTCCGTTTGTAGATACTGCTCCTGTATTGGAGCGCTATTGGGCGGCAAAGGCGGGGCTGGGCTTTATCGGGAAAAACTCTTTGCTGATCATTCCGAAGATGGGTTCATTCTTCTTTTTGGGAGAACTGATCGTCAATCTGGAACTAGAGTATGATACTCCGTTGAATCTATCTTGCGGTCGCTGTACCCGATGTCTGGATGCCTGTCCTACAAAAGCTATTGTACAGGCAAAAGTTGTAGATGCAAATAAGTGTATTTCGTATCAGACGATAGAGAACAAGGGGGCTATATCGGCGTCGGTGATTCCTTATTTGAGTAACCGTTTTTATGGTTGTGATATTTGTCAGCAGGTTTGTCCGTGGAACAGGTATTCACGCCCTCACGGTACAAAAGAATTTGATCCCTCTCAGGCATTCCTCGATTTGTCTTATGGCAAACTCGATAATCTGACCGAAGAAGAGTACAGGCACATATTTAAAGGTTCGGCTGTGAAAAGGGCTAAGTTCAATGGCCTGAAAAGGAATCTGGAGGCTTTGAAGCAAAGTAAAGAATAATATTTATACTGATTTTACGTTTTATATAAGATGAAAATACTTAAGCATATATTATTGACAGGGCTGATCGTCTCACTTTTCTGTGGCTGCGGAAAGGATGAGGAAGAGAATGTTATTCCGGTCTATCCTGTGAATTTCAAGATAAATCTGGTTGTTGATGATGTTTTGAGAACACCCGGTAGCTATAAAGAATATGTGAAAGGCAGTTACCCTATACTGGCAGGTGAATCGCTGGGTTATGCAGGGTTAATCGTTGTGAATAGTATATATGCTACTAATACGCCCGATCTTTTCGCATTCGATCTGAGTTGTCCTTACGAAAGTGTTGCACATATACGGGTAAAAGGCTCGACTGACTTTGAGGCTAAATGCGAGAAGTGTGGAAGAGTTTATGACCTGATGTCTAATGGGCGGATAAAAGGAGAGTCTTCGGGTCTTCATCTTCAAAGATACAGAGTGATATCGACATCAGAAGCCGATATTTTTCGTGTGACACGCTAATTTTGCTTATTAAACCTTGCAGGATGTAAAAACATTTTTTACATTTGCACTCGCTAAAAGGGAATGGGGCAGGGCGCTGTCTGAAATAAGTTCTCTGGCAGTAAGATTTGCGAAAGTAGCTCAGTTGGTAGAGCACGACCTTGCCAAGGTCGGGGTCGCGGGTTCGAATCCCGTCTTTCGCTCATAGGCTGCTCGGATGGTGGAATGGTAGACACGCAAGACTTAAAATCTTGTGACCATTAGGTTGTGCGGGTTCAAGTCCCGCTCCGAGTACAATGTAAAACGCTAATCGTTGAATAATCAATAGGTTAGCGTTTTTTTTCTGTATGTGCATAACTGTTGATTATGACTTGGATACAGGTGTAAATACAATATTATATCTCAAATTTCTTGATGTAATCAGTAGGGCTTTCTTCATAGAACTCTTTGAAGCATTTAGTAAAATATGATGGAGAAGAGAACCCTGAATCATAGGCTACTTCCGAAACAGACTTATTTGTAGAGGATAAAAGCTTCTTGGCATATTTCAGACGAATGATTCTCATAAGTTCATTCGGAGCATAGTTTGTTAGAGATTTCACTTTACGGTATAGTTGTGATTTTGACAGCCCTATATGTATGGATATATTATCTACATTTAGGTCGGGATTAGATATATGTGTAGTTACATAGTCTTCAAATCTGTCTATAAACTCCTGTTCCTGTTTCTCAAGCAATACTTTTTTGGAATCGTTGATAAATCCAGAGCTAAATGTTTCCTTCATTTTCCGTCTGCTTTCGATCAGCTTTCTTATCCTTATTTTTAAAAGTTCGGCATTGAATGGTTTAGAGATAAATGCATCAGCGCCACTTTCAAAACCTGTAGCTCTTTGTTCATCCAGTGTACAGGCAGTCAATAAAATGACAGGGATATGACTTGTCGATAGATTGTCTTTGAGTATCCTGCAAACTTCAAACCCATCTTTGGCAGGCATCATTATATCACTTATTATCAGGTCGGGCGAATGTTCGATAGCTTTCTTGATTCCTTGTTCACCGTCTTCACTTTCCCAAATGGTATAATTGCTTCTAAGAACTGTTCGTATATAAGAACGCACATCAGCATTATCTTCTATAACAAGTATAGAAGGATCTTGACGATTGTCACTTATATCGTCGGTTATTTCTATTGTGACATCGTTCAATATGTTTTCAATATTTACCTGTTTATAGTAATTATCCGCATTGAATTCTTGTTCTATATTTTCTTGTTCGAAAGGTATGGTTACTATGAATGTAGAACCTTCACCGTCTATACTATTCACGGTGATGGTACCTTTATGTATTTCTACTAAAGCACTGGTAAGGGCTAATCCGATACCTGTACCGGCATCGTGAGGATTTACTTTGTAGAAACGTTTGAATATATTTTCTATATGTTCGGCCGGAATAGTTGTGCCTGTATTAAAGACCTCTATTTTGGCATAAGGCCTGCTCTGTTGTACTATTTTAGAAAGGTTTACCTTGATACTTCCATTATTCTTATCTGTGTATTTGAATGCATTGGAGAGTAAATTAATATATATTTTCTCCATCTTTTCTTTATCAAAGCACACATCAAAATTAACCGGTTCTGCATCGAAACTAAACTTCGCATCCCGGCGTTGCGCAAAATCATAAAACGGATAATTCAATTCCTCCAGAAAAGTTCTCAGGTTATCTCTTGAAAAGCATGCTTCCATCTTTTCATTTTCATAGCTCCGAAACTCTATGATCTGTGAAATCAGTTGAGTAAGCTTCTCGCTGTTTCTTCGTATCAGCCTTAATAGTTCTCTCTGATCTTGGGATAAGTTCTGAGATGTCAGAAGTGTCTCTACAGGTCCTAATATAAGAGTAAGCGGAGTTTTCAGTTCATGAGAAATATTTGTGAAGAAGACTAATTTGGCTTGTGTGGCTTCCTCCAGTTCTTTCGACAAAGTAAGCAATTGTTCTTTTTGTGCAGTAAGGATGGCTGCCTGTGCTTTTATTTCTTCGTTGCTTTTACCTAATTTTATATTCGCCTTACTCTTTGCCCTGTAAGCAAAATAAGTGGCAAACAAAGACAGGGAAATCAAGATAAGCCCCAAGATAGACACGTAGAAAAGCATCTTCTGATTTGAATATTGAGACAAGCTTTGATTCAGAAGTTCATTCATTCTATTTAACTTATCCTGATGCTCATCTATTTTTTCGGTTTGCAGCTGTATCACCCTGATATTGCTCTTATCCACAACGGCTGTATATAGAATATTCTCTCTCTTGTATTTCTCAGCATTCAATATTTTGTATGCCAATTTAATGACTTCGTCGCCACCGGTAGGGTATATAAAAGAAGCATCCTGAATGTTGTTTTGTATTTGCTGAATACCTCCTCCTTCACCTGATACCGCGTCTATCCCTATAATAAAAGGAAGTTTACCACTGTATTTTGTAAGGGCATTGTAAGCACCTAAAGCCATTGGATCATTCAGCGCGAAGACCAAATCTACTCTGGCTTCCTCCTTTAGAACTTCCTCCATTTGCTTTTGAGCTTCTTCTTTCAAAAAATTACCTCTTCTTTCGGCAACAATATGAATATCCTGAAACTCTTTGATACCATCAATAAAACCATTATGGCGCTCAGTATCCGAAGTAGAGCCGTTCCACCCCCGAATCTCTACTACATTTCCTTTTCCGTTCAATACGTTAGCAATATAATATGCCGCTTCTTTACCTATCTGATAATTATCGGCTCCTACAAAAGCCGTATAGTCGTCAGTATCGATTTTCCGGTCAACCAATATAACCGGTATCCCTGCGCGATATGCTTTCTGCACAATGGGTGTCACTGCTTCCGATTCGTTTGGCGAAATTACCAGTAAATCGACCTTTTCGTCTATCAGCGATTCTATATCTGATATTTGTTGCCGGGTATCGTCTTTTACTGTTTTTATTCTGATATCCATATTGGGATAGAAAGATGCTTCCTGCAGCATCTCTTTATTCATGGTTTGTCTCCACAGGTCATCGCTACATTGCGAAACACCAATGATATAGGTATTCTTATCCTCCGTTTTGCACGAAAGCAGAAATATGGACATGACAAAGCATGCGATTATAAGGGATATACTTATAGCGTTTTTCATGGTAAATTGAAAAAATAGTAAGATTGCACCCTCCCTTTGATGCAATCCTGATGTTTTATTTAAATAGCTCTAAATATGAGTCGGGCAAGCGGGGCATAGCGCCATGTTGTGTACAGACATAAGCCGAAACTTCTATAGCAAGTTGATGTGCATCGGCAATACGGTTTCCACGTAAATACGATGCTACGAAAGCTGCTGTGAAAGAATCACCGGCTCCGACTGTATCTGCAACATGAACTTTGGGCGTTGGCTGAAAGGATGTCTCTTTGGGCGTAAAAACAAAACTTCCATCCGTTCCTTTTGTTAAGATCAATAATTCAAGCTGATACTCGTGTAAAATCTTTTGACAAAAATCCTGCTCACTTGCTTGTGTGTGTCCATAATCATAATATTGAGCGATTATCTTTACTTCATCATCATTTAATTTCAGCATATTGGCTGACAGAAGGGATTCATGGATCAACTCTTTGGTGTAAAAGTGCTGCCTGAGATTTATATCAAATATTTTAAGGCTATCGGCGGGCATTGCCGACAGGAATTTATTTATTGTCTGCCTCGAAACAGTATTCCGTTGAGCTAACGAACCAAAACAAACTGTCTGTGTCCTCTTAGCCAGCTTATCGGTATGGGTTGTATACGGAATATTATCCCATGCTACTCCTTCGCATATCTCATAGTTAGGCACGCCATTTTCATTTAAGGTTACCTGAACAGTGCCTGTAGGATATTCAGTACATTCTACTAAGTAGTCTAATCGCTTATCTTCTAAAGAAGAAAGGATTTCCCTACCTAACGTATCCTGTCCGACAGCACTTACTGCATAACCATTGTATCCAAACTGGGAAATATGATAGGCAAAATTAGCCGGAGCTCCCCCCAATACCTTTCTTTCAGGAAATACGTCCCATAATAGTTCGCCTATTCCAACTACTGTGTTTTTCATCTGTTCTTCTCCCATTGTAAATATAATAAATTATTTTAATATTTAAGCAACCTTATCCTTTAAGCGGAATGAGACGAATATCAGGTATAAAACGCCTATGCCCAAAACGACCAAAGCACCTCTTTGCGACGATACCATGTCGGATAAAAAGCCCATCAGCAAAGGGAATATCGTTCCGCCTATCAGCCCCATAATCATAAGTCCCGAGACTTCGTTTTTCTTATCCGGCAGATACAACATGGCTTGTGACAGAATAACAGGGAATATATTAGAGTTGCCCAATCCGATGAGTCCGATACATGCATAAATAAGCATCAGATGATTGAAGATGAAAAGTCCTGAAACTCCCAGAAGCATAAATATTACGCTAAGCAAAAAGAATTTCTTTGCGGAAAAACGGGCTAAAATAAATGTTCCCGAGAAACAGCCTATCGTCCTGAAGAGGAAGTAGACACTTGTAGCATAGCCGGCATCTTTCAATGTCATACCTAAACGCTCTATCAGTATTTTGGGTGCAGTAACATTTGTTCCGACATCGATACCCACATGGCACATGATGCCGATGAAGGATAACAGAATCATTTTATCGCCTAACAGTGCTAGGCATTGCGTAAAAGTAGAGCCTTTTCCTTTTTCCTCTTGTTCTTTAATCGATGTTATTCCCAGCAGTATTGTCGCTAAAACGGCTATGACCATAAAAATAGGAAAGAGGTATTTCCAATCGCCTAATGACAGTGCACATCTGGCTGCTATAATAGGCGCAGAGAAAGAAGCTATTGCTTTTACAAATTGCCCGAATGTGAGATAGCTTGCCAACTTTTCACCAGTCACAATATTTGACAGCAGGGGATTCAGCGACACTTGCATAAGTGCATTCCCGATTCCTAATAGTGAAAAGGAAATCAACATAGACATGAACGAATAGTTGAATGATGGTATCAATAGAGCTAAAACTGTAATGATCAGACTTATTATTACTGTTTTTCTTCTTCCGATACGGTTCATCAACATGCCTGTAGGCACAGCAAATACGAAAAACCAAAAAAATACCATCGAAGGAAACATATTTGCCATCGTATCTGATAATTGAAAATCTTCTTTGACGTAATTGGTTGCAATACCTACAAGGTCTACAAATCCCATAACAAAGAATGAGAACATGACAGGTATCAGAAATAAGAGTATGTTTTTTTGTTTCATAGATGTTGATGTATTTTAGTTACTTCAAAGTATTTATAGTAAGATCATTTATGTCTAATGAGCCTTCTTCATTATTAAATCGCAATGTATTATAAGCTTCTGTAGGAAAAATAATGTTGGTCACTACTACCTCTCCGTCATTAATGAATAATTCGGAAGATGCTTTGTCGATAAACAAGCGTATCTTATAGCTGCCGGATTTCTTTAATGGTGCTTTAATGGGCTCAGATGCGAATTTGTCACTAAATTCGGTTAAACCACTTTTCGACCTGTCGACACTCAGCACATTATTCTTCTGATCGAAAATGAAGTTTAATTCTTCTCCTTTTCTATTCGTTAAATTAAAGCTGAATTTGGAAGTTCCTCTTGGCTTAAGAAGCATTTCTATTTCGTAGGAATTGTTTTCATTATCGACCACTCTGTTTACCATATATTCTTTATCTACCGATATGTTGCCAATATTCTTTGAGTGTGATCTCATTTCGGTTAACTCTGCAATGGGCTCGCTCGCTATGGCAAGACGCTTTCCGTTGTAAATCAATTTTAACTCACGCGGTATTGTCATTGCATTTTTGAAATATGTACTGGGAACTTGGTTCGCATAATCCCAATTACTCATCCATCCGATGAATAAACGTCGTTCGCCAGGAACATTATTCCATGTAATACCGGCATAATTATCGCGCCCGTAATCAATCCATAGAGGATAAGGGAGATTGTCGGGTTTAAACGTTTTCCCATCAAAGTTTCCAATAAAATACTGTGTTGCATTTCCTCCGTTAGGGCCTCCGGGATTGATGCTGACAAGTAATACCCATTTTGTTTGCCCATTATAGTTAATGGAAAATAAATCGGGGCATTCCCATACTCCACCGTGATTGCCGATTCCTTCGCCAAACTCACTCAGCTTTACCCATTCTTTAAGATTTGCTGATCTGTAAAAAGTTATCTTTTGCCCTGTTGCCAAAGACATGATCCATTTTCGGCTTGCATTGTGCCAGAACAATTTAGGATCGCGAAAGTCAGGATAGTTTATATCTGACAAGACCGGATTTTTATCATACTTTGTAAATGTACGGCCATTATCGAGGCTATATGCAATGCTCTGTGTCTGGACTTTTCCCGCTGATGTATAGACTGCGATCATTGCGTCTTTACCAAATCCGGCGGTATTATTCTTATCGATAACGATACTGCCCGAAAAGATAGTTCCCAGCGAATCGGGAAATATCGCAACCGGAAGATGTTCCCATCTTATCAGATCTTTGCTTACCGTATGTCCCCAACTCATATTTCCCCACATAGTTCCATAAGGATTGTGCTGATAGAATAAATGATATTCGCCATCATGGTACACCATGCCGTTCGGGTCGTTAGTCCAGCCATAACGAGGGGAGAAGTGATAGTTGGGACGATATGTTTCATTATAGTCGAAATGAAAATCATTTGATTGGTATATCTGAGAATACCCTATATTTTTCTTATCAATGTTTTCAAATACGATGGAAATATCTTCTCCCTTATATTTTTCTATGTCGACAGGAACCCAATAGTCAATTCTGTCTTGGGCGATTCGGGCTGTAAAAGGCTGGTCAATGTTTGCATTTCCTCTTTTCAGATATATAGTATATTCTTTTGCCTGATCTCCCATCGGGAGAAGCAAATACTTTTTATCGATCTTAAAGGATAACTCATAGTTTGCCAACGCACTGCTTTTTCCTTTATTACTCATCTCGATATTGTCTACAAGGATATGCCCCCATCCTCCTTTCTGATTGTCTGCAATTTTTATGCGGGCTTTCTTCCCATTGTATTTTCTGACATTCCATGTCATCCATTCCAATTTTTCACTATCAGATACGGGGCGGCTTTGACAAACAGTTTCATTATCTATTAATAGCCCGATATAAGTACCTGAATGTCTCCCTCCTCCCAATAGGAAATTGATAAAATCACGCTCAATTACAAACTCAGGGGAAAGAATTGTACCGGTTGCATCGTCTCCTCCATGAAAGCTATTTGCTAAATACTCTCCTTCATATCCGGTTACTGCCTGCTGACCTTCTACAGCGCCTTTTACCGGAGCAGAACCAAATGCCTCCCCCTCGACTGTCCATCCGTCAAATGTCCCTTTTTCAAAATCTGCTATTGTGATATCAGACTTTGAGGAACAAGAGAATATCGTCGGAATAAAAAGAAGCAATAATGTCTTGAATATTATATGTGTCATCGTATTATCTTTTTTCTTTTAAGGTTATACAATCCAGTCCAAACATGAGCCCTTTAGATTTTATATTCTTCCCTCTAATGAGGATTCTGATTACAATACTGTTGTCAGAAGGGATAACGTCTCCAAGTTTTATTGATCCCGAGTCAGTTACCTTATCGGCATACGAGTCGAAAGTTCCGATTGTCTTTCCGTTCACTATAAAATCAATAATTCCATAATCGGTAGCTTTAGTCGCATGTATACTGATTTCGTATTTATTGTGGGGCAAATTCTCTAATATAAACTCTACATAATCCCCGACATTGCCCGAATGTCCAACCAACTGTTTTTGACCGCTCCATCGACCTTCCGGAAATCCTGCCATACTTTGGGCATCTACTTTCAGGGCATCACTTTTTGCTGTATATTTCAGGCTTTCAAACTCAATAGCGTTTTCTATTTTGTATTTGGCCGGATCCGGTGGTGGAGGCAATAATGCACGTTGGGCTTCCGGTACTCCAGACCTTTTGATCGTTTTTGCATTCAGGTCGCCATACCAGAAAACAGTGGTGGCGTAATCGACCTTGCCATCTATCCAACTCAGCATTTCTATGTCGAAACAGAATCGTTCTTTAAAAGGAATTTCATCCAAATTACGTGTGCGAAAAAATGCATTATACCCTTGAGAGCTTTCAAGATCGGCTCTTGGAGCACCTCCGAATGGCGTGTGAAAAGGAATGACCGGAGCCCACGAACTGTTATAATAATCTTCGGTACCTGTACCGAAATGAGAAGGAAAAGAGTCGTTATCTACCCATATTTTTTCATCGCCTTCGCCATACCATGCCTGTGCATGATTGAACAGGGAAAGTAAATCACCCCTGTATACTCCACGACCGTTGATCGTTGTGAAATTCCAATCATAGCAATCTGTCCACTCTTTATATATGGGGAGATCCATTTCTTCTTTCCATGTAGAATGAAAATAAAGGCTCTTGTTGTTCCATTCGTATTTATCTGTTTTTACTGACAGGGAAATATTACAATCCGAAGAAGATGCGTTTAATACCTTCAACTCTGCACTCTGCATATATGGCATCATCCAGCGGGAAATAATACTCCCTTTTCCGTCTGCACTCAAATACCAGCTCTCTACCGCAGGTGCTCCCATTCCTCCTCCTGAAAAATCTGAAAGGGGAGCCCATACTGTTTCTACACCATCAAAAACAGCTATAAAAATTAATCCTCTCATGACTTGCTCATAATCAGGCTTATTATAACCGGAAATAGTAAATACAATTTCATTTACCGAGTTACTCCCTTCAGGAAGACTAAGGACGATACTATCTTTTGATTGTATTTTACCATCTTTGCTTATCAGCTTACCTATTATCTGCTTCGATGGATTTTGAAGTATTGTATCTGCCTCTTTTATTTTGTTTCTGTATTTTTCTACTACAGCGGCAGAGAAGGTTTCAATCTTTGTACCTGTCGGGTATTTTCTGTAATTGAAATGATAATAATGAGGTACATTTACCATATCAGCAGGTTCTTCCAATGTTACTTTACACCCTTTGGCATAGGTGATTGGCAGAAACAGTGTGTTCCCGCCTTTTCCGCCTTCCTGATAACTTGTATGCGCTTGTAGCAAACCTTTCCCCAGCTCCTTTATACCGAATTTCATCAAATCGTAAGCCGGTACTGTCCAATCCGGTTCCTTGGATTCGTCAAAATAAAAGCGTAATGTTCCGGCTTGATTCTGGGTTGTGATCCATATACGCGTTACAACTCCGGCTCCCGAATCTTCAAACAAAACCTTTTCTGTTCGTCCTTCGACCGTTTCCGTACGGATAAAACCAAAACCATCGTTATTATTGAACCATCCGGCGCTATCGGGAGAAACAGAACCCCTGTCATAGCTGCTTTGCTGGTAGCTTTTGTAATCGATCGACGGATATTCCGTAGCTTGCCTGAAAGATACCATTTCATCCAAGAGGCTCCCCATAGTTATAAGATTACGGTCTTCACCTTTACACGATATTCCTATCAAAGTAATTAGACTTATGAATAACACTTTTCTCATACCTTACTTAATCTGTGAATTGATCCATACCTTCTGCTTTTGTATTCAGGTCGCCATACCATATAATCATATTTTGTATATCGCCTGTTCCTGCTTCATGTCCCTCCATTTCCAAATCGAATTTGAGTTTATTGTTGAATGGTATACCATCAAGGTTTCGCATACGATAATGGTTGTTGTATCCGTTGAAATTACCATTATCAAGACGCGGCTCTCCTCCAAACGGATAGTTATATCTGAAATATCCACAATAACTATAATAATCTTCAATACCTGTTCCGAAGTGTGAAGGGAACGATTCATTATCTACCCATATTTTTTCATCGCCTTCTCCATACCAATTTGTTGTATGATTATTTATAGAAAACATATCAGACTTTAATACACCACGACCTCCTGTTATAGTGGCAAAATTCCAATCGTAGCCGTTACTGTAGTCAGACCAGAAGATTATTTTGACATCTTTTTCACTTTTAGATGCTGCATGGAAATACAGTGTCCTGTTATCCCAAGAGAAAGAACCTACGCGTGCCGATATTTTTACGTTTGTATTATGGGCCGACCTGTTACGGATTGCAAGCTTGCCACTACTCTTGTATGGCATGATCCATCTTATGGTAACATTTCCGTATCCATCTGCCGAAGTATACCAATTTTGTACATAGTTGGCACCCGGTCCTGCTCCATAGAGATCCGACAGAGGTGTAACGACGGTTTGTACTTCATCAAATGTGGCGGTGAGAATGAGATTCTCCATAATCTCGGCATAATTGTCTTTATTCTCAGGAGTTACTTCCAATTTTAGCTCATAAACAGCATTGCTACCCGAAGTAAGCTCCAACTCTACTTTATCTGTGCTTGCAAGATTCTTTTCAGTATTTAGTATTTTTCCTGATACTTTTGCTCTCGGATTCAGTAGTCTTGCATTGGCTTCCATTATTTTACTTTTTGCATTTGCCAATGCTTTGGCAGTGAATGTTTCTACTCTAGTTTCTTCTTCATATTTTCTATAGTTGATCTGATAATATCTGGATGGGTTAGGGGCTGTGCCTGTTTCTTCTATCGTAATTTTGCATCCGCTACCAAACGGAATAGGTAGGAACAATGAGCTTCCCCTATTCCATGACAAGCCCGGTTGTACAAATCCGTTTCCTAAGGTTATTGAGTTTCCGGTTTCACTCATCTGATTGGTAAATGTCTGTACATCGTATGTAGGCAATGTCCAATCGGGTGCAGTACTTTCATTGAAGTAGAATCTTATGATAGCCTCGTTATTGGTTAAAGACGTAAGCCAGATGCGAGTTATGGCTCCCGGCCCTGTGGCCTCCATTATGACTTTCTCTTCTCTGCCTTCGTTTGATTCGGTTCTGATAAATCCCCAACCGTCATCGTTTGCAAACCAATCGGGATTACCCGGTGTTACGGAACGCCTGTCGTAGCTGCTTTCCTGATGTGATGTGTATACTGTATTCGGAAACTTGGCTGACTCTTCGTAAGACATCATTTCATCCAATAAAGATTCGAGTGTTACACTATATCCTTTTGCAGCTTCTCCGGGTTTAGTCGGGTATTTTTCCGGAATAGTATATTCAAACTCATTTGTACAAGCTGTGCATAGCATAGTACATAATGTACACATGATCAATATATATTTTCTTGTTTTCATTATTCTCTATTTTTATAAGTTTTTATTTACCAACCCGGATTCTGAGCTAATTTTTTAGTATTCTTATTTATCTCCGTTTGTGGAACAGGGAATAAATAATGTTTTGGAGATTGAAATACGCGCGATTCACACACTATTCTTTCATAGAATTCATTATCTTGTTTCCCTTTACCTTTCCAGATGTTAAGGCTGTGTATCGGCTTCGATTCACTCTTTATAGCATCTTTCCATCTGCGTACATCAAAGAAACGATGGCCCTCGAAAGCTAACTCAATGCGTCTTTCGTGTTTGATCGCAGCTTTCATATCTTCTTTTCCTATGTCAGACTTTATCTTTCCTAAGCCTGAGCGTTCTCTTATCAGATTTATATATTTATGAACATCATCCACTGCCCCTGAATATTCATTTAATGCTTCGGCATAGTTGAGGTAAAGTTCACCTACTCTGAAATAATTCCATGTTGTTTTTTGGACAACCCAAGGATTGGAGGAAATATTGATGTTGTTAATTTTTCGCATCAGATATCCGGTTTTACAATAGTCGGAACCTGCGTTTTTCTTTCCGTCTATACCCTCATACCAGAATGCCAGTTCGTGATTATGTTTCCATATTTGTCCCGGAAAATTAATGCTGGCGTAGAATCGGGGTTCTCTGTTCGCATACATGTTGCTTACTCCTTCAGGCCATCGTCCTTCTTTGGCTACACTTGCATAGCCGCTTTCTATATAACCTGATGCGGGATTGATAATCGGTGTTAATCCATTATTGGTGTATCCTGTGATCGGGGTACTTCCATCTTCCATTTGGTATGCGTCTACGATCTCCTGAGTTGGGTTGTAGATGGATGGTGTACCATAGCTGATAGGGTCGCTACACCATATGTGATGAAAATACTCTCCTAAATTTTTCCCAAACAGGATTTCTTTATTCCAATTAATAGTAAAGACTTCTTCATAATTTTTTACAGGATCATTATTGGAACTGAAGTATAAGCCATATCCGGCACTCTCAACTTCATCTATAGCTGCTAATGCTGCATCTGCTGCCTTTTTCCATTTCTCTATATCATACGTCTGGTTTATAAGGTTTACATCTGATACAGGATCTTTTAAGTCGGCAAGATCTTTATTTCCGTTGTATAACGGGCTGGCGGCATAAAGGAGCAGACGCGATTTTAGTGCTAACGCCGATGCTTTGATAGGTCTTCCGTATTCGGTAGAGGTTTGCGTTGAAGACAGGTGCTCAAAAGCCCTGTCGCAATCATCGCTGATAAACTGAACACAATCGTCGAACGGTTGTCTGATCATCGTTGTCCAATCATCGTCGGCATTCACCGAATGGTCTGCTATCGGTATAGGGCCATAAGCTCTCAAAACCAAAAAATGAAAGAATGCACGTAAAAAGTATGCTTCGCCTTTCCACTGTTGTATCACTTTTTCTGTGGTCGGCACATTATCTACATTTTCCAAAAATATATTTGCTGCTCTGATCGCGCTATACGATTCAGCCCAAATAGGAATCCGGTTTATATTGTCACTGTTCCACGAACCGGCATTGATAAGGTGGCTAAATGCTCCACCGAATGCGATCTCCATTTCATCGCTGCCACCGACAAATGGTGCACGAAAAGCTCCGTCATCAGCATAGTTGGCTTCATTTGGTAACCAACTGTATACATTGGATAAATAAGCTCTAGTCCAATCGGGATTTGTGAATACTTCTTCTATCGTTAAGTCTTCATCGGGTGTCTTTTCCAGATAGTCTTCGCATGAAGACATCGAAAACAATATGATAATAATAAGTATTATATATGACTTTTTCATATTCATCAGATTTAAAAATTAATTTGAATACCTGTATTTATTGTCCTTTGTTGCGGGTAGTTTCCTGTACCGTAGTCTGCTTCCGGATCAACAATTTTCAATTTATCGAAGCATAAAAGATTCGTCCCGTTAACGAAAAATCTCAATCCTTCTATCTTAAGTGATTTAGTTACTTTCTCTGAGAAGTTGTAACCGATCTCGGCATTTTTCAACTTCAGGTAGCTAGCATCGCGCAGATATTGTGTGCTTTCAACATAGTTATTCGGGTTGTTCCCGTTTATCACAGCCGGATATTTAGCATGTGAGTTGTTTTGCCCTTCAACCCAACGGTTGTCATAATACTCCCTCGATACATTATATCTCGGATATTCGAGTGAGAAAGGCCACATATCTTCACTGTTCAGATACATAGAAGTGCGTGCTGCTCCGGTGAAGCCTAAAGTCATGTCAAAGCCTTTGTATGCAACAGTAAATCCAAAACCGTACATAATTTCCGGAACGCGGGCATAACCGATCGGCACCTTGTCATAAGAGTCTATTTTACCATCTCCATTGATATCTACATATCTTATATCACCCGGCCTTACGTTTGTCATAAATGTTTGTACAGGACTATCGTCTATTTCCTCCTGGCTTTCAAAAAATCCCATAGATACATATCCGAAATATTGATCTATGCGTCGTCCTCTTGTGTCCTGATAATCATATTTTGGCAATGGGGTATCATCTTCGATTATCCTATTGAACGCGTATGTAAAGTTTGCATAACCTGATATATACAATCCTGTTTTAGTGGTATGTTTATACTCTATCATTGCGTCTATTCCTTTGTTTTTTACCTCACCCAAGTTTGCATATACCTGTGATGAAATACCTACGGAACTAGGAATGCCTCCTCTGCTGAGAAGGATGTCTTTACGGTGATCGACAAAGAAATCAGCTTGTAAAGACAATGCGTTTTTTAAGAGCTTTACTTCAAAACCTCCATTTAGTTTGTATGATTTTTCCCAAGTTACATCTGCTCCCAGTTTTGCTTCAGCATAGCCTGTTATCGGTTGCTGGGATTCACCGAACAGACCTCCGTTAGCACTTGTATTGACTGTGGATAGGTATAAAAACCTATCTCCGCCAATTTGGTCGTTACCAACAATTCCGTATGATCCTCTCAACTTGATATAAGTATCTCCTAAAATATTTTTCATGAACTTTTCTTCTGACACAACCCATCCTCCTGAAAATGAAGGGAAAAATCCGTATCTGCTTCCTTTCTTGAAGTTCTCGGAACCGTTATAGCCAAAGTTAAATTCCCCCAGATATTTATGGTTATAATTGTACGTGAAGCGTGCAGCTAGTCCCTGACGCCTGTAAGGCAAATTCAGGATACTTGTTCCCGCAGTGAGGTGTTTATAGTCACGACGGTTAAACAAAGCCATTCCTGAAACACTATGTAGTCCGAATGCTTTTTCATAATTTACTCCTAAATCATAATAGTATGCTCTGTTAGAATTGCTGCCGGAACTGTATTTCATACTTTCGGCATTTCTCACATTCTGGTACAGATCTTCACCCGAACTGTCTGTTCCCAGATAGCGATCCATTCCATATTTGATATAGCGGGTAGTCGCATTTTCGTAGAAAAAGTCGTATGAAAATTTTCCTGATACTGATAATCCTTTTGTTATAAGCTCAGATAGATCCCATTTAGCATTGAATGTCCCTTGCAACGTATTCGTAAAATAGGATGAATATCCCGTTTGAGTTGCCAGCGCCCACGGATTGAGGTAAATTTCGGAAGGTCCGCTACCCGGTGTTCTATTAGGGTTTTGTTTTGGCATTTGTATAGGGGATATCTGACGCATTTGGGCAAATATCTCATCTGAGTTTGTTCCGGGATAAGTTTTATCTTGTATAATACCTCCTAAACTAAGGCCTAAAAGCAAAGTCTTTGCTACATTGATATCTATATTCGACCGAAAATTGTATCGGTCTGATTTAGAGTTTGTACGGTATTTATATTGAGGGTCTTCTTTGAATAGTCCAGTTTGGCTCGAATATCCTACGTTAGTATAATAGCGTATTGTTTCAGACCCTCCTGTAATACTCAGGTTATGTACTGTCTGAAAAGCATTTTTCTTAAGTATCTCATCTGTCCAGTTCACACTGGGATAGAGATATGGATCGGAGCCTGTCCTGAATTTATCCAATTCTTCCCCAGTCCAAGGCAGATTATGAGATGAACCAGTTGCATGTTGGGTCGCTTCATTCATCAACGAAGCAAATTCGTATCCATTGATATATTTAGGAAAGCGTAATCCGTGTAATAGTGCAAACTCGGAACGAAGCGTTACTTTAGGTTTTCCCATTTTACCTTTTTTTGTGTTTACGAGGATTACCCCATTAGCACCCCTTACTCCATAAACTGCTGTAGCAGAAGCATCTTTCAGAATAGTGAAATTATCTATTTCGGCTACATTGATCAGGTTGAGATCTCGCTCTACTCCATCAATCAGTATCAGAGGAGATTTATCTCCCCATGTTGCCATCCCGCGAATAAATATGGCGGCATTATCTTTTCCCGGTTCACTTGTCGATTGACGTGTTATAATACCCGGCAATGCACCTCCCAGTGTATTAGAGAGTGTTACGCTTGGTACTTTTTCGAGTGCTTGAGGGGAAATCTGCGATAATGCCCCTGTTACGGATGTCTTTTTCTGAGTACCGTATCCTACTACTACAACATCCTGAAGCTCTTTTGTCTTTTCACGTAATACGATATTTTGCGTCGATTGATTGGTATATTTTATTTCTTCGCTATGATAACCGACATAAGAAAAAACAATAGTCATATTCTCTTTTACATTTTCCAGTTTATATTTTCCATCAACATCTGTAGAAGTACCAATCGTAGTTCCGGCAACACCAATACTTACCCCGATCAAAGGTTCTCCTTCTATATCGAGGACGATTCCTGTTAGGGTTCCGCTTTGTTTTACCGATTGTGCATTTACAATCAATACACTCATTAGAAACAAAGGCAGCAACCATCTTTTCAATGAATTCATATCTATCACTATTTTATATTTATTTTTCATAGGTATTATTTACGTATTATTTGAGTAGATTCAGGTACTCTGAAAGAATCTTGTACACTCTGTCCGTTTTTCATAGTCAAAGTTGTCAGAGCTGTGCAACCTTGTAGCTCCACTATTGCCATTGTTGACGGGCATTCGCTTATATCAAGTGTTGGAAGGTTTGGATTATTGAACCCGAATAATACATTCAATTTAGTACAGCCTGCAATATTGAGCGTATTAAACAGGTTGTTCTGGCAATGCAGTTCCAGCAAGTTAGAGCTATGAACTTCCAATGATGGCAGTTGATTCTCCTGACATCTCAGATCTACTAATTTTGAAACAGCAGGTAATTTAAGGTTAGATAAACTGCAACCCCATGTGTGCAATGTCGATAAATTAGGTGAACCGGAAACGTCTATGGCTGCGAGGTTATTGTTGAAGAAAGACCACATTGTGGTCAAGGCTGTACAACCTGATGTATTTATCGATGTTATTTGATTTTCCTGACAATACAGGTTTACAAGACTGGAACATCCGCTGACATTGATAGACTCGGTTTGTCCTCCATCACACCATATACCTGTTATACTCTTATTACCACTTAAGTCGATTGTTCGTATCTTATTCCTGATCAGTCCTAAAACTTTGACAGCTTTATTCTCGGAAAAATTAACGCTTGTAAGTTGATTCTCATTACAATGCATTTCTTCTAAAGCCGTACAATCGTCGATATTTATGGTTGTCAGTTTGTTGCTGTTCCCATTAAGGAATTTAAGATTACTGCAACCAGACAGATCGACACTGGTCAGTTGATTTTCATATATTTCAAGTCTTTCCAACGATTTGCATCCCGAAGCATTTAGCGACGTCAGCGTATTCCGGAATGCCCATAATGTTGTTAGTCCTGTACATCCCGATATATTCAGCGAGGTCAGTTTATTTTCCTGACAGTAAAGCTCTTTTAAGCCTGTACAGTTACTCACATTTAAAGTATTTACAGAACCTCCGTCACACCATAGTATATTAAGTGTAGTGATACCGGAAGCGTCAATATTTTGTATTTTATTTCTGATTAAGCCGAGAACAGTAAGCTCTTTATTATTCTTTAAATCAATGGCTGTAATTTGATTATCTCTTGCTTCCAGCTCCTTCATTTTTATGTTTGTGCTTATATTGAGGGTGGTTAGATTGTTTTCATAGCAGTGCAGGTACTGCAACGATTCGCAGTCGGTAACATTGAGGTCTGTCATTTTATTATTAAAACACCATACTACTTCAAGATTAGACATGCCGCTGATATCCAGATTGGTAATGTTATTCCCATTGCATCTTAATTCCCGAAGATTAGGAAAAGATTTAATTCCTTCCAGCGAAGTAATGGTTCCATAATTCTGACAATCTATATTTATTATGCGGTCTGCTTCACTTTCTTGTATCTGCCCGTCTCCGTTTGTGTCGAAGTTTTGAATACAGTATGTTTTGAATGCAGGGTCGACAATGGTGATAAATCCTTCACTATTTGTAGTTACTGTTATTTCATTTCCATATCCTGTACCACCTTCATTAGTCGCGTAAGCTCTTACATAATACGTAGTACCGGCGTCGAGATAGATTAGCTGTGATACAAAAGAATCTCCATTCAGATCATCTATAGTATTTTCATCATCTATAGTAGGTTTAGGATTTTTACTCCAGCAAACTCCAACTTTTATTACATCGGTTGTTCCCTTATTTACTACTTTCCCTCCGCTAAGGGCAGTGTCATTCGTAATATCGGTTGCATCAGATGTTGTTACCGTTGGAGGTGTTTTTCCTGCAATAAAAGAAACCTGTTTACCGTATGTCGTTCCAAACGGAGTAGTTGCATAAGCTCTTACGTAATATTTCTTGTCAACTTCAAGTGCTGTCAGTTGAGAAGTAAATTCTCCGATTTCCGATCCGTCATTTGTTTTTTGATTCTCTACCGTAGGATTCTCATTCAGGCTCCAGCATACACCTCTTGCTTCTATCTTAGGTGTTCCCGTACTTGTTATTGTCCCTCCCGATGTTGCGTTGGTAGATTCTATATTTATAACATCGTTAGTGATGACTTCTATAGGTACATTGACCGCATTCTCTTCATCATCGTCGCTACATGAACAGAAAAATAAGCATGTAGACAGAATAAGTAAGTAGCATAGATTTTTTTTCATAATGTATTAAATTTTTGGTCCTTGATCTGTTTTTATATAAAGGGCATTTACTCGTGTTTTCCTCAGATTATGGGTAATAATCTATGATACAAAGAACTCGTTAAAAACTCTCTTTTTTTGTAATAAATCGTTCAAAGGCTTGTAAAAATATTGCATGAAGGGTTGAATGGTAAAAAAAGTTTGTGATATTGCTTATCAATTTTTACAAGGTCATTTTGTGTCATATTAATATCATATGCTCGGGTATTTTGCTTGTATAGTTGAGATTAAAGTATATTAGTTTTTGGTTAAAAAAACCTTTTCCGTTTTTAGTCGCAACGCTCTATTTCATAGTTGTTTATGTTGAGTAAGTGGTTTGTGTAAAGAGGATTGCTATGTTATCCTTAACCGATATTTAATATAAATTCTATTGATTAATCTTAAGGTTTATTGTATCTTTAGCTAAATTAAAGTAATAAATGCAAATATTGTGAAAAGCAAATATCTTGGCTTTCTTATATGTGTATTGCAAATATTGCTTCGTCAAACTATGAAAATATCATATTGTATAAATAATTATCTAAAACATTTAAAAAATGAGAAAGAGTATTTTTGCAAAATTGTCGATGACATTTGTCCTCGCTCTTCTTGTTGGCTTTGTAGGCTGTAATCGTGAAGATATAGATTATGAACAGCCTGTACTTGAAATAAGTAAACCCCAACTGGAATTTGATGAACTAGGCGTTGCTGTTGATAACGACGATTCTTTTACGATTCAGACAAATCGTGAGTGGTCTATTACAGTTCCCGATGCAGCCAGTGACTGGATCAGGATCTCTAAAGCTGAAGGAAAAGGTTCAGAAACAATTACCGTAACAGTACTATCAAATGAGGGTGAGCCCCGCTCAACTAAATTGAAAGTTTCTTCAAGTATTAACTATGAGTATGTCGATATTATACAGGGCGGAGCATTGGCTGCTACACCAATATATAATGAGAAAGTTGGAGAGACTGTTGAGAAAATAGATAATTCGTGGCCATATGCAGATCAGTTTACCGGCTGGTCTCGCGAAGGATCACTTAATCAAAGTGCGGTAACTTATGGTGGTTCCGGTGCTAATGTAAGTAATAGTGGTGCATCATTCCAACCTGCAGATGGATCTGCAATTACCGGTGCTCCGTATGTAGGACTTAACTATAGTGGTGGTAATCAAAGAACATTTACTATAAGTAAAATAAATGTAACTGAATCTTCTAACCTGAGATTGAAGTTTGCTTCTCTCTTCCAGAGCGATTATTCAAGTGGTGCCCAATTTGGAGAAATTACAAATCAATCGTTCCAGCTTAACGGAAGTCTTGACGGTAGTTCATGGACTCCATTAACTTATACTGTAAGTAAAGATCCTGCTGGAGGTAACTGGTACGTAATGACATCTGAATTTAAAGTGCCGGAAGGAGCTACAGAATTGTATCTGAAATTTGATGCAACACCTCAGAATAATCAGGGATATCGTCTCGATGATTTTAAACTGACAAGAGAAGGAACAGGTGAAACTGAAATTGGAGGAGGAGTAATCCCGCCGACAGGAGCTATCCTTTCTGAAAATGTAGGAGATACAGAAGTTAGTGCCAATACTCAGGTAGATCTGTTTACCGGATGGCTAAAAAGTGGTGACGGCGCTTCAGGAGTGACTTACTCAGGATCAGCAAAAACAGATGTACGTAAATCTGTACAGTCTGAAGGATATGAAGGAGCTACAGGAGGTAACAATATATTCTTTGGAAGTGAAGACAATGGTACTTTTGAGATCAAAAATATCGATGTAACAGGAAAAACTCAGTTAACATTCAGTTTTGGTGTCAGCTGGCAAGCCGCCTACCCTAATTTTGCACCGGTAGATAATAATACGATTAAACTATCAGCAAGTATAGACGGAATTAACTATACAGCTCTTACATTCACCAATGCTTCTACAGCAGGATGGGTATTGGCGACATCAGAGTTTAAAGTGCCTGCCGGAACAACAAAACTCTATGTTAAGTTTGCCGATCCGGCTGCCAAGAGCCAGGTTCGTTTGGATGACTTTACGCTTGAAGAAGGCGGAAACGGCCAGACTGAAATCGGTGGTGGATCAACTCCGACGGGAGCTATCCTTTCTGATAATGTAGGAGATACCGAAGTTAGTGCCAATACACAGGTGGATTTGTTTACCGGATGGTTGAGGAGTGGTGACGGCGCATCAGGAGTGACTTATACAGGTTCTGCTAAAACGGATGTTCGCAAATCAGTGAAATCTGAAGGATATACTGGAGCATCCGGTGGCAATAATATATTCTTTGGAAGTGAAGATAATGGTACATTTGAGATCAAAAATATTGATGTAACAGGGAAAACTCAGCTGACATTCAGTTTCGGTATCAGCTGGCAAGCCGCTTATCCTAATTTTTCACCGATAGATAATAATACTATTAAACTATCGGCAAGTATAGACGGAAGCAGTTACACAGCTCTTACATTCACCAATGCTTCTACAGCAGGATGGGTATTGGCTACATCTGAGTTTAAGGTACCGAGCGGAACAACAAAACTTTATATTAAGTTTGCCGATCCGGCTGCCAAGAGTCAGGTTCGTCTGGACGACTTTATCCTTGAAGAGGGAGGAAACGGGCAGACTATTATTGGCGAGGCTACACCACAACTTACATTCGGTACTCCATCCTTTACAGGAACAATGACTGCCGGAACAGCACTGTCGGGAACTAAAATTACAGTACCTTACAGCAATGCGAAAGCAGAGTCATTTAGCGTAAATGTTGCTGTTTCGGGAGCAGGAGCTGCCGGTATAAATGCAGTAACAGCAAAAAGTGTAGTATTGGGAACAGGTTCCGGTAATGTTGAAATTGATATAACAGGAACTCCAACTACTGCAGGTGATGTAACCTTTACCATTACGGGTCTGACAGGATTGACCACTACAACAGTAAATTCAACAGTTCAACCGGGTGGATCATCAGGCGGAGATTTCTCTGCACTATGGAACATGACTGGTATTCCGACATGGGGAGATTCACCAATGAATGCTACTGATGCAACAGGTAGTGGAGTCACCGTTGGAGGATTGACTAAAGAAGGCTTTACGACTTCCGGATCTCCGGGCAATAATAACTGGGGTGGAGTAGACTTTAGTGCAAATACAGAGGATATTGCGATATCGGCACCTGTAAAATATGCATACTTCACAGTTACTTCGACTTCATCGTTCTCTATTAGTTCGCTGAATGCAACAATCAGAATAACTCGAACAGGTCCTACGAAAACATCTGTTCAATACAGTATCGATGGCAGTGCTTATGTACAAGCCGGTGCGATTGAGTTTGAAAGACCTTCAGGTACAACAACATTCCCTAAAGAAACAGTTAATCTGAGCGGAGTAAGTGCTTTGCAAAATATCTCATCCGGAAAAACAGTAACTATACGTCTGGTGCCGGTTGCAACAGAAGGTACAACAACAGGTAACTGGTATTTGACTAGTGCTGAGGCATTGTCAATAAGCGGAAGTACCAATTAATTAAGATCAAGAAAATAGTCTAATTATCTCCATCATCAGTTTTGGTGATGGAGATATAACCTACAGAATATGTTAGATATAAAGAATTTTAAATATATAATATACCTGATCTGTTTCGGGATATTCACTTTTACAAGCTGTTCGGATGACGATCCGGATGAACCTTCTATCGCGATCGTATTGGATAAGTCGATAATCGAAGCACCGGCCGGAGAACAGTTCGTTGAAATAAAAGCCACAGGAGCTTGGACTTTATCTATTGATTTTCCTCCGGGAACAGGGCAGTGGTGTATGATAAACAATTCGAAGCTGCAAGGTACCGGTAATGCGTTTGTTGTGCTTAAAACATATGCTAACCTGGATCCGGAAGAGCGAACTGCAACTCTTATCCTCGAATCAGGTTCTGAAAAGATATATCAGGATATAACACAAAAAGGTAAAAGTTCAACAGACCCGGGTACTGATCCGGAACCGACTCCTGGTAATTGGCTTGAACTTCCTGAGTTAATTTCTCAGGATGGATATAAGACCATTACACATTATACAAGTATGACTGTGAATAATACGAGCAAAACAGTGCGTAACTATAGTATGCTTTACGATACAAAAGAAAAGCTGGCATATTGGGTAGCATATCCGCTTCATAGTTCATACATAGGTTCTGCCGATCGTACTGATGAATGGGCTTTCGATCCGGCATTGGCACAGGCAGAACAAGGCAATTTCATCAAAGGTTTTGTAAGTCTGGGATATAGTGACTTCGACAGAGGGCATCAAATACCATCGGCAGATAGAACTCATACAAGAGCTGCTAATCAGCAAACATTTTATTACACCAATATAACACCTCAAAACTCTAGCTTGAATCAAGGTGTTTGGGCTAATCTGGAAACTCAGTGCCGCAGTTGGATGGCTAAGTATGATACATTATATGTCGTAACGGGTGCGTTGTTGAAAACGGTAGGTAATAACGAAACTGTTACTTATATGAAAGACCATAGTGATAATCAGATTGCAAAACCGAACTATTATTATAAAGTGTTGCTGGGAAAGAAAGGCAGTACATATAAATCTGTCGGTTTCTGGTTTGAAAACAAGTCTTATCAGAGCAACAAAGATTTTATCAATTACGCTAAGAATGTACGCGATATAGAAAAGCTTACAGGATTCAATTTCTTCTCCAACTTGCCGCAAAGTACACAAGATGAAGTTGAGTCTTCATATAAAGCTCAGGATTGGGGATTATAATCAAATATAAGAACTATGAAGAAGTGTTTTATATTATTCGTTTTAGCGTCTATCCTTACGTGGACAAGCTCCAATGCTCAGGATAAACATTTGGTGATGTTCTATAATGTCGAAAATTTATTCGACACTATACCTTCTCCGGGTGTTCTCGACAGGGAGTTTACTCCGGAAGGCACTAAAAAATGGAATGGCATCAAGTATTGGAAGAAAATAGCCAATATAGAAGATGTATTATACAAAATAGCTTATCAGGAGCGAACATTCCCCGCTATTATAGGTCTGTCCGAGATAGAAAACAGAAATGTACTGGAAGACATAGTTTCTACGCCTAAACTGGCGAAAGTCAACTATCAGATTGCCCATTACGATTCACCTGACGATCGGGGAGTAGATGTCGCTCTTTTGTACAGACCCGATGTATTTAAATATGAAGGAAGCTTTCCTATAAAGACGGTCGTTCCCGGATCATCGGATTTCAGAACTCGTGATATCTTATCAGTATGGGGTACTATCGAAAATCAGCCATTTTGTTTTTTTGTATGCCATCTGCCGTCACGATTGGGAGGACAAGCCGCATCCGAATTTAAGCGTATCGCAGGAGCTCAGATTATAAGAAATGCTGTTGATTCTATTCGTCTCGAAAGACCGGAAACACGGTTTGTTATTATGGGAGATATGAATGATGAACCTACAGATAAAAGTATGACACAGGCTCTTGGTGCAAAAGGCGATCCGGCTAAGCTTAGCTCAGGCGATTTGTTCAACCCGTTTTTCGCTATGTTTAGGGATGGTCTGGGTACTTTAGCCTATCAGGATGCGTGGAGTTTGTTCGATAATATGGTTGTGAGTGAAAATCTTATAAATGCTCCACAAGATGGTCTTAGTCTGATGAAGAAGAAAAAGTATTACGGATATATCTTTAGTAAATCTTTCCTGACAGAACAGCGGGGGCAATACAAAGGTTATCCGTTCAGAACATTCAACGGAGACAATTTTGTAAATGGCTATAGCGACCACTTTCCGGTTTATATTCTACTCTCAAAGTAAGTTGTAGGATATCATTTAATTAGAATAAAAAAGTATATAAATATGAAAAAGCAATTCTTACTGTTATTTGTATTGGCATTGTTGCCCGTCATTGCTTTTTCCCAGAATGGAAGCATTACCGGGAAAGTGATAGATCGCGTAAGCAGGCAGCCGATACAGGGAGCACAAATAACGTTGCAGACAACAAACCCGCAAACGGTGGAAACCGATGCTCAGGGAGTCTTTAACTTTCATTCAGTTGTGTATGGCCAGTATAATGTAGATATCTCTATGTTGGATTACGTGCCTGTACAGCTAATGGTCGCCGTAAGAAAGATAGAGCAGGATATGGGTACGATATCGCTTTCTACAATGTTTGTAGAAAACAGGATAATAGATGACTTTGGTATCGATGAACTGGATACCGAGTTCGAGGATGAACAGTCTATGCCTACTATATTGTCAGCGTCAAAAGATGTTTTTGACAATGTAGCCGGATTCAAGTTCAGTTCTATGCGTTTCCGTACACGTGGTTACGATTCAGAGACAGCCGGAGTTTATCTTAATGGTATCTATTTTAACGACGCTCTGACCGGATATAATCCATGGTCATTGTGGTCGGGGCTGAATGATGCTACCCGCGCACAAGAGGTTACTTCCGGAGCGAAGGTTGCAGATTATGGTGTCGGTGGAATAAATGGTTCGACGAATATTTATGCTACCGCTTCTAAAATTCGTAAGGGCGGACGTGTAAGCTTTGTAAATTCGAGCGGGCAATATCGTTATCGTGTGATGGCAACTTATGGATCAGGTTTGTTAGACAATGGCTGGTCGTATGCCGTATCGGTATCTACCCGTCAAGGCGGAAACAGCTGGACAAAAGGTACATATTATGATAATTGGGGATATTTCGTTTCCATAGAAAAGAATTTTGCTACTCATCATAATTTAGCATTAACAGTTTTGGGTACACCCGGAGAAAGAGCTGTTCAGGGAGCTTCTACTCAGGAAGTCTATGATCTGGTAGGCAGTAATACATATAATCCGAACTGGGGATATCAAGATGGTAAAAAACGGAATGCACGTATTCGGGATAATCACGAACCTGTCATTACGCTCAACTACAACTATGAACCCAATGCTAAATTTAATTTAGGATCGGCATTTTCTTTCCGTTTTGGTAAAAATGGATATTCGGCATTAGACTGGCATGGAGGGCAAGATCCTCGTCCTGATTATTATCGTAATCTGCCAAGCTATTTCCTGCGTCCCGGAAGTTATTATGATCCATACAAAGCTGCATTAGCAGAAGAAGGTTGGAAGTCGGATTGGAATATTCGTCAGATAAACTGGGATAAAATGTATCACTCCAATAAAAACAGCTACTTCAAAAATGATGGAACAATGTATTATAATGGAGTCGATCCGACAGGAAAGAACCGATCTGAAATCGTATTACAGGATCGTCGTACCGATCAGCGAGATTTCAGGGCTGCAATAAACTTCAAACAGGCTCTGACCAATAATAGTACACTGAGAGGTGGACTCAATCTGAACATAAACCGTACAGAATACTTTACAACAATAAAGGATCTGTTGGGTGGTGATTACTATCTGGATATAGATAAATATGTGGAACGGGATCAGGGCGATGTGCCGGCTAAGCAAAGCAATATGAATACGCCGAATCGTCTTGTGGAGAAAGGCGATAAATATGGCTACGACTATTACGGACATGTACAGAGCCAAAGCACCTGGTTGACATACAAGTTGGCCGTCGGCAATTTTGAAATAGACTTAGGCGGTGAAACCGGATTTGCCCGTATGTGGAGAGAAGGTCTTTATAAGAAAGGATTGTTTCCTGATAATTCGGAAGGAAATTCGGAGAAGAAAGGATTCTGGACTTACACTGCTAAAGCCGGAATTAATTACAGGATATCCGGTTCACAGATGGTTTATGCCAATTTTGTAAGAATGCAAGATGCTCCTCAATTCAAAAATGCCTTTGTATCACCTCGTACAAGAAATGAATATGTTTCAAATCTTGGTACACAGAAGACAACAAGCGTCGACCTGAATTATGAATTACGCCTGCCTACAGTCAAAATGCGTTTAAGCGGTTTCTATACCGACATCAGGGATAAGATGAATGTTATCAATTTCTATGATGACTTGAGTGGTAGTTTCACCAACTTCTCAATGAGTGGTATCGACGAATTATATACAGGTCTGGAATTCGGTATATCTGTTCCGATTACTCAAAGCCTTACGGCAACAGGGGTATTCAGTTACGGATATTATAAATATAATTCAAATCCGTATGTAACTCAAACCCGCGACAATAGTGCAGAAGTTATATTGAAAGATGAACGCGTTCGTTGGAAAGATATGAAAATAGCAGGCACACCACAAACCGCAGCAAGTATAGGTTTGAACTATCGTGGACCTAACAATATATATGCAAGCATCGACGGTAATTTCTATGACGCAATGTATATAAGCATGAATCCGATGTATCGTACAGATAAAGCAATGCAAGGTCTTGAAGACGATCCGGAGGGTACTCCAAACTGGATGTCTAAAGAAGATAAGGTACAGGATATGGCTCATCAGGAAAGATTCGGCAGAGCATTTGTATTCAATGCCAGTGTAGGTAAATCGTGGAGACTTCCTCACGGCTTATTCCTGGGTGCTAATCTCGATGTCCGTAATATCTTCAATCATAAATCGATCAAAACCGGAGGTTACGAGCAAATGCGATTCAGTAAGATGAGTGATAATGGAGAGTATAATACACATTATAGCCGTTTCGACTCGAAATACTATTATATGTATGGTACAACTTATTACCTGAATGTTTATTTACGTTTCTAAAACTAATAAAGCTATAAGATTATGAAAAAGATAATATATGTATTAATCTTATCACTGATATCCGTTGCATTTATCGGCTGCCACGATTATGACGAACCCGGACCGGAAAAGCTATATACCGACTCTGATTTCAGTGATTATAACTTCATATCCATAAAAGATCTGAAAAGCATGTATAAAACCTATTATGGCAATCAGATAGGTAATGGTGTAGAGATCGATATCAAGAACCTGATGATCAAAGGACGGGTGACCAGTAGTGATGAGTCTGGTAATATATACCGGGTACTATATATTCAGGACGAAACCGGAGGTATAGAAGTAAAAATAGGTACTACCTCTAACTATACTGAATACCTTGTAGGTCAGATCATCTATGTAAATCTATATCATTTAACCTTAGGAGACTATCGTTATAATCTGAGTGTCGGCATTCCGGGGACTGCTAACAGCGATTATCCAAACGGTTATCTCGATACCAAGCTGGCTATTAACAACCATATATTCAAAGGTGAAGTTCCTAGTGAACCGGTAGAACCTATTGTTGTTACCTCTCCCGATCAGCTAAACGATGATATGCTCGGTATGTTGGTCAAGTTTCAAGGTGTACAAAGCAAATGGGGAAATGTCACGATTGTAGATGAATCAGGCAGCTCTTCTACAGACAGCTACCCGTCTTTTCTGGAAAGCAAACAGGAACTGGGTAAAGAAACCGTGTATACCTCTTATGCCTTTACAGATGTTATAGACGAATGGAAGAAGTACATCGGAGATATGGCAATCTGGGAAGCTAACGGCAAACCTGCCGGATCTCAGCCGCAAGAACCGACTTCTCCACGTCCTGAGGTATTAGAGCCGACATACGCATTCAAGAACTTTTCTGATAATGTCAGCTATTATGGTTCAGCCATGTTCCAGTTTGGAGAGTCCAGTACAAAAGCGACTCACAATCTGATCCTGCGTTCCAGTGGTTATGCGCATTTTGCGCTTAAGCCGATTCCGGCAGATGGCAAGAAAGCCGATATAACAGCGATCTATACTAAATATAGTTCAAGAACCGGATCGTATATCAAGTATCAGTTAGTAGTTAGTGATCTGAATGATATTCAAATAAGGGAGTAAGTTTATACGCTGTAAATCCTTACCCCAAGACAAAGCCGGACTCATTATGAGTCCGGCTTTGTCTTCGATATAGTATTTCAGATCAAGTCTGATTATTCTCTCAATAGAGGCGTACTATTACCCTATCTGGCTACCCGGATTCACCTCCGCAGTAGGTTGGATAAGCGACAGGCTACCGTCACTGTTTTCTACAGATAAGATCATTCCCTGCGATTCCACACCTTTCAGTTTGCGCGGCTCGAGGTTTGCGATGAAGCATACCTGTTTGCCGACCAGATCTTCCGGCTTGTACCATGCAGCTATCCCCGATATAATGGTGCGTTTGCCCATACCATCGTCGATGAGGAATTGGAGGAGCTTGTCTGCCTTAGGCACTTTCGTACATTCAAGTACTTTACCTACACGCAGGTCGAGCTTTGCAAAATCATCGAATGCCACATTCTCCTTTTGCGGAGCTACCTTTATTTCAACAGAAGCCTCATTGGCCTTTTTGGTATCCAATAGCTTCTGTATCTGTTTCTCTATTGTTTCATCCTCTATCTTGGCAAACAGCAGATCCGATTGGTTTAGCGGATGCCCCACAGGCAGCAAATCGATACGTCCGAGCTGATCCCATGCGAACGTTTCCATATTGATAAACTCGCGGATTCTCTTAGCACTGAATGGTAGGAACGGCTCAAATGCAATAGCCAGATTCGCTGTTATTTGCAGAGCGATATGTAGGATTGTTTCCACACGCGCCATATCCGTTTTAGCCACCTTCCAAGGCTCAGTATCCGCCAGATACTTATTACCGATACGGGCAAGGTTCATAGCCTCTTTTAGGGCATCGCGGAAGCGGTATGTATTCAGATAAGTCTCCACAACGTTCTTCACGTCTGCAAACTCTTTCAGAGTATCCTTGTCATAGTCTGTTAGTTCGTTTATCTGCGGAACCTTATTGTCAAAATATTTTTGAGTAAGCACTAGCGCACGATTGATGAAATTACCCAGTATGGCAACCAGTTCATTATTGTTGCGAGCCTGGAAGTCTCTCCATGTAAAGTCGTTATCCTTCGTCTCAGGCGCATTTGCCGTAAGCACATAGCGCAGGATGTCCTGCTGTCCCGGAAAATCTTCGAGATATTCGTGAAGCCATACAGCCCAGTTGCGCGAAGTAGATATTTTATCGCCTTCCAGATTCAGGAATTCGTTTGCCGGAACATTCTCAGGTAGAATAAATGAACCTTCGGCTTTCAGCATGGCAGGGAATACAATACAATGGAATACGATATTATCTTTTCCTATAAAGTGGATCAGTTTGGTATCCTCCCCCTTCCACCATTTTTCCCAGCTATCAGGCAACAATTCTATTGTATTTGAGATATATCCGATAGGAGCATCGAACCATACATACAATACTTTCCCTTTGGCATCGGGTAGGGGAATAGGCACACCCCAGTCGAGGTCGCGACTCACAGCACGTGGCTGAAGTCCCATATCGAGCCATGATTTGCATTGTCCATATACATTCGATTTCCACTCCTTATGATCTTCCAGTATCCATTGACGAAGCCACGATTCGTGTTTGTCGAGTGGCAGGTACCAATGCTTTGTTTCACGCATTACCGGTGCCGAACCTGATATCGTCGATCTTGGATTTTTTAGGTCTGTAGGACTAAGTGATGTACCGCACGATTCGCATTGGTCGCCATAAGCATTCGGATTACCGCAATGAGGGCATTCACCCATAATATAACGGTCGGCAAGAAACATCTGAGCCTCTTCGTCATAATACTGTTCGCTAGTTTTCTCCTCAAAATCCCCATTGTTGTACAATTTCAGGAAGAAATCCGAAGCGGTCTTTTTGTGTATATCCGAACTTGTACGCGAATATATATCGAATGAGATACCAAACTCCTCAAACGATTTTTTGATGAGTGTATGGTATTTATCCACAATGTCTTGTGGTGTTACACCTTCTTTTTTTGCACGGATAGTGATAGGTACACCATGCTCGTCAGAACCGCCGATATGTATCACCTCTTCACCTTTCAGCCTGAGATAGCGTACATAAATGTCAGCCGGAACATATACGCCGGCCAGATGCCCTATATGTACAGGTCCGTTAGCGTACGGAAGGGCAGAAGTAACGAGGGTTCTGTTGTATTTCTTGGTCATATGATAAGTTTTATATTTCCGCTTTTTTGATATTCAGTTTTTAGTGGTGCAAAGATAGGAACTTAACGCTAAATAAAACAGCTATCAACCTAAAAACTGTATCATTGCTTCCGTATAGGTATCACCAGATGATTTTAACTAAAATGTAACGAAAGTAATGAAAAAGTTACAAGTTACTTCGCCCTATCGGGCAGCTACAAGTTACAAATATTTCCCTTTGCGTCTTAGCGCCTTTGCATAAGAAATATTTTAACTAAAAAGTAACGAAGGTAATAGATTTACGCTGTTTTTATTTTTCATTACTTTTCCCTCCCGTAGGGGCGAATAAACATTCGCCTGTCTTTTATACCTTTTCGGGCGTAAGATTTTACGCCCCTACAATGCCAATTTTAACTAAAATGTAACGAATCAACGATCGACAGAGCGAAGCGGAGTCAAAGTAATGGATTTTCATTGTTTTTACATTTGGCTCTGCCGATTACTTCGTAATTCGTTACTTTTCAGTTATTAACTGAGTTAGCTCCGCTGATTGTTAATTCAAAGATCGCTTTCTGTTGTTAACTGTTGACTGATCACTGTTAACTGTATATAGATAAATCTTTTAATTTTTCATTACGTTTTTTATAACCCCAATGTCTTTTTCAGTGCCTTGTAGCCCGTCAGACTAATCCTGACCTGTGCACCGTTCTTGAGTTTCATCAGTTGTGTCTGCTTGTCATACAGCTCTATTTGGGCAATGTAGTCTATGTTGATTATACTCGAGCGATGTACACGCACAAACTTTTCCGGTGGCAGGCATGACTCGAATGATTTCATAGTCTGTTCTTTCAGGAATTTACCTTTCGCAGTATGTATCATTACATAGTCGCCTTCGGCATGCAAGTGGATTATTTCGTCTACAGGTATTACTTCTATCTTTTGCCCGTTCTTTACGGCAATGCGTTCCAGTATTTCTATTGGTAGAGGCTCATCGGTATTTTCAGCCTTTTCTTCTATTATCTCTTCTTGATTGTCTTCTTCCGTATCTGATTTATTCTCGTCTGACTTATTTGCATAAAATGCAGCTATAAAACCGAATATAAGAATCGCCATAACAATGCGCACAGGCAGGAAAGGTAACAACGGATTCCATGCTTCGGCAGCGAACGATATATATAGAATGAGGTATTCACTTCCTAGCCAGCACACAACGAATAATATTCCCAGTGCGCTGTAGATAATTAGTTTCTGACCGAGAAGGAAATCGGAAAAATGTCCGTATTTTAAAATATTCTTTAAATAGAAAAACAGGAACGACAGCATAAAACCCGAAACAGCAGCATCTGTTATCAATACCGTATCTGTTACGGCTAACAACGGTTTCATGCTTATGTAAAGGATAAGCGCCGTTATCAGAGCAATCAGAATATGTATGGATGTAATATATCGGTTTAGCATCTTGTCAGAGTATCGGTTGTCTTAATTCTTGATTTCGCCTCCGCCTAACAGGGCATTACCTTTAATTACTAACTTTGACGGACTGTCTGCTACAGCTTCACTTTGGTAGCGTTTGTCATCGAATGCACCCAGAAAACTGCTCGTGCGTACTTCTACGTTCCAGTCGGTGGGTACATAGACCGTAATGCTGCCAAACATTACATTCAGTTCCAGTTTGTAAATCCCCTGTGCCAGTTTTGCCCTTCGCAGGTCTATGACCAGTTCCCCGAACATGACATTGCCGTCACCCCCTCTAAAGTTTTGTGAAAGTACGATCTGTTCGCTGCCCCCGAATATTATATTCTTTTCTATATAGTCGGCACTGCTCTGCGTCTGTTTGTCGTTATCGCTCCAGTTGTATTGTTCGCCATCGTATTTATCATCCCACTTACGGCTCGATCTGTTGTGAGGTAAGATACGCCCGAATACAAGTACCACCCCGACAGCAATAAGTATAACCGGCCAGTAAGTGCGCATATCAATATTGATATCTATAAAGAATTCAGGAAATACCCTGTGCAGGGTAGGGTATATAAAGAATATTCCCAGAGCGGTAAGTATGATCCCTGTGGTAAAATCTCTTTTGATGAGCAACCACAGCCCGATAACGATAGGCACCGTAGGCCATTTGGTAAACAACGGGCTGTATTTTTCAGGTATTATTCCCAGATTTAGCAGCAGGAATATAGTACCCGCTAATATCAGTAATATGGCAAAGCCTATTGCACCGTTATTATTCCTACGTTTAAACAGGTGATTGTTTTTGTTTTTATCATTTATTATTTCCATTGCAAATGTGTTTTATTGGTTTCTGATGTAAAAGTACGTCTGTATACCGTTTCATGCAATAATAAATCGGTGAGTTGATATTATTTCCCGACGAATCGTAGTCTCAAACCTTTTTATTCCTATCCTGAGAAAACAATACGAAGCATGCTATTGTTAAATAATCGGGAAGAGTGGCGTTCTTCTTATTAAACTTTCCTGTATTTAGAAAGTCAAAAATGGAAATAATAAACTACTAAAACAATAAGAATATGAAACAATTTTTAAAATCAATATCAATTATGTTCTCGATGGGCATATTGATGTCATTCTCAATTATGGTAAATGCACAGGATAAACTCGATCTGGATAAGGTGTTGAAACCGTTTCCGGCTGCAACGGAAGAACTGAACCGCTATGTAATCGAACTGGAACCGAAGCAGAACGAATCGCTTTATCAGGTAGAACTGATTCCCGGAAAAGTAATGTCGGTAGATTGCAATCGTCACAGGTTGTCAGGATTTATTGCCGAAATGAATCTCGACGGATGGGGATATAACTATTATGAATTTACTACCGAAGGAGAGGTTGCCTCTACCATGATGGCATGTTTCGGGCCGAAAGAAGACAAATTTGTGACAGGAGAAAGCTTGATCGTTAGATACAACAGCAAGTTGCCGATCGTAGTGTATGCACCAAAAGGTTATGAAATAAAATACCGTATATGGAGTGCGACAGAAGGTGACCTGACTGCGACAGAAAAATAGTATTTCACGGATTGTAAGAAGCTGTTTGAATTATATCGCCTTGCTGCTTAAAAGAGCCAAACAGAGCGAGGCAAAGATAATAGAACCTTATTTTTATATATTTCGGTATAATTCAAACAGCTTCTAAAACTTATATAGGAGATTTTTAAACGAATTTCTTAAAAATTTATAACTTTGCGTCTTGAATAAGTAACAGAAAGTAGTTATGATGTATTATTTTATCTTAACTACTTCTTGTATTTATGCCTAACAAAATAATAAAAGGTCTGTGGCCTTAATAATTAGAGAGATATGTTGACGCTGAAAACAATTAGTGAAGATCCGCAATCAGTAATAAAAAGATTAGCCAAAAAGCATTTCGACGGAACTGAAATCATCGGTAAGGTACTGGATATAGACCAGACCAGAAAAAAGACACAAACAACCCTTGATGCCAGTTTGGCCGAATCGAACACATTGTCGAAGCACATCGGGCAACTGATGAAAGAAGGCAAAAAGGATGAGGCGGAAGCTGCCAAGAGCCGTGTTGCCGAAATGAAGGGCGAAAATAAGATACTGGAGGATGCTTTGCGTCAGGCAGAACAGGATTTGCAGGACTTACTGGTGCTTATCCCCAATCTACCTGCCGATGAAGTGCCCGAAGGTCGTACGCCAGAAGACAATGTGGTGGAAAAAACAGGAGGCAGTGTACCCGAGTTGGACGAAAATGCCCTTCCTCACTGGGACTTGGCTAAGAAATACGATCTGATCGACTTTGAACTCGGTGTGAAAATCTCAGGAGCAGGTTTTCCTGTCTATAAAGGAAAAGGCGCACGTTTGCAACGTTCTTTGATCAATTATTTTCTGGATAAGGCACGCGATGCCGGTTATCTGGAAGTGCAGCCGCCGTATGTTGTGAATGCTGCTTCGGGCTATGGCACAGGGCAGTTGCCTGATAAAGAAGGACAGATGTATCATGCTACAGTCGACGATCTGTACCTGATACCTACAGCAGAAGTACCGGTGACAAATATCTACCGCGATGTGATTCTTGAAGAAAAAGATTTGCCAATAAAAAATACGGCTTATTCGGCATGTTTCCGCCGCGAAGCCGGATCGTACGGAAAAGACGTACGCGGACTGAACCGTCTGCACCAGTTCGATAAAGTAGAGATTGTACGTATCGACAAACCGGAACATTCTTACGCATCGTTGAAGGAAATGGTTGCCTATGTGCAGTCGCTTGTCGAAGAACTCGGCTTGCCTTGGCGTATCTTACGTCTTTGTGGTGGCGATATGAGTTTCACTTCGGCGCTAACATTCGACTTCGAGGTATATTCGGCTGCTCAGAAACGCTGGTTGGAAGTAAGTTCCGTCTCTAATTTTGAAAGCTATCAGGCTAATCGTCTGAAATGTCGTTACCGCGATGCCGATAAGAAGATACAACTTGCACATACACTGAATGGTAGTGCTTTAGCTCTACCCCGCATTGTAGCTGCATTGTTGGAAAACAATCAGACTGCCGATGGTATTCGCATACCTAAAGTTTTGGTGCCATATACTGGCTTTGAATATATTAATTAAAGTGAAAATCAAACTATTTGCGACTTGAAAACGTTATTTTGAATAGTTAATGTATTAAATTTGCGCTAAATGTTAAATCTAAGATATTAGAAAATTATGAATAAGAAATTGATCGGAATAGGCTTAGCTATAGCCTTCGTTGTAGCTTTTGGTTCATGTAAACCTAAGCAAAGTGCATATAAATCGGTGTATGAGGCTGCAAAAGAAAGAGAAATGGATGAAACTACAACAACATCTACTGCTGTATCTAAACCTGCTACAACAACTCCTTCATATACAAGCTCTACAGAGTCGGTAAGAAAAGAAAAAGTAACTCCTGTATATGAAAGTGATGCTGCTAACCTGAAAGCTTACAGCGTGGTTGTAGCCTCAATGGCTATGAAACCGGGAGCAGAGTCGTTGAAAGAGAGATTTACCAACGATGGATATAACGTGATTCTGGTTAAGAATGAGCAGGGATACTACCGCGTGATAATTGCCAGCTACGATTCTAAAGATCAGGCTGTGGCTAAGAAAAATGAAGTGCTTGCCAAATATAACGAAGTGGGTGACCTGACTACGCTGAAAGCGAAATACGGCATACCATTCAACGACTGGTGGATACTACAGAGAGAATATTGATTATATCTTTATAATAGTATAAATAAGAGAGACTTGATTCAGGTCTCTCTTGTTTTTATATAACCAATGCTATCAACAAAGATAGACTTGGTTAATTTATTTGGTATTTAATAAGATTCTTTAGATAAGTATGTTGTTTCATTTTGATTTTTTTTATCTTTGTCAATTAGAACTATAATAAAAAGCGCACAAAGCATTATTTGCAAATAACATGATTTTATGAAAAGATCAATTTACACAACTTTACTACTTGCTTTTATATTCTTGACTTTACCTTGTAAAGCCCAATCTACGAAGGACAGAGAATATAAAAACTTCTATAAGTCGGTCAACAAGACTTATGGCAAGCTTATTATTTCCGGACAGCAAAACGATCCGGATATAATCACTGATACCATTACTGTTGGAGAATTAGATTCTGTAATGAAAAATCTGGTAGGAGTAACCGATGTAATCAGAGGAGGCAAGTCATTATTGCATCCGGTTGTTACACTCGAACTCGATCCTTTTTCTTCGGCATCGAATGCCTTGTTCGGATGCGTAGAAACATTGGACAGACAACCCGAAGTAGGTAAAGGAATTCCTGAACCACAGCTGGCGGGTATCGTTACAGTAAAAAGAGGTGGAGCGGTAGCAGAGACTCCGGCACCGACTACTCAAGCTGTACCGAAGACACAACCTGCACCTAAACCTGCAACAGATCAGATGATCAGTAATGAAGACTGGAAGCTGTTCAGATCGGTACCTGTAACATTGGTCGACGAATCGGAAAAAGTATTTGTAAAGAAATATTCTGTGATTATCGGTACATTCAGAAGCATGAGCAATGCCGAGTTCGTAAGAAGAACATTTAACGGGCTGGGAGATCGTACAATCATAGTTAAGAATAAAGTGGGCTTGTATTATACTATAGTAGGAAGTTTCGATAACGATGTGGATGCACTCGTACAACTCGAAAACTTCACGAAGAAATATGCCGAAGGACAATCTGTAGCCAGAAGAATCAGCAGATACGGAGTGCCACTCGACGACTTATGGATATTGATCCATGATTAAAAAAGTGAAAGAATGAAAATAAAATTCTTGGGAACCGGTACATCGACAGGAGTTCCTGAAATTGGTTGTCGATGTGAGGTTTGTACCTCTAACGATACAAAAGACAGACGCCTGAGGGCGTCTGTCTTGATAAATACGGGTGAGGTAAGGATACTTATAGATTGCGGTCCTGATTTCAGAGAACAGATTTTACCCGAGCCTTTCGGTCAACTGCACGGAGTGTTGCTTACCCACGAGCATTACGACCATGTAGGTGGATTGGATGATCTACGCCCTTTCTGTAAGTTTGCCGATGTAGACATATATTCGGGAACGATTACGCTCGATGCCCTGCGCAGGCGTATTCCATATTCTTTTTCCGATCATAAATATCCCGGAGTGCCTGTGCTGGCACTGCACGAGGTAGAGAATGACCGGGATTTCTTCGTAGGAAATATAAAGATTCAACCCATAAAGGTAATGCACCACCGGCTGCCGATATTCGGTTACCGGATCGGGAGTTTTGCCTATCTGACTGATGCGAAGTCTATACCCGATGAGGAGTACAGCAAACTGGAAGGCTTGGATACATTAGTCATTAATGCGCTGCGGATAGAGGAACACATGTCGCATCTGAATTTGCAGGAGGCTTTGGAAGTTGTGAAACGCATAGCACCCCGAAGAGCATATCTTATTCACATGTCGCACCACATGGGATTGCATGAGACTGTACAGAAAACACTGCCTGAAAATGTGTTCTTATCTTACGATGGATTAGAGATAGAAGTATAATGTATTAAAGTTCTTCTTCTTTCTTCTTTCTCACCGACCAGCCAAATCCGCCTAACTTTTCCCCCAGATCATAATACTGTCCGTGTGAGTATGCAATCGGATTAGCATCTTCCAGACTGAACTTGCCAGTTTCGTCGTCTATATATTTGCTGTCGGCCTTTACATTGACTACATCTGCTATAAACATATCATGCGAACCCAGACTCAGTATTTCTTTTACCCTGCATTCTATATTCAGCGGTGATTCTTCTATGATGGGAGCCTGCACAACAGATGCCTTGCCTGCGGTAAGTTTCATCTCTTCAAACTTGTTGAAGTCCTTACCCGATCTTACCCCACACCAGTCGGTAGCAAAAGCCAGATCGTGGGTTGTGATGTTGATTACGAACTCCATATTCCGTTTGATAATCTCGTAAGAATGCCGCTCTGGGCGGACAGATATATAGCACATCGGTGGATTGGTACAGATTGTTCCCAGCCAGCTGAGTGTAATAATGTTATATTCGTCGGGATTGCTGCCGCAACTGATCATGGCTGCCGGTAGCGGATAAATCAAAGTTCCCGGTTTCCAGTCTTGTTTCATTTGAGAATGATCTCCTCTTTTTTAATTTTTATGTCGCAATAGTGGCAACGCAGCTCTATCTTATCGTGGTCTATCACTTCAAAATGCGTAGCCATCGGTTCGTTGTTGGTGATACACTTCGGATTGTTGCATTTAACGATACCTTTGATGGTTTGAGGTAGTATCACGCGTTTCTTTTCTATTACCTCATAATCCTTTATTATGTTGAGCACCACATTGGGAGCTATTAGGGCGATTTTGTTGATGACATCCTCTTCAAAGAATTTATCAGCTATCTTGATGATCCCTTTGGTGTTCATCTTTTTACTTTCTAGATTGTTTCCTATCGTAATCGGATTATTCAGCTTCTCCAGTCCCAGCAGCGATACTACTTTGAAAACAACACTCGATGGTATATGGTCTATGGCTGTCCCGTTGCACAGGGCGGCAACCTGTAATTCCGTTCTTCTTTCTTTCATTGCAACTGGCTGTTAATTTATTTCTATATTCAATGCGTCACATATAACGGCTTCGCGGGTGAAAACCCCGTTCTTAGCCTGCTCGAAGTAGTAAGCTTTAGGACTGTCGTCCACATCCTGATCTATTTCGTTCACACGCGGTAGCGGATGCAGTATTCTCAGGTTATCCTTAGTGTCGCCTATCATATCTTTTTTGAGAATATATATATTCTTCACTTTTTCGTATTCCATCAGGTCGGTAAAGCGTTCGCGCTGTACGCGGGTCATATACAGTATATCCGCATTGTTGATCACTTCAGGCGAAAAGTCGATATGTTCTTCGTACTTTATGCCGCGTTCGTCGCAAAAGCTTTTGTACGAATCGGGTACACGCAACTCTTCGGGTGCTACGAAATAGAATGTCGGGTTGAAGTGCGACATGCCTATTATCAGCGAGTGCACTGTGCGTCCGTATTTGAGGTCTCCGACAATGGTGATAGTCAGATTTTCCAGTGTGCCCTGTGTCTTGTATATAGAGTACAAGTCGAGCATGGTTTGTGTCGGGTGCTGGTTTGCCCCGTCTCCGGCATTGATAATAGGAACAGACGATATTTCCGAAGCATAACGGGCAGCCCCTTCCAGATGATGGCGCATGATAATGATATCGGCGTAATTGTTTACCATCAGTATCGTATCTTTAAGCGTTTCACCCTTCGATGAGCTTGTCGTTGCCGCATCCGTAAATCCGATAATGCGCCCGCCCAGACGGTTGACAGCCGTTTCAAAACTGAGGCGCGTGCGGGTAGAAGGCTCGAAAAACAGCGTTGCGCAGACTTTGCCTTCCAGCAGTCTCCTGTTGGGGCTTTCGTCGAATTTCTTTGTCAGATTCAGTATTCTCAGAATGTCTTCTTTTGAATAATCTGTAATGGATACAAGGCTTTTGTCAGTCATATTTTACCATTTTGAAGAATAATATCTGTATATGTGTCAAAAAAAATCCCCGAAAAGAGAACTTTTCGAGGATAAATATATCTAGATTCTTAAATAATTGCAATAAATAAAGAGACCGAAACTTTCAATAAAACAATTTATTCCAAAATCTCTCTTTTTCATATCAATAACTATTATTTGCACAAATATAGATACTTTTTCTGAGATAGGTTACCGGTTCATTCCAAAAAAGTTATCTTTGTAATAATAATAGTTGAAATCCTCACTTATGAAATGCCAACTCTGTATATAGCTTGCTCGCCGGAGAGTAGATAAGATGTAAGATACTACTGCATTACATCTTTACAGAGTTAATAATTCCATTTTATTATTTAGGTTCTTTGTGTTGTATCGCATACAGTACAATATGATCTGTTATTCAAATTTGAATATATGAATTTTACATATAAACAGATATGGCTTATCAATTATCCGGTGATGATGAGCATATTAGTAGAACAACTTATAAATATTACAGATGCCGTATTTCTTGGGCATGTAGGTGAAATCGAACTGGGGGCTTCTGCTATTGCCGGAATCTATTATCTCGCCATATATATGTTGGGCTTTGGTTTCAGTCTGGGGCTTCAGGTGATGATTGCCCGGCGAAACGGAGAGCAGAAATACGATGAAACAGGTAAAGTGTTTTTTCAAGGGCTGTATATACAAATCCTGCTGGCCTTTGCTTTACTTATATTATCGAAGTTATGCTCACCTTACATACTGCAAAGGCTGATATCTTCCGATGAAGTATATATGGCAGTAATAAGTTATGTAGACTGGCGTTGCTTCGGGCTATTATTTGCTTTTCCGGCACTGGCTTTCCGTGCTTTCTTCGTAGGGATAACACAAACGAAAGTTCTTACAGGCAATGCAATCGCTATGGTGACGACTAACATCGGCTTAAATTATATATTGATTTTCGGTGTTGGCACGTTCAGTGGACTGGGTATTGCCGGAGCTGCCATGGCCTCTAGTCTGGCGGAAGCTGTCTCTTTGATAATATTTGTTGCATATACTTTGCTTATTGTCGACAGGAAACAGTATGGTTTTGTTCCCACATACGATAGAGAGATCATTGTGCACTTATTCAGACTGTCATCATGGAGTATGTTGCATGCTTTTATCGGTGTTGCCCCTTGGTTTCTCTTTTTTATAGCGATCGAGCATCTGGGCAAAAGCCAATTAGCTATAGCTAATATAATCAGGAGTATATCCACCCTGTTTTTTGTGATTGTTAATTCCTTAGCCACTACCACCGGATCTTTGGTCAGTAACCTGATCGGAGCTAATGAGAAAAATAATATCAAACACCTGTGTCGTAAGGTTATAAGCTTGGGCTATCTATTAGGGATTCCACTGATTATAGTAGTAATTATCTTTCATTACAGTGTGTTAGGCATTTATACAACAGATGATACGCTGATAAAAGGTGCATTCTGGCCGTTTGTAGTTATGTTGTCAAATTATTTGATAGCTCTGCCAGCGTATGTATATATGAATACTGTTATCGGAACGGGTAATACAAAGATCTCATTCATTTTTCAGTCGGTAACTATTGTTTTTTATCTGACTTATTTATTCCTGATAAGTAATGTTTTCGACATTACTGCTCTTACTTTTTATTGGCTGGCCGAACACCTTTTTGTTATACTTATATTTCTATTCTCCTGCTTTTATCTGAAGAAAAACAAATGGATATAAAAAATAACCCGCCGGACAATTAGTCCGGCGGGTTATAATATTTCAGATAGATAGTATTTACATTTCCAAGTCTACATCGAACAGTTCGTGCCAAGGCAAGCCTTGTTTGTTAAGCTGTTCCATAAACGGATCGGGGTTGAACTCCTCTACATTATATACGCCTGGTTTGCGCCACAGGCCTTTCATAAACATGATAGCGCCGATAGTTGCAGGTACGCCTGTCGTATAGCTTACCCCCTGTGCGCCTGTTTCCTTGTATGCTGCTTCGTGCGAGCAGTTGTTGTACACATAGTAAGTACGTTCCTTACCATCTTTGATGCCCTTGATACGGCAACCGATAGAAGTTTCGCCTGTATAGTTCTCTCCAAGTTCACCCGGATCAGGCAATACCGCTTTCAGGAACTGGATAGGTACAATCTCCACACCATTATAAATAATAGGGTCGATACGCGCCATACCTATATTTTGTATTACTCTGAGGTGAGTAAGGTATTCTTGTCCGAATGTCATCCAGAAACGGGCGCGTTTCAGCGTAGGGAAATTCTTTACGAGAGATTCCAGTTCCTCGTGGTAAATAACATACGACTCTTTTGCCCCTATGTTCGGATAATTCAGTGGTTTGTGGATGGCATGAGGCTCAGTTTCCACCCATTCGCCGTTTTCCCAGTATTTACCTTTCTGGGTAACCTCGCGTATATTGATCTCGGGATTGAAGTTTGTTGCAAAAGCTTTACCATGATCACCTGCATTGCAATCTACAATGTCGAGTTCGTGCATTTCATCAAAATGATGTTTCGCTGCATACGCCGTAAATACACTGGTTACACCCGGATCGAATCCGCAACCCAGAATGGCAGTCAGTCCGGCTTCTTTGAACCTGTCCTGATAAGCCCATTGCCAGCTGTATTCGTATTTAGCTTCTTCTTTTGGCTCATAGTTCGCTGTATCCAGATAGTTGACACCACAAGCCAGACAAGCATCCATTATCGTTAAGTCCTGATATGGAAGCGCTACATTGATAACAAGTTCCGGTTTAAAAGAATTGAAAAGTCTTTTCAAATCTTCTACATTGTCGGCATCCACCTGTGCCGTTTGGATTTTATTTCCTCCTATAGCTTTGGCTATGGCATCACATTTCGATTTTGTACGGCTGGCCAACATGATTTCCGTAAATACGTCCATGTTTTGGGCAACCTTGTGTGCTACTACGGTTCCGACACCTCCTGCACCGATAATTAAAACTTTACCCATTTTTTATTTCTAAATTTGTTTTATACCTGTAGGAGCGAATAAATATTCGCCCCTATGGTTATTGTTGAACAAAAATACAACTTAATAATTGAAAAGCGATTAATTATACTTTGATTATTTTTTATAGTGATGAGTACAGAATTATAGTTATTAATTTTATCTATTGCTCATAAAGTCTGTAAATATTAACTATTAGAAACATTGTAGTTAACTAAAGTTTAAAAAAAGTAAGTATGCTTATATTTTTTCCAATTAAGAAGACTATTAAAAATTAATATTGTTTATATTTGTCAGAGCGTTTAACAGAGGAGTCTGATACCATACAATACTTAGCGGTCTTCTCACACTTTTATTGACTAATATAAGAGACTTTTGTCGCTTTAGAACTTTGAGAATTAAAGAAATGAATATTTCTATTCGATTCTTAGGGATTGTATGGTGATTCGCTTTATAGTTTTAAGGAATAGAAATAAACAAAAATAAATATAATAAATTAAAGAGCTTATGTCACAAACAGTTGGGCATGTTTCCCAAGTTATCGGACCAGTAGTTGACGTATTTTTTAATACCAGCGATCCGTCTCTTAACTTACCGAACATCAACGATGCCCTTGAAATTAAAAGGCCGGATGGTCGTTCTTTGATTCTCGAAGTAAAACAACACATAGGCGAAGATACCGTGCGTGCCGTTGCTATGGATAGTACAGACGGACTTAGTCGCGGACTTGAGGCGATTCCACTGGGGTCGCCTATTAGAATGCCTATAGGTGACCAGGTGAAAGGTCGTCTGATGAATGTAGTGGGAAGTGCTATTGACGGTATGGACGTCTTGGATAAGCAGGGTGGTAACCCTATTCACCGCGAACCGCCTAAATTTGAAGAGCTACAGACTACCCGTGAAGTTCTCTTCACAGGTATTAAGGTGGTAGACTTGCTTGCCCCTTATGCAAAGGGAGGTAAGGTAGGGCTTTTCGGTGGTGCCGGAGTAGGTAAGACCGTGTTGATCATGGAATTGATCAATAACATTGCTAAAAAACACAACGGTTATTCCGTATTTGCCGGAGTAGGGGAGCGTACCCGTGAAGGTAACGACCTGCTGAGGGAAATGATAGAATCGGAAGTAATCCGTTATGGAAAAGAATTTGAAGAAAGCATGGCTCAGGGTAACTGGGACTTGTCGAAAGTAGATAAAGAAGAGCTTGCCAAATCTCAGATTTCGCTTGTGTTCGGTCAGATGAACGAACCTCCGGGTGCGCGTTCGGCTGTAGCCTTGTCAGGATTGACTATTGCAGAATCGTTCCGCGATGCAAAATCGGACGGGCCAAAAGATATACTTTTCTTTATCGATAATATATTCCGTTTTACACAGGCCGGTTCTGAGGTGTCTGCCCTGTTGGGACGTATGCCGTCGGCCGTAGGATATCAGCCTACGCTGGCTACAGAGATGGGTGCCATGCAGGAACGTATTACTTCTACCAAGAATGGTTCCATTACATCGGTACAGGCCGTATATGTACCTGCCGATGACTTGACCGACCCTGCTCCTGCAACAACATTCTCCCACTTGGATGCCACTACGGTGTTGAACCGTAAGATTACCGAAATGGGTATTTATCCGGCTGTAGACCCGCTCGATTCTACATCGCGCAGTCTCGACCCTATTGTTGTGGGACAAGATCACTACGATACGGCTCAGCGTGTAAAACAAATACTTCAGCGTAACAAGGAATTACAGGATATTATCTCTATTCTCGGTATGGAAGAATTATCGGATAATGATAAACTGACTGTAAACCGTGCAAGACGTATCCAACGCTTCCTGTCGCAGCCGTTTAATGTGGCTGAGCAGTTTACCGGCGTACCGGGTGTAATTGTGGACATACAGGATACGATAAAAGGATTTAAAGCCATATTGGACGGTGAAGTAGATCACCTGCCTGAACAGGCGTTCCTTAACGTGGGTACTATCGAAGATGCCATTGCCAAAGGTGAGAAAATCCTTGCACAGGCAGCTGAATAATGATTAGCAAATATGAAAATTCGGAAATTAGCAAATGTGAATTTACAAGAATGCTGAATTTGCTAATCTGCTAATCTGCTAATTTTCAAATTAAAGAATATGAAAAAATCGGAACTCCAATTAAATATTATCTCGGCAGAGAAAAAACTGTTTTCAGGAGCCGTAACATCGGTAGTTATTCCCGGCGTGTCGGGTAGCTTCGGTGTTTACCCTGATCATGCTCCCCTTATCTCTCCACTGAAAGAAGGCGTTATCATCTATACTGTTGATAAGGTTGAAAATTCACTGGAAGTAAAAGGAGGAATAGCAGAAGTGAATGATGGGGTTGTAACGGTTTGCGTAATTTGAAAGAATGGACTTTTTCAAAGCTAAATTAGTCACTTCGTTACTGGCATTCGGATTAATAATGGGAGCGCTCGTAGGTGCATTGCTCTACTATCAGTTTCCACAATATTATCCTCATTGGTACGAAGGCATTTTGCTCTTTTTCTTGATAGTGGAATCATTGATTCTTGTGTATGTGGAGTCGGCCAGCCGTAAGGTAACCCAGCGGCAGATGCTGAATACATATATGCTGACCAAAGTGGTTAAGATATTTGCCGCCCTCATTTTTATAGGCGTTTATGTTGCCATAGTCAAGGAAGATAAAAAAAGTTTCATTCTCGTATTTATGATTTTCTATCTGCTATTTCTGGCAATGGAATCTTTTCTGTTCCTCAAGATAGAAAAACGATTAAAGAATAAATAACAATAGTATGAAGCACTATTTAAAATACATTTTGGCCTCGTTCTTTATGCTTGCTGTGATAGGTGTTCAGCCTGTCGCTGCTGCGGGCGGGCATGGAGAAGAGGGTGGAGAATTGAACGTGAAAGAATTGATTCTCGATCACCTTGCCGACTCTTACGAATGGCATTTGACCACTTGGGGCGATACGCATGTTTCCATTCCCTTGCCCATCATTGTAAAGGGTGAGACCAGTGGATTCCATGTATTTATGTCTTCCAGGTTTCATCATGGGCATGAAGCATATAATGGCTTTTACATAGCTCAATCGGGTGACTACAAGGGGAAGATCGTAGAAAAGAATGCCGCCGGAGAAGAAGTGAGACCTTTAGACTTCTCGCTGACCAAGAATGCGACAAGCCTTATCATCAGTTCCATACTACTGCTCATCATAGTAATGAGTGTTGCCGGATGGTATAAGAAAGTGGCTAAGAGCGGAGAGCATAAAGCTCCGAAAGGTTTTGTCGGTTTCATGGAAATGTTTATAATGAGCGTTCAGGACGACATTATAAAACCATGTGTCGGTAAGAATTTCAGGAAGTTTTCACCTTATCTGCTTACAGTATTCTTCTTTATATTCTTCAACAACATTTTAGGCCTGATACCGATCTTTCCGGGAGGAGCTAATGTGACGGGTAATATTGCCGTTACACTGGTTCTGGCATTGTTTACATTCTTTATTGTAAACATGTTCGGATCGAAAGAATACTGGAAAGAGATATTCTGGCCCGATGTGCCTACATGGCTTAAAGTACCGATACCGATCATGCCTGCGATAGAACTTGTAGGAGTATTTACAAAACCGTTTGCACTGATGATTCGTCTTTTCGCAAACATACTTGCAGGACACTCTATTGTACTCGGTCTTACATGCTTGATCTTCGTTACCGTAAATCTGGGTCCGGTTATCAACGGGTCTATGACATTGGTTTCGGTGTTGCTGACAGTATTTATCAGCTTTGTGGAAATACTGGTAGCTTACATTCAGGCTTACGTGTTCACCATGTTGTCGGCCGTATTTATCGGATTGGCTCAGGTAGAGCCGCATCATCATGCAGAAAAACATTGACCGATTAGCAAATTTGGAAATATGCCAATGTGCCAATGAAAATAAATAAAAACCCGTTACTTGTCTGCTTGTCAGTTGCTATCTGACTTGTAACTTGTAACTCGTAACTTGTAACTAAAAAACAAACAAATAATAATTAACTAATTAAAAGTAAAAGATTATGTTACTATCAACTTTATTACAAGCAGCAGAAGCTGCAACAAGCTTAACAGGTTTTGGTGCTGCACTAGGTGCAGGATTAGCTGTAATCGGTGCAGGTATCGGTATCGGTAAGATCGGTAGCTCTGCAATGGAAGGTATTGCCCGTCAGCCGGATGCAGCCGGAGATATCCGTACATCTATGATTATTGCTGCGGCGCTGGTCGAAGGGGTTGCCCTGTTTGCTGTTGTAGTATGTGGATTTATTCTTTAATCGAATAAAAACTAAATAAATATGGGTTTATTATTACCTGAATCTGGGCTTCTCTTTTGGATGCTCTTATCGTTCGGTATCGTTTTCTTCGTTCTTGCCAAATTTGGTTTTCCTGTGATCACCAAAATGGTAGATGAACGCAAAAACTACATACAGGACTCACTGGATGCAGCCCAAAAAGCGAATGACCAACTGGCTTCTATAAAAGAACAAAGCGATGCCATACTGGCATCGGCCAAAGCAGAGCAGGTGAAAATCTTGAAAGATGCTGCCGATACGCGTGAACGCATTGTTGCCGAAGCGCGTGAGCAGGCTAAAATAGCAGGAGCTAAAGAGATGGACGAAATAAGGAAACAAATACAGGCCGAGAAAGATCAGGCTATCCGCGACATTCGTCGTCAGGTAGCAGAACTGTCTGTAGATGTAGCCGAAAAAGTACTCCGCGAATCTCTGAAAGATCCTAAAGAGCAAATGTCAATGATTGATCGCCTGGTTGATGAGGCTATGGTTTCCAAATCTTAACTGTTATGAATGAAGGGATGATTTCTAAGCGATATGCTAAAGCTCTGTTGCAATATGCAGTAGATCAGAAAGCCGAAGACACCGTGTTTGAGGAAATGAAGAAACTCGCTTCGGTCTTTGCCGTCGAGCCAAAAATGCGTATGGCAATGGATAATCCTACATTGAATGCTGATGATAAACTCGCGCTGATCGGTGCTGCCGTAGGTGGAAAAATGAGTGATACGTTGAGCCGTTTTGTAGAACTTGTGCTTAAGAACAGACGGGAAGTATTTATGCGGAATATAGCATTGTCCTATATCGACCTGTATTGCGAATCGAAAGATATGAATATGGGACGACTGGTGACTGCTACTCCGGTAGACAGTACTGTTACCGAAAAGATGAAAAGCCTGTTGCAAAAGGTGAAACCGGGAACACTCGATTTTGAAACGGTGGTAGACCCAAGTATCGAAGGAGGATTTATCCTTTATGTAGATACTTACCGGTTAGATGCCAGTGTAAAAACTCAGCTGAAACGGATTAAACAGCAATTTGTCGCTGAAAACAGTAAGATAAACAATTAGCCAATGTGCCAATTTGAAAATTAGCCAATTCGTTTTGTAATTTGCTGATTTTCAAATTTTCAAATTTTCAAATTAAAAAATAACGTATGTCTGAAAATATAAAAGCAAGTGAAGTCTCCGATGTGCTGAAAATGCAGCTCGAGAATATCAGTAGCCGCGTTCAGTTCGATGAAGTGGGTACTGTACTCGAAGTAGGAGACGGTGTTGTTCGCATATATGGACTGAAAAATGCAGAAGCTAACGAGCTTCTCGAATTCGACAACGGTCTGATGGCTGTTGTGATGAACCTCGAAGAAGACAACGTAGGTGCTGTATTGCTGGGTCCGTCCGATCAGATCAAAGAAGGCTTTACCGTAAAGCGTACCAAAAGAATTGCCTCCATCAATGTGGGCGATGGTATGCTCGGACGCGTAATTACTCCTCTTGGTGAACCCATAGATGGTATGGGGCCGATCACAGGCGAACTGTTGGAAATGCCGTTGGAACGTAAAGCTCCGGGCGTTATTTACCGGCAACCGGTTACACAACCGTTACAAACAGGACTAAAGGCAGTAGATGCTATGATTCCTATCGGTAGAGGTCAGCGTGAGCTTATCATCGGTGACCGCCAGACAGGAAAAACAGCTATTGCCATAGATACTATAATCAACCAGAAAGGTAACTATGAAGCAGGAGATCCTGTGTATTGTATCTATGTAGCCATCGGTCAGAAAGCTTCTACAGTAGCCAATATTGTGGAAACGCTGAAAGATAAGGGCGCAATGCAATATACAGTAGTAGTTTCGGCTACAGCTGCCGAGCCTGCTGCGGTGCAATATTTTGCTGCCTTTGCAGGTGCTGCTATCGGTGAATACTTCCGCGATACAGGCCGTCATGCACTGGTAGTGTATGATGACTTGTCTAAACAGGCTGTTGCCTATCGTGAGGTATCCCTGATCCTTCGTCGTCCACCGGGACGTGAAGCCTATCCGGGTGACATCTTCTACCTGCACTCCCGTCTGTTGGAGCGTGCGGCGAAGATCATCAGCCAGCAGGAAGTTGCCGAGCAGATGAATGACCTGCCTGAAAGCCTGAAAGGAAGAGTGAAGGCGGGAGGTTCATTAACTGCCCTGCCTATCATCGAAACGCAGGCAGGTGACGTATCCGCATATATCCCGACTAACGTGATCTCTATTACCGATGGTCAGATATTCCTTGACGGTAACTTGTTTAATGCAGGTAAACGTCCGGCTATCGACGTGGGTATTTCCGTATCGCGTGTGGGAGGTTCGGCTCAGGTGAAAGCCATGAAAAAAGTGGCAGGAACATTGAAGATAGACCAGGCACAGTATCGCGAACTGGAAGCATTTACCCAGTTTGGTGGCGACTTAGACCCAGTAACGGCAATGACTATCGACAAAGGTAAGAAAAATACCGAGCTGCTTGTTCAGCCTCAGTACGACCCTATGTCAGTAGAAAGACAGATTGCTATCTTGTATTGCGGTACGAACGGATTGCTTCGTCAGATACCGGCAGACAAAGTGCATGACTTTGAAACAGAATTTTTGAGAACGCTGGAAATGCAACATCAGAGCGATGTCCTCGATCAGCTGAAAAAAGGTGTGATCAACGAAGATATCGAAAAAGTGCTCAGAAGTGTTGCCGCAGACCTTGCGACTCAATATAAAAAATGATTGAATTATGGCATCTCTTAAGGAAATAAAAAACAGAATAGGCTCGGTAAAGAATACCAAGAAGATTACTTCTGCAATGAAGATGATTGCATCGTCCAAATTGCACAGGGCTCAGGCGGCTATCAACAACTTTCTGCCTTATCAGCAGAAGCTGGACTCTATTCTGACTAATCTCCTTGCTTCGGATACGAGCTATGAATCTCCTTTTATCCAGAAAAGAGAAACAAAGAGGTTAGCGATCGTAGCTTTTGCTTCCAATTCTTCGCTGGCTGGTGCATATAATTCCAATGTAATAAAAGAGTTTAATGCTGCTTACGCTAAACGCAAAGAACTGGGTAAGGAAAATATCCTGCTATATCCTGTAGGGAAGAAGATAGCCGATGCCCTGAAAAAACAGGGGTTGACATCGCAAGGCGACTATAGGGAGATGGCAGATAAGCCTTCTTATCAGGCAGTACAGGATTTGGCGAGAGAGCTGATTGCTAAATATGTGGCAAAAGAAATAGACGAGGTTGTACTTATCTATCATCATTTTGTATCTACCGGTACGCAGAAGCTGATAACTGTTCCTTTCCTGCCTTTCGATCTGAATCAAAAGCATGGAAACAGCCATCAGGAGGCAGATAACCAGTCTGATAATATTCAGACCGATTATATTCTGGAACCTTCTAAGGAAGAGATTTTGGAAAGCTTAATTCCTACTGTATTGTATTCGCGTCTGTATGCTGCTTTACTGGATGCAAACGCATCGGAGCATGCCGCACGTACAATGGCTATGCAGATAGCTTCGGATAATGCGGACGAACTGGTTCAGGATTTGACAATACAGTACAACAAATCGCGTCAGCAGGCTGTTACCAACGAACTACTCGATATTATCGGTGGTGCATCGGCATTGCAGGGATGATAGTATAGTTTATTGCTTACTTCTACAATATAAGAAAGTTCCGGATTTTAGATCCGGGACTTATTTGTTTTTAGATAGTATTATTTCAAAAGAACTTTATCTATAGTATATCAATGTGCTAATTGGCTAACGCCGAACGGTGTTTGGGCAATATGCCGATATGCCAATGAAGTGGTCTTTGAAAAGTGTAAGTTCTGTCAGGTTTTAGTTAAAATTGGCATTGTAGGGGCGTAAAATCTTACGCCCGAAAAAGTATAAAAGGCGGGCTAATAATTATTAGCCCTTACAAGAGGGAGAAAGTAACAGATATAAAAAACAATGCAGATGTGTTACATTTGCCTCGCCTTCGCTTCGGCGATCGTTGATTGTTACCTTTTGCCTTTTTATTAACTGCTGACTGTAATCTTTGTCAGGTTTTAGTTAAAATTAAAAATATAGAGACTGAAACATAAACAGATGTTAGAGTAATATTTATCTTCTTATTTATTCATAAAAGAGACTGCATAGCAGATAATAATGAAAATATGCGCTCGTTATCATTGAAATTAGTCATCAAAACAATGAATATGATATATGAGGGGTTGATTCTTATAGAGCAGAATCTGAAAGAAATTATTGAATCGAATCTGGCCAGAACAGGCTTGTTGTACCGTATATATTCACGGATAAAGGAGAAGAGTTCCATTGAGGAAAAAATTATCCGAAAAGGATATAAAGAGAACGGGAAACTGGTTCAGGACATTATCGGGCTTCGTGTGATGACATACTTTAATGAGGATATAGAAGTGTTAGTCGACTACTTTTCATCTATCTTCAAAGTGGTGGATCTGCACCACGATAATATGAAAGTAAACCAATTTGAGCCTTTTATGATAAACATTGTATGCCAACTGGAAGGCGAACTGCTGAATGAATTTAATACATGGAAAAACACCTATAGTGATAGTTTCAAGTATATAGATTCTACGTTCGAAATCCAAGTGCGTACCACTTTGTCAGAGGGCTGGCATGAGATAGAACACAATATGCGGTATAAGTGCAAAAGTGAATGGACATCACTGGAGGGAGAATCCAGATTGCTGAACGGGATATATGCCTCGCTGGAAATCAGCGACCGCACATTGTTTACTTTGTTTGAGGATATAGCATACCAGCATTATAAGAGCAAAAACTGGACAGGAATGCTGCGCAATAAGTTCAGGCTCAGATTTGAATTGGAACCTCTGTCTCCTGAGATCATTGCGATTCTGGATGAGAATAAGGAACTGGCTAAACAATTCCTCAAGATTGAGAGAAACTCGGTTATATCGAACCTTGTCAGCTCTCAACTGGAAATGAGTATCACGTTCGATAATCTTATCTATTTGTGTAATTATCTGTTTATAAAAGATGAAGGGGTAGCTGCGCTTACCCCTCCAAATCTTATGAGACATCTGATGTCAATAACTACATACAAGTAGAACAGCTTATTCTTCGGCTATACTTTTCCATTTACGGACAAGTACTGAGACAAGTGACATGGCTATGACTATGAATATAATATTGTACCAGAGCATATTCATAACATTTGTTTCTTCTGGCTTAAAATAGTCCTTGTCAGAATATTCCGAATGCAGAGCGACTATTAAATACGATAGTGGAATAAGACATGGTAGCAGCCATACGAGGATGTTCATATATATGCTAGATTTACCTTTCCTGCCTTTAGATCCGATTTTGGCGATAACTCTAATAAGAAGAGCTATAAAGAGTGCAATCCAGAATAAGCAGACAGCTATGGCTATAGGTGCTTCATTTCTGTAGCCGATAGATTGGCTTATAGCTACTGCCAGCAGGACAACAATGAAGATAAGTATTCCTGACGAAACGAAAGCAATAAGCCATTGTTTGCCTCCGGTCACCCTGAAAGTATACACGAAAATAGAGAGGCATACAGCTACACATGCACAGAAGAGAATGAACCATTCAAAAAAGGTATTATCATATTCATAATATTCGAGTATATGCTCGTACCCGGCTCTTAGCATGCTGTATTGCAGATATGGAGTCTTACTGTTTACTATCGAGTAAGCGTATTCCTGATAGGTACTGTCGGGAACAGGAGCAGCAACGGTAGCCGCTTCTTCAACCGGATATTGTGAATAGTCTTCGTCATAATAGTAGTATTCCGGTTTATAGCTATTGAGTGCTGTAGAAGGATTTACCTCGAAGAACGGCGGGTTATAGATGCGTTTAAACCACTGCTCAGGGGTAATGTTTCCATTCAGGTTATGCTTTTGTTGTAGTTTATCGAAGTCTTTCATAACCGCGAGGATGTCATCCTTTTGTCCGTTTCGCAGCCATTTTTTTATGAGCTCCTGCCTTTCCACACTCTGGCGTTTGTGTACGTCCATATATTGGGTATTGCCATAGTAATACGAATTATAATAGTATCGGTCTTTACCAAACAGGAATGACGGACCTGTATATCCTTTCAGAATGATCCCGCCCCGATGGCTGTATTCGGTAGCGAAATAGTTGAGGTTGATCTTTTCGGGATTGAGCTTCATATTGTCCGGTATCGGGATCGGCTTATCGAATTCACTTTCATATTTGAAATAGTCGATATCATTTGCAATCAGTCCGTTAGCCATATCCAGCGTTTTCAGGGCCTCCTTCACTTCTTCAAGTGATGCTGCCGATTTCCATTTGAAGATATGTCCCTGAGTAAGTGTGAACGGGATGAACGAGAGGCCTGTTGTAATAACTAAAATAATCAGCCACTCAGCATACAACTGTGATGCTTTGCGGGGATAGAAGGTCTTGAACCCATTGTTGCGGCTATAGAATACAAGCCATCCTATAAGTATGAGTATACCGACCAGTACGCTGACAAAATAGAGTATTCCCAAATCGCTGTCGAGTGAATAATAATAGTTGCGGGTAAATGCTGTATCAGCAGACAGATAGCCGATTGCGAAAAAGATAATATGCACTCCTAACAATATGAGCAACATGGGTACTATCCTTGTATTCCAGAGAATAGGATAATGAAGCAGCAGGTATTTTTGTATTTTATTTATCATTGCTTAGTGGTTTTTAGGATAGGAAAAATCTACGGGTAGAGTTGGATATATTACGGAAATATACGATAGGTATATGGCTATCGAGAACTGTTTGCAGAAACATTTCCTGTGTAATGTCGTCAGGGAAGCTGGCAACATAAGTACCGCCGTTTATCTGTAGTCTTCCCAATCTTAGAGTGCTTAGTGCTTCGCGAAGCATATCTTGTCCCCATTCTGACTCAAACTCAACAATAAACCGTGATACTTCGGCATAGGTGACGTCCGTATCGGTAGCAAGATTTCGCGGTGTTCCGTTTTTAAGGAATATAACATTGTCGGATGCTTTCTCCACCTCGTACAGCTGTTGTGAACTGAGTATTATACCCAACGGGCGGAATGGTGAGCGCGCTATATCGCGAAAATCGTCGAGCACTATTTGCTGTGCCAGAATATCCAGATTAGCTAAAGGTTCATCTATAAGTAACAGTTTGGGTTTACGTAATAATGCTCTTGCCAGTTCAAATCGCATCTTATAGCCCGAAGACAGGTTTTTCCAACTATATGTCCGGTATTTGCGCAATCCCATACGTGCAATGATGAGTTCTACCATACATACGTTTTCATCTCCTGTGATTCCGTACGATGCAGCAGTAAAGCGCAGATTGGAAAGGAGTGAACCCTGCCACGATGTTGTACGCTGCGGAATATATATGAGCTTCGACCGCAAATCGTAGTTGTCTTTATACGGAAACATATACTTTATTTCGCCGCCGGTAAGCTCCAGCTCTCCACATAGTGTGCGTAGCAGTGTTGTTTTTCCATTCCCGTTTTCTCCTACCAGTCCCACTATTTCACCTTCTTTTATTTCAAGACTTATAGGGCCAAGAGCAAAAGATGAGTTACGGTACGATTTTATCATATTATATGTCGATAAGAGTGGAGTGCCCATATCGGATATCTCACTTTTTGCAGAAAGCTCGGGATACAGCTCGTCCAGCAGATTGGAGAATCTTTCTTTCTTGGCTTCCGTATTATTCGTATTCGAGTCGAGCCAATCGAGAAAATCCAGTGTCTTTCTATAGGATGATATATTTTCAGTGTCCAATGTGAGGTCTATAACCCTTTTGGTAAGAAGTGAGAAATCTTCATAAGTTATGAGTTTACGGATTTCTTCAAATTGCGAATGGAATATTGTCATACTCTGTGTATTGAGTTGTTTTGTAATAAGAGGCAAATATATGGATTTTTCCATAAGTTATTTTGTCTTACCGGAATAAAACAACGAAAAGCTGAAAGAGTAGATAAAATTCCTCTTTTACTTGTATTATATGGATTTTTCCATAAGTTATTTTGTCTTACCGGAATAAAACAACGAAAAGCTGAAAGAGTAGATAAAATTCCTCTTTTACTTGTATTTGCCTATTGTGTTTTTTGCGTATCTTTATCTATAGAACGGTCTAGAGCTATAAATTTTCTTATTCAACAATAATCATCCACTTTTGAGGCCGATCTTTTCTTTATTCTGCAAATTATTTACTTTTTGCGTAAAAGGTAGAGAAAAATAACATTATAAAAGAAAAGACGTATTAATATAATTTATAGATTCGCATATTCGCTTCTTTATATACTTTGTGGATGCAGAAAGGGTTTAAACATACGGGAGTTATTATTGATGAGTCTACATTGAAAGAATTTTTTAATGTATATTCCGATAGCTTGTGTACTTTTCTCAACTATTACACTCATGATAAACAACTGATAGAAGATGTTATACAGGATGTCTTTATCAAACTCTGGGAAGAGCGCGATACAATCAATATCTTTTACATAAAGACATACCTTTACAATGCTGCCCGTAACAGGGTATTAAATCATCTTCGCGACGAACAAAACAGATCCCTTTTACTTGAAGGATGGGCCAGTCGGGAACTGGAAAAGCAAAAAGCCCGCGATTGTGTAGATATGGAAGAATTTAGCTCTGTCTATCAGCAGGCTGTAAACAGTTTGCCTGAGAAATGCAGGGATATTTTCATCCTGAGTAGAGAGCAAAATAAAACATACAAGGAGATTGCCGGAGAGAAAGATTTGTCTGTAAAAACCGTGGAGGCTCAAATGTCTATCGCAATAAAAAAGATGAGAGAGTACATCCTTAAATATTATAATGGAAGAAATCATTTGCCTGCTATAATAATAACTCTGGCTATACAATCCCTGTCATTGTTTGATTGAAAATAAGAGCGGTGCAATACTTTTTTTGATTTGGTTCAAAAAAATAGAAATAGCTTAAGGGTATTTGGATGGCTTACGTGTCTAATAATAAAATAAAGCAGAAATATGAATCATACACATATCCCATATGATGAAATAGCCGCATATATCCGTCAGGAATTATCTGAACCGGAAAGGCAAAAAATAGATATGTGGATTAACAGTTCTGCCGAGAACCGTGAACTATTCGAGCAATTATTAAATGAGTGGGAAAATATCTATGACAGTCTGGAGTCGTCGGCTCATGCAGACAAGGACAAAATCTGGACAGGTATATCATCCCATATAAGAACATCGCTTCCGGAAAAATCATATACCAAAAAGATGCTGATCAAAGCTGCCGGAATTGCAGCTATGATTGCAATTATCGTAGGTATTACTGCTACTGTTCTTGTGAAATCTTCTATAGAATCGGCTTTTTTATCTCAGTCGGTTACAACTGTAGAGACTATGCAGGGGCAGAAAATGCAAATGACGCTTCCCGATGGGACAAAAGTATGGCTCAATTCCGGATCGAAGTTGACATATACCGCAGACTTTAACCGTTCCGAACGTATTGTAAGCCTTGAGGGTGAAGCTTTTTTTGATGTAACAAAAGACCTGAGTAAGAAATTTAAGGTAAAAACATCGGATGTCGATATAGTTGTAAAAGGAACCTCCTTTGATATATCGGCGTATAACGACGATCAGGAAATAAGCGTGTCGCTTTTGGAAGGAAAGGTGGCTATTACGGACAAAGCAGGAAAGCATATGACAGACCTTAATCCGGACGAACTGGCTATCATCTCACGTCAGAGCATGAAGTACACTTTGTTTAAAGATGATGCAAATGCTTATCGTTCATGGACACAAGACCAACTTATATTCTATAATGAGGATATATACAAGGTGGCCAAAAAACTGGAACGCTGGTATGGTATCAATATTGAATTGGTAAACCCTGATGAAAAACAGAAATATACATTCTCGGTAAAGACCGAGTCACTGCGTGAATTGCTCGAATTATTTAATAAGTTAACCCCAATCGACTATAAAATAAACGGAAAGGAGGTGACCATTATCAATAAGTGACCTTAGATATCTATACTATTAAAAATAGAATTAATTAACCTTTCTTTATGATTCTGGATAGACATCGATTCTATTAATTAAGACATTAATTATTAACAATATAAATAAATTTTGCTATGCAAAGAAAAACACTTTCACTTTGCGTTCTGTTCTTTGTTTGCTTTTCACTAGCGGTTTTTCCGCAGAGCAAAGAAAAAATAGACCTTACCTTGAACAATGTAACCTTAAAGGAGTTTTTTTCTACGATAGAGAAAAAGTTAGGGTATTCATTCATGTATAGTAATGTTGATATAGATGACAACAAACGTATATCTATAGACGAAAAAAACGGAGATATAAATTCTCTGCTTACCAATGCATTCAAAAATCAGGCTATCAGTTACGAAATATCATCAAAAAAAATAGTCCTTACTAAAGCGGGGAATACAACACCTCAGCAAACACAGCCTCAAAAAAAGATAAAAGGTAAAATTGTCGATGAAAATAATGAGCCCGCAATCGGAGTGAGTGTTATTATCAAAGGCACAACCAGAGGTACTACCACCGATGTAGACGGCAATTTTGATATCGATGCCTCATCCGGCGAAACACTGCTCATATCTTATGTAGGATTTGAAAAACAAGAAATAAGAATCGGAAATCAGACTACCTTTGATGTCCGGTTGAAAGAAGATTCTAAATTACTCGATGAAGTAGTTGTTACAGCATTGGGTATCAAAAGGGATGCCAAAGCATTAGGTTATGCAGTAGCAGAAGTAAAAAGCGATGCCCTGACTGCCGGTCGCAGCGACAATGCTATCAATGCCCTATCCGGTAAAATGGCCGGTGTTGACATTTCTACAGGTAGCGGTGGACCTTCGGGATCTACCCGTGTAATAATCAGGGGAGTATCTCAGTTGACAGGTAGTAACGAACCTCTGTATGTAATAGACGGTGTGCCTATGGATAATACTTCGATGGGTAGTGCAGGCAGTGCAGGAGGATATGATCTGGGAGACGGTCTGTCATCTATCAATCCGAATGATATAGAATCAATGTCTGTATTGAAGGGAGCTTCGGCTTCAGCTCTTTACGGATCCCGTGCCTCTAATGGTGTTATATTAATCACCACCAAATCGGGAAAAGGACAGGATGGTCTGGGTATAGATGTTTCTATGAACGTAACAGGAGTGAAAATACTTTCTCATTTTGACGATTATCAGAGAGAATACGGACAAGGAACGAATGGCACGCCACCATATCTAGTATCAAATGCGCAAACATCTACACAAAGTGCATGGGGAGCTAAACTCAATCCGAGCCTTACTCTTCCTATATACAACGGTGAAATGAAAACATACGAGAACCGTAACGATAATATTCTCTCTTTCTTCCGCACAGGGGTAACTTATGACAACTCTATTGCCATATCTAATAATAGCGATAAGGGTAACTTCCGCGTATCAATTTCAGATATGAGAAACAAAGATATCGTACCCGAATCAAGTATGTACCGTACCACAATAATGATAAAAGGCGATTATAATATCAGCCCGAAATTCCGAGTGGAAGCACGAGGAAACTATTCGCGTGAAAAAGTGAATAATCGTCCGGCACTATCCGATAACCCTAACAATATTGGTAACAGCCTTATCGGTATAGCACCTAACTTCGATCAGAAATGGCTGTCGGAAGGATATAAAGACGAATATGGCAGATACAATATGTGGAATGCCAATCAATGGCGACTTAATCCTTATTGGGTAATAAACGAAATGCAAAACCGTTCCAGCAAAGAACGTACTATGGGGCATGTGCTAATGAGTTATCAGGTACTTCCATATCTGTCAGTACAAGGACGTGTAGGGCTTGACGACTATAAATTTCGTTTCATGGATTTTGCATCCCGCTATACTGATGGTAAAGATATAGATGGTAGAATGACCGACATGGCCACTACCGTATCTGAAATCAACTATGAAGGTATGATACGTTTCAATAAACGTTTCTTTGAAGACAAACTGGATGTAACCGCTTTTGTAGGTGGCAATATAATGCAATACCGGTTTGAAAACAATGGTAATACCGGATATGATCAGAGCTTACCGGATGTTGTTAGTATCAGGAATTATAACAGATATGACAGGCCGGCATACAACAATCTTAAAAAAGATGTAAACTCTATCTTCGGTTCTGTAAGTTTAGGATATAAGAGTTTTTTATATGGTGAATTCACTGTCCGTAATGATAAATCAACGACACTTCCTAAAGGAAATAACTCATATACCTATCCTTCAGTTTCGGGAAGCTTTATATTTTCAGAATTAGCAGACCTTTCCAAATTAGGAATGTCATTTGGTAAATTAAGAGCATCATGGGCTAAAGTCGGAGGAGATACCCGCCCATATATGATTTATAATGCATACGGACTGCTGGATTATACAATAAACGGAATGTCTATGGGTACAATCGCATCAGAAGTATTACCGAATCAATATTTGAAGCCAACTTCTACTTATTCTTACGAAGTAGGTTTAGACCTGAGATTTATTAATAACCGACTCAATTTTGATATAGGTTATTACTATCAGACAAGTAAAGATCAGATAATGGATTTACCACTGACCTCTTCAACAGGATATACGGCGGCAATTATCAATACCGGTGAGATTACCAACAAAGGGGTAGAAATAGCGATCAATGCCATGCCGGTGAAGACTCGCGATTTTGAATGGTCAACTAGTATCAATCTGGCTGTAAACAAAAATATGATGAAGGAACTTCACGAAGATGTGAAGATATATACATTAGCAAATGCTACCTGGGCAGGAGCAACAGTGGTAGCAAAAGAAGGAGAGCGTTTCGGGTCTATCATGGGTAAGAAATTTGCCCGTAATGAAAACGGAGATGTAATATATACACCTGACGGATTACCGACATTCGAGAATGAAGTATCAGTTCTTGGAAACGGTAACCATGATTTTACTCTTGGGTTTGGCAATACATTCCGTTACAAAGATTTTTCATTGGGAGTTTTGTTAGATATGAAATTCGGGGCAGACATTTATTCTATGAGTTCCCGTCTGGCACATTACAATGGTACATCTAAAAATACGTTGGAAGGACGTCGCGAATGGTATGAATCGGAAGAAGCCCGTATAGCAGCAAATTCAACAACAGCAAACTGGACTCCGACAGGAGGATATGTAGGTAAAGGTGTTGTAAGGAGTAAAGATGATGATGGAAACGATATATGGGTACCGAATACTACACCTGTTAATCCTCAAACATATTGGCGTACAGTAGCAGACAACAGCCCTGAGCCATTTATAATGGATGCGTCTTATATCAAACTACGAGAGCTGAACTTTACCTATAATGTACCAAGACATATATTGGCAAAGACTCCTATCAAAGGATTATCAATTTCGGCATACGGACGAAACCTGTTTATCCTCCACTCGAAACTAAAAAATATAGATCCTGAGTCTAACTATAACAATGGTAACGGACAAGGATTGGAGTACGGCTCTTTACCTTCTCGTAGGACATTTGGTTTTGGAGTTAATGTTAAATTTTAATAGCCTTTAATCATGAAAATAATCAATAATATGAAATGGTTTTTATTACTGGCTGTAGCTGTCGGATTTACAGCCTGTATAGATGAAGAAATAAATAAAGACCCCAATACCAATGCCGAGATGGATCCTAATATGCAGATAACTACCATACAGGTATTGCAGAGCAACGATCCTGAAGCATGGCACCGTTACCTGATCTATCCGGGAGGGTTTATGAATCAATGGACAAACGACTGGTCGTTGGCAGAATACGGAGGAAAAGGGAAAAAACATGATGGGCACTTCGCTCAGTTATGGGAATCGATGTATCCTTCTGTTATCAAAAATGCTGTTGACCTAATGGAGAGAACGCGTGAAAATCCTGACTATGTGAATGCTCATGCAGCAGCACGTATTCTGAGGGTTGAGAACTTCCTCCGTCTGACTGACTATTATGGCGATGTCCCGTATTTCGATGCAGGCATGGCATATTATACCGGATCTTTTAAGCCGATGTATGACAGGCAGGAAGATATATATAAGGATTTCTTCAAAGAACTTAGAGAGGCTTCCGAGCAATTCGACAGTTCAAAAGAATCTATTAACCGCGGTGATATGTATTATCAGGGAGACTACACAAAATGGAAAAAATTTGCAAATTCCTTGAGGCTTCGTATTGCTATGCGTTTGATAAAGGTTGATCCTGCACTTGCAAAACAGGAGGCAGAAGCCGCTGTTGCAGCAGGAGTATTTACCTCTAATAGCGACATATGCTATGTTCAGCATGATAATGTATCGGGAACAGGGGTTTCTAGCGGAAACGGGTTAGCCAACAGATTCTTAAATGCAAGCTCAAGTACTTTCAGAGTTAGTAAAGAGCTTATAAGAGCAATGGAAAGAACACAGGATCCTCGCATTCTTTATTACGGAGGCTCTTATCTAGAAGACAACGTACGTACCGATATTACAAAATACCTGTATGCAGAATATGGCAGTTATGCAACTTTTGCTTTAGGATCTGAAGCTTTCTCATGGGAAAATTATCCTGATGCTGAGGTTCCTCGCAATCCGATAGAGCTGACTCTGGACAACGGAAGCACGGTATCTGTGCCTAAATTACTACAATTTATGCAGCCGTCTAAACTGATTTCTAATCCGGGATCTCCATATATTCACATGTCATATGCTGAAGTAGAGTTCTTATTGGCTGAGGCTGCATATCGCGGATACAATGTAGGTGGAACTGCTGCATCACACTTCGAGGCCGGCCTGAGAGCAGGAGTTGAGCAATGGACTCTATTCAGTGCTACTATCGATCAGGCTGCGATAAACTCATTTGTTACAGCCAATCCTCTAAGGTCGGGTACTGAATTGGAACAGGTTGCCACACAGCTTTGGGTGCTGCATTTCCTCGATCCGTTTGAAACATGGTCTAACTATCGCAGATTAGGATTACCGGCAGAAGCTAACTTCCTGAATCGTTATCCTGGTGAGAATGAGTCAAATGGACAGAGCCCTCGCCGAATACAGTATCCTATATCCGAACAGACAAGTAATCCGGAAGGATTTAAGGCCGCAATAGATAGGTTACCAAGCAAGACCGACACTTGGACAGAAAGAGTATGGTGGGATAAATAATAGTAACTCATAACAAAACAGAATAAATCATGAAAGCATTAAAATATTTATTATTCGCTATAATCCCATTGTTTGTATTCTCTAGTTGTGAGAATGATGATGGAGAGAATCCTTCATTTGCCGATGACGAAGTTCCGCGCATATTTATGGACTGGCAGGAATATACAGCCCGGCAGGTTGGTGATGTGCTAACCTATACGCCAATAATCTCGCCATCGGATGGTGCAACATATAAATGGACGCTCGATGGTAAAGTAATATCTACGGAGAAAGATTTATCCTATACCATCGCAGAAGAAATAATCGGAGTATTGGAATTTGAAGTGACCCGTAAGGATGCAACCAATACAAGAACAACCAACCTATTGGTACCAAGAGATTTCGAGCCTAAGACTTATAACAAAAAATCGATTGCATTTGTTACAGGAAGTGGAGCCATCAGGGATATAGATTGGGAAAACATTACACACTTGGTAGTATCTTCTGCTGTGGTTAATGCCAATGGAAGTTTAGATGAGTCAAACTTTCAGGATATCAATCTAAGTACGATGATTACTTATGCTCATCATTACGGAGTATATATTATCCTCGAAGTTTCAGGTGAATTGAACTCATATGTAAATGCAGTGCCTAAATATGAAAGCTACAATTTCTATAATAATGCAATAGCCTGGAATTATCAAACATTTGCAGACAATATAGTGGCAAAAGTAAAAGAGCTGGGAGTAGATGGACTCAATGTATATATGGACAAAGCTGCCGGAGGAGCTTTCGGTGATCCTGCGGCACTGGCAACATTCTATACCTATCTGGGTGATAAAATGAAAGTTGATAAAAATACAGTAGATGGCAAGGACTACGACTATATATTATCTATGTCGGTAGTTGGAGGATGGACCAGAGGTTCGCTTGCTTCGTGTGTCAATATTCCTGCATACGATTGGGTTAATATATTGGCTTTTGCAGCCGAAGACCTTGCACCGGGAGCGCACTCTGCTCAATGGTATGCAGAACAGGAAGTAAATACTTGGTTAGGATGGCAGGGGCCTATTGCTCCTTCGAGAGTAGTTTTGGCAGTTCCTGCATTCGGGCTGAGGTATTTTGGTCTTCCTGCAAATTATACATGGGCTAATCTTGAATCATTTACAGAGTATATTCCATATAAAACTATATGTTCGCAATATGCTGATGCCCCGTCAAAAACTGAGATTGTTATACTTGATAATGGTGGGGATAATACCAAAGAAGTAAATAAGATATATTATGACAATCCGGCAGCGATAGAAGCGAAAGCTAACTTTGCCTTGTCTAAGAATCTGGCCGGAATGGCATTATGGTCTATAGAGAATGACTCTAAGGAGTCGGGAGCATCATTAATAAAGAAAATGAATGAAGGGTTAGGTAATTAAGGGCTAGGCAATTCTTTATTTTCGATTTTATATATCCGGTATGAACAGGAATCATATCGGATATATTTATTTTCGGCTTATAGAGGTATAATAAGAAAAATCACTCCCTTTGTATCTGGATATTGGTTTGGCATACTATTACAAGCTTTTGTTGCTAGTTTGATATCCATCTCCAGATTGTATTGAAAAATTAGTGCGAAAAAGCAAACGGGGCTGACTGGCTTTAAAAGAAGCTATTATTTATTATACATTAAATTCATTGGCCAGCCATATTATTGAATATGCAAGCAATTTTACAACTTTTGAACAAGTGAACCGTGAGTTTATTCTGGGATTTATTGGTTATCTCAAAACTGCTCAAAATTTCAATTATAAGAAAAAAGGTGAAATAGTACGCTTAGTGCCCAATACACAACACAATCTATTTATTAAGTTCTCATATATTATTAAGAAGGCTTTCAAAGAGGGCATCATAACCATTAACCCATTAGAAAAACTAGAGCACTCTGACAAACCAAGATCAGAAAAAGGGCAACGAGAATATCTGATTGTAGATGAAATAAAGAAACTTATCAGGACGGAATGTTCTAATGAGATGGTGAAAAAATCTTTTATATTCTGTTGCTTAAGCAGACTTCGTTATAGTGATGTTTCTAATATTACTTGGGGCGACTTATGGCAGGATAATTCGCATAATACAATATGACATTTGAGAATAAAAAAACTAAATGATATTTCTGGTTTCTTTTTTCTGGTTCATGTCTACATTATCTTGACTTCCAAAAGTAAGTATATTTTGTTGTTGCATCACTTTCTCTAACAATCTTTCTTTAGCCATGTCTTTATCCTGCATACATGCTCTTAAGCCCCATAGTCCGCTTATTCGCCTTCTCTTCTAGGTAATCGTCTATAAATCTTTTAAACGATCCGTATAATATGACATCCTCATAAGGAACTGTCGTAGCGAGATTGTGTAATTATAGAGTTGATATTGTTAGTGAAATATTGAGCTTTATACTATGTTACAATGGTTTTACTCAACAGGTGGTATACTTTCCAATTATTATTTGCAGATGTTTTTTATTAAAAATGTTATAATGCTTGCATATTTAGAAAACTATATATTTCTTTGCACATATATATTATGTATGAACATATCTATATCGAAATTTTATTTCGATGAGGCTATTAGGTAAAGAAATAAAAAATACCCATAGGCTTAGATCTTATAAATCAACGTATCATAAATATATAACCTATTAAAATCTATATTAAAATAACATGAAACAAGAACTATTAAAACATGGAATCACCAGATGTAAATTACTCTGTATTTCATTATTATGCGTGTTGATGCTTGCTGCTCCCGCACTCAGGGCTCAGGAAGGTAATCATACAGTTACCGGTGTAGTATTAGCTGTCGATGGAGAACCTATTATTGGAGCTCGTGTTGTAGAGAAAGGTACTACAAATGGTACTCATTCATCTATTGATGGTAGTTATTCGATAACAGTATCGAATAAAAATGCCACATTGGAATTTGCGTTCTTAGGTATGACCTCCAAAGAAACAAAAATATCGGGACGATCTGTAATAGATGTAACATTGCAAGACGAACCCGTCGAAATTGATGAAGTTGTTGTTGTTGGATATGGCTTCATGAAAAAGACGGACTTAACCGGATCGGTAGCATCTATCAAGTCAGACATGTTGGAAAACAAAACTGTGGCATCGTTTGATAATGCCTTGCGGGGTCAGATTGCAGGTGTTTCTGTTCGTCAAAACGATGGACAGCCGGGAGGAGGCGCCTCAATTCGTATCAGGGGAACAAGCTCGATCAATGGAACGAACGAACCGCTGTATGTTATTGATGGAGTACTCACTTTGAGCGAAAAGGTTGCTGATGATCAGGGACTTGTAATCAATCCTTTATCGAGTCTGAACCCTAACGACATTGAATCTATCGAAGTGTTGAAAGATGCATCTGCAACAGCAATATACGGTGCACGTGGTGCAAATGGTGTAATAATAGTTACTACCAAAAAAGGAAAAGAAGGACGTGGCGAAGTGAAATTCAATGCAGTTACTTCCATACAAAAAGTTCAAAAAGCATTTACATTATTAGATGGTGCTCAATTAGCGCAAATGGGTAAAGAAGCATATGAGAATGCAGGTATGCCAGTACCAAGTTATTACCAAAATCCTGAGTCAGTGGTTACTCAAACCAACTGGTTGGACGAAATATTCCGTACGGCTATCACTCAAAACTATCAGGTGAGCTTTAGTGGAGGTACACAAAAATTGTCTTACAACCTTTCGGCAGGTTATTTCGATCAGGAAGGACTTATTATCAATACTGATTTTAAACGTTATACGTTCAGAGGTCAGATAGGGGCCGATGTAAATAAATACATTTCGGTAGGTAGTAATATCGGTTATTCACAGGTACAGAGTGAAGGATATGGCAATGCTCAAAGTTCGTTGAGTGTAGTAAGCATGGCTTTAGACATGAATCCGGCACTGGGGGTATATGATGAAAATGGAGAGTACATTTACCGTAATAACTTAGCATCATCAACCGGAGTATATGGAGGCAATCCAGTCGCTACAGCAATGAAAGCTGATATGCAAAACAGGCAAAATCGTTTCACCGGAAACTTATTTATGGATATTAAATTATTCGACAATAAGTTAGTATTCAAAACCCAATTTGGCATCGATGACATATTCAGTCTCGATCGTATGTTCCTTCCAAATGACATCGCCGTTTCGGCAGATGGTCCCGGCAAAGGTAACGTAGCATCATATTCTACAAAAAGCTGGACATGGGACAATACCTTAACTTACCAAAATACATGGCAGAAAAAGCATAGCTTTACAGTTATGGTGGGGCAGACTGCCCAAAAAATGACTCAAAACATTTCACGTATTGGTACTAAGAATTTTGAAGATAATAGGTTGGGATATAACGACTTGAGTTTGGGTAAAGAAGTGTGGCTGACACAAACTCCCAGTTCGGAATGGACAATGCTTTCTTATATCGGACGTTTGCATTATTCGTACAATAGCCGTTACCTGATGACTTTTACAGGTCGTATAGACGGATCGTCTAAATTTGGAGATAATAATAAATACGGATTCTTCCCATCTATTGCAGGAGCATGGCGCGCTTCGGAAGAATCGTTTATAAAAGGGATAGACGATATATCGAACCTGAAATTGCGCTTGAGCTATGGTGTCGTTGGTAATGCAGGTATCGCTTCATACCAATCGCAAGGAACATTGGTTTCTGTAAATGTACCTTTCGGATCAGGCGTAAATGGTGGAGGATTGGCTCCGATGACTCTTCCGAATGCTGACTTGTCGTGGGAAACTACATCACAATATAATATAGGGGTAGACTTAGGATTGTATAATAACCGGCTAAGCCTTGTAGCTGATTTTTATCGAAAAAATACCACCGACTTGCTTTACAATGTAGATATGCCTATGTATTCGGGATATCTGCTCTCTATGCGTAATCTTGGGGATTTGAGCAATCAGGGATTTGAATTAGCAATAACAGGTATACCTATTACAAATAAAAACTTTGAATGGGTTTCTACCTTCAATTTCGACACTAATGTAACTCGCATCGAGAAGTTGAATGTAGCTGAAGGAGAATCGGTAGGAACAGGCGTGACTCGCATGAGAGTGGGAGACAAATATGGCAACATATGGGGTTATAAAACGAATGGTATTGCCCAAATTGGTGAAGACCTCACACAAGTTGCTCAGCTTACTAACCGACCGTTGGTTGCAGGGGAGCAAAAATATGTAGATCACAATAATGATGGAAAAATCGATATCGATGACCAGGTAGTATTAGGAAACCTTTTCCCTGATTTTACATTTGGGTTAAACAATAGCTTTACATACAAAAACTTAAGCCTGAACCTATTCCTTGAAGGTAGTTATGGAAACGATATAATAAACTATACTCGCAAGTCGCTTGAGGCAATGGATGGATCGAGAAACAATATGACTTCCGTACTCGATCGCTGGACACCGAGCAATCCGAATGGCTCTTTGCCTCGTGCTGATGTGGTTTCTAATTCAACTGCGTTTTCGGACAGATGGGTAGAAGATGGATCATATATCCGAATTCGTGACCTTACGGTTGGATATAATATACCAAGAAAAGTATTTAATGGTATAGCGGGAGTAAAAGTATTCGCTTCTTTCGAGAATCTTTATACATGGACCAAGTATTCGGGATATGACCCGGCAATAGGAGGAGGAATTGATAATAATCTGTATCCTACATCGCGTAAATATTCATTTGGTCTGTCATTGGTTTTTTAAACAAATAGTAAAAATTAGAATAACATGAAAAAACATATTATATTAAGCAGTCTTTCCGCAGCTTTGATGCTATGTTCATGCAGTGGTTTCCTTGACGAAAAACCATTGTCGAACGTAACAGACAAAAACTACTATCAAACCGAAGATGATGCTGTGGGCGCTGTAAACGCAATATATGAAGCAACCGGTATCGGTTCGGCTGCTTCCTGGCAAGGAACTGGAAACGGAAACACAACATACGGGGGCGTTTTCTACAACGACTATTGGCTATTACAAGATTTGTTTTCTGATAATGCCACGCACGATGATTTCCGCTATGCCAATATTGACAATTTTAGCGTATCGGAAACTGATGGTCAAGTAAAGGATTTGTGGTATAATTTTTATAGAGCGATCAATACAGCCAACGTTGCTATAAAAAGAATACCCGATATTAAGATGGATAGTGGGAGACGCAATCATCTGGTTGCTGAAGCATCTTTCTGGAGAGCGTTGCTTTATGCCGAATTGGTGAAAATGTGGGGTGATGTCCCTTTGCGGCTAGAGCCTAGCGAATCGGTAGACGAACTATTCGATGTTGTACGTACCGACCAGATCACAGTATTGGATCAGGCATTGACCGATATTGATTTTGCGATAGCTAATTTTCAGGAAGGATACCGTACAGGATATGGGAGAGCGGATGTACTAATCGCTAACGCTGTGGCTGCCAAGATATCTCTGATAAAGGCATCGCGTACGAAAAATAAGGCAGACTATCAGAGCGTTGTAGATTATGCACAAGAAGTAATCAAAACTAATAAGTATGACCTGTATGAAGACTACTCCGACAACTTTATTATCAGTAAGAAGCATGGTATAGAATCTATTCTTTCCATCAATTATGAAACCGTAGGACTATGGGGATCACAGTTTAATGTAGCCTTACTGCCTTCCGAAATCAGAGAAAACAGTCCGGGCAAAAACGAAGGGCCTACCAATGCTAACTCTTGGATAGTACCTACAAGCAATCTGTACCAATCGTTTGCTAGTGGCGATAAACGACGCGATATTGCTATCATGAGTGAATTTACATATAGCAATGGCAGTACATACATCTTTGCCAATAATGCTAAATATCCGTATTACTACAATAAATATTGGGACAGAGTTGCTGAACCTGAAGGTAAAAACTCAGGGCAAAACTTTCCTTATATGCGCTACTCAGACCTGTTGCTGATGTCTGCTGAGGCACAAAATGAGGTAAATGGAGGACCTACGGCTGATGCATATAAATATATCAATAAGGTACGCGACCGTGCGTTTAACGATGGTGGATCGGGTGCACACGATATAAAGAATAAATCGCAGGCCGAATTCCGTAAAGCAATACTTGACGAACGTCGTTGGGAGTTTGTCCTCGAAGGTTCTCGTTGGTTCGATCTTATTCGTCTGTCTACAGATTTTGTGGCTGAAGTGAAACGTGTGAAGCCGTCATCATATGTCGCTGCAAAACACCAACTGTTTCCTATTCCGCAATATGAGCGATTGCTTAACGATAAAATAACTCAAAATCCAGAGTATTAAAACGTGTTGAACGAAATAAACATGGTGAAAATGAATTATAAAATAACCAATAATATGAAAGCGAAACTGTTTTTTCTAATGCTTATACTGGTTGGGCTGACCACTGGTTGTGAAAATGAACTGGAAAGCGGTAAGGATTACCCAATATTGGAAATGGGAAACTCTACGATTGTCTATAAAATCGATAAGGTAACACAAAACGATATTGATATAAAATCTTATTTCGGATTCTTCGATCAGGTGGAACTGACACTAGAATATAAAGACAGCAAACCGACAAAATTGACCTTTGCCGAAACCGGAGTTCCTTTTCGTATAACTTCTATTGCCTATACCGATAAAATAGAATTTGAATGGGAGATAGATACAAGTAAGTCTCCGTACGAAATACGAGATAAAGCGACGGGCAAATTCTTTTGCTACCTTACCAAAGAAAGACAAATAATATTTCCTTTCACACTGGGATGTCCTTCCAATAAGTATGAGTATCAACTTACTCCCGTATCAAAATAATCTTAACCGAATAATACCATAAGAATATGAGACGAAGTCTAAATTTTTTAATTATAATTGTCCTTGCTGCTATAGTAGTAGCTTGTATGGAGATCATAAAATTTACTCATCCCGATTCGGCAGAAGTGAATACTGTAGTGGATGCGAGTATGGATATAAAAATAGACGTAAATGCAGACATCGATCAGAGAACCACTTTGCTGGTAGGGATATTAGCTCCCGCATCTTGGAATCTCTCCGAAAATGCGACAATTACTTACTCTTCTCCAAACATGCCGGGTGAAGGCGCTGTAAGCAACCTGAAAATGCGTCTGGCTACGCCTAGCGATTTGTCAGAAGGCAAAGAGTGGAAGGTTTTGATGACCGAAAAATTAGGGAATAGAAACAATTACGAACCTGTAGAATGGATTGCTTTCATTGCTGAGAAAGATCACTTGTGGAAAGGTGGTGATAAATTTGAAGGAACAATAAACTTTAAATTGAAAACAGGATCTGAGAATATCAGAACAAACTTGTCTTACTTCATAGGCAACACCCAAGACGGAGTGCACGACGATAATCAATATTATCTTCTCCAAAATAAACTTTTCGAAACTACAGGTGGCGACAATCCACTTATCGATTACACAATGCCTAAAATAGCTTATATGACTCCCCAGAAGTTTACTTGGGAAGATATTGTACGCTTCAATTTTGATGCAACAGTAAAGGTAGATGATATAGATTCGCCACTGAAAGATGCCAGTGAGGTGTATTTTATGGCTCGTGCTACGTACAACAATGGAGCATCGACAGTTGTTGTGGATGAGATAAGTACTAAAACACATATGCAAGGCGAGGGTGAAAATAAATGGTTTTTATATATGTACCCGCATGAATATTTTGCAATACCGGCAGAAACGAAAATAGAAAAGATCGAATTTTATTTGGTAAACAAAGATAAGAGTATCGAAGTAAAACTGCCTGATGGTGGTGAATTCTTATTCTTAGAAAACTGTCCGGAACAGAAATAATGAGACGTGATAAATTATATTTGGTATGGGTATGCTTAATAGCATGGGGAGTAGCAGTTACTGCAAATGCCGATAACTTGCGGCTCCCTCCTATATTCGCTTCAGGAATGGTATTGCAACAGCAAACCGATGTTGAGGTATGGGGATGGGCAATGCCCGATACTGAGGTCACATTGCAAAATAGTTGGGACAAGAAAGTCCGATCGTGTATTTCGGATGCAGACGGGCGATGGATACTCAAGATTGCTACCCCTAAAGCCAGTTACACTGCGCAAACACTATCTATAAAAAGCAAAAATGAGCACATCGAATTGTCCGATGTGCTCATTGGCGATGTATGGTTTGTGTCGGGACAGAGCAATATGCAGATGGACTTTACAGGGAATCCCGATCAACCGGTCGAAAATGCACAGGAAATACTACTAAAAAGCCGTCATAAAAATATGCGACTGTTTAAAGTAGAGCCCGGATATGCTTTTGAGCAAAGTGATACGATAAGTATCAACGGTGCCTGGTACCCTGCTGACCCTGATAATGTGAAGAAGTTCAGTGTTGTAGGATATGTTTTTGGAAAGAATATACACAGTCTGGCCGATATTCCGATCGGATTGGTGCAATCGGCTCACGGAGGATCAGTTGCCGAAGCCTGGCTCGACCGCTCCACATTGGAACGTTTCGGAGGCTTCGATCTTGATTTGTTAGCAAACAATACTGATAAAATCTGGTATTCTCTATCACCTATGGTCTTGTACAACAAGATGCTTGCACCTTTGTTGCCTCTAAGTATAAAGGGAGTGATATGGTATCAGGGTGAAGCAAATGTAGAACGACCAGAGCAGTATGAGATGCTATTTTGCGAAATGATACGCACATGGCGAAAATATTTCAAAAACGAAGAACTACCTTTCTACTATGTGCAAATAGCACCATACAACTACGGAAAAACAAATTCAGCCAAATTACGTGAAGCTCAGTTGAAAGTGCTTAACAAAATGGAAAATGTGGGAATGGTAGTGACCCTTGATGTTGGTGAACCCACTATCATTCATCCGGCACGTAAGCAGGTGATAGGGGAAAGGCTGGCTTATTGGGCGTTAAATTGCGATTACGGCTTTAAGGCATTCGAATGTAGAGGCCCTGAGTTCCGTTCGATGGAAGTGAAAGATAAACGTGCGGTATTGAAGTTCGATTATGCTCCTAATGGATTGTCATTTTATGGGAAACAACCTGCAGGCTTTGAAGTAGCAGGCGAAGATCGCATTTTTCATCCCGCCCAAGTAAGAATTGTTCCTGCATTTTGGGGAAATGAAGGCTTGGAAGTATGGAGTGAAAAAGTGGCTCAGCCGGTTGCTGTACGTTACGGATTCACTAACTATGTAGATGGCACACTTTACAATACGGCAGGTTTGCCTGCATCATCTTTCAGAACGGATGATTGGGATGTAGAATAGCCTTTTAACTAAAAATGAATAATCTAAAATCAAAATATAATGAAACAATTTTTTAAAACCCTTCTCTTGTTATTAACTATCTTGACTCTGATAAGCTGTAGTAACCGGAAGGCTTCAGATGTAACAGGTGATGGTGTTGTAATTGACACCACTATGTTGAAATTGCTTTGCCCTCCGGGTAAGGATATATTCACAGGTGGCGATGGAGCTATATCAGTTGTTATTGATAAGAATAAGAGCGTCTGGTTCTGGGGTGACTCATTTATGGGTGAAGTAATAGGCAATCATCGAGACTCTTTGAGCAACCCTCTGATTATGGGTAATATATTTATCGAGTTGGATGGCAACAAAGCCAGAACAATCTGTGGAGGTACAGCTCAAAAACCTTCGGCGGTAGTTCCTTGCGACAGTGTCGATGGTAAAGAAACTGTATATTGGCCTCATCATGGTTTTGTAAAGAATAATATCCTCCATACATATATGGTCAGGATAGTTTTTGATCCGGTGGCTTGGTTTATTACAGATGGTGTATCTTATATAAGAATGAGCCTTCCCGATTATAAAATAATAGATCAACAAGATATTGAGTCTTTTGCTGTCAATAAGATATGGTATGGTTTCGGGTTTTTCGAACAAGGTGGATATTACTATACTTATGGCGGTACTGAATCGCGCGAACTGCATATAGCTCGTGGTAAACTAGTAAATGATAAACTCCAAGATTGGGAATATTTTAATGGAGCAGGCTGGAGTAATGATGCTTCTACCAGCAAAAAACTAGAAGGTATGGATATTAAAATAAGCACTCAATTCAGTGTTTTCCCACACGAAGGTAAGTATATATTGATAACTCAGGATGGAGAAGCATTGTCTACGGATATTTATTCATACTATGCCGATTCGCCTACCGGACCATGGAAAAACAAGAAATTACTATATACCGTTCCGGAGACTTTGCCTGACAACAATCTATATTCGTATAATGCCATGGCGCATCCTCAGTATGATGAAGATGGAAAGCTATTGGTCAGCTACTGTATAAATTCCAAAATACCAAGAGAGATTTGGGATGATGTATCTATTTACAGACCTCGTTTCCTGCGTGTTCCTTATAGCTTGATTTTGGATGAAGCCAATAAGTAAAGATATATAGGCATCATTAACGGAAGGCCTCAGGATACGTTACAACGGTTCTGAGGTCTTTTTTACTTGTCTAATTATTATTATGATCCCAGATTGAAATACTTCAGAGCTTCTATAATACCATTTTCGTCTACGGATGATGTAACATAATCGGCAGATTCTTTTACTTCATCGCTTGCATTACCCATTGCAATACCCACAGCAACATACTTGAGCATGGGTATATCGTTTCCTCCGTCACCAAAGGCCATAGTATGTTGTATATCTATATTATAATGTTTCAGAAACGCCTCTACTCCTGTCGCTTTATTGTTGTTTTTCAGATTAATGTCGACAAATGTAGGATGCCATCTACTGCCCTCGCAGTCGGTCAATACTGTAGAAAATACATCTATTTCTTCTTCCTTCGTAATAAAAGCATCTATCTGAAATATATCGTAGCCTAAGATTTCTTCCATCGGCATAATTTCGGGCAAAGGCAGATTGACCATCTTATTGAGTGCAATAATTGATTCATCTATGTAGTTTGCAAAGTTACCCCTGTTTGTCATAAAGATACAAGGAAATGGTTTCTGCTTTTGATATTCTGCCAGATTTGTAAGATTGTCTTTAGGGATCAGGTTGCTAAGGAGGGATTCGTTCTCATTTGTTATACAATATGCCCCGTTTGCTGTTATGTATCCGTCGAATTGCAGGTCTTCAAGATTATTAATATCACATAGTGCACGTCCTGTGGCAATGATAAGTTTGATGTCTTTTTGCCTGAGAGTTTCAACTTCTTTCTTTGCTAATGGTGGGATTGTGTGGTTTTCGAAGCTTACTAATGTTCCGTCAATATCAAAAAAAATAGCTTTTATTTCCATTCCTTATATTAAGTTCAGATTATTGTAAAAAACGAGACAACAATCTACCAAGATAGTAAATTGTTGCCTTTTTATAGCGAAATATTTATGTTTATTTTACGCCCCAGCTTTTGTTCGGTTGGTTTCCTAGCCAGATTTCAAGCGTTCCGCCTACTGCAAATTTGCTGTGTTCCAGCCAATAAGTATTGTGTGTTTGCTTGTTGAATTCAGCCTTTTGGATATAGCAATTCTCTTTTGAGTTGTTATGGGTTTTTATCTTGAATTCTTTTCCCGGATAATAGTTAGGATTGAGCTTAATCGTTATTTCGTCAAAAACAGGACTGGTCAGCTCGTATGTTGGATTCACAGCATTTGTACCTTGTACGCTGAACATACCCAAAGCCATTAGAGCGCTGACACCTCCCATTTGTCCCTGATCTTCGTCATGACCTCCATAACCTCTGTCAGGCGTAATAGCCCCGTATGCCTGTGCTCCCACTTTGCGCACCCACTTTTGCGAAAGCCAAGGTTTCCCTGTAAGATTAAATACATGAGCATTAGAGCATCCCGGTTGATTAGCATAACTTACATATCCACTTCCATATCCAAATACAAAGTCGTCTTTATCCGATTGTTCGAAAGCAAAATTAAGTTTATCCGTTAAGACATCGTATCCTCCCATCAATTTTGCCAAAGCATCCAAATCATGAGATAACGACCACGTTGCCTGCCACGCATTTGCTTCTATCCAGCCTATATTGCTCAATGGGTCATTATGAAGCCATTTGCCTTTTACATCTTTTGGCATGATTAGCTGTAATTCGGGATTGTATAACTTTCTCCAGCCAGAAGAACGTTTCTGATAATAATTAGCATCCTTTGTCTTGCCCATCTTCCGGGCCATTTGTCCTAACGACCAATCCTGAAAAGCCGCTTCTAGCGTAATGCCGGCATTATCGGGATAATAACCTTTGTCGATGTAGAATTGTACATTCTTGTCAGGGCGCAACATCCCAATCATACCCCCCGGGCGATGATTTCTTACCATTGCCTGATATGCTTTTTCTGGATCGACTTTTGTCATCAATCCTTTCTGGTAAGCCGCAACAATCAGATTTGTAGCAGGACAACTTGTCATAATGTATGAATATCCTCCTAAGTTAGGGCCTCTTGGCAATAGCCCTCCATTTTCGTCATACTGAACTAGGCAAGCCGCAAAGTCATCCAGCATTTCCGGCCATGCCAATCCCCAAAGTACATTTAAGTTCCATTGCGACAGCCAGAATGCATCGGAGTTGTACATATGGTATTTTACTGTGCCATCTGCATTTTTTGGTAAAGTGCGAACTTTTAGTTTTGCATTTTTTGTTACAGAGCCAACTCTTTCACCTTCGGTATAATCAGGATAATCACCCGAATAGTCATTGATTTTATGACGACCTAGTAAAACGTGCCAAAGATCAGTATAGAATTTGGTTTGTTGCTCATTTGTACCACCTTTCACATCAATACGCCCAAGCCATTCATTCCATTCTTTTTGCGATGTTTCTCTCATGCTCTCAAAATCCCAATGGTTGCAGTCCTTTTCCATATTAATACGCGCATTATCGATACTGGTAAATGAAACGGCAAATTTCACTTTCACTTCGTCGCCTGCTTTCACGCTATATAAAGCACTAACTCCCGATGTTGGAGCATCGTAATAGCTTTCACCTTCGTTGCGAGCCGTCTTTTCATTAACACCTGCATGCGAGGCTATGTTTTGTGCCACTTGTTTATCGTCCCATCCATTCAACTGCTGAAACGGTTTGTCGAATTTAACTACAAAATATATGCGTGCATTGTCGGGACCTCCCCAAAAACGACCGGTTGTATTTACTGAACCTTCTATTTCAGTATTGCTGATTTTAGTTACTCGACAATCATTCATTGTAGATTCACCTAAATAGCCTCCTAATACGACTAGCAAGTTCGATACGGCGTCTTTAGTATAGCGCATTTTGTACATGCTGACCATGTCGGTGGCAGTTTGTTCTATCCAAATACCATAATCTTCAAGGTATAAGCGGTGATATCCGGGTTGAATAATCTCGCCATCGTGTGAAAATTGTGATTTCCAATGTTGCTCTCCTTTAGTCGGATTTATATCACCTGTTGTAGGCATCAGGCTGATACCAGACAACATCCAACAGTGTAGCTGAGGAAAACCTAATACCTCAAGCGAGTTATAATTATATCCTCCTCCATATTGATTCCTATTTCGGGTAAGAGGTGCAGCACTAATCATACCGAAGGGCTGGTTACCGGTTACCATGAAGAAATAGCGTCCACGTGCCGATTCTATATACGGATCCACTTTCGATACATAGTCTATGTAATCTTCTGGAGATGGATATACTTCTATTTCCGACAGACCGACGTTATACCCTTCAGCATCTGTTACCTCAAATTTTATCCATGTCGCTTTTTTGCTCGGAAAAGTGATAACCTTTGCTCTTCCGTCATTTGGAATCTGATTGACAAATATGCTTGTTCCATCACTAAAGTGCAATGTACCTCCTGCCACATGGCTCTCCTGAACAGAACGATCGTATAGAATGATTTTGTTAATGCTTTGTGGTGTATCCCAGTCGAGTTGTATCCATGGATAGTCTATAGCTCCCCAAACGGTTTGCGTACTAGCTGAGGCCCATTCGTTTTTATTTTCTACACCAATAATACCATCAATGGCATTTTGGACTGAATAGTTTTTATCTTTCTCAGAAGATGCAGTTACTGTGGCTTTGGTCGCAATGTTGTAAGGGCCTGCGCTAAGCGATAGATAACTTCCGATTGATAATAGTGATAACAATATCAGTTTCTTAATCATATTTATTTCTGATTAGTTTTGAATTATTCTTTAGTCATAAGATTAATAGGTACCCAGAAAAAACGAGGGCGGTATACTGATGCTTTTACCAATACTTTGTTGAGGTCATGCGTATTTACATTGTAACACATCAGGACTTTATCATTTTTGACATATTGTGGGTGTACCATTGTATTGTAAGTCATCATCTGATCTGCCTCGTAGTTTGGCTCATTGACTGTCAATATTAATTTTTCGTTAATGAAAGGGCCTGACGGACTATCTGATACGTACGAATATATATTTCTCATTGTATATCGATCCTGAGCTACCAACACAAATTTGTCATGTAACTTTACAACATTGAACTGCTCTGCTACCGGATGATTTGTACCCTCTAGTTTTGCTGTTGTTTTAGGGTCAATATTCCAACCTCTTCCATCCCAGTATTCGAAATCTGTCAGCACTCTGTTTTCCAATTTGCATCGTGCAGCATGTACGTCAGCTTTAGATGCTGCATTGTCGGAAATAGTTCCGTAAATATAAATGTATTCGCCGTCATCCAGCACTGCATTACCATAATGTACTCCATTTATATTAGCAGCTGGGAAATTTGTTTTAGTCAATACTTCTAGGGTTTTAGAGTCTAGAGTGAAATAGTCGCATTGGTCATATTTGAAACCAAACGAACCTTCACCTTCTTTATGAAATTGTGACATAAACAGGTAGAGGATTCCATCGCGCACAAAGCCATGTCCCGGCCAATACCAGTTAGGAACTTTTCCTTTTTCAGGTTCTATGTATGAAAGGGGGGCTTGCGGTGTCCCTTTATAATAGTTTTTGATGTTGTAGTTCTGGTCGATAACGGTAAATACATTCCCCATCATAAAGGCTATTGGTTCTTGACGTACATCGTCGATCACATCGCCGAAAAATGAGTCGCCCCACATGAACATTGAGCGTCCGTCTTTCAGGTCGATGGAGATTGCTCCGTCGGCTCCTGTCACGTTTCCGCCTGTGTATGGTAATAACTTGTCGCAGAATGTGCTGTCCATTTCGATGGTAAGGTCTTCGGCTTTTGGTTCAGTATTATTTTGTCTCGATGAGCAGGAGGCCAGTAATAATACAGATAATGCAATGGATAAATTCTTTTTCATTTCTATTGGATTATAAGGTTAATTGTTAATGTCTAATTGTTGTAAAGCATAGGCATATGCTCCGCACATTATAGCCTGGCTGGTTCCTATAGGGGAAATGAGAATAGCAGTACGTTTCTCGGTATTATAAATCACATATTCTTCGCTTTGCGGAATTCTGACTTGTTGAATCTTATTTTTTAAGAAGACTTCACGTTGTTCTGTGTCTGATAAGTCGAATACATCAGTACCCAAGCGGGGGAAAGATGCACCATTCAGCATTTTTATCTCTCTCTTCATCTCTTTTATAATAGATGGAATAATGTATTTGGCTGCACCTGTCAGTCCTCCCCCTATTGCCAAAATTCCATCGGTGAGTGTTAAGGCATCGGCCAAAGTCGCCCCGGCCATTTCGCCCAATTCCTGGAAACTGGAGATTGCTGCATTCCTATTACCGTTTCGTGTGCCTTCGGCAATGTCGAAAATATCTTTAGGAGTCAATGATGTCGCATCTTCACCCGATAGTTCTTGGTAGACACGTTTCACCGCACGTATGCTAACACTTTCTTCTACAATCAGGTCAGGGTATTTCTTGTTGCGGAAACACCAGAGGTATCCTCCACAATCGTTGTCGCCCAATAATAGATTGTTGTTCAGAACAACGCCTCCACCAAAACCAGTTCCAAATGTTACTCCTATCAGATTTTCGTATCGTTTCGGATTGCCTGCATCTGACAACCACTTGTTTACCAAAGGGAGTGCGCCATTCAAACTCTCACCGAAGGCATACAAGCTACCATCATTATTTATGTAAACAGGAATATTGAATTTTCTTTGTAAGAATGGTCCTAATGCAACTCCTCCTCTGAAGGCTGTGAGGTTAGGCAGGTCGCCTATTATTCCATTCTTATAGTCGGCTGGGCCGGGAAATGCGAAACTGATGGCAACAGGAGCTTCTGATAGTGTCGATTTGATCTTAGCAAAGCCTTCTACTATACGATTGAGGCATTCGTCCAGATTGTCCGGTATTGCGGGCAGCGCCAAGGGCTCTGCTATTTGGTTATAGCCTTGGATAGCAGAAAATACAAAATTTGTACCTCCCGCATCTAATGTTAATACTATGCGTTTATCATTTTCGTACATAAAATTTATTTTTTAGCGAATTTGAATGATAAGAATAGGATGTAAATACTGCACAATAGTAGCAGACCAAAGCTGGCATAAAGCCCTATATTTTTAGATAATAGTCCTGCGATTGGTGTTATTACTGCTCCGCCGGCTACTCCCATAATCATCAGAGATGATATTGCGTTTGTCTCCTGTGGCTTGTCTTGCAATGCTATTGTAAACAGAACAGAAAATACATTGGCACATGTAAATCCGATTAAGGCTACTGCAGTAAGCAACATCCATTGTTGCGTAGCAAACATAAGTAATGCGAAAGCTGCGATAGCCACCACCATATTCAGTTTTAGGAAAGATACAGGACGGAATTTTATCAACAGGAATGCACCTAAGAATGATCCGGTTGTACGTGCCGCAAAATAAAGGCTCGAACCTAATGCCGCATCGTCGCCCGAAATACCTAAGCGTTGCTCCAATAGCTGAGGTGTGAAGGTATTCATCCCGACATCGATTCCAACAATGAGCGCTATCCCTAAGAACAAGAGAAGGATAGTATTGTCTTTTAGTAATGCCAGGGTAGCACCAAAGCTCGTAGTTTTACTTGTTTCCTCTTCATTTTTGATTGGCGTTAAGTAAAGCCATAAAAAAGAAGCTAGGGAAACTGCTGCGAATATGAGAAATGTGAGCTTCCAATCTCCATATAGTTTGGCGGCAGTACTAGCAATAATCGGCCCAAGGAAGGACGAAATAGCTTTTATAAATTGTCCGAATGTGAGAGTGCTAGCCAGTTTTTCTCCGGTAACTATGCTTGCCACCAACGGATTGAGCGACACTTGCAGTATCGTGTTCCCTATACCCAAGAGGGCAAATGCAACGAATACAGCATAGAAGCTATAAAAAAAGTATGGTATCAGTAACGATATTAATGTGATAGAAATTGCCAGCAGAACGGTTTTCTTCCGTCCTATGCGGTTCATCAACATTCCGGTAGGAATAGAAAAAACAGCAAACCAGGCGAAAACCATCATAGGAATAATGCTCGCTACGAAATCGTCAAGCATAAAATCTTTCTGAATGTAGTTCTTTGAAATTCCTACTACGTCGACTACCCCCATCACAAAAAAGCTGAGCATGATGGGGAGGAAGGCCTTATGTTTGTAATTGCTAAGGCTTATAGTTTTGTATAAAACATA
>JBEBPN010000007.1:0-136506 GCA_040395895.1 Dysgonomonas hofstadii
ATTGTTTTAATTTTTTTTTTTTATTTTTTTTTAATATTACCTCTTTTTTTGGTTCAAAATTTTTTCCGCCTAAATTTCCCCTTGGTCTAATTTTTTTCCGCCCCTACAGACTCTCACCGGAGATATTGTGTTAATTCTCATCATGTATTTAATAAGAAATTTGAAAACCTTATTTCTTTTCCAGAATAAATATACCGCAACCGTATTTACAGCCGCAGTTGTTATTTATTTTTTCTTCATCCAGTTCTATATTCCGGTGTATATCGCCCTTGTCGTCTACAAATGAGAAAGAGCGTAGGGTGTATTTTGGGTTGAAATAATCAAGCAAATATCGTATGGAAAAAACACGGTGTGCATTAAACTCTACTCGCTGAGGACCGATGGGTACTGAGAAATAAAATGTACCGCCCGTAGTGAGTATGTCATAGATATTATTCAATCCTTTGAGGTGTCCTTCTACATCTATAGGGTCTCCGTATCTGCCCAGCCCAAAATGTTCGAGAGCATGCAGCGACGAAACAGAATCGCTGTAACCTTTCAGATTATCCCCTATCGGGTTCATCATATCTGCCTGCACAAACTTTATATTGGGCAGTGTGCTGCTTAGCGCGCGTATGTCTATTACTTCTATTTCCCTGTATGAAGCTACATGAGCGACAAATCCGGCTATGCGTGAACCTATATCCACGTGCCTGCTGGGGTTGGCTTTAAATAGCTCCTGTGCCACAAAAAAGTCCTGATGAAAGTAATGCCCTGAAGCGTATCCGCCTTCTTCGTTCTTGTCGGTCAGGCATGGATAGTTTCCGGCCAGAGGGAAAGGATTGTTTTTCTCCTTCGCCTGCTTTTTAAATTCTTTTCGGGTGCGTCTGTACCAAGGTATTGCCGAGAGGCTGCGTATGATGCGTCGCGGATAAAATCCGAATATAAGTTGTATTGATTTTAGCATATATTTATTTAAAAGACTGCTTTAAAAAATCTATTGTTTCCTGAATAATTACCGATCCTAATATTTTAACAATCAGCAAATATAAGCAACTTCCGGCAATCAACGGAATCAGCAACAGGAGATATATGTTTTCGATACCGATTTTGTGCAGGAACAGAAACGGTAGGAAAGCTGCTAAGGCGATACCCATATAGGGTGTTATATCCATTAATACCTCTTTCAGTGTATAGGTGATCGTTTTTCCGGAAATATATATTCCTGCAAAGAACGATACAATATTTACCAGACTGATTCCGGCAACCAGCCCCAGTACTCCGTATCGTATGGTGAGCAGTATGGATAGCAGCAACAGTATATTTCTGAATATCTCTATTTTGAGTAGTAGCCCCGAACGGCCTTTGTATTGTAATAGCGAACTGATCAGTACATATAACGGATAGAATGCACCTCCAATGGCGAGTATTTGCAGTATAGGGGTCACATCGCTCCATTCGGCAGGCAGATATATAGATATGATCGGTCTGGCTATGGTGATAAGCAGCATAGCTACCGGAAAGGAAATAAATGCCGTGATACGTATGATCTTCCTGTATATTTTCTTTCCCCGCTGGTTGTCCTCACCTATGTTGGAGAGTAGGGGATATGCCACGCTTTTTATACCATCGCTTATGATAGATTGCGGTATACCGTTGAGTTTTGTTCCCTGTCCGTATGATGCTACCTGTGCGAACGAGAACTTTTTACCGATGATCAGCGGAAATATATTGGCGCAAATCTGATTGAGCAGTGAAGTCAACAGCAGTTTCAGACTGAAAGAGGACATTTCTTTGATATGGATAAATGAGAATCCTGTGGCAGGGCGCCACTTTACGAATATCCATAATAGCAGGCTTCTGATAAAGCTTTGCATCACCTGTTGTGCCGCAAGGCTCCATACGCCGAAACCATTATAAGCCAATACAATGGCGATCAGTCCCGAAATAACTCCGGCTAAGAGCGTAATACGGGTATTAGTCTTAAAATTCAGGCTTTTTACCAAATGTACATTCTGAATAATGCCGAAGGAATTGAATAGGAAAGCCAGAAAAATAAAGCGGGATAAGTTAGTGAGAACAGGCTGACCGTAAAAGCTGCTGATAAGTGGTGCACAAAAGAAAAATATGATATATAAGCCCAGACTGACCGATATATTGAAATAGAAAACAGATGCGTATTCCTGAGGCTGCACTTCCTTTTTGCGGATCAGGGCTGAAGAAAATCCGCTCTCCTGCAATATGTTGGCTATGGCAGTGAATATGGCCAGTACGGCTACCAGTCCGAATTCTTCCTTTACAACCAGACGGGCTAAAATATATACAAAAACAAACTGAATCACCTGTTGTCCGCCTTTGTCGACGAAGCTCCAGAATAATGCCAAGCCTGTTTTTCTTTTTAGAGAATCTGCCATTCGTTATCTCGTTATCGGCTACAAAGGTATTAAAATACACCGACTTTTAGAGATTGGGGATGTCTAATGTTTGCAAAGGGAAAATAATTGTTTTTGACCGGATTATGTAAGATCAGAGTGTAAATGAAAAATTAATCAGATAAAAGTTGAATTTAATAAAATTTTCATTATGTTTGCATTATACATAAAGTAATAGAGAAGACAAATTAATAACACATGGGTGTGAACCCTGATCAAATGCACAAAATAATAGTTTTATGAAAAAATGTTATGCCTTTTTAAGCATTTTACTTGCTTTATTCCTGTTCTCGTGCAGTAATGAGAATCATGATGAAATCGTTCTTGACGATACCCCCGATTCGGGATTGCTGAACCGCCAATCACAAGTAGACGGAGTTACTTACACATTGAAGGATGTTGCGGTAAATCCGGATGTGGTATCACTGAATACTGAAAACTCTAAGCTGATAAGCATTGCCGGAGACGTGTACAGGCTCGAAATTGCAGAGGGCGCTGCTAATCTGCTTCCGGGCACAGTGTTGTATTTACAGACAAACGAAGCTACACACCTCAGAATAGTAGAGAGTGTAACTGTGGAAAACAATGTATTTGTAGTAGAAACGAGCGAAGCTGGTTTGGGAGACCTTTTCCAGGGTGGTTCCCTCGAACTGTCGGTAGACCTGCAAAAGGCAGAAAGCAAGGCTTCTCAACTGAAATCGCTCAGTTACGATAACGGATTGACATTCGATATTTTCAATGCTGTGGGCGAATACCAGAACGGTGCTTTCACAGCCAGTCCGAATGCTTCGGTTAAGGCATTCTTCAATGTAAAAGTTGGTTTTGCCGGAAAACTTTTGAAAACACCGAATGAAGTTGTTGTTACTTATGAGTTACAGACAGCATTTAATCCATACCTGACATTTTCTAAAGCGGTGAATGCCGGCTATGAGACAGATCTTATGAGTCTGGTTCCTCAGAATCTTACCGATCTGTTAAAGACTATAGAGATAGAAGTGAATATTCCGTTAGGAGATCTGGGTACATTGCCTGCAAAGGTGAGTATTGCCGATATTAAATTCCCGATGGAGGTAAGCGCTAATTTGTCGAAGGAAGCCGATCTGAGATTCAATGCAAACGGTACATTCAAGGTAGGATATGCTTATTATAAAAACGTGGCAGGCAAGACAAGCCATCAGATATATGAGAATACAATGATCACATCTTCATATCCTGACCTGAAACTTAACGGAGAGGTGTTGTCAGATGCCAAGATTGTTATCACTCCGGATATTTCATTGATAGATGCCAGCCTGCTCAAGGTTTCGGGAGATATCATATTCGGAATGAAGACTGAGACCAGCGGCGGTATAGAAACCCTTACCCAAAACTATATCGGAGGATCGAAAGGCGAATTTTACAGTCAGGGAACACTGAGCGTAAGTAGTCTGGGAATACGCCTTTTCACTACAGACCTGTTCAAAGAGACAAAAGAACTGTGGAATGTAGGTGCTTTCGATAAAACATTTAAACTGTCTAACCTGAAAATAGCGAAACCATCTAAGAGTATCTGTGCACTCCGTTCTTATAATTTTGAAATGACGGTCGATTACAGATATCCGGTTATGGGTAAAACTGTTTCAAACGAACTGGTGGTTACATACGATGTGTACGACGATTCTAAAAAACTATTGTCAGGCGGGCAGAAAGTAACGGTAAATCCGTACGACGTAACGGCAAACAGCTTTACATTCGATCTTTGCGTGCCGTTCAAAATAGATGCGCTGGCGTTTACAGCAGGTTTCACAAAGAAAACCGGTTATATAAGAAACATTAAAATAACAGATGCCTTCGGGAATGAAGCTTCCGGTATTTACAATGTGGATAATATTGTCAGCTATGAAATACCATTAGGCTCTCCATATAATACAGCTTTCTGGAAATAAATGTAATGATGCTGAAAGTTAAGGCCGTAGTCGAAAGACTGCGGCTTTACTTTTTTAATGATGGTCGGGTTTTGTAAAGAAATGGCTTGCTTCTGTCTGTTTATTGTATATGCGGGCACTCACAAGGAATGCCCTACAAAAGACTCTTTTCTACTCCTTTCACTCTGTGTTAAAAAACAAACTGTTATCATTTTCCAACAACTTTATCTATACGGAAAAATATAAACCATTAAAACGATAACGTTATGAAATTTACAGAAAGACTTGTAGAAAAAATGATCAAACTCATAGAAGAAGACACCTACACCATCACCGAAATATGCGAAGCATTAAAGATCAGTCGCCATACTTATTATGAATGGCGTAACACCAAACCCGACTTCCGCCGTCAGATAGACGACGCCATCGACCGCCGCGACGATGCACTAGTCGTTATAGCCCGCCGATCCCTCAAACAAAAACTCGAAGGCTGTGTCCTCGAAGAAGAACGCTGCGTATACGAACCCGCACGCAGCAACTCAAGCTACCAGATACTCAAAACACGCACCGTCCGCAAAAGACAATGCCAACCCGATATGCAGGCCATCAAGTACGTCCTCGACCGCAACGACAAACGCCGCGAAAAAGACAACAGCCCATCAAGAAGACCGTTGATCATCAACGTACCCGACCAGAAGACCGCCGACGGCATCCTCGCCATGCGCTCACCCGGCTACTGGGAACAACGCCAGAAGATGATAGACGAAAAATATGCCACAGGCGTATGGTCGAACAAAGACAAAGAAGACCCGACCGCATTTAACGGTCAACCCTAAAAACAATGGAAATAATGTTAGGTTTGTCAGGTTTTAGTTAAAATCCACCTCTCCCCGACCCTCTCCAAGAGGAGAGGGAGCAGCAAAGCCCCAAAGAAAAATACATGTAACTCGTAACTACCCGGTAGGGCGAAGAATTAAAAATCGCCGAAGTGAAGACGAGGCAAACTTGTAACTAATTTACTCATTCTGCATCTTCTTTCACATCCGAATAGAAGGAGTAGGACTGGTCGGCATGGCGTACATAGCGCCCGTCGGATATGGCTTTTTCGACAAGCTTTTGCGAAACGTTGTAGCCCATCATTTCGGCCAGAATGAAGATTGTATTTGAATTGTTGATAACGTTTTTTTCCGGCTCTGTATATTTCTGCATAACAGTGTCGATATTGTCAGCCTGTTTACTGATGGTTATCAGCGGAATATCGAACTGAGCAATGCCGTTTTTCCAAGGGCCGTGCCCTTTACCGATAATCTCGCCATGATCGGAGAAGTGGAAGAATAACGCTGTAGAATCCTGCTGCATTATATCGTATATGGCATGCAATACCCTGTCGGTGTGATGGATAGAACGGTCGTAGTGATTGAGCAACGAGTTTTCGCCCGGTATTGCCTGTACATCTTTGAGGTCGTACCTGTCGGAGTAGTTGTTGTGACTGCCCACAAGGTGAATAACAAAGAATTGCTTGCTTGCAGGTTTATGCTCTTCTTTTATCATCGGAATCAGCGTAAAGTCGTCATTTGCCAGATAACTGCCTTTCGAGAAGATGGCTTTATCCGTACCGGCAGCCAGATAGCCCAGATAGGAATCCTGTATACCGGAATTACCCTGATTGGATATCCAGAAGGTTTCGTAGCCTGCATCTTTAGCCAGATTGATGAGTGTCTTTTCTGTATAAAAAGGTTCCATATCGGTAGGGGAGGCAAACGATAGAGCCATACGCAGGACATTGCGGGTAAAAGGTGCAGCAGCTATTCCGTTGTAAAAGCTGAGCTGTTTCGGTTCCACCTGCGACAGGCTGTCGACAAACGGGGTAGTTTTTACCGGATAGCCATACAGCGACCAATGGTTGCGGTAAGCACTTTCTCCGATTATCAGATATATCTTTTGCGGAACGGGTATGGTGTCATTGTATGTAATGCCTTCGGGCAGGGTTTTATTGCTTTGATCGGAAAATTCGCGAAGCATCGACATCTCGTCCTGATAGGCTATGATGGTAAGGATATTACCATAGAGCACAGGAGCATAAAGGTTTACTTTGTCCTGTACCACACGTACAGGGTTTTCCTTGAAGAGTTCTTCTTCTTCCATCCACTTTATGCGCTTGTAGCATACATACGGCAGAAACAGCAGCAGGTAGCCGGCAAGGCATAGCAGGGAAACCTTTATGGAGAGCTTCGACTCTTTCAGTTCTTTCTCAGCGAAGTACAGCAGGGCAGTGGTTGCAGCCAGTCCGATAAGTCCGCCAATCAGTGCACCGCCTTTGAGCATACTCACGGCTTCGGCCATGTGTGTCTCAAATATGGAGGCTATGATCTCCAGCGAAACGTCGCTTTTGAGCACAAAGGCAAAGTAGGCATTGAAGGTGAGGATGAAGGCAAGCAGGAAAGTAAGTACAAGCGTGTACTTGGTCTTAGCCAGTATGTTGAGCAGAAACAGGAACGACAATACGAGCAATGCCATCGGTATGCTGAGCGCAAAATTGATGGGAACAAAGGCGATGAGGCCTATATACAGCAAAACGAGTATGGTGAACTTATAGTTGTATATAAATTTACCACCTCGTTTTATATAGTCCTTTAACTTTGACATCGCGTACCAGAAAGAGTTATACTTATTATGGATGCGAAGATAATATTAAGTTGCGAGTTACAAGTTACGAGTTACGAGTTTTTAGCATCTAACAGCTAATTGCTTAGTGCTTCTTTCAATGCTCGTACAGCTTCCTTTACATCGGGGCTATCTTTTAGTAGTGTAATAAACTTACTGCCGATAATGGCTCCACTGGCGTTTGCCTGTGCGGCTTCCAAAGTAGCTTTGTTGGATATGCCGAATCCTATCAGGCGCGGATTGTGCAGGTTCATGTCGTTGATACGGCGGAAGTATTCCTGCTTCTTCTCATCGAAGCTCTTTTGGGCGCCAGTAGTAGCCGCAGACGATACCATGTAGATGAAGCCATCGGTATGCTCGTCAATCAGTCGGATACGTTCATCGGAGGTTTCGGGTGTAATGAGCATAACTACCTTGATGTCGTACTTGTCGGCAACAGGCTTGTATTCACTAATGTAGTCATTGAACGGCAGGTCGGGAATAATGGCTCCGTCTATACCGATCTCTTTGCATTGCTTGCAAAAGTTCTCGAAGCCGTATTGCATTATAGGGTTGAGGTAGCCCATCATGATAAGGGGAATAGTCACATCTTTGCGGATGTCTTTCAACTGGTCGAAAAGTACCTTTAAGGTCATACCGTTGTTGAGGGCGATCGTTCCGCTCTCTTGTATGGTAGGGCCGTCAGCCATCGGATCAGAAAAAGGAATGCCGACTTCGATCAGGTCGATACCATTAACCGCGAGTTCTTTGATAACTTTACTTGTATCGTCCAGATGTGGAAATCCGGCTGTGAAATAGATGGAGAGTATATCCTTTTGCTTGTTCTCGAATAGTTGCTTAATCCTGTTCATATCCTAGTGCTTTTATGAATTGTTGTAGTTGTTCTATATCTTTTAATCCGGGTGCAGCCTCGAATTTGCTATTGAGGTCTACTCCATAGAATTTGGGATTGCTTATCTGCTTTATACTGTCGGTATCTTCTACGGATATTCCTCCGCTGAGGAAGAAGGGGAGCTTACCTTTATACCCGTCCAGAATGCCCCAGTCGAATTTCTGCCCCGATCCGCCGTGCTGCGGTGTTTTGGTATCGAAAAGGAAGTAGCTGCAAGAATCTTCATAGGCTTTTGTCTGCTCGAAGTCTGCCGGTTCGGAGACATTGAATGCTTTGATTATTGGCATTGTCTTGCTTAGCTCTTCACAGAACCCGACTGACTCGTTACCATGAAGCTGTATCAGGTCGAGATTGTACAGATTGGCTTTCTCCATGATGTATTCGATACTCTCGTTTACGAACACACCAACACGTTCGATACGGGGAGAAAGCGAGTTGTTCAGATCATCCAGCGTAAGGCTGTCGACAAAGCGGGGAGACTTCGGGTAAAAGATCATACCCATAAAGTCAATAGGCAGTTCGCTAAGCTCTTTTATATTGTCGGGGTGCTTCATCCCGCAGACTTTGATCTTCATCGCAGTTGTGCTATAAAGTCTTCCAATGCCTTACCCGGATTTGCGGTCTTCATAAAGTTTTCGCCCATAAGGAATCCCTTATAGCCTGCTGATTGCAAGTCTATAACCGTTTGGGGTTGGGAGATGCCGCTTTCCGAGATCTTTACAAACTCGTTCGGTATCTTATCTGCCAAATCGAATGATATCTGTATATCGGTTACGAAAGTTCCAAGATTGCGGTTGTTGACACCGACCACATCTACCTTGTCGTTGATATGGGCTAACTCCTGTTCGTTATGAATCTCGAGCAGGACATCCAGACCTAATCCTTTGGCTTCTTTGGCTAGTCGCTTAGTTTCCTCTACTGTCAGCGCTGAGGCTATTAGTAATATAGCACTTGCACCTTTCCAAACTGCCTGATAGAGTTGGAACTCGTCTACAATGAAGTCTTTTCTCAGGAGTGGTGTTTGGGTCAGGCTTCCGGCTTTTTCCAAATCGGCCAGATTACCACCGAAGAAGTCCATATCGGTCAGAACAGAAATAGCACTTGCTCCGTTTTGTGAGTAGAGAGGTATGACGTCTTCCACCTTGGCATCCTTGAATATCCAGTCGCGTGAGGGTGAGCGGCGTTTGAACTCGGCAATGATACCTGTAGGTGAGCTTATCAATGCTTCTTTGAATGACTTTGGCTTTTCAACGGAATCGACAATGAGGTGCAGCATGGTGGCAATACTGTATTGCTGTTTCTCTTTTTCGACTTCAAGCCGTTTGTTGGCTATGATCTTATCTAGTATGTTCATGCTTATTCTGTATTTTCTTTTCTAAAGACTTTGATAACGGATGCCAGTACTACAATGCAGATACCGAAGAGTCCGATGAGTGCATAGGAATATCTCAGGTTGGTAGCACTCGAAATATAACCGATCAGCGGAGGCCCCATCAAGAACCCTAAGAAGCTGACACTGGAAACGATGGTCAATGCTATGCTGGTCGGTATTCTGGTCTTTTGCCCTGCTATACTGTAAATGGTAGGAACAATACCCGCAGTACCGAATCCGATGATCATAAAGGCTATGATAGTGGTGATGAAGTGAGGGAAGGCAACGGCTGTGAACAGCCCTGTTGCAATGAGTATTCCTCCTGTCTGCACTATTCTTTTGCGCCCCCACTTTTGGGTAGCTTTATCTATCATAAATCGTCCCGAAGCCATTGTCACCATATACGCTGCCAGTCCTATCGGAGCAAGATGTTTAGGTGTACCTACCACATCTATCAGATATAGTCCGCTCCAGTCTGCCATTGCTCCTTCGGCAGCCATTCCGCAGAAGGCAACCATTCCGAGAAGGAAGAGGAAGGTTTCGGGTTTACGCTTCTTTTTGACTGCAACTTCAGCAGGGTCTTTTTCCTTTTTGTGGTCGGGTTGCAGATAGCGTTTATTGACGATCAGGGTGATGATAACAAGGATTCCGATAATACCGAAGTGATATACGGGATCGAGGCGTAGAGACGACATCAATAAACCTATTGCCGCCCCTGTTAGTCCGGCAAGACTCCATCCGCCATGAAAGGAAGCCATGATGGGCTTGTTGTACATTGCTTCTACAGTAACGGACTGTGTATTTATGGATATGTTGCAGAAGTTACCGAAGAACCCGAAGACAATGAGGCTGATGATCAGTGCGTACTCACTGGAAGAAACCCCAACAAGTAACAGGGCAGCTACATAGCCGATGAGTGCGACAGGCAGTATTCGTTTACTCCCTAGTTTAGATACCAGAAAACCCGATATAGCCATCCCGCAGACTTGTCCGATGGGTATCATCAGTAATATTGTTCCCCATGCGGCATCTCCTAATCCTAAGGTGGTTTTGATGTCGGGTATTCGGCTTGCCCAACTGGAGAAGCAAATCCCTGTACAAAAGTACAGGCAGAAGATTGCCATACGGATGCGGCTGTTAGATGCTGTAATTGCGTTGTTTGAGTCCATTATTTTTGTGCTATCTTTTCTATTTGATCCAGCCATTTCAGCCTCTGTTCGGCAGTCGAGTCTTTTATTGTTGCCAGATAGGTGGTTCGTATGTTTTTGATGCCGCAAAAGGCACCGATGTTTTTACGTATCATTTTGCCGCCAATGTCTTTTACTATCCATTTATAGTAGAAGACAGGAGCATCCATTGTGCTGATTATCTCGGATGTCTTTCCTGTGAACAGTTTCTTAGGAAACGGTGACTTCTCCTGATACTCGAAGGTAAAGCCCGGCAGGAAGATGCGTTCGATAAATCCTTTCAACAAAGCAGGGGGCGAAGCCCACCATGTAGGATATATCCAAACGATGTGTTCAGCCCATTGTAGCTTTTCCCAAGCATCCAGCAAATCGGGTTCGAGTTCGGTTCGCTTGCGATAGCCATATTGTAGGATAGGGTTGAAATCCATTTCTGCCAAAATGATTTCCTTAACCTCATTGCCTTTGGATAAAGCCCCCTTTTTATAGCTTTCGTGTAGTCCGAAGCAGAAGCTTTCTTTGTCGGGATGGCCGTTGATGATAAGTACTTTTTTCATTGTTTGTTTTGTCCTATAAGCCATAATAACTCTTGCGCAGAATTATGATCGGAGTCTCGGTTCGCCAGAAGTAGATATTCGCGTGCTTTGCCAATATTCTTTTCTAGTTCAATTCCGGATAGATAGAGTTGCCCAAGTATGAAATTAGCTTCATCTATTTCATAAGGATAATTAGTCTCATCATCATTTCTCCGTGAGATCGTTTCAAATATATCTACGGCTTTTGAAATATCCTTTTCTATCCCTATTCCGTATAAGTAGCATAACCCTACACTAAGAAATAGGACAGGTCTGTTCCATCCTTCAGAGGATAACTCCTGTGATTTTTGATATAGAGTGAATGCCTTTTCATAATCACCCATGTCTCTATATATGGTGCCGAGATTATGACTTGCGATACTTGAACCTTTTTCTATTGCTTTTTTATAGTATTCAATAGCTAAAGGGATATCTTTTTCGATAATGATTTCTCCGTTATCATTTTTATAGCCGCCATCATAAATGTTGGCTAATTCATTTAGGGATTCAATATCTCCTTTATCAGCATTCTCTTTCAGAATCTCAAAGCTAATCTTATCCATCGTTTTATGTGTTCAATTCCAGGAACTTTCCGAATGTCTGCTTCAACCGCCCGCTGTCTATCGATTCCCGTGCTTCTGCTATTGCATCGGCAAAAGACTTTTTAGGATCGATTGTCTGTATAGCTGTTGCCGCATTGGCTATCACCGCATTCTTCTGAGCAAGTGTCGCCGTGTTGTTTATTACGTTGTCAAATATCTTTGCCGCATCTTCGGGTGTTTCACCACCATATAAATCGGGCTCGGTTACTCTCTTGAAGCCTAACTGTTCGGGAGTAAAGATATTCTCCTCAAATTTATTAATAATTTTGAAATCTCCGGTCAAGGATATCTCATCATATCCATCGAGACTGTGGACAATAGCATAATCGACATCGGTCTGCTGATACATATAAGAATAGAGCCGTGCCATTTTCAGATTGAAAACACCCAGTACGGTACGCTTTGGCTTAATAGGATTTACCACCGGGCCAAGCATATTAAAGAATGTGCGCACACCTAATGCTTTACGTACAGGAGCTACAACTTTCAATGCATTATTGAATAATGGGGCATGCATATAAGCTATATTGGTCTTATCGATAGATCGTTCTAATTTACTAATATTAGCCGTGAATTTTACGCCATGCTGCTCCATTACATTGGATGCTCCGCTTACCGATGTGGCACCGTAGTTTCCATGCTTGGCTACTTTATATCCTGATGCCGCTACTACAAAACAGGCAAGGGTAGATATGTTGAACGTATTCTTATTATCACCTCCCGTGCCGACAATGTCTATCGGATTATAAGCTGCAAGCGTATCTACATTTGCCCGCAAGTCGAGTAGGGCATCGGAGAATCCGAGGAATTCATCCACACTGATACTGCGCATCAGGAATACACTGATGAATGCGGCAATCTCGGAATCATTGTATTTCCCGTCCGCCATGTTGGTTAGTATCTCCTTTGCCTCGTTGCGGTTGAGGTATTGGTGTTCAAAGAGTCGGTTGAGTATCTGTTTCATTGTCAGTTACAAGTTACGAGTTACAAGTAAACAAGTTTTTAATCTTGAAATCTTGAAACCTGAAATCTTTAAATTATACTAGTTTTTCTAACGCATCTGTTGTCTTTGCTATCTCTTCATCGGATAATTCATGATTAGTGAGTTCTCCATCGAAATAGCGGTCATAAGCAGCCATATCGATAAGCCCATGACCCGACAGGTTGAATAAGATTGTTTTTTGTTTGCCTTCTTCTTTTGCTTTCAATGCTTCCTGAATAGCTGCATGTATAGCATGAGATGATTCAGGTGCCGGAATGATGCCTTCCGCTTTTGCAAATAGGATGCCTGCCTCGAATGTGTCTAGCTGTTTCACGTCTACGGCTTCTATATATCCGTCTTTTTTCAGTTGGCTAACGATAGTCCCTGCTCCATGATAGCGAAGTCCGCCTGCATGTATGTTAGCCGGTGCAAAATTGTGCCCTAACGTGTACATCGGTAAAAGTGGAGTATATCCGGCTTCGTCGCCAAAGTCATACTCAAATTTTCCACGGGTTAATTTGGGACATGAAGCCGGTTCTGCCGCAACAAGGCGCACATCTTTTCCTTCGGTCAGTTTATGACGCAGGAATGGGAACGAAATACCCGAGAAGTTAGAACCTCCGCCAAAGCAACCGATCACTACATCCGGATATTCTCCTGCTATTTCCATCTGCTTTTCTGCCTCGAGGCCGATGATGGTTTGGTGGAGTGCTACGTGATTCAACACACTTCCTAATGTATATTTGCAGTTTGGTGTGTTTAGAGCCAACTCAATCGCTTCGGAGATCGCTGTTCCAAGACTTCCCTGATAAGTAGGGTTTTCGGTAATGATTTTACGCCCCGCTTTGGTACTCATACTCGGCGATGCTATAACTTCTGCGCCATAAGTTTGCATAATCGAGCGGCGATAAGGTTTTTGGTGATAACTGATCTTTACCATATAAACTGCCAGATCGAGACCAAAGTGGTTCGCTGCATACGATAAGGCTGCACCCCATTGTCCTGCGCCAGTTTCGGTTGTGATGTTCGTCACACCCTGCTCTTTACAGTAATATGCCTGTGCTATTGCTGAGTTCAGTTTGTGTGAGCCTACAGGGCTGACGCTCTCATTCTTAAAATAGATGTGTGCCGGAGTATCCAGAGCTTTTTCCAATCCATAAGCGCGTACCAGCGGAGTAGGACGATAGTTTTTATATAGCTCACGTATTGGATCAGGAATTTCGATCCAACGGTCGGTATAGTTTAATTCCTGTTTAGCAAGTTCAGTCGCAAATATTGGTTCCAGATCACTTACTTCCAGTGGCTTTTTTGTTCCCGGATGAAGAGGTAGTAACGGTTTGTTTTTCATATCCGCTACAATGTTGTACCAGCTTCTTGGAATGTCGTTTTCGCTTAATAAGATTTTTTTGTTCATGATTATTTTAGTTTATAAGTTTACTAGTTTACCAGTTTTTTTGAGTGAACTAATGTACTAGAATAAACTAGTAGACTAGAACTCTAAGAACTAGTAGACTACTTTAAAAAATTCTTTACTATTATTTCACCCATAGGAGTTAATACCGATTCGGGATGAAATTGTACTCCGTGAATATCGTATTCTTTATGGCGGAGAGCCATTATCTGCCCATTATCATCTACTGCCGTAATTTCAAGGTAATCAGGAATGTTTTTATTATCGACTATCCATGAATGATAACGCCCGACTTCGATTTCATTCTCCAAGCTATTGAATATATAATCGGGCTTTGTGATTTTTATCTTTGTAGCTACTCCATGATACACATCCTCCAGATTGGTAAGTGTTGCACCGAAAGCTTCTCCTATTGCCTGATGCCCCAAGCAAACTCCAAGTATTGGTTTTTTACCTGCGTATTCCTTTATCAATGGTAAAAGCAACCCTGCTTCGGATGGAATACCCGGACCGGGAGATAAGATAATCTTATCGTATTTTTCTACTTCATCAAGGGCTATTTTGTCATTCCTGTAAACGTCCACATCTGTATAGCCAAGTTCTTTTACCAGATGAACAAGGTTATATGTGAATGAGTCGTAGTTGTCGAAGATAAGAATGCGGCCCTTCCTAGCCTCCCCGTAAGGGAGGAATTGTTTGTCTGTATTTGTTTTATTTTCCATTATTATTCTGTTTTTGATTCCCCCTCCGGGGGATTAGGGGGCCTCTAATTTTTCAACTCAACCGCCGCTTTTACAGCTTTGGTTAATGCTCCCAGTTTATTTTTTACTTCCATCACTTCGGTTTCAGGGTTCGATTTAGAAACGATTCCTCCTCCCGCCTGATAATAAAGTGTATTGTTGCGGCTGAGAAAAGTACGGATCGTAATAGCCTGATTCAAGTCTCCATTGAAACCGATATATCCGATGCAACCGCCATATACGCCGCGCATCTGTTTTTCTATATCACGGATGAGTTGCATGGCTCTTACCTTTGGTGCGCCCGAAAGTGTTCCGGCAGGGAAAGTGTCTGCAAATACTGAGATATTATTATGCTTTTTATCTACTATTCCACTAACGCGGGAAACAAGGTGAATGACATGAGAATAGAATTGTACATTCTTATAGAATTCTACTTTTACATCGTGGCAATTCCTGCTTAAGTCGTTGCGAGCAAGATCGACAAGCATCACATGCTCGGCATTTTCCTTTTCGTCTTTCAATAAGTTCTCGGACAATATGCGGTCTTTTTCATCGTCGCCCGTGCGGAAATAAGTGCCTGCAATAGGGTCGATATAAGCTTTGCCTTTTGTGATTTTACAATGAGTTTCGGGTGAAGAACCAAAGATGCGGAACGAGCCAAAATCGAAGTAAAAAAGATAAGGTGAAGGATTGATAGATCGGAGCGAGCGATATACTTTAAAGTCGTCCCCGGTGAATTTTTGAGTGAAGCATCGTGAAAGGACGATCTGGAACACGTCGCCACGCTTGCAATGGGCAATTCCTTTCTTTATCATTTCCTGATGTTCTTCATCAGTGATCATGGATTGTTCACTACCAATCGTCTCGAAATTGTAAGAAGCAATGTTATTATTAGTCAGGATTGCTTCCAATTCAGGCATTCTTTCAGTAGCTCCATCTACAATGTTTTCTACAATGGCCAGTTCGTTTTTCAGATGATTGATAACGAGTATGAACCTATAAAGTATATAGTAAAATTCAGGGATGTCAGAGTTGTTTAGTTTACTGTTTCTTGGGTCTACCGCTTCAAAGTAGCGGATCGCATCATAAGAAGTATATCCGAAAAAGCCATTGATATTGGTTTTGTTTTCTCCCTGTACATCGAACTGATGAATGAAGTCATTGAACTTATCGGTCAGCTTTTCCTGATCGGATAGTTTCTCCTTTTTTGTTGTATTATCAGGGTAGGTACATGTTATTTCATTATTATCAACCTTAAATCGGGCAATAGGACTGATACCTATGAAAGAATAACTGTTCTCGCCTCCATGGTAGTCCGAACTTTCCAATAGAGCCGATTCGGGATAGATATCCCTTACTTTAAGATAGAGACCGACAGGAGTTTGAAGATCGGCGAGGAGGTTTTTGGTTTTTACATTTATCTTGTATTGCATCTTTTTGGGTTTTGTAGGGGCGAAAAACCTTTCGCCCGTTTGATATCGTTATTATTCCCGGGCGAAAGATTTTCACCCCTACATTTACATTTAATGATTAAAAGCGGTTATATATGTTTCCATATCCTTGTCTCCTCTACCGGATAGACAAAGAACAACTACATCATCTTTCTTGAAACTCATTTTATTCAAAGCTCCTAAAGCATGAGCCGATTCAATGGCAGGAATAATCCCTTCCAATCTCGTTAGTTCAAATGCAGCCTCCATAGCTTCATCATCGGTAACAGCCAGTACCTTAGAACGGCCTGTTTTTGCCAGATGTGCATGCATCGGGCCGATACCCGGATAGTCGAGACCTGCCGAAATGGAATAAGGCTCTTCAATCTGTCCGTCTTCCGATTGCATAATCAGTGTTTTGCTACCATGTATGATTCCAAGTTTTCCTAAATGAATAGTTGCAGCAGACTCGCCTGTATCGATACCTTTGCCTGCCGCTTCAGCCAGTACAATCTTTACATCAGGTTCATCAATAAAATGGAATATTGTACCTGCTGCATTACTGCCACCACCAACACATGCCATTACATAATCAGGAGTTTCGCGGTCTTCTTTTTCCAGCAACTGTTTGCGTATCTCTTCACTGATCACCGATTGCAAACGGGCCACCATATCAGGGTAGGGATGAGGCCCAACAGTAGAACCGATAACATAATACGTATCGGACGGGTTGGAGCACCAATCGCGTATAGCTTCGTTTGTAGCATCTTTCAGTGTCATGTTGCCACTGGTTACGGGGATAACTGTAGCTCCCAGCATTTCCATTTTCTGCACATTCAGCTTCTGGCGCTCTACATCGGTTTTACCCATATATACAATACATTGCATATTCATTAGTGCGCAGACTGTTGCTGTAGCCACACCATGTTGTCCGGCTCCTGTTTCGGCAATAATACGGGTTTTTCCCATTCGGCGGGCAAGCAGGATTTGTCCGATAGCATTGTTTATTTTATGCGAACCCGTATGGTTAAGATCTTCCCGTTTCAGGTAGATCTTACAGCCATACTTGTCTGACAATCTGTTAGCCAGATAGAGCGGAGAAGGGCGGCCTACATAGTCTTTAAGAAGGGAATTATACTCTTTCCGGAAAGAGGAATCATTGATAACTTTCAGATAAGAATTTTTCAATGTTTCTACGTTATCATAAAGTATTTCGGGAATGTATGCCCCTCCAAATTCTCCATAAAAACCGTTGATGTCAACTGCAAATTTTTCCATTTTTATATTGTTTTATTTTTCTCTTACAAAAAAAGCCTGTCGTGAGTTACGACAGGCTTTGTATTTTATACTTTCCATTCATTAATACATACCGGTTTTGCTCACGACCTTTTGAGTTGAGAGTGCCACCACCAAAATGTATTTGTTAATAGAAAATTCATTCTTCTTTCTTTTTGTTTTTGCAAAGGTATATTTATTTTATAAAATAACAATACATGAGATGGATTTTTATACAATGAATATTCTATTTTTTATTATATTCGCAAAAATAAAAATGTAAAACCATGAAAAAGTTTGTATTACTTGCTATAATTATTTCCCTTAGCATTACGTCTAAAGGACAGTTAAATAATGAGATTGCGATCAAGTCGATACCTCATGAAATAACGTGGGTGCATAAGCCTTTGAGCTGGAATGTAGAGAATAATGTCTTCACTCTTGTTGGTGGCAAAGGGTCCAGATTGTTTACCGATCCTCAGGAGAAGAATGCAGTAGATACGGCACCTATTGCATTGTTCAAGCCGGATGAAAACTTCTTGTTTAGCTGTAAGGTTAAGGTCGACTTCTTATCTGTTTTCGATGCCGGTGTACTGATGATATATTCTGATACCGATCTGTGGGCGAAGTTGTGCTTTGAATATACTCCGCAACTGAAACATCAGGTAGTGAGTGTCGTGAATAAGAAATATTCGGATGATAACAATCATGAGTTTATAGACACGGATGAGGTTTACATGCGAATTGCCGGATTAGGTGGTGGAGCATACGCATTCCATTATTCTCTGGATGGCAACTATTGGCATATGGTTCGGTACTTTTATCTTGGAACAGATGAGAACCTGAAAATAGGATTCCTTTCACAGTCTCCAAGAGGGGAGTTCTGTAAAACCCAGTTTTCAGAGATAAAATATAGCAAAGAAAAACTGGATGAAATCAGATCCGGTAAATAACACAAAAGGCGATATTAATATCGCCTTCTTTATTATAACTCTATTCCTTCATATTCTGAAATGACCTTTCTCCAATCATCGGGAATCGGCATCGACGACTGCGTCTGCGCATTGTATGTAACAAAGACAGACTGGCAGCGACATTTGATCTCATTATTTTTCACATTCCTTATCTGTTGCAGAAAAACGCCACTTTTGTCTCCCAGTTTGATAACTTTGGTATCAACCGCTATTTTCTCTTTATAATAGATCGGCGAAAAGAAATCGACCTCTATGTGTGCTACTACGATCAGTCCTTCCGTCCAGCTTACCGATGCCGGCCTTATCATATCGAAATAGGTAGTCTTACCCAAGTCGAAATAGCTGAAATATATGTTGTTGTTGATGTGCCCGATAGCGTCGATGTCTCCAAAGCGTATTTGGATAGGGAGCGAAGTTTTGAATGTTTCCGGTTTGATTTCCATAATTTATTTTATCTGAATACTATATCGTTTACAACATGCAATCCCGCATGTTCATTAATTTTACTTATCAATCTTTCTTTTGCCATTATCAGCTCGGATCGTAGTACAGAAGAGCTTAACGATACATAGAGAACGCCATTGCGCAGGTAGATATTTGTAGTGTACGAATTTATCATCGAACCCAATAACAGTCCCCATCCGGTTACTGCTCTGCTTTCGGCAAGCTTTTGCCTGAAGAATGGGTTCTCTTCAAAATACTGCCTCAATACTTCGCCTATGCTTTCTGTATTCCGTTTTCTCATAGCGCCGTATTCTTTTGTACCACTCCTCCTTTTTCAACATCGTACAAATGATAATCACTGTTTGTCTGCGACAGGATATCAGATAGATGTTCCCTGTTGGTGTCGGTGATAAAAATCTGCCCGAAATCTTTATCCAATACAAGCTTAACGATTTGTTCTACACGCGATGAATCCAGCTTGTCGAATATATCGTCCAGCAATAATATAGGGGTTGTTGAAGTTGCTTTTCGGAGAAAGTCGAACTGAGCAAACTTCAGTGCGACTACGTATGTCTTATTCTGTCCTTGCGAACCTACACGCTTGATGGAATAGCCATCCATCTGCATATCCAGATCGTCTTTGTGTATACCTACAGTAGTATAGCCTAATATCTTATCCCGTTCTTTCCGCTGTTTCAGCAGTGCGGCGAAATCCTCAGTATCGAAATGAGATTCGTAAGTAAGTGCTACTTTTTCGTTAGACAGGCAAATGAAATCGTAGAACTTCTGAAAGATGGGAATAAACTTATCTATAAAGTCCTTTCTTTTGTTGTATATGATCTTACCCTCTTCCGTAAGTTGTTCATCCCACAGATCTAGCAGAGTGTCGTCTATAGATCCATCCGTTTTTAGTAAAGCATTCCTTTGCATCAACGCTTTGTTGTAGCGGATAAGGGAATGGAGGTATTCTTTGTCGAACTGTGACAGGAATAAATCCATAAACTTGCGGCGTTCGTCACTACCACCACTTATAAGCTCTGTATCGGAAGGGGAGACCATGACGAGGGGTAATAATCCGATATGATCGGAGAAACGCTCATATTCCTTTTTGTTACGTTTAAACTGCTTCTTCTGCTTGCGTCTGAGACTACAGAAGAACTCTTCCTGTTTATTGCTTATGTCGTACCAACCCTGTATAACTGCAAAATCAGCATCGTGACGGATATTCTGAGTATCGGTCGGATTACTGTGACTCTTGCAGAAGGAGAGGTAATAGATTGCATCCAGCAGATTCGTCTTACCCATACCGTTACTTCCCAAAAAACAGTTGATCTTGGGCGACAGTTCCAGTTCGGCCTGTTCTATGTTTTTATAATTGAGTATGGATAGGCGTTCTAATATCATGTATGCAAAAAACGTTTGGATTACAAAAGTACGATTTTTTACACGAATAATATCACAATAACTTAAAAGTGTAGCCTTGTTCTTTAAGCCACTCTATACTTCTGGGCAGGGCGTACTTCATATTCTTTTCAGCTTTCAGCGAGTCGTGGAATACAATGATAGACCCGTCGCGGGTATATTTCTTCACATTCTCAAAAACCTTTTCCGGTGTTTGGCGCTTGCTGTAGTCACGGGTTACCACATCCCACATAATGATCTTGTAATGTCTGCGAAGAGCGAAGAACTGGGGAATCCGCATGTGTCCGTGTGGCGGACGAAACATATCGGACTCAATATAATCGGATGCCTTTTTTGTATTGTCTATATACCGTTTCGAGAATTTGCGAATACCTTGTATATGGTTGAAGGTATGATTACCTACACGGTGTCCCCTGTCGAGCACCATCTTATAAATATCAGGATGCTTCCGCACATTGTCGCCTACACAAAAGAATGTAGCTTTTATGTCATATTTATCCAGCAAATCCAGTACCCAAGGGGTTATCTCGGGTATGGGGCCGTCATCGAATGTCAGATAAACGGTCTTTTCGCCTTCTACAGGTTTTCTCCAATATGCTCCGGGAAAGAGCAGTCTATATAATTTAGGAGGTTGTTCTATAAACATAACAAACCATTATAAAGCAATGGATCTTAATAGGTTTCCCTGTCAAGATCCATTGTTCTAATATACTTTATTTAGTATTGTAATATTTTTGTAATAGTTCAGGACTATATTTGTGCATCAACTCAGCCGTACGCTCCATCAATGCTTCATCCTCTTTCTTCATGACCGAGTCTTCGCTCAGCAGTGCACCTCTCATCGTCATTTGCATCAGATGGTCGAGCGGATGGCTTCTTTCTCCGAAGCTAACCCTGTTGTTCATAAATACTTCTGTCTGATTGAATATATTGTCCATAAAGGCTTTATATTTAGCCCTGTCGTAACGGCGGTATGTATCCAATATCTGTATTTTTATATTGGTCAATTCCCTGATGTCGTTGCTGCAGCTGGTCATGTCGCTTTGTTTCATGCTGGCATACCATTGCAGGCTTCCGTCTGTACGGTACAATATTTCATCTATTATCTTCTGAGCTTTTTCAGGGTGTCCGAGCTGGTAATAAGCATCGGCAAACACGATAGATTCACCACCTCTGGGGATTGTATTGCCCGGAAGCACTTCGACACATCTGTCGAGAGCGATTAATGCACGTTCGTTATCCCCTTTTTCCAGTAAGGCTGTAATCAGGTACGAGAACATCATTCTGAATGTGCGGCACATTCTCAGGTTGTTTTCATCCAGATACACTTTCGGATTTTCTATACCACCCCATTTATATTTGTTCACCAGGTTGTCGAACGATGCGTCTACATTTACGGTAGTGCTGTCTATAATACCCGGGGTAATGCGATAGTTGATACCTTCCAGCATCGACTGGTCTATCAGTTGCAGAGGAGCTTCGCCGATAGTGATGGCATAATACATCGGACGTTTCCAATCATCTTTGTTGATGTTATTCAGCATTTCCAGTATCATGATCTCCTGTCTGTAGATGCCGCCTTTATTGTCGCCCATATTGAATACCATCTCAGTCTTAGGTTTTGCACCCAGAGCTTTCCAGTCTACTTTGGATGTGTCGATAGGCATCTTGAAAATACTGCTCGGAATAACCACTCCTTTGTCAATCCAAGGATTGCGCGGAGCATAGTTGTCTTTTGTTCTCAGTATATCCAGTACATCATCCAGAAGCATAGTATCTTTAAATACCTGAACATCATAGAAATCATTAAAGTTTATACGACTCAGCATATTTTCGTTCGAGCCTCTGAACTCTCTCAGTATAACGCTTTCTATATCTTTTTTCGACAATACGTATGCCGACTGTCCTTTCGATCCTTGATAACGGTCTTCTTCCCATTCGATAGGCAGAGGAGGCGAGTCATATGCCTGACGACGCATCTGGTCTACATACCAGTCTGTTTGCAGGTAGCTGAGGTTGGTTACACGTACATCGGTACGGAAACCTTCTACTTCCTGTGCATACCATAGCGGGAATGTATCGTTGTCACCCATTGTAAACAATATACTGTTTGGCTCGCAACCACGCAGATAGTTCATCCCGAAATCACGCATTGTATATCTGTCTGAACGGTCGTGGTCGTCCCAGTTCTGGCTGGCCATTTGTATGGGAATAAACAGAGTAACTACTGTCGCTACAGCTGCCGCAGGTGTTTCCGGTAATACCTTTTTCAGCAGATTCCAGAGGAATGCAACCCCGAAGCCTATCCATATACAGAATGCGTAGAACGATCCGGCATAAGCATAGTCACGTTCGCGCGGCTCGAATGGCTGCTGGTTGAGGTACACAATAATGGCTATACCTGTCATAAAGAACAGCATAAAAGTAACAAGGAATTGCTGTTCGCCTTTCTTACCCCTTGTCAGCTGGAATGCAATACCCAGAATACCCAGAATAAGAGGAAGCATATAATATTTGTTGTGACCCTTGTTGTCGGCTATATCAGGCGGCAGGTTGCCCTGAGGCCCGCGTCCGAGTAGTTCGTCTACGAAACCGATACCGGTAATCCAGTTACCGTTACTCAGGTTTCCTACCGATTGTATATCGTTCTGACGGCCTGAGAAGTTCCACATGAAATAGCGGAAATACATGAAGTTGAGCTGATAATCGAAGAAGAATCGCAGGTTTTCCATCATGGTAGGAGCTACAGAGGTATCTCTCACTCCTGCCCATATCTGATAACCCATAATATGCCTTCTTTCGGTAGAGTACATGCGCGGCATGAACATCGTTTTGTCATAGCCATAAGTCGGAACCGTGCCGGTTACAACATATTCGTCCTTCTGATCCGGCGATTTCTTCACCACTTTGTCGTAAGTCTTCTTCTCACTTACCGGTGGTTCCAGTCTGCCTTCGTTGTTTCTGAGTTCGCTCGAAGCATAAGTTTTACCGTAAAATAATGGTCTGTCTCCATACTGCTCACGGTTGAGATAGCTTGCCAATGTAAATACATTCTCTGGTGAGTTCTGATCCATCGGTGTATTGGCGATGGAACGTATAGGTATCAGTGCGAATGACGAGTATCCGATAAGAATAACCATCAGGCAAAGTATAGTTGTATTCAGAAATCTGACATTAACACCTTTGTAGACAAAAAGAAATGCTACAAGAGCGATGAACAGGATAATCCACAGTAGTGCATTATCTCCGATAAAAATTACTCCGCCCAGCGACATACAAAGAATGAAAGCGACTTTAGCGCGATTCATATCACCCTTTACCGATAGCGTTTCGTATAATCCCCATGCGATAGCAAGTACTACCAACAGGATGTACACGAGCGATCCGCTATTGTACGACATGCCTAAAGAGTTTACAAACAGCATTTCAAACCAGGCACCCACTCTTGTGAATCCCGGTATGATACCATACATCAGCACAACGATAAGGAATACTGATACTGCTAATGCTATCACTGTACCTTTCAGGTCGATATTCTTTGCTTTCTTGAAATAATATACCAATCCGATTGCCGGTATACAAAGCAGGTTGAGCAAGTGGACTCCGATAGATAATCCCATTGCATATGCTATCAGTACCAGCCACTTATCCGAACCCGGCAGGTCAGCTCTGTTTTCCCACTTCAGTATCAGCCAGAATACAAGGGCTGTAAACATGGACGAGTAGGCGTAAACTTCACCCTCTACGGCCGAGAACCAGAATGTATCGGTAAAAGTATATGTAAGCGCACCGATCAGACCACTACCGATGATAGCGATTGTCTGACCAAGTGTCATTTCTTTTTCAGTATCGGTGTATATGAGTTTTTTTGCGAGGTGGGTTATTGTCCAGAACAGGAATAGTATTGTCAGTGCACTCAATATTCCCGACATAGCGTTCACCATCATTGCTACCTGACTGGGATCGGATGCAAACAGCGAGAAGAATTTACCTGTTAACATAAAAAACGGAGCGCCCGGCGGGTGTCCTACTTCGAGTTTGTATGCCGATGTGATAAACTCTCCACAATCCCAGAAGCTGGCAGTAGGCTCTATAGTCATCAGGTAAACGACCGCAGCCACAGCAAAACTAAACCAACCGAAAATGTTGTTTATCAGGTTATATTTTTTCATAATGCAACAGGTATATAATATTAAATTGCTTAATTAAGCTGTTGTTTTTTATATATTTGGGTGCAAAGATAGTTAAAAGGCTGAAAGTATTGTTTCGCCTCGCTTTGTTTTTACTTTTTAAATTAAAAAACTTCTTAAAATATCAGGATGAAAATTTTAACTAAAAACTGACATTTCTTACGAGAGTTACAAGTTTGCCTCGTCTTCACTTCGGCGATTTTCAATTCTTCGCCCTGCGGGCAGTTGCCAGGTACAAGTATTTTTCTTTGCACCTTCGCGCCTTTGCGTGAGACTGATTTAACTAAAAGCTAACAACCAACGGTCACAGGAGCGAAGCGTATGTAAAGCTGACAAGTTTTTCGGTCTTTTGTAGGGGCGGATAATCATTCGCCCGGTTGTCTAATCTGCGGGCGAATGTTTATTCGCCCCTACAAGTTTAATCCCCCTTTTTCGGGGCTTTGCTGCTCCCTCTCCTCTTGGAGAGGGCTGGGGTGAGGTGCATTTTAACTAAAACCTGACAAAGATTACAAGTTTACTAGCTTACTAGTTTACTCCTCTTTTTTTAGTACACTCATCATCATTAATTAGCTCCGCTGATTTATCAATTAGCTCCGCTGAATGTTATTTCAAAGACCTCTTTCATTGGCATATCGGCATATTTACCTCGTCTTCACTTCGGTGAACGTTGTTTGCTCATTAGCACATTGATATCTTATAGATAAACTTTTTCATTATTGTTCAAATAATTACAAGTGGAATTTACTATATTTGAAAAGGTATAACTTTTACAAAACCATTTGCTATGAAAAAGATGTTCTTACTGTTGTTATTTATATTGCCGGCACTGTGTTTTGGACAGAAAACAACAGATGATGAAGCGAAGAAAGAATTCAGACGTGCACCGGCCAACTCTCTTTTACTCTTACAGAATAGAGTGCATGGAGATTCTCTTAATATTTCCGTTATTACAGATAGTATAAAAACGTGGAAGGCAATACTGGTAGACAACGAGCTGGTCTATGATCTGAAAAACATTAAGGTAGAAGATATTGCTTCTATTTCGATTTTGAAAGATTCCTCTATGGTCGGCATTTACGGAAATCCTCCCGCCAACACACAGACTCTTGTTATCTATACAAAGCAGTTTATGGAGAAGGATAAGGAAGAATACGAAGCCATTGTTCTCGATGCCGGTTTTGAAAGTTTTCTACTAACTCAACAGCCGAAAGAGTTTTATTCCGAAACATATCTAAAGACAAAAAACGTATTGATGGTAACAGAGTGGAATGCACGTCATAGCCTACCTTTGCTGTACGATCCGAATATCTATGAAGTATCTATCGACTATAACCCGCAAACAGATTACGGACTGGAAGTAGAATACCGACTGTATATGTTTTTCCGTTTTATGGAAAAGGAACATCGCATGTCACTGATCGATGATGGACGGCTGACAAGATAAAAATGCAAAACAGAGGTATGGAGCTAATCCATACCTTTTTTTATCAACCCGACTTCCCCTTTTACCAATTCAAAACATTCTTTCACCCTTCTTGACTAAAATATTATTTGTTAAATATATACATTTGGCGAGAAACAGAAATCTTACATTAATAAAAACGACTTATGAGAACAAGACTACTGATTATTACCGCAGCCCTTGCTTTATGTCTGAACGGCTTTACACAGGAAAAGAAAACGATCAAGTCGAAACTGAACGATGCCACTGTATTTTTTCAGGGGGCAGAATTGCTGCATACAGCTACAGCCACATTGGTGAAAGGAGACAATGAAATCTATATAGAAGGGTTAAGCCCGAATATAGATAAAAACAGCCTGAAAATAAAGACGACCAACGGGGTGATCGTATCGGCTTATGAGTTTTCGGTGGACTACCTTACCGAAGGGAAATCATCGAATGCTATTGCAAAAAAGCTGACCGATTCTATGGATATTTATCAGAAGAAACTTAATCAGGTGGAAGCCGAAATTAAAATCACAGGAAATCTGATAGACCTGCTGCAACAAGGAACCGAGAAAAATGTATCGGGTTCTGATAAAGGAATGGGGATAGACGAATTGGTGAAGACAATGGATTACTACAAAAGTAAATCGCTGGATTTGTACAATGTGCAGACTACCAATGAAAAGAAAAAATATGATTATTCCAATGCTATTCTTAGATTAAGACAGCAACTCGATCAGGAGTCGTTGAAGAATAATAAGACATCAGGTGTAATCAAACTGGCTTTGTCTGCTCCGGTTGCTGCAAATTGTGATTTTACCATTTCATACTATACCACTGCTGCCGGATGGACGCCCTATTATGATATTAACATAGCGTCTACCGATAAGCCGATCAAAATAGCAGCCAAGTCGAAAGTGCGTCAAACTACCGGACTCGATTGGGAAAAAGTAAAACTCACATTATCATCGGCAGTGCCAAGTAACGGGAAAGTTGCACCACTGTTTAATGCGTGGTTCCTCGATTACTATCGTCCACAGGCAAGAACAGAATCAAGTAGTGGATATTTTGACAGGCAGTCTCTTGCACAAAACTCCTATTCCTATAAATTAAACGAAGACTCAAAGAAAAATACTTGGTTTATAGGTGCGGGAGCCGGAGCACAAATGTATACGGAAGATAATAAAGACTATTTGGATTTTAGAGAGCGTGGTGCAGATAGTAAGGCGACTTCACCGCTTTATGTCGTAGACGGTACACCGGTAGATGCCGATTATATGGCTTCGCTGGATCAGAATATGATAAAAGACGTAAACGTACTGAAAGATGCTTCGTCTACAGCCATATACGGCTCGAGAGCTGCAAACAGCGTTGTTCTGGTTTCGCTGAAAAGCATGGACGACTATGTAAGCCAGAAAGAAAACGAATTGACAATGGTCTACAACATAGATATGCCATATACCATTCCCGGCAATGGCAAGGAACAGACAATAGACTTGCAAACAAAGGAAACTACAGCCGAATATAAATACTATTGTGCGCCGAAACTCGATCCGGAAACTTACCTGCTTGCCGAAATATCGAACTGGGAACAGTTGAACCTGCTGAGTGGGAAGGCAAACATAACCTATGACGGCACTTATGTGGGTGAATCGTTTATCAATGCCCGTTCTATTCAGGATAAACTGACACTGACACTGGGTACCGACAAACGTGTAACGGTAAAGCGTGAGAAAATGCAGGATTTCAGTAGTACCAAATTCTTGGGTAGCGATACCAAACAGGCATTTGCATACCGTCTGACTGTGCGCAACGGACAAAATAAACCTGTGAAGATGGTATTGAAAGACCAGTATCCGATCTCTACACAGAAGGCTATCGAAGTAGAGCTGCTCAAAGAAACTACTGCATGGACTGCCAACAAAGAAGATCTGGGTGTAATCACATGGGAAGAAGAAATCAAAGCAGGAGAAACAAAAACTTATCAGATAAACTATACAGTGAAGTATCCAAAAGGAAGTAACCTGAATCTGTAAAAGGTTTGATTCATATAAAAAGGCTGCATAAGGAGTAAAACCCTATGCAGCCTTTGATTATATAAGAAAAAAATTAGTTACTTATATTTCAGCCATTTGAACATTTCAGCAAAAGTTACCTTCTTGCCATACATCAGTATTCCCACACGGTATATTTTTGCCGCCAGTTTTACCATCAGTATAGCTGTAATGAAGAGCAATACGACAGATACTACCAGCTCCCAGATAGGAACCTCGAACGGCGCGCGTACCATCATCACCACAGGCGAAGTAAACGGTATCAGCGAACACCAGAAGGCCATAGCCCCTTCAGGGTTTCGGGCAGCCGCAAATCCGGTATAAAAAGCCAGAATCAGAATCACACTGAGTGGCATCATCAGTTGCTGCGCTTCCTGCGAGTCGTTAGCAGCCGAGCCGAACATGGCGTATAACGATGAGAAGAGCAGATAACCCCCGATGAAGTAAAGAATCATACAGATCGCTACCTGTGCCCAGTTGATACTGAATATTTCATTCATCGATTTACTGATTTCCACATTGTTCATCATAGCCATAGCCTGTTGTGTATCCATCGTCGAAGGCATACTACTAGGGTCTATACCAAGGTACATTTGTATAGCGATCATTATACCTCCTCCCAATATGAGCCATACGAGTAATTGAAGCAGGCCTACCAAACCCACACCGATGATTTTTCCCATCATCAGGTCGAATGGTTTTACCGAAGATATGATAACTTCTATAATTCGGTTACTCTTTTCTTCCACTACGCTTTGTACGACCATTTGCCCATACATCATAATGAAGAAGAACATACAGATGGTAAGCACCATTCCTACCATCGAAGCCACCTCTCCCAATGTTTCCCTTTCCTTTCCCGTTTCGTCCCAACGGATAGTAGAGACGCTTACTTTATCTTTCGATTTCAACAGATTTTGCAGATCGGTAGCCAATTTCACATCGATATTGCTACTGGTAGTGAAATCATCTATCTTTTTATTTTTTACTGCTTCCGAAAGGGTATTATTAATATAAGCAGTCAGTTCGCGCGGTGGTTGCTGCTTCTCGGAAAAAAATGTAGCAGCGTTAGGGTTTACACTCAGATCGCCTACTATCTGTAGCAATGCTGTTGTTTTTTCCTTTTGTGTAGTATCGTTTGCAGCCAGTGTGATAAACTCATAGTCCTTTGAGTTCTGAAACAGGTTTGCATACATTCCGGTCTGGTCTATGACATATACTTTCTTGATGTCGTCGTTGTCACTTACCATCATCAGGAGAGTCGGCAGGAGAGTCATGGCCGCAAAAAGAAGCGGTGTCAGCAATGTAGTCAGAATAAAAGTCTTTGTCTTTACTCTGGATGAGAATTCTCTCTGTATGATTAGTCCTAATGCGCTCATTTTTCTGTCTGGGATACGATTTGTATAAAAATATCATTCATTGACGGCAACTCTTCCTCAAAGGTGAGTACCTCGTACTTGCGGGTCACTTCCTGCAGCAGTTCAGAGTTTGAGGCGTTATCGTGCCTTTGTATACGTACTTCGGTCACATTATTAGTTGTCGATTGCGACAATATGCTGAAATGTGCTGATTCCATATCGAAGCTTTCACCCGATACGTCCAGTTTGAAAATGTGCTTCCTGTAACGGGCACGTATCTCTTTTACATTACCTTGTAGCACGACTTTCGACTTGTTGATTAGGGTAATTTCGTCACAGAGAGCTTCTACCGATTCCATGTTGTGAGTAGATAGGATAATGGTTTTTCCCTTTGCTTTCAGTTCCAGCAACTCGTTTTTCAAGAGTTCTGCATTCACGGGATCGAATCCGCTGAACGGTTCGTCGAGAATATATAGGTCGGGTTCGTGTATAATTGTAGCTATGAACTGGATTTTTTGCTGCATCCCTTTCGAGAGCTCTTCTACCTTTTTGTCTATCCACGATTCTATATCGAATTTCCTGAGCCAGTAGTGCATCTTCTCGTTCGCTTCCTCCTTCGATAGTCCACGCAGACGGGCAAGGAATATAATATGCTCCCCTACTTTCATTTTTTTGTACAGTCCACGTTCTTCGGGAAGATAACCGATGTTGAATACATCGTCGGCTACCGATTCCCTGCCGTTGATCAGTACCTTACCTTCATCGGGGGCGGTAATTCTGTTGATAATACGGATAAGCGACGACTTACCGGCACCGTTAGGTCCCAGCAGTCCATAGACGCAACCGCGCGGAACCTGAACGCTTACACCGCTCAGAGCCGTATAGTCTCCGTATTGTTTTACAATGTCCTGTGTTTCGAGATAAAACATAGTGTTTGTTATTTTGAATATTTTTTGATGGTTTTACTTATTAGTCGTTGTATAGTTTAGAAAATCACAGAGGAGTGAAAATTAAAGAAGTATTTGTATCCCATGTAGAGAAACAGCAAAGATATGCACATTACCACCTCAATATAATGCGTTCACCTAAAACTTTAGCAAGGGCTTTTTTGATTTCCTCTAATTCCTTTATTTGTTGCATCAGTCCGATAGCAGCGTCCAGGTCACCTTCTTTTTGCTTTTCGGCCATTTGGTCTTTTATGTTCCTGATTCGTTTCGATACATAAGCGTCTTTCAGTTCGGTAAGCACACGGGGCACACTCTTTGTCAGATGTTTATCTTCAGCCAACGGGGTATCTTCCTCTTTGAGATTTTCACCGAATTGCTTTATATGTACTTTGCTCAACTGATATCTGTCGTTTAGCAGCTCGGCTGTAACTTTGCTTACCTGAGAATCCTGATGCGCAAGAAAGTAGCGACTCGGTATAAAGTCGGGACTTTCGCTTTTTTCGATAGCATCGTTCAGTATCAGGGTATAAGTAGGATTTGTAAACCAAAGCCCGTCACGCTCGAGGTCGAATTTCACATAATCGATCACATTCATCGGTATAGCACCTTCTTCTTCATTCGATTCATCTGTCAGCATTTCTGTTCCGTATCGGATAATGTAATACAGGATAGCCAGCTCGAATTTATCGATAGGTGTGTCTTTTATTTCAGGCTTGTTGTGAGTAACCGGTTGCGACAGGTCATTGTTTACAGCCAGCATTTCAGTAGCTGCTCTCTGTGGGGCGGTACGTTCCAGATAGGCAAGCCTTTTCTTTGTTACTTCCTGTACCAATATGCGTTCGTCTATATCGAGCAGGATACTGCAATCCTTGATATAAACCGTACGTATAATATTGTCGGGAATGATGGATATACTGTTTACAATATCCGAAATCAGTGTCGCCCGTTTTATCGGATCGTTCCCGGCTTCATCGAGCAAAAGTTTGGTTTTAAAACGGATGAAGTCTACCTCGTGCTCCTTTATATAATCGTTGAACGATCCTGCATTCTGTTTACGTGCAAAGGAGTCAGGGTCTTCGCCATCAGGCAGAAGTACGACTTTGATGTTCATTCCGTCTTCGAGCAACAAGTCTATTCCGCGTAGGGCGGCTTTTATTCCGGCGGCATCACCGTCGTATATAACGGTTACATTGCTTGTAAACCGGTGTATCAGCCGTATCTGTCCGTGTGTGAGGGCTGTACCCGACGAAGCGACTACATTTTCCACCCCTGCCTGATGCATGGATATGACATCGGTGTAACCTTCTACAAGGAAACAGCAATCGGCTTTGGTTATAGCTTGCTTGGCAAAATAGATTCCGTATAATTCGTTTCCTTTGTGATAAATCTCACTTTCGGGCGAATTGATATATTTACCTGTATTTTCAACTTTCCGGAGTATGCGTCCGCCAAATGCGATCACTTTACCCGAAAGGGTATGTACGGGGAACATCACCCGCCCGCGAAAACGGTCGATAAGTGCATTGTTGCTCTCGCTTTCTATGGTAAGCCCTGTTTTTACAAGGTATTCTTTTTTGTAACCATTCTTCAGCGCTTCCTGTGAAAATGCGTCTTTTTGTTCGAGACTGTAGCCGAGCTGGAATTTCTCGATAATATCTTCCCTGAATCCGCGTTCTTTGAAGTAGCTCAGTCCTACCGATTTGCCTTCGATGTGTTCGTGAAGGATGTTTTTGAAATAATCACGGGCATAATCGTTAAGGATAAAAAGGCTCTCGCGTTCGTTGTATGCCTGTTTTTGCTCATCGGTGAGTTCCCGCTCCTGTATCTCGATATTATACTTCTTGGCAAGGAAACGCAAAGCATCGAAGTACGACAGTTGTTCGTGCTTCATAATGAAGTGTACAGCCGTACCGCCTTCGCCACAGGCAAAGCATTTGCAGATATTTTTTGCCGGAGAAACATAGAAAGACGGGCTTCTGTCCTCGTGGAAAGGGCACAATCCCACATAGTTAATCCCACGTCGTTTGAGTGTGACAAACTGCGACACCACATCTACTATTTGTGCTGTGTCTATTATCCGGTCTATAGTTCCTTGATCGATCATTTTTGCAGTTACGAAAGTAATAAAAATATCGTGACATAGCTATTTAAATAATGTGAATAGGAGAATAAGGATATTTCTGTAGAGCTTGTATTTTTTGTTTAAAAGTTTATCTATAAGATATCAATGTGCTAATGAGCAAACAACGTTCACCGAAGTGAAGACGAGGTAAATATGCCGATATGCCAATGAAAGAGGTCTTTGAAATAACATTCAGCGGAGCTAATTGATAAATCAGCGGAGCTAATTAATGATGATGAGTGTACTAAAAAAAGAGGAGTAAACTAGTAAGCTAGTAAACTTGTAATCTTTGTCAGGTTTTAGTTAAAATGCACCTCACCCCAGCCCTCTCCAAGAGGAGAGGGAGCAGCAAAGCCCCGAAAAAGGGGGATTAAACTTGTAGGGGCGAATAATCATTCGCCCGGTTGTCTAATCTGCGGGCGAATGTTTATTCGCCCCTACAAAAGACCGAAAAACTTGTCAGCTTTTAGTTAAAATCGAATGGCTCTTTATTAATTTAGCCGGCTGACTTCTTTTACTCCTTTTACGGTTTTCAGTTTCTTTATCAGTCCGTTGAGCATATCGGTATTGTTGAGCATCACCGAAATATTGCCCTGAAATAACCCGTCGTTACTGTCGATACTGATCGAGCGCATATTTATGCCCGATTCTTTGGCAATGATGGAGGTCAGGTTGTTGATAATGCCGATGTCGTCGTGACCGATAACGCGTAACGTAACGGTGTAGAGCGATCCCGACCTGCCTGTCCATCGGGCGGGGATTACCCTGTAGGCAAACCGCGATATCATATCGTTTGCATTGGGGCAGTTTTTGCGGTGAATTTTTATGCCCTGCGAAGATACGAAGCCGAATATTTCGTCTCCGTAAATCGGGTTACAACATTTGGCCAGTTTATAGTCTACACCTGTCAGGTTGTGGTCGATAACAAGCTCTTCCCGACTGGCGAGTTCCTTTACGTCCTCTGTCTGGTGCACAACATACTTTTCGGCACTGATGGCTTCGTGCTTATCGTGTTGTTCGCCTTTTTCCAGTTCGAGATATTGATCTATCACCGAATTAACCTCGAGGGTGCCTTCAGCTATTTTGATATAGAAATCGGTGACAGTCTTGAATCCCAGTTTTTTGATGAGGCGCATCATAATGGAGTCGTTTATCTCCATCTTGCGGTTTTTTACGCGGCGTTTCATCAGTTCTTTGGCTATTTCTACCTGTTTGTTGGCTTCCTCTTTCAGGCTTTGACGTATTTTATTCTTCGCTTTCGAGGTGGTTACAAAATTCAGCCAGTCCTGCTTGGGCGACTGATTGGGAGAGGTAAGTATTTCTATCTGGTCTCCGTTTTGTAGCTTGTGGCGTATAGAGACATTCTTGCCGTTGATCTTTCCCGATACGCAGGTAGAACCTACGCCGGAATGTATGGCAAAGGCAAAGTCGAGCACGGTCGCACCTTTAGGCAGTTTATGTAAATCGCCTTTCGGAGTGAAGACATATATTTCGTCATCATAGAGGTCGAGCTTGAAGTTTTCAAGCTTTTCTCCCGATTCTATGTCTTTGTTTTCGAGCATTTCGCGCAGGCTGGTCAGCCAGTCGTCCATTCTCGACTGACTTTTCACACCTTTGTATTTCCAGTGTGCGGCAAGCCCGCGCTCGGCTATTTCGTCCATGCGACGGGTACGCACCTGCACCTCTACCCAGCGCGATTCGGGTCCCATCACTGTTGTATGCAGTGATTCGTATCCATTGCTCTTGGGGATCGACAGCCAGTCTTTCAGCCTTTTTGGGTTCGGCGTATACAGATCGGTGACAATGGAGTATGCCTGCCAGCACTCGGCCTTCTCTTTATCGAGAGGCGATTCGAGTATAATGCGTATGGCGAACAGGTCGTAGATAGACTCGAAGTCAATTTTCTGTTTCTTTAGTTTATTGTTGATTGAAGAAATAGACTTAACACGCCCTTTGATGTCGTATTTTAGTCCTGTCTCTTTCAGCTTCTTATCTATAGGAGCTATAAATTCGGCAATATATTTGTCGCGGGAAGCCTTACTTTCGCTTATTTTCTCTAAGATGAAATCGTAAGCTTCTCTGTCGGTATATTTCAGATACAGGTCTTCCAGCTCGGTCTTTATATTGTACAAACCCAGTTTGTGAGCCAAAGGAGTGTATAAGTACGAAACTTCCACAGCCAGTTGCAGACGATATTTTTCGGGATAGCTTTCGGCGCATCTTATCTTGTGCAGCCGGCTGGCTATCTTTATAAGTATCACCCGCATATCTTCGGCAAGGGTTATCAGGAGCTTGATGTAGTTGTCGGAAGCCATTGTCGACTCGTTTACATCCAGTGCATTTACCTTTATCAGTCCGGCTACTATATCAGCTACATCGTTGCCGAATAATTTCCTGATCTCGTCAGATGAAACACATTTGTGCATCACCGGCCTGTACAGGATAAGGGCAATAATAGATGCGCTTTTCAACCCCAGTTCTTCTATCAGAATTATACTGGTGCTGACGGTGAGGTCTGTGATACTGCCTATTTTCTCGTCTTTCCGGTATACGCCTTCAGATATGGCCTTCTTCACTACTGTACGAAGTTTGGAGAGTTCGTCGGTAGTGAGATTGTTCTTCAACCCGTTCATCAGTCTTTTAAACTTTGAAAGAGTCAGTCCTGCTGCGTTGTAAGTAGGGTAGTTCATCTTTGTTGTATGTATGTTGAGTCGGGCTATAAATTCTGTTTTATCAAAATTCAAGACATTTATCTATACTATAGATTACTGACCGTGATAATAACCGGATGTAAAATTAATTTTTTTCTGTCAGTATAACGCTTTTTTGATAATAGATGTTTATATTTTTCCGTTTTTAGAAACTTTATGCTTTTTGAGGCAGGTAAGTTGGTAAAGCGTTTTAATTTTGTGTTTTTAACAAATATTTCAATCCGTAGTTTATGAAACAGGAAGATTATGCAAAGCTTGAGAAGGATCAGCAATTCAAAAAAGACTATCTGAATAAGACAATGTGGTGGAAGAGTGTACTTATAGTACCCCCGATTTGTTTTTTATTTGTTGGTTTGGTAGGGATATTATATCTGTACAAGCAGGATTTGTTGATTTCATGGTATATTGCTCCTTATCTTATATTGTTTGTTATAGGTACTGTCTGGCTGAAAGCGATAAAGAAGCATATACAAAAAACGAAGATGGCGCAGGAAGGTTCTTTTCATGTATGTCTGGCTTCGCCCGTCGGAGAGAAAAACGGATATACTTATCTGGTATTTACCAACGACTCTCATCGTCATAACAAATATTTTATAAAGATCTTAGCGAAGGAGGTTGACTTTGCCGGTTCTTTAGATAAATATGGGAACGATGTGAAGAAAAGATCATTGTTGTTACAGGATTCTGAGGATAATACGAGTCATTATATAAGGGCTTATAAAACGAAGGATATAGATAAAAATAACAAGGGAGCAATGGCGGATGCGGCGGTTCCGTTGCTTTATATTGACGATAACAATACACTTATAATCAAAAAGAAAGATTTGATCGGTTGAGATAAATAAATTATACAATATTTGTATTATCTTTGTACTGCATTTGACGAGAACATATGAAGATTCTTTTAGTTGGCGAATACAGCCGCGCACATCTGACCTTAGCAGAAGGACTACGCTCAATGGGGCACGAAGTATTAACGGCTTCGGATGGGGATGGTTTCAAGAATTATCCGCGCGACGTTGATTTAACCCGTAAAAGTTCGGGTTTGATCGATACGTTGAGCAGCATGATCTCTGTCAATAATAAATTCAAAGACTTCAAAGGGTACGATGTCGTACAGTTGATCAATCCATGTTTTACGACTCAGAATGTAAAGGTAAACAGATACCTGTACAAGAAACTGAGGAAGAATAACGGGAAAGTTTTTATGGGAGCTTTCGGTGACGACTCGTTTTGGGTTGAAGCCTGTCTGGGAAATAAAATCTTTGATTACTCAGAGTTCTTTGTAGATGGTAAGCCGATAAATGTGGAGTTTAACCAGCGCTTTATCGACAAATGGATAGGTACGCCGCTGGAAACGTTCAACAGGGAGCTTGCCCAGTCGGTAGACGGCATATCGGCCTGTTTGTTTGAATATTATAAATCGTACGAGCCGTATTTTGCCGATAAGCTGGAGTATATCCCGTTGCCGCTGAATACATCCGAAATAGAATTTCAGGAAATAAAAGAAGTACCCGAAAAGGTGAACTTCTTTATCGGTATCAACAAGGTCAGAGAGAAGTTTAAGGGTACCGACGTAATGGAGCGGTCTCTGGCTCGTCTGAAAGAAAAATATCCCGATGATGTAATTGTAACCAGAGTTGAGTCTGTAAGTTACGATGTATATCAGCAACTGATGTCGCAGGCGCATGTGGTGCTCGATCAGTTGTATTCACATACTCCTGCCATGAATGCCCTTTTGGCAATGGCTCAGGGTAAAGTTTTGGTTGGCGGCGGAGAGCCTTATATCTACGAATTGTACGATGATAAGGAGAACCAGCCGATCATAAATGTTCATCCTAACGAGGATGATGTATTCGATAAATTAGAATGGTTAGTGTTAAACAAGGAAGAAATTCCTGAAATTTCAAGAAAAAGCCGTTTCTTTGTCGAGAAAAATCATGATTATATAGCAGTAGCTAAAAAATATATTAACTTTTGGAATAAAAAAGGTAATAGACAGTAGGACAAGAAGACAAATATTGAATGACAACAAACTTAAGGAGCTTCCACGATCGGGTTGCTCCTTTGTATTTGTATAAAGCTTTATTCTAATTGTTTAGCTTTGTTCCACAAGGCATCCATCTCGTTGAGAGTCATGTCTTTGAGATTCCGCCCCTGTCTTTTGGCTTCCTGCTCTATGTAGTTGAAGCGGTGGATGAACTTTTGATTGGTGCGTTCCAACGCGTTATCGGGATTTACCTTGTATAAGCGGGCTGCATTGATGAGGCTGAAAAACAGGTCGCCAAATTCGGCTTCCATTTTATCTTCGTTCATATTGGCTACCTCATTTTTTAGTTCGGTCAGTTCTTCCGACACTTTGTCCCATACATCTTCTTTCTTATCCCAGTCGAATCCGGCATTGCGGGCTTTATCCTGTATGCGGTGTGCTTTGGCAATGGATGGGAGTGAGGCAGGTACGCCTTCGAGGATTGTCTTATTACCTCCCTTTTCTTTCAACTTGATCTGTTCCCATGATTTCTCTACCTCGCCTGCGGTATTAGCTGCTTCGTCGCCAAATACGTGCGGATGGCGGAAGATGAGTTTGTCGCACAGGGCATTGCATACATCGGCTATGTCGTATGTGTCTTTCTCTTCACCTATCTTAGCATAGAAAATCACATGGAGGAGTACATCGCCTAGCTCTTTCTTTATCTCGTTGTCATCGTTTCTTATAATGGCTTCGCATAGCTCGTATACTTCTTCTATGGTGTTTGTCCGCAGGCTTTCATTCGTTTGCTTGGCATCCCAAGGACATTTAACCCTGAGCTCGTCCATAATGTCGAGAAGTCTGCCGAAAGCCTCTGTCTTTTGTTCTTTTGTGTGCATATATGTAAATTCAGAAAGAGCAGGTAAAACCTGCTCTTATAGTTATTTAGTCTCTTCTTTTTTCTTAAAGTTATTCAGTCCGATATTTAGAAAGTCGATGTATTCAGGTACATCTTCCTTATATACATAATAAGGGCCGATCGGTTCTCCGGCAGCATCCAGCAGAACGTAATACGGCTGAGAATTAGTGCCGAACTTATGGCGTTGCAGATAACTCCACTTATCTCCTATAGTTTTCAGTTTTGTGGTCTTTCCGTTTTCAGTTACTTCTATCACTTCCGGCAGGCTTTTCTTGTTGTCTACCATTAAGGTGATCAGTACATAATCGTTTTCCAGTATTTGCTTAACCCGAACATCTGTCCACACAGAGGCTTCCATCTTCCGGCAGTTGACACATCCAAAGCCTGAGAAGTCTATCATTACAGGTTTATTGTTTTTGCGGGCATATTCCATTCCGGCTTCGTAATCGTCAAATTTAGCATGTACTTCTCCTTTGTAGAGATTGAAATCTTGTGTATTCAGCGGAGGAGAGAAAGCACTGATGGCTTTCAGCGGAGCGCCCCACAGTCCGGGAACCATATATATGGCAAAAGCGAATGATGCTATAGCCATAAACAGGCGGGGTACCGATACATGTTTCAGGTCGCTGTCGTGAGGCAGTTTTAGTTTGCCCAACAGATAAACACCTAGCAAGATGAATATGATGATCCATAAGGCAAGGAAAACCTCTCTGTCTAATATTCTCCACCCATAAGCAAGATCGGCAACGGACAGGAATTTCAGTGCTAAAGCCAATTCAAGGAAGCCTAGTACAACCTTTACCGAGTTGAGCCAACCTCCGGATTTCGGCATACTCTCGAGCCATGACGGGAATATGGCAAACAAAGAGAACGGAATGGCTAATGCAACGGCAAATCCGAACATACCGATAGCTGGCGCTACAATGCTACCCGAGCCTGCGGCCTGCACTAGTAAAGTCCCGATGATAGGACCTGTACAGGAGAATGACACCAGAGCTAATGTAAATGCCATGAAGAATATGCTGATAATACCGGTGGTAGAATCGGCCTTCTGATCCATTTTGTTTGTCCATGAAGATGGCAGTACCATTTCAAATGCCCCAAAGAACGATATGGCAAATACAACCAATAATGCAAAGAACAACAGATTAAATATAGCACTGGTGGCCAAGTCATTTAATGCACTGGCGCCAAATATTGCTGTAATAAGTAAGCCGAGAGTTACATATATAATAATAATACCCAAGCCGTATGTGATGGCATCTTTTATTGCTTTGCTTCTGCTTTTTTTATTGCGTTTGAGGAAGAAGCTGACCGTCATCGGTATCATAGGCCATACACAAGGTGTCAGTAAGGCGATAAGCCCACCACCAAATCCGGCAAGGAAAATCCAGAACAAAGATTGATTAAGTTCTTCTTTTCCGTATGGTTTCATCTTGTCTATAACAGGTGCCCATAAATCACCGGCTGCAACCGGAGCGGGGATTGCCTGAGATAAAGAGTCCGTGCTTGTACTATCTGGTGCATTTATTTCAGGTTTTTCTTCTACAGGTTTATCTGTTTCTCCTGCAGCAGCGACCAATGTTGCAGGCAGATCTTTTGCTGTATAACTATAATCTATCTTGATAGGGATACATTGTCCGTCGACCTCGCTACATACTTGCGAACGCAGATCGCCCTCGAGTACAAAAGCGGCTTTGTCGGTTACCTTGAAGCGCTGAACGAAGGTTGCCTGCCCCTCATAATAGCCTACCTGCATCTGGAATACCTCGTCGTAGCTTTTCTTTAGCTTGGAATTGACCGATTTGAACGTGCCGACTTTAGTAGCTCCTTTAAGCTTGTCTACAGACAGGCTGGTAGGCATCGGTCCGCCTTCAGGTATATTGATATCATAGAGGTGCCATGTAGGATCTATCTTGAAATTTGTAACAAGTTCGATTTCCCCATTGCCTTTATCTTCCAGTTTCATCGTCCATTTGGCCGGTTCCTGCGAGTAAGCACCAACTATAGAAATTAACGATATGATCAGTAATAATAATCTCTTCATACAAAATACTTTTTTTTAAGAATGCTACTATATTGGACTGAACCGACAAATATAAGAAAAAAGAGGCTATAATATCAAAATGACAGTTCTATTTTTATATTATTGATTCTTTATAACTATCTAATGCCAATAGTTTTGATCTATATTAGCCTTTCTTACTTTCTGTCATTTGTAAAAGTTGAACTTTTATTGGAATTAATTATATATTTATTGTTAAAATATGTATATTTTTAAATGTTATTAAGTTTGTTATTTTGACACTTTGTTTGATGTTGTTGTTTTATTCAAAAAGCAACTGGGGTAATATTTGTGTTTAGTCTCCATTTGTTATTATTGTAATTGTTTATTGTCTGTATTACAGATTATTGTATTTGTTGTATCAGGTGAGTGTTTCTGAGTAAATGTGGGAGTAATAGTTTTTTTTCTTTATTATTTCGTTTTTTTGACACTATGCTAAAGTGTCAAATTGATACTTTTCTGTCTTGTTTTTCGTAATGTTTATTTTTTAACTTATTGCATGCTTCGTTCATCTCAATGCTTTGTAATGCCTTTGTTGGCATTGGTTTGTGGTTTTGTTATTGTTGTTTTTTAGAAATTCAATTTGTCTTCTATGAACAAAAATAAATGACATTCTGTTTATTCGGAAATGAGCGGGTTTTTTCAATAATATTTAAAAAATTGTTACGGGATGAAAACAAAAATATATTTATTGCTGCTAGTACCATTTTTTGTCTCATGTGTAAAAGAGTCATTGCCCGAATGTCCATATCAGTATAATATTCAGCTGTTTGTAAAAGATAAAAACTACTTCAATATCTCATCAGCAGATAAGGTGTCGGAAGATCTTCCTTTTAACAAATATGTGAGCAATTACTATTACACTCTGCAAAATGTGGAAACAGGGCAGAATGTAATTGAACCTCAGTATATTGAGCCTGCTGCTGATTCAGAGACGCAATCCATTGTTTTCGATCTGTTGCCTGATGGGAAATACACCCTGACAGTATGGGGTAATATTAACAAATCCCGGCTATCTCCACAGGCATTGCATCTCAATAATGAAGAGGGTACAGATGTGTATGTGGCTTCAGCTACGTTAGATATTGTCACAGGTGTGGCTAAAGATTTGTCTCTGGGGCTCGAACGCGTAAAAGGGAAGTTGCAGGTATCTGTGAAAAACCTACCTGAGACTCTCACTAAAATAACAGAATCAATATCATTTGTTCATGCTACGGTAAGTCCGTTTTTGCTCTACTCCGATAAAATAAATGTAAAAAAGACTTTCCTGAAAGAAAATCAGTCTTTATCGATCCTCACTTCTAACCTGGCGCCGACAGCGACCGATGAAAAATCGAAACTTATACTTTCTCTTTTCGATATCCAGAATAATCTGGTATTGGAAACCCCTTCTGTAGAATTAACGGTCAAAAGAAATGAAATAACCATGCTGGAGATAACATACGATGCTACGAATAATGTCTGGGAAATATGGTCGTTCCTCGACAATGCGTGGGTGTTAGTAAACAGGCTGGATATAAAATAGTAAAATATAAGATGTTATTTTTTAGTGTTAATGTTTAAAAAATTGTGATTATGAATAAAATTATTCTATCAGTTTTTGCAAGCCTTTTCTTATTTGCTTGCTCCAACAACGATGATCAGACTGTATCTGACGATCAGGGCGGTGGTGGCCTTAAGTTTGAAATCACTGCATCTACTAAATCGAGTGATGGGCTTAAAGCGGGAACACCCCTTTACAGTCAGGAAGCCACCCAGCATGTTACACGTGTAAGTATATATGCCTTCAAACAGAACGGGGCAGACTACACATATGCAAAGACGTATGATGTTTCGGGATGGACAGACGGACTGACATCTAAAGTGTATACTGTGGCCGATTCGGACAAACTTCCGGCCGGGAATTATAAATTTCTGGTTGTAGGACGTCCTACCGCTGACGATTACACTGTTACTGCTCCGACTGCTGCTACCAAATTTGAAGATCTGGCAGCTAAAATAGCTGCAACAGGCAATGAGTCTGAAATATTTGCCGGTTGGGCACAAGCTCAGGTGCTCGATAACGGAGCACGCGTAAGCGTAACCATCACCCGTAAAGTTGCAGGTGTACTGGGTTATTTCAAGAATATCCCTCAAACGCTGAATGGAAATACTGTGAAGTATCTGCGCTTAACTGTGAATGCGACCAATTTGCAAACCAGCTTGTCTACAGGATTAGGTTCGGTAGCCGGAACAGTCAATTATAACCTGATCAACCTTGATCTGAGCACACAAACTGTAACAGACGGACTATATACAGGAAACACTATTACCGGAGTAACAAAAGTAGCCAACTCTCAGCTATGGGGTGCTTATCTGATTCCTGCCACAGGTGTATCACTTACACTGGGACTATATAGCGATACTGATGCTCCTATCAAGACATGGACTGTAAAGAGTGGCTCTGCTACATCTTTCGATATTTTGGCAAACAATTTCTATTCTCTGGGTCGCAAACTTAAAGTAGACACTACCGATGGTGTGGATCCTACTGATCCGGATGACGATGATGATCCTATCGATTTGTTGTCTGATGAAACTATCACAATAACAATTTCTCCTGCATGGATTATCAATTATCTGTCTATCGAATAATGATATAACAAATAAGACATGGTGTCTGCCTCGTGCAGATGCCATGTATAAAAACTGTCACCCATTTAATTGAAAAACTGTCATGGCTAATAATAATCTTTATAAACGTTTCGCATCCTATTTTCTGTTATGTATAGCCGTTGTATTGTTATTATCGGGCTGTGCTCAGGATGAGGTATCTGATCCGGAGGACAATCAAAAGGTGCTTGTGCCGGTAGAAATAAGCGGAATAAATCTGGTGCAGACAAAAGCGCTTGGAGACCCTACTCATACGGTTGATAGGATATTGATCCTGCCTTTTAAGAAAACAGATGAAAATGCTTCTAACGATGATTACAACTTTATTCTTGATTACGCATCAGTTGTACAGTTTGATGTAAATTCTTTTGCTTATTCCACAATGTTAAGCCTGCCGAAATCTGTTACATATAAAATTATGGTTATCGGTTATGGTAGAAATGATTATGATTGGTCATCAAGGAATAGCAATACCGGACGATTCCAAATATATTCTGTGATAGAATCTAATGGTAGATTAGACTTTGTTTATCTATACGCGAATGTACCAAACGATGTTCCTGAAATTTTTACTGCAGCCGGGACGGCTTATAATGATGCCATAGCTGTCGGAGAATCTTTTAAAGCAGAACAAATAAATAAACTGACTGCAAACTTGACAAGGGCTGTAAGTGGTATTAGTCTATCGATAAGCAATGTTCCTTCTTCTGTTAAATCTGTTACATTGATAACGGACCATTTAGTGAGTGGCATGAGGCTGAGAGACAGGTTTATATCCGGTTGGGTTTCACAGGGTGGTATCATGATTTTGGATACAAAAGCCCCTGTCGCAGGCAAAATAACTTTCAGTAAGTATTTGTTGCCTATGTACATATATCAAGATGCTTCTACAAAGTTATATTTAGATATAATGTATAATGACAACACTACACGGCGATACACAGTAAAAGTCCCTGATGTAGCAGGACTGTCCTCTGCAAACAATATTACTTTTGCCCCCAATAATATGGTGTTTATATCCGGTGATTATTTAAATATGGACATAGGCTTCCAGATACAATATGCAATAAATCTGGATGATGATATATGGGATGGCATAACTACAAATTAATAGAGAATAAGATGAAAACCAAAATACTTCTGTGGAATCTGCTCGCCTTACTGTTTTTGGTGAGTTGCGATAAAAATGAGATCGATGACGTTAGAGTTGCCGATGAAACAGAGACAGGTAATCCGGTGGCAGGCCTGCCCGATGGTTTCTTTGAAGTCAACTTCACTACATCTCCATCGTTCGACCGTACAAAAGCGGTTACCGGCCCCGACGGAAGAGTACGCCATATACGTTACATAATATATAACGACTCTACCAAGCAGTTTGTAAAAGAAAAAGCAATACTCACACCTCTTGATCCTGTTCCCTCATGGCCTTTTCAGGTTATAAGAGATACTTTGCCAAAAGGAAAATACAGGGCGGTATTTTTGGGTAATGTGGAAAAGACACAGTTTCCGTATGCCACACCTTCGTCGGCTCAGAATTATCAGGAAGTCTTGGTTAATTATCAGGGTAAATATGATGATGCACGCATCAACCTGCCTCCAGTAGAGTTCTCCTTCAATACCGAATATTATTGGGCCAATATAACCTTTTCCGATAAAAGCGTAGATGCCAACGGCGATGGTGCTGCTGATGCCAATGTCTTACTACAGCGTATAATCGGTGGCGCCGATCTTAGCCGTAATGTAATAGATGCCCAGCCTGCACTGAATAAGCTGGCTGAGAATATACGCACACAAGTAAAAGCGAAGGATATAATACGTAAAAGCGTTACGGATCAACTGCCTACTTTATTAGGCCCAACCTTAAAAGGAATACTCGGCCCGGTATTAGGCCTCACGTTTCTACTTACACATACATTAGATGAGGCTGTTAATCCGATAATAGATGCTTTGGTCGCACCTATAACAGACGCATTATATGATTTACTTCTTACCCGTCTGGTAAACGAACTGGGTTTGGTTCTGAATGGCAATTCGGGACAGACTGGTGCTCTTGGGCCTTTAGATAACCTGCTGAATCCTTGGCAATCGGCATCATCGTCCATCGTTACCATCGATAAATTCCCTAAAACGATTGATTTCGGACTAAAGGTTACTGATTTTTATCCCGATGGTCAGCGATTCAGATACAAAATAACAAATAATACGACAGCCAAACAAAGTTATATATCAGTAATTGGCTTTAACGAAGCATATAACATAAAGAAAATAAACGTATTGTCGCAGGGATTGGTCTCGGGATTGGTTGTCGATCAGACCCTTGACGGCCTATTGCTATCCGGTTCGTTTGTAGACGTAAACGACTCGATAACCATAGCGACAGCCCTCGATAAAAGAAATCTGAAATATAAGGCAGACTATTCCCTTCTCGATATAGGGCTGAAGTCATATGATGTTGTGAAAGATGGTAACCAACCACTAAAAGTAAAAATAAGATTAGGTGATATCGCTAATCTGAACGATGCCCTGCTTAAAGGAGTGAATGATCTGATAAGTGCGATACCACTAGTGGGTACTATACTTGGTGCACTTACAGGCGGGTTGACAGTCGTGGTAAACAACTTAGTCGCTAGTTTGTTTGGTGGTATAAAAGATCTGTCTATAGAAGTAGCAGTCCCTATAAATGTTTCGTTATTGGGTATAGACCAACTCACACTCAGCGGAAGCTGGAGTGCCGTAACTCCGAAATAACCGCACTGAAGAAAGGAATCATAAAAGATAAATAATATGAAGCAGACGATTATGTTCTTATTGTGTATAATGGGGTTTCTAAACCTGAATGCACAGACTATGGGAATAAAAACCAATATATTGTACGACGCTACCGCTACATTCAATCTCGGTGCCGAAATCGGTTTAGGCAAACGTACCTCACTCGATATATCGGGAAACTACAACCCTTGGGATTTCTCAAATAACAAGCGGTGGAAGCACTGGTTGGTGCAACCCGAATTTCGTTACTGGCTTTGCGAACGGTTCAACGGGCATTTCTTTGGTATCCATGCACATGTCGGTCAGTTCAATGTGAATAAGCTCGATCTTTTTTCCGACAATCTGAAGAATCATAATTATCAGGGTGATTTCTACGGAGGAGGCATTTCATACGGTTACCAGTGGATGCTCAGCACTCGTTGGAGTATCGAAGCCAGTCTCGGGGTCGGGTATGCACATGTCAAATACGATAAATACCCATGTACAGAATGCGGTACAATAGAGAAAAGCGATACACGCAACTATTGGGGGCCTACCAAAGCAGCCGTTAGTATTGTTTATTACATTTTTTAAATCGCATTACCTATGAAAATTAAAGATATACTACTATTATCTGTAATCCTCTTTCCGTTAGGTAATATTACAGCGCAGCAAATACAGAATAATGTATTTGTGAAAGATGCAACGGCTAAGCGGACAAACAGCGGTCAGGTTGTCATAGATATGAAAATAGACGGTAGCAAAGCCGAACTGTCTTCACACGAGGCAGTTGTAATAACCCCTGTGCTCAGAACAGGTGATCACTCATTAGAATTGCAATCCGTTATTGTGAATGGAAATAACAGATTCAAAATTGTTGAAAGACGACTCTTCTTCGGTGAACGAGATCCTTACGGGCTGAAAGATTCTTATGTGTCGCTGACAAGGATGAATGCCGACATCATCGGATATACACAGCGTGTGCCTTATCAGGAATGGATGGAAGCAGCGCATCTGGATATGAAGCAGCAGATATACGGATGTGCCGACTGTAAAGGAGTCGAGAACTGGAATACCCTGCTGAGTCTCGACCTGAGAAAACCTGAAATAAAGAAACCTCAGGTCAAATATGCCGTTTCCTATATTGTACCGAAGGCAGAAGCCGTAAAGAACAGAAATGAGGCCGGTTCGGCATACCTCGATTTCCCTGTCGGAAAATCAGTTATTCTTTCCGATTTCAGGAATAACTTTAAAGAACTGAGTAAGATACTGGAAGCTATAAACCAACTGAAAGACAACAAGGATGCAACAATAAGTTCTATTACCCTCAAAGGCTTTGCCTCACCCGAAGGTACTTATGAACTGAATACCCGTTTGTCGGAAGCACGGGCACAGGCGTTGAGGGTTTATCTGCAAACACAATTCAGTCATCTGGGTAATGTAATTACAGCAAGTTCCGTTCCCGAAGATTGGATTGGGCTGAGAAAGCAAATTGCAGAATCAAACCTGTCGGATAAGGCTAATCTACTGGAAATTATTGATTCCGGAATATCGGAAGATGCCAAAGAACAGAAGATAAAAGCTATGCCTGTGTATAAAACCCTGCTGGATAATTATTTCCCGCTGCTCAGACGTGTCGAATACCGCTTAAACTATGTCGTACGTGCATTCAGTGTAGAAGAAGGTAAAGAAATAGTGAAAGTAAGACCGGGACAAATGAGTCTCAACGAAATGTTTCTGGTAGCCAATACTTACGAAAAAGGAAGTGAAGACTTTAATAATATATTCGATATTGCAGTCAGGCTGTTTCCGCAGGATGTGGTGGCAAACCTGAACGCATCTGCAATAGAGCTCGATAAGCAAGACTTACGTTCGGCACACAAATATCTTGATAAATATCAGGATATACCCGATTCGTGGAACAATCAGGGGATTCTGTATGCACTCGAGGGAAATCTGTCCAAAGCGCGGGAGTTCTTTAACCGTGCCAAAGAAAGAGGATCAGAGGAAGCTGCCGGTAATCTGGAAAAGCTGAAACAATACGAAAGTTACGAAAAAGCTGTAAAAGAGCAATCGGAGAATTAGAGAGAAAAGCGAAAATCAATTACTTTTTTTAATACATCTCAAAGGCTGTCTTGTGATAAGACAGCCTTTTGTTATTTATATCCATCAGATAAAAAAGATGACTTTTCGGTCATCTTCTTCTCAGGATCGTTCCTGTTCGCTACATGTCTTCTTCTTATGTGTCTTTACCTTATTTCAGTTTTTGTTTTGCATTCTGTACATCAGCTTTTACGTTTTTTTCAGCTTTTTGTACATCGGCTTTTGCATCTTTCTTTACCTCGTTCAATTTAGTATTGGCTTTTTGTTTTGCATCTTTCACATCAGCATCAACCGATTTTTTAGCATCTTTCACGTGAAGGCTCGCATCGTGTTTTGCTTCACCTAGCTTAGCGTCCACTTTTTTTGTTTCTGTTTTTACACTTTGTTTAGTTTTAGTCAGTGCATCTTGAGCCATAATATTTGCAGATGCGAAAAGAGCAACTGCTACAACACCTGATAGAATAATCTTTTTCATAATTGTAATACTTTTAATTTTTAGTGTTTGTGAATTGTTTCAATTCTGGTATAAAACATCTGCTTATCTTACTTTGTTTTTCCATTTTCGGTAAAAATTGAGGGGTGTATGTATAATTAATGCAAAAGAATATTTACTATGTTTAAAATCAAAATCTGATTTGTTGTATGTAGTTTATAATAAGCTATTTGTCTGTGATGTTGGATTCGGATATATCTTTGATGGAGGAATAATATTGTATGTTTTTCAATTAATATTATTTTTGTACCGGAATTTTGCCGGACATATTCTTTTTCGGCTTTAACTTAACTAATTACATGAAATCGATATGAAGAATGACGAAAAAAGATAGTTCTGGGTATTCAGGAAAAACCGAAACCGGCACAATGGCTTCTTTTAAGTATCCAGCACCTCTTTGCCATGTTCGGGGCTACAGTGCTTGTCCCTGCCCTCACGGGTATGAGTCCGGCAGTAGCTCTTGTCTCCAGTGGAATAGGTACACTTGTGTTCATTGCTATAACCAAAGGAAAAGTACCGTCATATCTGGGTTCTTCATTCGCATTTATAAATCCTATTATTGCCGTAAAGGCGCTCGAGCTCGATCCTGCATCGGGGGTAGGTGTCGGTAGTTTTCTTGTCGGCAGCTTCCTTGTCGGGGTTACCTATGCAATAGTGGCACTGATCATTGCTAAGTCGGGTACGAAATGGCTGATGAAACTATTGCCGCCTGTAGTAGTAGGGCCTGTGATAATGGTGATCGGACTCGGATTGTCGGCAACCGCTATACGGATGGCTACAAACAATCCGGCCGGAGAATATGACCTTACTTATGTATTAGTAGGTTTGGTAACACTAACTATAACCATCCTGACAGCGATCTTTACACGCGGCTTTCTGAGTGTTATACCTGTATTGGTTGGTATCATCGGCGGATATATATTCTCCGTATGTCTCGGTATTGTAGATCTGCAACCTGTAATAGATGCCAACTGGATACAATTACCACCATTCACTATACCATTTGTCGATTATACACCATCTTTCACATGGCGTGTATTTTTACTGATGGTGCCGGTTGCTATAGTTCCTATTGCCGAACATATCGGGCATCAGCTGGTATTGAGTAAGGTAGTGGGGAAAGACCTGATAAAAGATCCCGGCCTCGATCGTTCTATGCTGGGTGACGGAATTGCTACCATGATTGCCGCTACTATCGGAGGACCTCCGAATACTACATATGGTGAGAATATCGGTGTGCTGGCTATTACCCGCGCGTTCAGTATATATCTGTTTGTGGGTGCAGCTATCTTTGCCATACTTTTTGGTTTCTGTGGAAAAATAGCAGCTTTGCTGACAACTATTCCTTCACCCGTAATGGGAGGCGTGTCTATTCTGTTATTTGGTATCATCGCATCGAGCGGATTGCGTATGTTGGTCGAAAATAAAGTCGATTTCAGCCGTAAGCGCAATCTGATTATTTCATCCGTTATACTGGTAATCGGTATTGGTGGCGCAGCCATTCATATCGGTAAAGTCTTTTCACTCGAAGGTATGGCTTTGGCTTCTATTATAGGAGTTGTCCTCAATCAGGTATTACCGGGAAAACAAGTCGTTGATTTTGATGAAATGTTCAAAGAGTAACATCTAAAAAATGATATGAAAAAGTATGAGGGAGACTCATACTTTTTTGTTTACAGATAAGCCCTGCGATATAGTGAACGTTAAAAAACACAGGTGTGAAGCCTGTTATAAATAGTTAATCGAAACAACTGAGGGCTTAGCCGTTATCCCTCTGTTTTCGGGGATTTTGTCCGAAAACGTGCTTTAAAACATGTAGCATTCGCTGTTAAATTGTCTTTTTTTGACGTTTATAATTTTGCGGAACAATGAAATAAGTTCTATATTTGACAGTTATATATACTAAATCTTATTTATTTAAAGCGAAAAATATGGAGAAAACCCTCGTTATTCTAAAGCCATCTTGTGTTCAGCGGACGCTTATTGGAGAGGTTATTTCTCGCTTTGAAAAAAAAGGTTTACGGTTAGCCGGTATAAAAATGATACTATTGAATGACACTATTTTGAACGAACATTATGCACATCTCAAAGACAAACCGTTTTTTCAACGCGTAAAAGACTCTATGCAGATATGCCCCGTTATATTACAATGCTGGGAGGGTATAGATGCAGCTAAGGTTGTGCGCACGCTGATCGGTGTCACCAACGGACGCGACGCGGCAGCAGGCACAATACGCGGAGACTTTTCGGTAAGTGCGCAGGAGAACATCGTTCATGCGTCAGATTCATCCGAATCGGCTAAAATAGAATTAAAGAGATTTTTTAGAGACGACGAAATTTTTGATTACAAACTATCTACGCTTGCCAATCTATATGCGAGTGATGAGATTTAACTTATATTATGCAAGGAAGAAAACATACTTTAACCGATAGCTTTAAGAGGCTTAAATACCTGCCACTGGCGGCAATGTTTTTTATACCGATGAGTGGATTTGCCCAAAGTAGCAAAAATCAGGAATCTAATACCGAGAGAGTTGAATTAAAATACAAGCAGCGCCATAGTCGTTCCAATTCCAATAATCTATATGCAGATGGTATAAAAATAAAGAGAGACCTTTCCTTATTGAAAGAAATACAGGAAGAGCGTATCCTAGCCGAAGGCGAAATACCTGCGGACGATCTGTATGGAGGTATTTGGAACAACAGGTATGTAAATGCGTACCGTTCTATAGAAAATGCACCGGATACGTTCAGGGTAAATCTGTCGAACTTTACAATGCCTACTATGGGGCATGTGACTTCTAACTACGGACCTCGTCGTCGCAGGATGCACTACGGTATAGACCTGAAAGTGCAGGTAGGAGATACTATTTATGCAGCATTTGACGGAAAAGTACGTGTAAAACAATATGAGCGTCGTGGTTACGGTTATTATCTGACTCTTCGCCATCCGAACGGACTGGAAACAGTATACGGACACTTATCTAAATTTCTGGTAGATGAAGATCAGGTTGTAAAATCGGGAGAGCCTATCGCTTTGGGAGGAAATACAGGGCGTTCTACAGGATCACATTTGCATCTTGAATTCCGTTTCTTGGGAAATCCTATTAATCCTGTATTTATCGTAGACTTTGATAATAAAGCATGCCACAAAGATACTTATCTGGTTACAGCTAGAAGTTATGACAGAAGCTCGAAAGGAGTGAATATAAATACACTGGCATCTACACCTACACGTTCCAAAGCTAATGTAAAAAACAAATATGCATCGGGTAATGTAAAATATCATCGCGTGAAGAAAGGTGATACGCTCGGGGCTATTGCAAGAAAATACAAAACGACTGTAAGCAAGCTTTGCTCACTGAACGGTATAAGCACAAAAACGATATTGCGTGAAGGTAAGTCGATAAGAACATCGTAAGATATAATAAACGATATAATATAAGAAAAGCCTGTAAATTTAATATTTACAGGCTTTTTTATTTATCATTGTTTTTACCACTCGATAGGAGTAATACCTTTTGATTCTAAATACTTATTGGTTTCACTGAAATGATTGTTGCCGAAGAATCCGTTATGAGCCGATAATGGTGACGGATGCACCGACTTCAATACCAGATGCTTAGTAGTGTCGATAAACGATGCTTTCTTTTGTGCATATGATCCCCACAAGATGAAAACAAGGTTTTCGCGATTGTCTGCCAACCTGTGAATGGCTGCATCGGTAAATTCTTCCCATCCCTTCTTTTGGTGCGAACCTGCTTTATGAGCTTCTACGGTTAATGTTGCATTTAACAGCAGTACGCCCTGATTAGCCCAGCGGGTGAGATCGCCCGAAGGTGGAACAGGAATACCCAAATCGCGGTTGATCTCTTTGAAGATATTTACAAGCGATGGGGGAGGCTGAATACCTTCCGGTACGGAGAAGCACAGTCCGTGTGCCTGTCCGTCGTTGTGGTAAGGGTCTTGTCCCAGTATTACAACCTTTACCTTATCGAACGGAGTGTGTTCAAAAGCATTGAAGATCAGTTTGGCAGGAGGAAAAGTCTTTCTTGTACGGTATTCGTCTCTGACAAAATCGGTGAGTTTTACGAAATAATCTTTTTCAAACTCGTCTTTTAACTGCTCTTTCCAGCTTTCTTCAATTTTTACATCCATAGTATATTATATTTATTTTATTTATTCATTCCTTTTGCTGGCAAAAGTTTATTCGCCCCTACATCGTATCTTATCACGTAAAGATACAATAATTTGGAAAGAATCACGATTGTTATTTAACATTTGTACTTCTCCTTTTACTATCGTAATTTTGTAACCGATATGAATAGAAGTATACTCCGTCTGGCAATCCCCAATATAATTTCTAATATCACCGTTCCGCTATTGGGAATGGTTGATATGTTTATCGTGGGACACCTCGATTCGGAAGATTACATCGGAGCCATTGCTTTGGCTACGATGCTTTTCAATTTTATATACTGGAGTTTTTCGTTCTTGCGAATGGGTACAAGTGGGTTTACGGCACAGGCCTACGGAGCAGGTAATACGACTGAGCAGACAAATATTCTGCTTCGTTCGCTGACTGTGGCCATGTTGGGAGGTATTCTTATTGTGCTGCTTCAATATTTTATCGCCCTTATCGGTTTCTACTTTCTGGATGCAGGGCCTACGGTGAAGGTATACGCTCAGGAATACTTTTATATATATGTTTGGGCTGCTCCGGCTGTGTTGGGGATGTATACATTCAACGGCTGGTACGTAGGTATGCAGAATGCAAAAATTCCGATGGTTGTTGCTATCGGAGTCAATGTGGTGAATATTGCATTAAGTTTTCTGTTTGTATACGGATTGGGTATGAAGATAGACGGAGTGGCTCTGGCTACGCTTTGTGCGCAATATTCGGGTTTTCTGGCATCGCTGTTGATATGGAATCTAAAATATGGTTATTTAAAGGAATACTTCAACTTTGAAATATTGCGGAGTCTGAGGTCATATATCCCATTTTTCAAAGTCAACAGTGATATTTTTATCCGTACGATGGCTTTGGTTGCCGTTACTACCTTCTTTATGTCAGCTTCTGCCAAATCGGGGAAAGATATACTTGCCGTAAACGCTCTTCTGATGCAAATGTTCATCCTGTTTTCATATATGATGGATGGTTTTGCCTATGCAGCAGAAGCATTGACCGGAAAGTTTATCGGAGCCAATAATCGTGGTCAGCTGAAGCTGTTGGTAAAGAGATTGTTTATGTGGGGTATTGTTATTGTATCTCTGTTCACTCTTGCCTATGCGCTGTTTCTCGATCAGATACTGGCTATATTGACAGATAAGCAAAATATTATAGAATTGGCGAAACAATATCAGTATTGGGTATTGTTGATACCGGTAGCCGGCTTTGCCGCTTTTCTTTGGGACGGGGTGTTTGTAGGAGCTACAGCATCGCATCAGATGCGAAACTCTATGTTGATCGCTGTCTCTGTTTTTTTCTTTATATATTTTGTCTTTTCGGGTATTTCAGCGAACAATATCCTGTGGTTTGCGTTTATCATGTATCTGGCACTAAGGGGAATCGTTCAGAGTTTTATGGCTCCTGCTGTCTTACGAGGTTCCAGATGATTGATAGTCAGTAAAATAAATTAAAAAGTGTTATGAGCAAAATTGCGATAGTTTACGGCTCGTCTACCGGAGCCACAGAGTCGGTAGCAGAAAAAATACAGGCATCGTTCGATCAGGCAGCTCTGTTCAATGCGGAAAGTGTGACAGTTGACGATCTGAAACCGTATGACTTCCTGATCTTTGGAGCATCGACAACAGGGGTTGGTGATTTGCAGGACGATTGGGAAATGCTATTACCTAAAATTGAAAAAATGGATTTCTCAGGTAAAAAAGTAGCGATCTTCGGGTTAGGAGACAGTGCATCTTTCTCTACCAGTTTTGCAGGGGGAATGTATGTTATCTATAAAGCGTTGAAAAATAAAGCGGAGATTGTAGGTTCGGTATCTACCGACGGATATACATTCGATGATTCGGAAGCCATTGTTAACGATCGTTTCGTTGGTCTGGCATTAGACGAAGATAATGAATACAATGAAACGGAACCCCGTATTGCTGCGTGGGTACAGGAACTGAAAAAATATTTGAATTAAATATAATACTTCTATTAGATAGTCAAACAGGCAGGATGATGTAACAGTTATTCTACCTGTTTTGTGTTTATTCGTCCGGGATATGAAAATGATGAAAAATGAAAAAGTTTATCTATAGAATATCAATGTGCTAATGAGCAAACAACGTTCACCGAAGTGAAGACGAGGTAAATATGCTGATATGCCAATGAAAGCGGTCTTTGAATTGATAAATCAGCGGAGCTAATTAATGATGAGTGTACTAGTCTTTAGTCTACTAGTGTACTAGAAAAAGAGGAGTAAACTAGCAAGCTAGTAGACTTGTCAGGTTTGTCAGGTTTTAGTTAAAATTGTTTTTATGGTTCACTTTGTCTATTCGTTTGTTTTTCTTTCAATAAACTGATTAATGTTTTATCTTTGTGCGCGTAACACGAGTTTTAGTATAGATTATCAATTTTATAATTGCACTTTTTTAGATGGCACACACCACAGGCAGGAATATTACCCTCGATTATACAAAGCTGGCTCTGATAATGCTTATTATAAGTGGACATAGCGACATTTCGGACTATGGATTGTTCGGCTGGTTTTTTTCCGATGGTTTTGCCCGTGTCACTGTTCCGTTGTTTCTTATCGTCAATGGTTATTATTTTGCCGATATAGCACATGATAAGGCAAAAGTGAAGAAATACCTGTCGCGGCTTCTGATAATTTATGTCACATGGACGGTTATTTATTTTCCGTTTGTCTGGTATATGACGGGAGGAGGCAAGAAGCTGATACTGATAAATCTCTTTACAGGGTATTATCATCTCTGGTATATTGCCAGTCTGATAGGAGCTGCATTTCTTATTTACCTGACGCGTAAGTGCAATATGACGGTGATACTGATAACGGCTTATGTTTTATTCCTTATCGGATATGTGATACAGAAGATATATCTGCTCGATGTGCATATCTATATGTACCCTACCATTGTCAGAACATTCCTGTTTATGGGATTCCCGTTTATGTTTGCAGGTTATTATATAAGGAAAAACAATCTGGAAGATAAAGCCTTCTTCAAAAGTACCGGAATGGTAGTGCTGGCGGCTATATTGATGGTGCTTCTGCTGGTAGAATCCACTTTCATATACTACTTTAAACTGAATGAAGTGAATCCGGCTAAGGATGAGATCTATTTTGTGGTTCCGTTTCTTTGCCCTCTCTTATTCCTCACTGTGTTGAAGTATTCTAAATATGAGGTAGGTGGTGACGGCTATATGTCGAAGATGGTATCATCCATCTATTTCGTCCACATTCTGGCGATATTTATAATAACCGGATCACCGTACAAGGCCGATGTAATAATGTTTCCTATATACTTCTTCCTGTCAGTACTGATGTCGGCTGTGATACTCGAACTGAATAAGAGGTTTAAGATTTTCTTATAGGATATTCTCTATCTCGGCTAGTCGGGCGATGGTATATGTAGGAGTAAAGTCAGTTGAATGCTGATTTTGAGGATTGAACCATATCTGGTCTATATTGCTGTTTCTGGCTCCGCTGATATCCGTCTGAAGATTATCTCCAATCATGACTACTTCCTTGTTTGTCTTGCCTGTTTCATTCAGGGCAAAACTGAAAATATCGGGATGGGGTTTGTTTACACCGACCTTGTCGGACAAGATTACTTTATCGAAATATCCATCTAGTCCGGCACTGGTGATTTTCTTGAACTGCATTTCGGTGAACCCGTTGGATAAGATATGAATCTTATATTTAGGATACAGATACTCCAGTAGTTCTTTAGCTCCGTCTATCAGTGTTCCCTTTAGCATGATGCGTGCAATGAAATCGTCATTCATGGCAAGAGCCTGCTCTGTACTGATACTTTCTACCGGACTCAACGGTGCTACAAAACGTTCATACTGCAATGTCTTTTTCGATATTTTTCCGCTGCTGTACAGTTCCCACAACTGCGTTACATTTGCCTTGTAAACAGCGTAGAAATCATCGAAAGAGGGGAAATAATTACCCAGTCCGTAGTCATCGTATATCTCTATCAGGGTCAGGCGTGTATTCTCTACAGTGTCGATAAGCGTATCGTCCAGATCGAGTAAAATATCAGTATATTTCATATAGCTTGTATGATTTTAGGAAGCAAAGATATGAAATTCCTTTGTCATATTCGGGTTATATAATAGAGGAAGACTTGTCTTCGTAATACTGGATAGAAATAGACGCTGCAGTGTTGAATAAATTAAAGTCATTGTCGGGATCGCCACTCATTGAATTATAACCGAGATATAAGATACCGTCGAAATTCCTACTATCGTTCCGTTTGAATTTTACTAATAGTTTTTGCACTCCTCCCGGTAAGTCTTCTACGACAAAGTGCAGTGTAATAAGCGAGAAGGTTCTGGGACTTTCGTTAAATGACTGAAAAAGCAATGTGCCGTCGCGGTAGTCCATAGGGTTGTATTCGTCACTAGTAGTATTGAATATCCCTCCGGAATAGTTTAGCCATCCGGTTGTATGATCTTCATTATATTCTTTGTTTAAGAGTACCTGTGCGGTAATAATCAGTTTATTATCCGAGTGGCGGGGCGTAATGTAGATTGTATCACCAAAAGGCATCCATGGGGAATTGTCGCTTTGAATAGTACGGACATCTTGCCGGTTTCGGGATTGTGAGTACATCAATGTATAGCCGGGAGCTGGCACTGGAACATCTATAGTTCTCCATACCAGGTTTTTATTGGCATCTAATGATAGATATTGTCCTGGCGTGCTTGCCTGAGGCAGATAGCCGAGTGGATGCCATTTAGTCCCATCGTTGATGTATGTATCCTTGTTGATATTTGCATTTGAAGACTGATTTGTAACCATCATTGCCTCTACATGTCTGGAGAGAGGGCTGGCGTTAGTTACTGCCTGTAGCTCCATTCGGGGTAAGAGTAGACCCTTATTGCTAGTGCCGTCATTGTTCTGGGCTAATTCCAGTAATGCTCCGGTATTGGGCGCTTTATTTGTTCCTATGGTTACTTGTGCCTGTACAGCTATTGTAGATACAGTCCATATAACAGATGCTACGAGTAGGATTTGATAATGTATTGTTTTCATTAGAATGTTGAATTTTTTTCATAAAACTCATAAGAAACAGAAGTTGAACCGGGTACTGATCCCATGGTTTGTCCTATATGTAGTGCCGGAACCCCGTTACTGGGAGTAGAAGTTCTCCGCTTGAAGGCTATATCGATTTTTTGAGTGCCGATCTCTAAATTTTCGAGGACAAAGAAGAGTGTTTCCATTTTCGAAACCGGCTGGGTTCCATCCGAAGTCGAGGTTATCACCCCCCATGCGAACGCCTTTAAGGCGACCATCTAAAAATACTCCTCCGGCATATGATACCGATCCTCCGGATGTATATCCGGGCTGGATTAAGGTAGTCTGTAAGAATATTATAATCTTATTGTCCGCTACATCGACAGGTATGTATATCGGATCTATAATTGTAGTCCATCCGGTACTGGTCAAAAGCGTATTTTCGGCATACTCCGTACCTCCGTAACTCGTGGTGAGGCTTGCACCACTAACATCTTTTATTGCTTCAGCTTTGGTTAGTGAGTAAGCATTTGTTTCTTCAGTAGGAGGAATGTATTTGGTAACCCATTTTGGAGCAAGGGTTACAGGATCTATTTCAAGCACTTGTCCTTCCAGTCCGTCGTTAGGTAGTTGCATCGGTATCCACCTGGTTCCATCATTTTTGTATAATCCGGGATGTAATATGTCTGTTTCTTGCAGGTTGTATACTATAATACCTTCTACATGTTCTACCAAAGGGCTGGGACTTAACAGGTTGCTCAGATATACACGTGGCATGAGTAAACCTTTTGTCGATTTCAGAGTTGTACCATCCTCTTTCAAATCCAATAATGCATCATTATCCGGCTGGACTGAAGAACCAATAGTTACCTGAGCTATTATATTCATGAATAGAGGACTGAGAAGAAGGGATGTAACTATTATAAAGAGACTTAGCTTTTTCATCTTATTTTGTTCTTTCTATATTAATTAGTAGTGGGAGAAGACGGATCTTCGTAATATTGAATGGCAATAAATGGTTTCGCCATAAAGTTGTTTAGATTGACCGGATTCGGTGTTATTGGAATCCCTATACCGATCCTTTCCAGAATTCTACTGGCAAGCCTGGCTACAGCAATATCTACATGCTGTACCTGTCCTACAGGAAGATTCTCTACAATAAGGTATATGGTCATAGTATCGAATGGGTCACGCCCGGTATGTGAAAATTGCCCCAGCTTTACAACATTCAGACGATCATTGATAAATACGGCACCTGCATAATCTACCCAGCCACGGTCTGCGCTTGTACCATCCCCATCACTTTGTATTATAGTTTGCATAGTTACGATCAATCTGTTGTTCCTATGTGTAGGAGTTACAGAGTATGGGGTAGTCATTTCAAATTTGAACCAGTTATTGTCCCATGGATAATCCATCACTGTGACTGCATACCCTGAATTGTCAGTAAACTCTTTTCCGGTTTCCTTATTCGATACTGTAAAATCACGCATCACATAACCGATATTTTCCACATCGGGAACATCCAGATCGCCCCATGTCGGTTGCAAATCGCTACCTACGGTTATAACCTCACTTGGTTGTGCCCCGGGTAGAATATCGATTCGTTTCCATTGAGTGCCATCATTATAAAATACTCCCGGTTTAATAGTTGTGCTATCTTTCCTATTGTAGACCAGCATTCCTTCTACATGTGTAGTTAAAGGGTAGGCATCGGTTGATGTGCGAAGATTTACGCGAGGCAATAACAATCCTTTTTGGGAAGTGCCATCCGATTTCTCTTTCAGATCGAGTATCGCATCAGCATCAGGTTCTACACTAGAACCTATGGTTACTTGTGCTGATATCGTTCCAGATGACAATAAGAGAGAGCACAGGCTAAGTAATACAATGCTGTATTTTGTTTTTAAGTCCATATACTATAAATTTTGTGTATTTGCTTGTCTTTGATTTTTCTCTTTGATCGCCTAAGATATTTACCATAATTAGTTCGATTCAGTATATAGATAAAATCAGTACTAATTAATTAACAAGTGTTTATTTAAAATGTTCTTTTATTAGTGCTTCTTCTCCGAATTTGTTATACTATCGTCTTGTAAGTTGCTGTTATATAGTGGAATGTCTTTTTCTGTTTAAATGATATATTTTAATATATTTTTCAGAATATACCTATAGTATGTTTTTCCAAAACTTAAATAATAAATAGGGCTATTTTTCTTACCTTTGCGCTTCAATGAATGTATAACTATCTGTATAGATCATTATAGATAAACGAAAGTATGGCAAAAGAACTGAAAGAACTGACATCGAGAAGTCAGGATTACAATCAATGGTATCAGGATCTGGTACTCAAAGCAGATATGGCTGAAAATTCAGCAGTGCGTGGATGTATGGTTATTAAACCTTATGGATATGCTATCTGGGAAAAAATGCAGCGTCAACTGGACGACATGTTTAAAGAGACAGGGCACGTGAATGCCTATTTCCCGCTTTTCATCCCCAAATCTTTTTTGAGTAAAGAAGCAGACCACGTAGAAGGCTTTGCCAAAGAATGTGCTGTTGTAACACACTATCGTTTAAAAAATGATCCCGAAGGAAAAGGTGTTATAGTAGACCCTGAAGCTAAACTGGAAGAAGAACTGATCGTTCGCCCTACTTCCGAAACCATTATATGGAATACATACCGCAACTGGATTCAGTCGTACAGAGACCTGCCTATTCTGGTCAATCAATGGGCTAACGTAGTTCGCTGGGAAATGCGTACGCGCCTGTTTCTGCGTACAGCAGAATTCCTGTGGCAGGAAGGCCACACCGCTCATGCGACTAAGGATGAGGCGGAAGAAGAAGCCCGTAAGATGCTGGATGTATATGCTACATTTGCCGAAGAACATATGGCTATGCCTGTAGTGAAAGGTGTGAAATCGGCATCGGAGCGATTTGCCGGAGCAGTAGAAACCTATACCATCGAAGCTATGATGCAGGACGGAAAAGCCCTGCAATCGGGAACTTCTCACTTCTTAGGGCAAAACTTTGCGAAGGCATTCGATGTGAAGTTTGCCGATAAGGAAGGGAAGATGGATTATGTATGGGCTACATCATGGGGCTTATCTACCCGTCTGATCGGGGCATTGATTATGGCTCACTCAGATGATAACGGCCTTGTACTGCCTCCTAAGCTGGCTCCTTTTCAGGTGGTGATCGTACCTATCTATAAGGGAGACGAGCAACTGGCTGCAATAAATGAAAAAGTAGCAGGAATGGTAAAAGCTTTCAAAGCGTTGGGTATAAGCGTTAAGTATGATAATGCCGATAATAAAAAACCGGGCTGGAAATTCTCTGAGTATGAACTGAAAGGCGTTCCGGTGCGTATCGCTATCGGTGCGCGCGATATGGAGAACAATACCGTAGAGGTAGCCCGCCGCGATACATTGACCAAAGAAACCGTTTCGTGTGATAATCTGGATATGTATATCAAAAAGCTGTTAGACGAGATTCAGGCGAATATCTATCAGAAAGCATTTGATCATAGAGCGCAGCACACTATCACCGTAGATTCGTACGATGAATTTAAAGTAAAGATAGAAGAAGGCGGCTTTATTCTGGCTCACTGGGATGGTACTCCTGAAACAGAAGAAAAAGTGAAAACAGAAACCAAAGCTACTATCCGTTGTATCCCGCTCGAAGGAGACAAGACTCCCGGCAAATGTATGGTTACAGGTAAGCCATCTGCCCGGCGTGTTATTTTTGCGCGGGCATATTAATCAAAAATATAGTTGAGGCGGATCACACAGGTTCGCCTCTTCTTTTTTAACTAAAACCTGACAAAGCTGACATTTTTCATCCCTGTTTTCATGGTTGAGCGTTAAATGCGGTCGGGTCTTCTTTGTCTTTGTTCGACCATACGCCTGTGGCATATTTTTCGTCTATCATCTTCTGGCGTTGTTCCCAGTAGCCGGGTGAGCGCATGGCGAGGATGCCGTCGGCGGTCTTCTGGTCGGGTACGTTGATGATCAACGGTCTTCTGGTCGGGCTGTTGTCTTTTTCGCGGCGTTTGTCGTTGCGATCGAGGACGTATTTGATGGCTTGCATATCGGGTTGGCATTGTCTTTTGCGGACGGTGCGGGTTTTGAGTATCTGGTAGCTTGTGTTGCTGCGGGCGGGTTCGTACACGCAGCGTTCTTCTTCGAGTACGCAGCCTTCGAGTTTTTGTTTGAGGGATCGGCGGGCTATAACGACTAGGGCATCGTCGCGGCGGTCGATGGCGTCGTCTATCTGACGGCGGAAGTCGGGTTTGGTGTTACGCCATTCATAATAAGTATGGCGACTGATCTTTAATGCTTCGCATATTTCGGTGATGGTGTAGGTGTCTTCTTCTATGAGTTTGATCATTTTTTCTACAAGTCTTTCTGTAAATTTCATAACGTTATCGTTTTAATGGTTTATATTTTTCCATATAGATAAAGTTGTTGGAAAATCATAAAAGTTTTTAGGAAACCGCAGAGTAACATATTGTTTAGGGGGCAGATGAAATTTTGCTATCTTTTTTTATCGTATTGTTTATCAGTGGTTTATAGTTTTGTCTAAAATTTTTATTTGAAAATTTGTAACTATTCTAAATTCTCCTCGTCATATTTTATAGAAAGCGCTTCTAGTTCGATTTAAAAAAAAAGGGAATTAATTATTACATTAAACAGACAGTTATGAAAACAATAATAATATCAGTACTAATGGCATCACTATTTTTTGTAAATGCCTATGCAAGCAATCCTGTAAAAGTGTTGAGTAATACAACGACTACCGAATCGGGAAGTGTAAAAGAAGTTATCTCTTTCGCAGAGGATAATTCAACTCCTGTACATAAGGCTCTTTATTATTTTGATGTTACCGGAGAATTGCAGGTAAAAGTTCTTTACAAATGGAGCGATAAGGATGGATGGATCGGCACTAAGAAATACGAATACGATTATAATACACTGGGAGGTGCCAGCTTCACTTATACCCTTTGGGATAAGAAGACCGGAACATGGTCGGATAAGGCAGAGCATTTTTATCCGATTTATGATAATAACGGAAAAGCTCTTGCAATGAAAAGCTTCAAGGTAAATAATACCCGTACCAATCTGGTGGCTCAGAAAAAGTAGCACATCATTCTATATATATTGATTTGAAAGTTCTGTCTGTCCGAAAGGGCAGCAGAACTTTTTCTTTTATATTAATGAATTATGCTAATATTCCATTAGTCGTCTTGCATGACTCGGCATAACTTGAAATAAATTCAGTTCTGCTTCTCGTTGCTTAAAACGTTCAAATTCTTACTGCGCGCAATCACAGATTGCTTGCATTCCTTTTGGCCTAAGCCCCAAAAGGAATCAAAAAGTCTTTAGCGCCACGCTTCATAAGCCGACCCGTTAAAGGGTTCAAAGGCTAAACAAAAAAACTCGCTCATAGCTTTGTGCAATATACATCGGTTACTAAGCTCAAACACGTTTTCGTTTTACGCCTTTCTCACCCTACGGGTACCCCGTCCATAAAGCTAACGGCGCGGGCTGACGCACAATCTGGAGACAACAATACTGCCTTATCAGCGCGTGCGACTCCGTGCATTAGCTCCGCAAGCGGGCACCTGTCCGGTGCAGACGGCGTGAAAAGGGATGGGGCGATAGCCCGTTTGTTTCTTTTAGCCGGCAAACCGTTGACAGGTCGCTGAGGAGCGAAGCACTAGACTTTTGTTTACTTTTGCGGCAATGGCAAAAGTGAAAACAAGCACGGGAGTGCGCGTTAGACATAAGCTAAACTTGTAAAAGTTAAGTTCGGATGAGAACTATGCTGTAAATAATTGAACGTTTTCGTTAAGCAATGAAGGCAGAATCAAGTTTACTTAGATTCTGCCATTGCGAGAAAACGACTAATGGAATTGAACATATCACTCGACAAAACCAGCTTCACTTAGTCTCATATAACGGGAATGTGATAATGTTTTATTTAGAGCTTAGTAAAAAAATATATGTATTTTTACATTTCGATTAATTAGGATTAGTATTATGCAACAGAATCTGGCAGATATAGGCTTAGTACTCGAAGGAGGTGGTATGCGGGGGGTATTTACCTGTGGTGTACTCGATTATTTTATGGACAACGGTATCCGTTTTCCGTATACGATAGGCGTTTCGGCAGGTGCATGCAACGGACTGTCGTATATGTCTTATCAAAGAGGAAGAGCTAAATACAGCAATATTGACTTGTTGGAAAAGTATAAATATATCGGGATAAAACATTATATCAAAAAACGGAATATCATGGATTTCGACCTTTTGTTTCATGAATTCCCCGAAAGCATTATACCTTATGATTATGACGCTTATTTTTCCAACCCCGACCGTTTTGAGATGGTTACATCAAATTGTCTGACGGGTAAAGCAGAATATTTTGAAGAAAGGAGCAATAAAGACAGGGTGATAGATATTGTAAAAGCATCCAGCAGCCTTCCTATCCTATGCCCTGTTACTTATGTAGACGATGTGCCGATGCTCGATGGAGGTATTTGTGACTCCATCCCGGTTGTGCGGGCTATGGAACAGGGATATAAGAAAAATGTTGTAGTGCTTACCCGCAACGAGGGCTACAGAAAGGAAAGTAAAGATGTAAAAATTCCAGGTTTTATTTACAGAAAATATCCGGCGATGCGTGATGCCCTCAGTCACCGCAACAGTGTTTATAATGCTCAGCTTGAACTGGTGGAGAAACTCGAGGCCGATGGTGATATATTTGTAATTCGTCCGCAAGAGCCAATCATTGTAGACCGCATAGAAAAAGATGTGGATAAGTTAACCGATCTCTATCAGCAGGGATATGAGTGTGGGCAAATAATAAAAGAAATGTCTTTCAATAGCTGATAGAATACAGTGGCGTATGCGATACGCCCTTACCTAAATAAAAAAGGAGATCATATTTATGATCTCCTTTCCACTTTTTCAGTTTGTATTTATTTTACATTTACCGTAACTGAACTTTTTATATCGGCAGACGATGCTGCACAATGCAATGTAAACTTATCCGATTCTACTACCCACTCGTGCGCCTTGTCATTGAAGAATGCAAGGTCTTTCACCGGTATCGACAACTCTACATTCTGAGTTTCTCCGGCTTTCAGAAACACTTTCTTAAAAGCTTTCAGTTCTTTTGCAGGGCGTTCCATAGATGGCTTTTCCTGCGAAGTGTACACTTGTGCCGATTCGGCTCCGTCAACATTTCCCTTATTTGTAAGAGTGAAAGATACTTTAATTATATCGCTCTTACCATATTCTTTCTTATCAGCAGTTGCTTTACCGTACTCAAAAGTGGTGTAAGACAGTCCGTATCCGAACGGGAACAGGGCGGGAATCTTTTTAGTATCGTGCCAACGGTAACCTACAAGGATATCTTCTTTGTAAATCTGTTTGATGCTGTCGCCCGGATAAGAGATAGCACCGAATGACATAGCACCGTTATCTTCCAGTTTGCGGGGAATACTGAATGGTAATTTGCCCGAAGGATTTACATCTCCGGCTATAACATTTGCAGTGGCATTACCGGCTTCCGATCCCATATACCATGATTGCATCAGGGCAGGAACTTTGTCGAGCCAAGGCATTGCAACTGCGTTTCCGCTAACAATGATTATTCCTGTATTCTTGTTTATTTTAAGAATTTCATCTATCAACTCATTTTGTCCGAAAGGAAGGTCGTAAGAAGTGCGGTCGCCGCCTTCACAGTCCTGCTGAAAGTTTTTGTTCAATCCGCCAAAGAACAGCACTACATCGGCATCCTTAACCAGCGCCAACGCTTCGCGTTTCAACGAATCGGCATTGTACGGAGACGGAACGAACTGGTCGTAAACAGTAGGCCCCGAACCATAGCCCATTGTATAGAATACCTTGTTGGCACCATATTTATTTCTTAATCCTTCTAACGGAGAAACTTCTTTCTTCACTTTCAGTTCAGATGAACCGCCGCCTACAGTCAATGAACGTGTCGCATTTTCACCGATAACCACAATCTTGTTGTAACGGTTTTTAGCGATCGGGAAGAAGTTATTCGTATTCTTCATCAGCACAATACCCTGTTCGGCCACTTCGCGGCTGACATCGGCATGTTCCTTTGTTGCAAAGCTGCCGAACGGGCGGTTCCTGTCCATATTTGTACGGAAAGTGAGGCGAAGCACGCGGCGTACTTTGTCGTCAAGGGAAGACATCGGCAGTTCTCCGCTTTTCAGCATTTTCAGGTATGGCTGCGACAGGTAATAGTTATCGTATGCAAAACTTTCGCCCCATGTCAGGCCGTTTGTCCATGTTCCCATTTCTACATCCAGACCGTTCAGGGCTGCCTCTTTGGTGTCGTGGGCGCTTCCCCAGTCGGTAACGACTATGCCGTCATATTTCCATTCACCTTTCAGTATCTTGTTTATCAATAGTTCGTGATGACTGCAATATTGCCCTCTGAGTTTATTGTATGAACCCATCACAGACCATACGCCGCCATCCTCTACTCCGGCTTTGAATGCAGGCAGGTATATTTCATACAAGGCTCTGTCGCTTACTTCTACATCTATATGACCTCTCCAAAGTTCCTGATTGTTGAGGGCAAAATGTTTAAGACATGCCGATACACCGTTTTGCTGTACGCCTTTGATGTATGGCACTACCATTTTCGATGCCAGATAAGGGTCTTCACCCAGATACTCGAAGTTGCGGCCGTTCATAGGTGTACGGTAGATATTTACACCCGGTCCCAGAAGGACATCTTTTTTTCTGAAACGAGCCTCTTCGCCTATTGCATTACCGTATTTGAGCGAAAGCTCGGGATTGAATGTCGCAGCAAGGCATGTCAGTGCCGGAAACGCCGTACACGAATCGTTTGTCCATCCTGCATGATTCCACGTATCCCAGTCTATTTCCATGCGTACCCCGTGCGGGCCGTCACTCATCCATATCTCAGGAATCCCCAGTCGGGGAACGCCCGGCGTGCTGAACTTGGATTGTGCATGTATCATCGCTATCTTCTCTTCCAGAGTCATTCGCGATAAGGCATCTTCAATACGGGTTTCGATCGGTTTACTATCGTCCAGATAAACCGCAACCTGCTTGGATTGTCCGTTTGCCTGCAAAAGAGACAAGCAGAATAATCCATAGAAAAATAATTTCTTCATGTTCTGTATAATTGTTTAATGTGATATGTGTTCAGAATGAAATATCTACTTTGTCGCCCTTATTTAAGGTGAGGTACACCTTACCGTTCTCGATCCGGTAGTTCTTTGTTCCTGATATGCGAGGATTTCCGGTTGGCAATTTTATGGCAAATTCGTTATCAGAAGTAGCTGTAAGACTTATATTTTTTATGATTCCTTCGCGCCAATCGAAAGATACTTCCGCACCTCCGCGTACTTTTATTCCTTTCACCTTGCCATTTTTCCATCCGTCAGGTATAGAAGGGAGTAATTCGATAAATCCTTCGTGGCTTTGTACAAGCATTTCGCCGATACCCGCCGATCCTCCGAAGTTACCGTCAATCTGCATAGGCGGATGCGCGCTGAACAGGTTAGGATAAGTACCCCAGTTTTTTTCTGCCGGTTTTAGCAGGTCGCCAATAAGCTTGTATGCACGGTTGCCGTCTTTCAGCCGTGCCCAGAAGTTGATCTTCCACGCCATCGACCAACCTGTAGACTGATCGCCGCGCCTGTTGAGGCTGACTTTAGCGGCTTCCATCAGTTCTGGTGTTTTCTCATAAGTAAGCTCATAGCCCGGATGCAGTCCGTATAATTGTGATACATGGCGGTGATGAGGCTCTGCTTCTTCGTAATCTTCAAGCCATTCCATTACTTGCCCGTATTTTCCTGTCGAAGTAGGAGCAAGGCGCTCTTTTTTCGCAGCAATATTCTTAATCCAATCTTTGTCAATATCAAGTATATCTGCGGCATTGGCGACATTTGTAAATAATTCGCGGATTATCTGGTTATCCATAGTCGATCCCGCGCATATACTTACCACATCACCCGATGGGGTAATGTAAGCATTCTCGGGAGAAGTTGTCGGAGCAGTAACCAGATAACCGTTGTTCGGGTCTTCGTCCAGCATATCTTCAAAAAACAGTGCTGCGCCTTTCATGGTCGGATATACCGATTTCAGATATTCTTTGTCCTGAGTATAGACGTAATGTTCCCACAGGTGCTGGCACATCCATGCTCCGGCGGTATTGGTTGCACCCCACGACGGATGTTCACCCGGAGACGTAAATCCCCATACATTTCCCAGAATGTGGGTAACCCATCCGCGACTGTTATAGTATATTTTTGCAGTTTTGCTGCCCGGTTCTGCCAGTGATTTTACATATTCTATAGTAGGCAGATGCAGTTCGGATAGGTTAAACATCTCTGCACCCCACAGATTCATTTGCAGGTTGATATTCAGATGATAATCTCCGTTCCATGGCGTATGTATCTGTGGTGCCCACAGCCCTTGCAGGTTAGGAGGTAAGCCGCCTACACGTGTGGATGAAATGAGCAGATAACGACCATATTGCATATAGAGGGCGGCCAGGTCGTAATCTGTTCTGTCCGATGCAAATGCTTCCAGACGTTTGTCTATTGGTAATGACGAGTTTCTGTTTTTATCCAATGTCAGGTCTGTACGGTTGAACAGGCTTTGATACTTTTCAATATGGCTTTTCTTTAGTTTATTGTAGTTGCTTCCTGCCTTGTTCAGCAGATTCACAGCCAGTTTGTCATAGTCTGCATCTGTGTAGCTTGTGGTTAGTGATACAAGCAATATTACTTCGTCCGCATCTTTTATGTCTATTTCTTTATCCGTTGCCGATAATGTGCCGCCGTTGTTTATCACCTTAACCATTCCCATATATTTCATTCCGGTATGGCCTTCGTCGGCTTTCATCTGACCGGAAATGTACAGGGTATTTCCTTTTGCCGATGTTTCAAAATTTTCATCACGTTGCAGTGAAATATTGAGGCTCAGGCTTTTCGATTTACTGGCAGTATATCTGATCACTCCTATATCATCCGTAAAAGAGGTGAAATATTCGCGGGTATAAGTGACATCTCCTTTTTTATAACTATTGACCGATAAGGCATTGTTCATATCCAAAGTCCTTTTATAGTCAGATATTGCCGAAGTATCAGGATATATGAAATCGACATATAAATTGCCAAAATTCTGATAATTTCCGTAAGCCACTCCTTCGCCACCGGGACCTTTGCAGGTAAAGGTCTTGTACATCAGTTCCTGTGCTTCCTTGTTTTTCTTTTCAAACAAAAGTCGCCTTATTTCGCCCAGATATTTATAAGCATCGGGATTGTCGGCATCCTGCTTGTTCCCCGACCAAAGAGATATTTCGTTTAGCACGACTCTTTCCCGTTCTACTCCGCCCCATGGCATCATGCCGATGCGTCCGTTACCCAACGGGACAGATTCTTCCCAGATGGTAGCGGGCTTATCGAAATAGTATTGCCATTCGTTTTGGCTGTTCTGACCGATTATTACATTCAGAGAAACGGCATATAAAAAGAGAAATAGGTAATAGCGGAGTTTCATGGTTAAAAAAATTATATAGAAAGATCATTATATGATTTCAGGCTACTTTTATCACAATACAAAAATATCACTTCTTTTAAGTCATATCTATTTCTGATGTTTCAAAAAAGGGGCTAATATGTTTATTGTATCATTTTGATACGTTCTTTTTATACTCGTTAGGCGTTACACCAAACTCCTCTTTAAAATACTTACGGAAATATTTCGGATCGTTAAATCCGACCTGAAATGCAATCTCATTGACAAACATTTGGCTTTTCTCCAACAATTCGGCTGACCTTTTAAGGCGTATAAAGCGTATAAACTCCGACGGTGTTTTATCGGTCAGGGCTAACGTCTTTTTATAGAAGTAGACACGGCTCATTCCCATTTCTTTGCAGAGATCCTCTACAAGAAATTCGGTATTGCTGATATTCTCTTCCACAATAGAGATTGCTTTCTGTACAAACTTCTCATCCATCGAGGTTATCTCGATCTCACTTGGCGATATATTGATCTTTTTCCTGAAACTGTTATGCAGTATCTTCTGTTTCTCGATAATCTTAGCAATTTTCAGTTTTAACATATCTATATTGAACGGCTTGGATATATAGTCGTCTGCACCCGCTTCTATTCCCGAATACTCGTTTTCCTCCGACGATTTGGCTGTCAGCAGAATGATAGGGATATGCGATGTGCGAATATCTCCTTTTACTTTCCTGCAAAATTCGTAACCGTCCATTTTCGGCATCATCACATCACACAGTATAATGTCCGGCAACTGATCGAGTACAATGCGGTAACCTTCCTCTCCGTCGTTTGCTGTAATGATGCGGTAGTCTTCGGCAAACAGATCGCTGACGAATTCGCAAAAATCTTCGTTGTCGTCAACAACGAGCAACAGAGGCAGGTTTACCCGCTGTATAGATGTCATATCCGGCTTCTCGGACGGGATTATTTCATCGGTGGCCGTACTGCCCGGATGAATAATGTTCTGATTGTTCAACTCTTTGTAAGTCGGTTTGTCGATAGGTATAAGTACAGTGAATACAGAGCCCTTGTCAACCGTGCTTTCCACATGGATTTCCCCATTGTGAAGTTTCACATATTCACTTACAAGATGCAGCCCGACACCTGTACCCGACTGGTTGGTCTTTTCCGTATTTTCTACCCTGAAAAAACGCTCGAATATTTTGTCCAGAAACTCCGGCTCTATACCTACTCCCGTATCGGATACTTTAAGGCAGAGCTGTTTTACAGGTGAGTCGTCGTCCTGTTGCAGCAGCTCCGATATACCGATGCTTACATCTATCTGTCCCTCTTCGGTGTACTTGAATGCGTTGGATATCAGGTTGCTGATGATCTTATTCATCTTCTCTTTGTCGAATTCCATCTGCAACTCCTGCAAGTAGGTCGTAAAGGTCAGCTTGATAGACTTTTCGGCTGCAAGTGAAGAAAATGACTGGCAGATGTCTTTTGTGAAATCTATAATATCGCCTCTCGATATATTCAGCGCCATCTTATTAAGGTCGAATTTTCTGAAATCGAGAATTTCGTTGACCATATGCAGCAGATTCTGAGCATTTTTGTGCATGATGTGCATTGTCGACCTCTGTTCTTCCGATGCCGGAGATTTCATTAGTTTTTCCAACGGGGTAAGGATCAGTGTCAATGGCGTTTTAAACTCATGGCTGATATTTGTAAAGAACTTGAATTTGAGTTCGTCTACTTCGTGTATCTTGTTGGCCTCAAGTATTTTCTGAGCCTGTTCGTATTCCTCCTTCTGCTTGTTCAGTTTATATTGCAGAAACCATCTGATAATGGCGGCTATGATAAGCACATAGATGATAAAAGCCCACCATGACAGCCAGAACGGAGGCGCAACGATTATTTTTAGCACGATAGGCTCTTCAGTCCACTCATTATCGTCGTTGCTGGCATATACGATCAGCTTATATGTACCCGCATTCAGGTTGGAATAAGATGCCGTACCGGTTCCTGTGGTTTCAGTCCATTTATTATCCAGCCCTTCCAGCATATACTTATAACGGTTCTTTTCGGGGTGAATAAAATTGAGCGCGGAAAATAATATTGTGAAATTGGTTTCGTCGTAGTTCAGGGATATTTCATCCAGATCGGTTATAGATTTACTTATGATAACACGACCATTGTATTCCGTATTCGGCTCTATGACCTGATTCGTTATCAGGAGGTCTGTAAATCTTGGTTTCGGTACTATCTTGTTAAAAATGATCTCTTTCGGGTCAAATGAGACATAGCCGTTTGTACTACCGACATATATAATACCGTTTTTGTCCTTAAATACTGCATTCAGGTTGCACACCGAGCTGGGTAGTCCGTCATTCACATCGAAGAAAGCGATGGAGAAACTCAGGTGCTGATTCGTATAGTTGCAATATATACAAGCCAGTCCGTTGCGTGTGCCCGCCCATATATTGCCGTCATTGTCTTCTATCAGGGAAACGACCTCTTCGCTGGGTAATCCTTTTGCTTTTGTTATATAATCGAATCGGCGGGTGTAAGGATTATAAATATTAATCCCTTTATCTGTCGCGATCCAGTGCAATCCGCGCGAATCCACTATCTGATTGTTTATCGCAATATCGGTAAGAGAATCGAGATAGCAGCTGTCGGGGAAATATGCCCCGATGTCTTTTTTATTCCGGTCTATAACATTGATCCCTCTGTCGGAACTCAGGTATATATTTTTCTGCGGATCGGTGAATGTCGATAATATATAGTTGGATAGTAATTTACTGTTGTTTATGTTGTAATGAGTAAATGTTTGCCGTTCGGGGTCCAGCTTATCTACGCCACCGCCTAAAGTTGCAATCCACAGATTGTTGTCATCGTCTTCCGATAGTCCGTATACACTTTTGCTGGCTAGCGAGTTCGGATTGTCTTCGTCTACCTGATAGCGTTTAAAACTATTTCCGTTATAAGCATTCAGTCCGCCCAGAAATGTACCTATCCATAACGTTTGATTGTGATCTTCAAATATAGACGTGATAATGTCTGACGATATACTGCCCGTATCGTTCGGCTTGTTCAGAAATCGTTGTATATTTTCTGTTTCGGCGTTGTACCTAACTAGTCCTCTGCCGTTAGTCCCTATCCACAGATTGTTATTCTTGTCTTTGTAGAGGCTGTTGCAGTCGAATGTTTCGGCATTTTGATTGAATGTATAGAATAACGGTGATTTTTTGAATTTGAACAGATTGGGATGATAGTACGATACTCCGTTTTTATAAGTACCTACCCATACCATACCGTCTTTTTCGCAAAAAATACTAATAATAGAGTTCTGGCTGATAGAACTGCTATTGTATATATTGTTCTTCACAACGGTGATAGCCTGCTTTTTCTTGTCGAAAATATTCATCCCGCCATGATCCGTACCTATCCATATCAGCCCTTCTCCGTCTTGTCCCAGACATCGTACAAAACTGCTGGATAAGGCTATTTTGCTTTTAGTATCCAGTAGCGTCCATTCATTCTCTTTCAGGTTGAAGTATGCTATGCCTTTATCGTCGATGCTCGGATATATCCAGACGTCATTGTCTCTATCGATAAAAATGGATTTCTGGATTGTAGAGTTATAGTAGTTCTCTTTGAAGAATGTATTGCGTATATCTACCTTTCCCGTCTGGGTATTCAGCCGCTCTATAAGTCCGTTTTTGTGCAATACCCAAACGAAATTATCGCGTAGCTTCATATCCATAATATCCGATTTGTCTAACGTCTCGGGTTTAGACGACTGTTCATATAAAGTAATATTATGTGAATGGATATCGTATTTGTAAATGCCTTTTCCCGGATAGGCAATATAAAAATCTTTGCTCTCGCTTATTTCAATAATGGAAGGAGCGGGAGGAAACTTCATTTCGGCAAGTACGGAATCTATATTATTTATGAACGATTCTGTTTTCCAGTCGTAAATCATATATGTTCCGCCCAATACCCACAGATTCCCGTTAATGTCTTCCTGTATGTCTATAATACGGTCGTGCGCAGGGCTGCCGGAGTTGTTCTTAATTTTTCTGTATACTTTAAAGTTTATACCGTCATACCTGTTCAGTCCCATATTAGTGCCGAACCACAGGAATCCCCGACTGTCTTTGAATATGCTTTCTACCTGATTGCTCGATAGCCCTACAGTATTGTTCAGGTGTGAAAATTCAAATTGCTGCGCTGTGGTTGGTTTAAAAAGAAAGGAAAGGAGTATAAGAAATAAGATTCGTTTATTCATGGGTTATGCGGTCAAGCTGGTATGATTAGGTTGTACAAATTTAAATAAATTATATGATTTATAAGTTTTTAGTTACCAATTTATGCCGTGATTGGAAACATTTAATACCCCTCGCAGATGGTTAAGCACTTGCTTTAAGAACATTTAAGCAAGTCGTTTTTCTCCCCATTCCATAAATTTGCATTTATTAAAGAATCTAAACATAAAATTACCATGAGACGAAATCTGCTTATATCGGCTGCTCTATTTTCGGCGCTTATATTCACCGGATGTAAAAGCGGGCCCTATGAGAAAACAAGTGATGGGGTTGTTGTAACCCTGAAACCTGCCAATCCTCAGGCGGTGAAAAATGTAAGACTACAAGTTATCAACGATGATATTATCCGCGTATCGGCTACACCGAAAGATAAGTTTTCGGATAGGGAAAGCCTGATAACGGTGTATGATAAAACCCTGACTTCGGGTTGGGATGTATCCGAAACGGACGGAAATGTTGTCTTGAAAACGGCGACTACCATAGCTGCCGTATCGCTCGAAACAGGGGAAGTTACTTTTTCCGATATCAACGGAAATGTGATACTTGCCGAAAATAAAGGAGGAGGTAAAACATTCTCCGATATCGAAGTTGAAGGAAAAAAGGCCTATTCGATGCAGCAGGTATTTGAATCTCCTGCCGACGAGGCTTTCTACGGACTGGGACAACATCAGGCAGACGAATTCAATTATAAAGGAAAGAACGAAATTCTTTTCCAGTACAATACAAAAGTGTCCGTACCATTTATCCTATCCAGTAAAAACTACGGGATACTCTGGGACAACTACTCGGTAACAAAATTCGGCGATTCGCGCGATTATCTCGATCTCGATCAGTTCAAACTATATGATAAAACAGGAAAAGAAGGCGGTCTGACAGCTACTTATCTGACGAATGCCGATCCAAAACAGGTATTTGTAGAAAGAAGCGAGTCGCAGATCGACTATGAGAATCTGGAAACAGTGAAGAAATTCCCTGCTGATTTTCCTTTCAACGATTCCCGCATTACATGGGAGGGAGAACTGGAGGCCAAAGAGACAGGCGTGCATCACTTCATCCTGTACTATGCAGGATATACCACTATATATATGGACGATAAAGTGATCGTGCCCGAAAGATGGCGTACCGCTTGGAATCCTAACAGCTACAAATTTACTGTAGATATGAAAGCCGGAGAGAAACGCAAAGTAAAACTGGACTGGAAACCCGATGGCGGTATATCTTATATAGGACTGAAAGCCCTGAGCCCGAAACCGGCAGAAGAGCAAAACAAGCTTTCGCTATGGTCTGAAATGGGTGACGAGATCGACTATTATTTCGTGCGTGGTAACAATGCCGATGAAGTAATCAAAGGATACAGGACTATAACCGGAAAATCGCAGATAATGCCAAAATGGGCTATGGGTTATTGGCAGAGCCGTGAGCGTTACAAGACTTCTGACGAGCTACTCGGCGCACTGAAAGAGTATCGCAACAGGCAGATTCCTATCGATAATATAGTATTGGACTGGTCATACTGGCCGCAGGATGCGTGGGGCAGCCACGATTTCGATGCAGCGCGTTTCCCCGATCCGAAAGGTATGATAGACAGTGTACATGCGATGGATGCAAAAATAATGATCTCCGTATGGCCTAAATTCTACTATACAACAGACAACTATAAAGCATTTGACGAAAAAGGCTGGATGTTTAACCGTGCAGTTAAAGACAGTATCCGCGACTGGATAGCACATGGTTATATCGCAGGATTTTACGATGCCTATAGTGCAGGAGCACGTAAGATGTTCTGGAACCAGATGAACGACAAACTATATTCTAAAGGTATAGATGCGTGGTGGATGGATGCTTCCGAACCGGACATCCTGTCCAATGCAAGTATTCAGTATCGCAAACAACTGATGACGCCTACCGCGCTGGGATCTTCAACAGAATACTTCAATGCCTATGCACTGGTGAATGCCGAAGCAATATATGACGGACAGCGTTCCGTTAATCCCGACGACCGTGTGTTCCTGCTTACCCGTTCGGGCTTTGCCGGACTGCAACGCTATTCTACTGCAACATGGAGTGGCGACATAGGTACACGCTGGGAAGATATGAAAGCACAGATTTCTGCCGGACTGAACTTTGCCATGTCGGGCATTCCATACTGGACAATGGATATAGGCGGTTTCTGTGTTGAGAAACGCTACGAACAAGCTAAGGAAGGTTCCGAAGACCTGAAAGAATGGAGAGAACTGAACGCCCGTTGGTTCCAGTTCGGTGCATTCTGTCCGCTGTTCCGCAGTCACGGACAATACCCTTACCGTGAGATCTATAACATTGCACCCGAAGGACACCCTGCATACAACAGTATGGTATATTATACTAAGCTTCGTTATCAGATGATGCCGTATATCTACTCACTGGCGGGAATGACATGGTTCAACGACTATACCATCATGCGCGCACTGGTAATGGACTTTGGTAGCGATGCTAAAACACATAATATAAGCGACCAGTATATGTTTGGAACGGCACTGATGGTTTGTCCGGTTCATACATACAAAGCTACTTCGCGCGAAGTATATTTCCCTGCCAATACCAACTGGTACGACTACGAGACGAATAAATATATCGCAGGCGGACAGACTCTGAATATGCCTGCTCCTTACGAACGCATGCCTATGTATGTGCGAGAAGGTTCTATATTGCCGATGGGACAGGATATTCAGACTACAAAAGAATCACAGTCCGATCTTACCCTGAAAGTATATACAGGCAAGAATGGAGAATTCAGCCTCTACGAAGACGAAGGAGTTAACTACAACTATGAAAAAGGCGCATATTCTACTATCCGGTTTGTCTACGACGAAACAGCAAAAGAACTGACTATCGAAGACCGGAAAGGCGAATATCCGGGAATGGCAAAAGACCGTACGTTCAATGTAGAATTTATCACTAAAGACGGAAAATCGGGTGCGCCTCAGAGCGTAAAATACACAGGAGCTAAAGCATCTGTAAAAATTGCAGGCTGACCGATACCATAAGAAGACTTTAAAGACACCATTTATATAATCATAAATTACTAAATACTATTACTATGGATGAAAAATCTAAATTACTATTTAAGCAGGAAAATCGCTTCTGCTTATGGAAAATATGCCTGATACTGGTTGTCAGCTTGTTTTCTACAGTGGGGCTTTATGCTCAGGCTGTACAGGAAATCTCAGGCACAGTGACCTCTTTGGGTGAGCCGTTGACAGGTGCATCGGTAGTCGAAAAAGGTACGACTAACGGTACATTGACCGATATCGACGGACAGTTTACATTGAAAGTGAAAGAAGGTGCAACACTCGAAATTTCGTTTATCGGTTTCAAAGCGAAAACAGTAGTTGTAGGACAAACGAAGGTGCTCAATATCGAACTCGAAGAAGAAGCTAATATCTTGAACGAAGTTATAGCTATCGGATACGGTGTGCAGAAAAAGAAACTGAATACCGGAGCTACTTTGCAGGTAAAAGGAGACGATCTGGCGAGATTGAATACGACAAATCCGCTTCAGGCTCTTCAGGGACAAAGTCCGGGTGTGCAGATATCTTCTACATCGGGACAACCCGGAGCTGAGATGAAAGTAACAGTTCGCGGATTGGGTACGATTGGAAATTCGGGCCCACTCTATATTATCGATGGTGTAGAAGGAGATATCAGTGTCCTGAATGCTTCCGATATACAATCGATAGACGTATTGAAAGATGCTGCTTCTGCTGCGATATACGGAGCTCAGGCTGCCAATGGTGTGATTCTGGTAACAACAAAACAAGGAACAAAAGGCAGAGGGCAAGTATCGTTCGACGCATACTACGGAATACAGAATGTAGCACGTAAAGCCAACATGCTGAATGCAGAAGAATATAAGACGATAATGAACGAACAGTCTCTGAACTCCGGAGGCGGGCTTATCAATTTTGACGGAATGGACGGATTGGCCGATACAAACTGGATCAGCCAGATGTTTAAAGACGATGCCAAGACTGAAAATTACGCCCTGAATGTGAATGGAGGTTCTGAAACTTCGGTCTACTCACTATCGTTGAATTACCTTTCTCAGGAAGGTATTGTCGGTGGTAAGGATATTTCTAACTATGAGCGTTACGGTTTCCGTATCAATACAGAACATAAGCTATATAATAACTTCCTGAAAGTAGGACAACACCTTAACTTTAACTATATCAAAAACAGAGGTATCGATGTCGGTAACCAATACAACAATACCCTGCGCGGAGCATTTGCCACATCGCCATTATCGCCTGTTTACAGTGACAACAGTCCTTACGGCAGCCCGTACAACGATACGACTAACTCGCCTTGGTACAATGGAGACGGCAATCCTTATGGCTCAATGATGACAAACTCGAACAATAAGAATGATGCTCAAAAGCTCATGGCCGATGTATATGCCGAGATAGAACCTATTCATAATCTGAAAGTAAGATCGGTTTTCGGTATCAACTACTCATCATCCGAATATCGCAGCTATACTCCTTTCTACCAGTTCTCAGCTTACGATTACAACAAGGATCATACTACCGTCGAGCAGAATATGAGCAAAGGGCATACACTTACATGGACTAACACAGCCGGATATGACTTCACTATGGCAGAAGACCATGCTTTCAATGTGCTGGTGGGTATGGAAGCAGTTCGCTATCAGGGTTCATACCTGTCGGGTTCTAACTGGAATCTGTTATCGCAGTTCAATGATTTCTCACACGCTTACCTTGACAATACAACGGGAAAAGCAACAGCTACAGTGAACGATAAGAATGAAGTTACCGTTACCGAAACCCGTACGGTAGGAGGTAGACCGGAACATACTTATCGTCGTGTTTCATATTTTGGACGTATCGGCTATAACTATAAGGAAAGATATATGTTCAACGCTACACTGCGTGCCGATGGCTCGTCTAAGTTCGCAAAAGGCAACAGATGGGGATATTTCCCTTCATTCTCGGCAGGATGGGTGATAACTAATGAAGACTTTATGCAAAGTATCGTAGATAGCAGGACACTTGATTTCCTCAAATTGAGAGTAAGCTGGGGACAAGTCGGAAATCAGGATATCGATAATGATCAATACACAGCACCTATCAATACTTCTACTGCTGTCAGTACAGATAATCCGGCTGCAAACTATGTATTCGGAACAAACAAGAATAACGTACCGGGTGCATATCCGAGCCGTTTGTCCAATAAAGAAGTGAAATGGGAAACATCCGAACAGTTCAATGTCGGTGTCGATGCTTATTTCTTAAAGAACAGACTGGGCGTTAATGCTGATTTCTACATCAGAACAACAAAAGACTGGCTTGTAGAAGCTCCTATTCTGGCTACAGCCGGTACAGGCGCTCCGTATATCAATGGAGGCGATGTGAAAAATACAGGAGTCGAACTGGCTCTTACATGGAGAGACAATATAGGGCAGTTCAACTACAATGTAGGTGTAAATGGTGCTTACAACAGAAACCGTGTAGGAAATATACCTACCGAAGACGGTATCATACATGGTACTACTGCCATGCTATTCGACAACTCGGAAGAATTTTACCGTGCAGAAAACGGACATGCTATTGGTTATTTTTGGGGATATAAGACAGGTGGTATATTCCAGAGTGAAGAAGATATTACCGCGTGGAAAGCTGCCGGAAAAGGTATCCTTCAATCTGATGTGAAACCGGGTGATGTAAAATATCTCGACTTGAATCACTATGATGAAAATGGAAATATCGTTCCCGGTGCTGATGGTAAAATCGATGCAGCAGATAAAGTTGACTTAGGTAATGGTATGCCTGATTTTACATTCGGGTTCAATCTGGGTTTTGAATACAAAGGCTTCGATTTCTCGCTTAATGCAAACGGTGTTGCCGGTAACGAGATTGTACAGTCGTACCGCAACCATACCAACAAGCAGGCTAACTATACTACAGCCATTCTGCAACGCTGGACAGGAGAAGGTACATCAAACAAAATACCTAGAGTTACAGAAACTAACGTAAACTGGCAGTTCTCAGACTTGTATCTGCAAAAAGGCGACTACCTCCGTATCAGCAATATTACTATAGGATACGATTTTGCGAAGCTTATCAACTGGAAGTATATCAGCCAATGCCGCCTGTATGCTTCTGTTCAGAATGCTTTCACTTTCACAAACTACGATGGCATGGATCCTGAAATCGGATACGGAACAGACAAGTGGGTTCAGGGTATCGACTTAGGCTACTATCCACGCCCGCGTACATACTTATTTGGTGTGAACCTTAAATTTTAATTATTAAAAAACCGAAAGAATATGAATAAGTTTAAATATAATATATCACTTGTTTTAGCGGCAAGCATGGCAATGTTTTCCTGTTCGGACAGTTTTCTGGATACCGAATCTAAAACAAACCTTACCGAAGATGGCTTCTATAAGACCATCGACGATATGGAGATGTCCCTGATCGGATGCTATGATGGTTTCCAGCGTACTACATCGAATGGTAATCTGGCATTTTATGTTGTATCCGAAGTATTGTCCGACAACTGTTTCGGTGGTACCGGAAATACCGATAGCCGCGCCTATCAGGTTCTCGACCGTTTCGATATTTCTCAATCTCCATCTGAGAATAACCTGTTTAATGGTACATGGACTGATTATTATACAGGTATATTCCGCTGTAATAAATTGTTGCAGGAAATGGCTGCATTCGATTTTGCGGGTGAGCAGGCAACAGGAGACCGCATTGCCGGAGAAACCCGTTTTCTTCGTGGACTGTTATATTTCGATCTGGTACGCTTGTTTGAAAGAGTACCGTTGTTGACCGAACCGTCTACAGATAATATTCCTCAGGCTGACCCTGCCGATGTATATAAACTGATAGTAGAAGACCTGAAATTTGCAGCAGAAAATATTCCTGCCTCTGCTTATCCGAAATCCAAAGCAAGCGAAAATGACGGACGTGTAACTCCGTATGCAGCCAAAGCGTTATTGGCACGCGTGTACTTATTCTATACAGGATATTATGGAAAAGAAGATCTGGGTGTAACAAAGGCTGAGGTATTAGCCGGACTCGAAGATATAGTAAGCAGTGGAGAATACAGCCTTATCACAGACTTCAAATCACTATGGCCTGCGGCCAGCTATGTCGCTAACGCTGCCGATAATACACTGGATAAGTCGGCTTATGCCGGAATGGGAAATGCCGAGACTATTTTTGCCGAGAAGTTCAACAGTACATCCGACTATAATGGAAATTCAGACGGTAACCGCTGGCTGGTAATGATGGGATTGCGCAATACTAACTGGTCGCCATACGGACAAGGATGGGGTGCATGCACCGTGAATCCGCGACTGATAGAGTCGTTTGAAAGTGCTGATACCCGCAAAACGGCATCTGTTATCGATATAGATAAAGAAGGTATCTATGGTAAATTCGACCTGAAAGATCAACGTGAATATACCGGTTATACTGTGAAAAAGTATACCCCTACGGCATTACCCGATGGGACATCAGATACAGGAGGTTCTAAAGATTTTCAGATGTCTCAGGATCAGGATTATGTGTTGATACGTTATGCCGATGTATTGCTTATGGCTGCCGAATTAGGCTCGGCAAATGCACAGACGTATTATGACGATGTGCGTAAACGTGCAGGACTGGGAACAAAAACAGTATCGGTAAGCAACATATTGGAAGAGCGCAAACTGGAATTTGCATTTGAGGGAATCCGTTACTGGGATTTGCTTCGTCAGGGTCTGGATGTTGCCGCTTCTACTATTGCACAGACACAAAAAGTACAGAGTGGTGCTGCCGATGATCAGGTCGTAATCACTGAAGCCAATGTGAAGAAAACAAGAGGTTTCATGCAGATACCGAATACGCAGATAACACTCTCTAAAGGAGTCCTTACACAAAACGACGGTTGGAAATAAACTTTAAACGAATCAATTATGAAGAATATATCTAAAATACTAACGTTATTTGCCATCTTGGCTATGATGTTTACTTCCTGCTCTCCTGACGATTTCAGTCTGGGCGAAAAGGATGTGAAGCCCGGTGATCTGGTAGAAGGGATCGCCTTCAAAATAGAGCACGACCCTTCAAACCCGAATATTGTATATCTTACCAGCCTGATGGGCACGCAGTATACTCCTCTTTGGGATCACCCTCAGGGACGTAGCCAGAAACAAGCAGTAACACTGAAAATGCCGTTCCCGGGAACCTATAGTGTGACATTCGGTGTAGAAACACGTGGCGGAATCGTATACGGAGAGCCGGTGACTTTCACTATAGATAACTTCTATGCAGGCTTTGTCGATGACGAACTGTGGACATTCCTGACAGGAGGTGTAGGCGAGTCGAAAACATGGATACACGATGATGGAAGCTATGGACTGGCAACAGGTGAAATGGACTATGCAGATCCGTCCACTACTGTTGAGTTCAATAATTTTGCTCCGAACTGGAGTCCGGGTAAAGGACATACAGGCGATGATAATATCTGGAAAAGTACAATGACATTCTCGCTCGACGGAGGTTCTTTTGTTACCACGCACAATGAGTACGATGGAGGTTCTTTAGATGAATCCGGTACATTTATGCTCGATGTGGATGCACATACTATTACCCTTACAGATGCAAATATTATACATACTCATAGCTGGGATTATAAAACATCAAATTGGGGCAAGAATCTGAAAATACTGACTCTTACCAAAAATCAGCTTCAGATAGCTGTTTGGCGTGAACTTGTATCAGGAGAAGGCGAATGGTGGCTGATCTGGAATTATGTATCGAAAGATTATGCCGATAATTATGTGCCTACCGACCAACCTGATCCGGTGCCGGATATCGACGGTGATCCTAACGATATATTAACAACGACAAATACCAAGACATGGGTGCTGTCGACCGATTCTCCTTACGACTGGGCTTCCCTCACAGGTGAACTGATGAATAACTTTACCAATGCAGCCTCTTACACATCTACAGGATGGGCGGCTTATGATGCCGATATGATTGCTGCTACCAAGTTCTCATTTACATCTACATCTGCCGGCGGCGGCAAGTTTGTATTCTCGTCGTACGACAACGAAGATGTGGAAGGTGAATATACTATCGATTCAAGCAACGATATTGATTTCGGTATGGCACTGAGTGCGCTGATAAGCGAGTCTGATTATGGATGGACAAGTACGGCAGTACTGAAAACATCGGCAGAAAACAAACTGCGTATTCTGAAAACCAAAACTGATGCCTTAGGCTCTACCGTAACCGATATGTGGCTGGGACAACGTTCTTCCGAAAAGAATGAATATATGGTATATCACTTTGTGCTGGGTAGTGGTGGCGCACCGACAGTGGATGTTGCCAAAGAGCTGACGAAATTGCTGACAAACAATGCGAGCCGTACATACAAGGTGTCGCTCGATTATCCTTTCACATGGGCTTATAAAGTTGGTGGCGGAGCCCACAGTTTTCCGGCAACAGAAATACCTGACTGGACTAACTGGACAGGTTCGACAACCAATATAGACCAATGTAAGAATGTCCGTTTCATGTTTAACAAGGATGGAAGTATGAGCTATACCGACAATACCGGAGCAATGACAACGGGAACATTTGAAATAGTTTCGGCAGACGATACTTATGGCGTAAACCTTATTAAGTTCACCTCTGTAGACCCGAATTTTGAAATGACAGGAGTTAGCGGCGGATGGGTATGGTTCAATATGAACGACAATACGAGTGGTGCTGTAGCCAATATGCCGTCAGATGCCAAATTCTTTGAATTATATGAATGGGAATATGATGCTGCCGGTGCAGTATCGGGTCTCTGGTTCGGTAAACTAGCAAATCTGGAAACTTCCGGTGCTACCGAAGAACGTACTATCTTTCATTTCGTAGTAGAATAATTAGTAATAGAAAAGTAGAAGACGTTTCACAAAGCGTCTTCTGCTCTTCATCTAAAACGAATAATAATGAAAACAAAATGTTATCTATTAGGTTTTCTGTTATGTCTGGTTGCTTTTACCGGTTTCTCCTGTTCCAGCGACGATGATGCACCCGATCCGGAACTGATCGTTTCTACAGAAAGCATAACCTTTACCAAAGGCGCAGACAGTAAGATTATGCACATAAAAACGAATCAGGCATGGACTATTACCAGTTCCGAAACATGGTGTACAGTAACACCTTCGTCGGGTAGCGAAACAGGTACTATCAAACTGACGGTAACAGCTGCAGCGAATACGACGACAGGGTCACGTAGCGCCGTGCTTACCATAACAGCCGGAAATATTCAGAAACAAGTGACCGTAACGCAGGCACTGACCGACTTATTGATTGTGAAAAAGTCGCTGTATGAACTTGAAGCTACAGGTGAAAATATTACCGTAGAATTACAAACAACTTCTGCACATGAAATAACCATCGAAGGAGACTGGATTACCAAATCGGCAGCCAAAGCAGTGTCGGATGTATCGGAAGTATTTACCATTGCAGCTAATGAAAATATCTTTGAGCGCGAGGGTACTATCACTTTCAAAGTGGCAGACCTTACCGAAACAGTAACCGTACGCCAAAAAGGTGCTGCTCTGAATATTGCTGCCGACAAAACAGGTATGAGCAGCAATGCACCTGCATTAGCCGCAAAAATGGGCTTAGGTTGGAATCTGGGTAATACATTGGAATCCACCAGCGGTACTTCGGCAAGCGAAACCATGTGGGGAAATCCTAAAGCATCCAAAGTGTTGATCGATGCAGTAAAAGCCGCAGGATTCAATACCGTGCGTATTCCTTGTGCATGGAGTGCTTATATAGAAGATGAGGCTACATATAAGATCAAAGATTCGTGGCTGGCACGTGTAAAAGAAGTTGTAGACTATTGCGTCGATAATGATATGTATGCCATTATCAATATCCACTGGGATGGCGGATGGCTCGAAGAAAATCCGACTTATGCCAAGCAGGAAGAAGTAAATAAGAAGCAAAAAGCCCTGTGGGAACAAATTGCTGCTTACTTCCGCGACTATGACGAACATCTTCTATTTGCCGGTACAAACGAGGTTCATGCCGATTACAATACACCTTCGGCTGAGAATATAGCAGTACAGCAGTCGTACAATCAGACCTTTGTAGATGCAGTACGCTCTACCGGAGGAAAAAATACATGGCGCAACCTTGTCATACAATCCTACAATACAAATGTGGATTATGCCGTAAATTACTTGGATATGCCGACAGATGCGACTGCCGATCGTATGATGGCAGAAGTACATTATTACGATCCGTATGAATTTACATTGCAGGAAAGCAACACTGTTTTCCTGTGGGGAAAAGACTTTACAGGAACAGGTACCGCCTCTTGGGGGCAGGAGGATTGGGCAGATGCACAGTTTGCTAAAATAAAGACCGGTTTTGTAGATAAAGGTATTCCGGTAATATTGGGTGAATATGCAGCGATGTTACGCGCATCACTTGGTGCGGCAGACTATGCCAACCATATCAAAGCCCGTAATTATTATCTGAATTATATAACTAAAGCTGCCGTACAGAATGGTATGATCCCTGTGTATTGGGACAGCGGTGTAACGGGAGATAAAGCATCCGGACTGTTCAACAGAACTACCGGAGAACAAGTACACGCCGATGCTATCAGTGCGATAACTAGTGCAAATTGATAATTTTATTAGGCTGTAAATAGAATCTGTGAAGATTCGTAGGTATTAGGTTAAACAGGATAAAGGCCGGACTAAATCCAGCTCCGGCCTTTATATATTCTCTGCCGCTTTTGGCGATTCTTAATCCTGTAAGCCATCTGTGTTTTGGTTGAATTTTTGATGTTAAGATTGAATATGAGAATACTTTATTTGATTGTGATAAGTACACTGTTGCTTTCGTGTTCCACACAGAATAGCAAGGTAAGGGACAAGGTAGATTTTACGCAAGACTGGAAATTCTATCTTGGTGATGATTCGTTGGCGTATAATCAACAATACGACGATAGCGGTTGGCGCATACTCGATTTGCCCCACGACTGGAGTATCGAAGCTGATTTCTCTCTCGATAATCCTGCTACGCCCGGAGGAGGAGCCTTGCCCGGAGGTATCGGTTGGTACCGCAAAGAGTTTACAGTTGACAAATCAAACATAGATAAGGATATATATATAGACTTCGATGGCGTTTATTGGAACAGTAAAGTCTGGATAAACGGTCATCTGTTAGGCGAACGTCCTAACGGGTATGTGTCGTTCCGTTACGATCTGACACCTTATCTGAAAGCCGGAGAAAAAAATATAATAGCCGTAAGAGTAGATAACTCTCAACAACCCAATTCCCGCTGGTACACTGGCTCGGGTATATACCGCAATGTATGGCTTGTGGCTGTTAATCCGGTTCATATCGACCATTGGGGAACATTTGTGACCACACCGTCAGTATCAGACAAGGAAGCAGAAATAAAGATTGTAACAAAAGTAAGCAATACAGAAAATACGGCTCAGGAAGTAAAAGTATATTCCATCTTGGTAGATGCTACAGGCAAAGAAGTAGCTAAAACTGATGGCATAATAAACATTACATCGAAAGGTACAGCCGAAATAGAACAACAGCTGACAACAGACAATCCCACACTGTGGTCTGTCGAAAATCCATATTTATATAAAATCGTCAGCCGTGTGATGCAGGGCGATGCAGTACTGGACGAATACGAAACGCCATTCGGAATACGATACTTTTCATTTGAAGCAGATAAAGGGTTCTTTCTCAACGGTAAGCATGTGAAAATTAAAGGTGTTTGCAACCATCACGATCTTGGCTGTCTGGGTACGGCAGTCAATGTGCGTGCTATGGAACGTCAACTCGAGATACTGAAAGAAATGGGCTGTAACGGCATACGCACAGCACACAATCCGCCTGCTCCCGAATTATTGGAGCTATGCGATAAGATGGGTTTCATCGTTATGGACGAAACCTTCGATATGTGGCGTAAGAAGAAATCACCCTACGACTATTCACAGTATTTTGCTGAATGGCACGAAAAAGATTTAACGGATCTCATCTTGCGCGACAGGAATCATCCGTCTATCTTTATGTGGAATGTAGGCAATGAAGTACTGGAGCAGTGGTCTCATATAGACGCCGATACATTGGATCTGCAACAGGCAAATCTGGTGCTTAACTTTGCCAATACACTGAATAAGAAAGATATGGACTCAAAGGATTTACATGTAAATTCGCTGCTTGCCATCAAGCTTGCCGATATGGTAAAAAGTCTCGACCCCAGCCGTCCGGTCAGTTCCGGAAATAACGAGACCGAGCCGTCCAATCATGTTCTCCGTTCGGGAGCAATGGATATCATCGGTTTCAATTACCACGATTACAACTGGGGCGAAAATTTTCTGAAAAAGTTTCCCGGACAGAAGCTGATAATAACCGAATCTACCTCCGCACTCATGTCGCGTGGATACTACGAAATGCCGTCCGATAGTATGAATATATGGCCTGAGCGTTGGGATAAACCATTCGACCGTCCGATACATCATTGCTCGTCATACGACAACTGTCATGTGCCGTGGGGATCTACGCACGAAGATACATGGAAAGTGGTGAAGAAATACGATCATATATCCGGCGTATATCTGTGGACAGGTTTTGATTATCTGGGAGAACCTACCCCTTTCTGGTGGCCATCGCGCAGTTCTTATTTCGGCGTGGTCGATCTGGCAGGCTTCCCTAAAGATATCTATTACATGTATCAGAGCGAATGGACAGACAAAGATGTATTGCATATCTTCCCTCACTGGAACTGGCAGGAAGGGCAAACTGTAGATGTATGGGTATATTATAACAATGCCGATGAAGTAGAATTATTCCTTAACGGAGAATCGCTCGGACGCAAGTCGAAGCCGGAAGACGTTTTCCATGTATTCTGGAGAGTACCGTATAAAAAAGGGACACTGAAAGCCGTTTCGTATCTGAAAGGAAAAGAAGTATTGACACGCGAAATAAAAACAACAGGCGAACCTGTTTCGCTTCGTCTCACAGCAGACCGGAGCACTATAAAAGCCGATGGCAGAGACTTGTCATTTATTACGGTAGAGGCTCTGGATGCGGACGGAAATCCTGTGCCGGTAGCCGAGAATCTGATTGATTTTACAATCGAAGGTAACGGTATAATTGCCGGAACAGACAACGGAGATCCTACAGATTCAAACTCTTTGAAAAAACCGTCACGTAAACTGTTCAGCGGTAAAGCGCTGGTGGTAGTGCAATCGAAAAGACAATCGGGTAGTATTGTCCTGAATGCCAGTTCGGCAGGATTGAAAGCTGCATCACTCAAATTACAGGCATCAGGGAACTAAAAAAAGCTATCCGATTTATAGTTAAAGCTTATTGTAAAAATTAACATGCTTGTGGTTATCAGGTATGTTAATTTTTTTATTTTGAATCCCTCTGTTTATGCGGAGTGCTTAATGTTTCAGCTACAATATGAGCTCGTTTTCTTATTGTATATGGTACTATATGTAATATGTTGTTATACAATTATTTAACAGAAATAAATTGTCGGATTGTTTTTGTTTTTCAAAATGAAATTTTATATTTGTACTAATTACAATAAGTACCTATAGCCATTATACCATGAAAACGAGTTTTATCCATACCTATGTATCTGTCGACTGTGTTGTCTTTGGCTTCGAAGATGATAAACTCAATATTCTGTTGGTACAAAGAAATGTTGACCGAAAAGAACTAAAAGACCTGAAACTACCGGGTAGCCTTATATATAATGAAGAAGATGTAGACGATGCCGCCCACAGAGTGCTGTTTGAGCTTACGGGGATAAGGAGAATGTCGCTGAAGCAGTTCCGTTGCTTTGCATCACCTAACAGGGCAAACGATCCGGGAGACGTAAAATGGCTCGATGTGGCCTATCAGCCAAATATCAACAGGCTGATAACCGTTGCTTATTTGTCGTTGTGTAAAGTAGACAGGAAGCTGAATAATATATCGAAATACAAGCAAACCGAATGGTGTCCGATAGACCATGTTCCTCAATTACCTTTCGACCATAATCAGATTGTAAAAGAATCGCTGATCGAAATCCGCCGCTGGATAGAACATAGCCCTTCTATTGTATTTGAACTATTGCCACAGAAATTTACTATTAGTCAGTTGCATAAGCTCTACGAAGCTATTTACAACAAAAAAATAGATATCCGCAATTTCCATAAGAAAGTTGCTGCTATGTCATATGTCATTCCTTTAGAAGAAAAGCAGAAAGACGTATCGCACAGGGCAGCCCGCTATTATAAGTTCGATAAGAAAGCTTATAATAAGTTGAAAACAAGCATTTAAGGAAATTGTGAATTATGAGTTGTAAATTATAAATGAAACTCATAATTCAAAACTTATAACTCATAATTTATAATTTATAATTCAAAAAAGTATGTATTTATTAGGGTACGATATAGGTAGTTCTTCAGTTAAGGTATGTCTGGTACATGCCGATACAGGGAAAATAGTAGCCTCAGACTTTTTCCCCAAAGAAGAGATGGCGATAAAAGCCGTAAAATCAGGTTGGGCAGAACAAGATCCTGCCGATTGGTGGACAAACCTTAAACTGGCTCATCAGTCTGTGATGCAGAAATCGGGAGCAAAAGGTGATGATATACAAGCTATCGGTATCACTTGGCAAATGCACGGTCTGGTATTGGTAGATAAAGACAAGAATGTGCTGCGCGACTCCATCATTTGGTGCGACAGCCGCGCTGTACCTTATGGAGATAAAGCATTTCAGGCGATAGGCGAAGAAAAATGCCTGAGCCATTTGTTAAACTCACCGGGTAACTTTACCGCATCCAAACTGGCATGGGTAAAAGAAAACGAACCACATATATATGAGAAAATAGATAAACTAATGCTTCCGGGCGACTATATCGGTATGAAACTCACAGGAGATATAGTAGTTACCATAGAAGGCATGTCAGAAGGTATTTTCTGGGATTTCAAGACTAATACATTATCGGAAGATGTCCTTAACTATTATGGTATTCCAAAAAGCTTCTTCCCTGAGATCAAACCGATATTCGGTATACAAGGCTATGTGTCATCTGAAGCCGCTAAAGAACTTGGGCTGAAAGAAGGTACACCTGTTTCGTACCGTGCCGGAGACCAGCCGAACAACGCTTTGTCACTGAATGTATTCGAGCCGGGAGAGATAGCTTCCACAGCCGGAACTTCGGGGGTTGTGTACGGAGTACTGGATCAGCTGAATTACGATAAACAATCACGTGTAAATACTTTTGCCCACGTAAACTATACACCCGAACAGATACGTCTTGGAGTACTTCTTTGCATTAATGGTACGGGAATATTGAATTCGTGGCTTAAACGCAATCTGGCGCTCGAAGGTTTGTCGTACAGCGACATGAACAATCTGGCTGCACAGTCGCCTGTCGGTTCCAAAGGTATCAGCATTATTCCGTTTGGTAACGGGGCAGAGCGTGTGTTAGGCAACAAAGATGTGAATTGTTCTATACACGGCATCAACTTCAATATTCATGACAAAAAAGATATACTGCGTGCTGCACAGGAAGGTATCGTATTCTCTTACGAATACGGTATGGAAATTATGCGCGAAATGGGAATGAATATCAATATGGTGAAAGCGGGGCATGCCAATATGTTCCTCAGTCCCGTTTTTGCACAGACCTTAGCAAGTGTAAGCGATGTGACTATCGAACTATACAACACCGATGGTGCAGCAGGAGCGGCCAAAGGCGCAGGTATCGGCATCGGACTATATGCCACACCTCAGGAAGCTTTTGCTTCGTTAGAAAAACTTGCTGTTATAGAACCTGAACAAGGCAAAAAAGCAGCATACAGAGAAGCTTATCAGCAATGGAAAAGCTTGCTGTAATAAATAGTAAGAGATAAAATAATCATTGTATAAATTAATCTATAAAATTATTAGAATCATGGAAATTTTAAAAGGAACAAAAGAATTTTTTCCCGGAATAGGAAAAATCAAATTTGAAGGAAAAGAAAGTAAAAACCCGTTGGCTTACCGTTTTTATGACGAAAACAAAGTGGTGATGGGCAAAACAATGAAAGACTGGACTCGTTTTGCAATGGCATACTGGCATACATTGTGTGCTAACGGTGGCGATCCGTTCGGCGGAGCTACAATTCACCATCCTTGGAATATCGGCAATGACGAAATCAGTCAGGCTAAATACAAAATGGATGCAGCATTTGAGTTCATGACCAAAATGGGTATCAATTACTATTGTTTCCACGATGTAGACTTGGTTGGCTCGGGTAATTCATGGACAGAATACGAAAAGAACCTGCAAACAATCGTAGAATACGCAAAAGAAAAACAAGCGGCTTCAGGTATCAAACTACTTTGGGGTACAGCTAACGTATTCAGCCACGAGCGCTATATGAACGGAGCTTCTACAAACCCTGACTTCGATGTTGTAGCTTGTGCAGCTACTCAGGTGAAGAACGCTATCGACGCTACTATTGCTCTTGGCGGTTCTAACTATGTATTCTGGGGCGGACGCGAAGGTTATATGAGCCTGTTGAATACAAACATGAAACGTGAAAAAGATCACCTTGCCCAGTTCCTTTCTATCTCTCGCGACTATGCACGCAAACAAGGCTTTACCGGAACATTCCTGATCGAGCCTAAACCAATGGAACCAACTAAACACCAATACGACTACGATACTGAAACAGTGATCGGATTCCTTCGCAACTACGGTCTGGATAAAGATTTCAAAGTAAATATCGAAGTGAACCACGCTACACTGGCAGGCCACACATTCGAGCACGAATTGCAGGCTGCTGTCGATGCCGGATTGCTGGGTAGTATCGATGCCAATCGCGGAGACTATCAGAACGGATGGGATACAGACCAGTTCCCTATCGATTTGTATGACCTGGCTCAGGCTTGGCTGGTATTGCTTCCTGCCGGTGGACTTGGTAACGGAGGTGTGAACTTCGATGCTAAAATACGCCGTAACTCTACTGACAGAGACGACTTGTTCATCGCTCACATTTCGGGTATGGATGTATTTGCACGCGGTCTTCTTATCGCTGCCGATATCCTTGAAAAATCAGATTACAAGAAACTTCGTCAGGCTCGTTACGCATCATTCGACAATGGTGACGGTAAAGCATTTGAAGATGGCAAACTGACTCTTGAAGACTTGCGTACAATCGCACATAAAGTAGGTGAACCGAAACAAATAAGCGGTAAACAAGAGCTTTATGAAGCTATTGTGAATATGTATATCTAAAAATAATTATGAGTTATGAATTATGGGTTATGAGTTAATGCATTCATAATTCATAATTTATAACTCATAACTTTAAAAGAACCTTTACCAATGAATAACAACGAAGCAAGTAAATCATATACCATTAAACTAACCCTGATTGCGACACTGGGAGGGCTGCTCTTCGGATACGATACGGCAGTAATTTCCGGAACGGTGGAGTCTTTGAGGCATTTCTTCATCGAACCGATGGGACTGCCACTCAACGAAGCCAATGCAATGGAAGGGTTTGTGATAAGCAGTGCACTGATAGGATGTATATTCGGTGCTGCTATGGCCGGCTGGGTAAGCCAGACATTCGGGCGCAAAAAAGCCCTCTTTGCAGCAGCAATCCTTTTCTTGTTGGCTGCCATCGGCTCCGCGTGGCCTGAAATCGGTTTCCGTATGCCGAGCGAGAGCGATCACTCATTTGTTTATCACTTTGTATTCTACAGAATTATTGGTGGAGTAGGGGTAGGTATTGCCTCTATGGTGTCGCCTATGTATATAGCGGAAATAGCGCCGCCCGATAAGCGGGGAAGCCTTGTAGGACTCAATCAGTTTGCCATTATCTTCGGTATGCTGGTTGTGTACTTTGTAAACTACTTTATAGCAAAACAGGGAGATACCGAGTGGTTGCATACTACCGGTTGGAGATGGATGTTCGCCTCACTCGGAATTCCTTCACTGATATTCTTCCTGCTGTTGTTTATGGCACCTGAAACGCCTAGATGGCTTGTAATGAAAGGCCGTGTACAACAAGCTGAAGGCATACTGAACAAATTGGTAGGTAGCACTATGGCTAAACAGGAGATAAGCGATATCAAGCATAGCTTCAATAGCGAAGAACCTGTATCACTGAAACCGTATTACCGCTTTATGATGACATGGCTCATCCTGTTTGTGGTAGGTATTATTTCCCTCTCACTGGCAGGAGTATCCAGCGCGCTGGAGATAGCTATGATAGTGAGCTTTATAATCGCACTGTATGTTCCTATAAAATCTTACGGATTCCTTATCATTATGACAGGCGTATTACTGTCTGCATTCCAGCAGTTTGTGGGTATCAATGTTGTGTTGTACTATGCACCCGAAATATTTAAGAGTATGGGATCGGGCACAGACTCGGCATTGCTGCAAACCATTATTGTGGGTATCATCAACCTGTCGTTCACCGTACTGGCTATTATGACCGTCGATAAATTCGGACGTAAACCGTTGCTCATAACAGGAGCTTTGGTGATGGCAGTATCGATGCTCGGACTGGGTACATCATTCTCTCAGGGACTTCCGGGAGGACTTAAACTCGTATTTATGCTTACTTATACAGCCGGATTCGCGATGTCGTGGGGACCTGTATGTTGGGTAATGCTGGCTGAAATATTCCCTAACTCGGTGCGTTCCAGTGTGATGTCTATAGCCGTTGCCGCGCAGTGGGTGTCCAATTTCCTTATTTCGTGGACATTCCCTATCATGGATAAAAACGATACATTGGTCGGAATGTTCAATCACGGATTCTCATACTGGGTTTACGGTGTATTGGCTATCCTTGCAGCAGTGTTTGTTTGGAAACGCCTTCCTGAAACCAAAGGTAAGACATTGGAAGATATGGAAAAACTGTGGAAGAAGAAATGAAATATATAATTTCCTGATATTGTTAATATAAACGATAAAGGACGTTAATAAATAAAAAGCAGCGGATAAAATATATTTTATCCGCTGCCTTTTTTGTACTGCCTCTCTTGATGATAATATGCCTTGTGATATACACAGGGGCTAATACGTATAAGCATATCGGTTTGAAACAGGAATTTATTATTATCTTTGCGAATGTTAAAAAAGGAAACAGAATATCCCGATGTCTCAATTTCTGACCGATAACGAAAAGTATAACAACCTGTGGATAATGTTCGCGGATGGAGATGATAACGCTTTTTCCGACCTGTATAAGCTAAGTTATAAAATGCTGTATTCCTATGGGTTGAGTTTTCAGATAACGGAGGAACTGGTAAGAGACATTATTCAGGATTTATTTATAAAACTGTATACAAAACCCGAACTCATAAAGAATACTGCCACCATAAAGCCATTTCTGCTGGCGTCGATGCGTAATGCCTGCATAAATGCAATAAAAGCAAATAAGAAATATGCAGGACTGGAAAAGATTGAGAGTTTCGAGATCAATTTCACTGTCGATGAGAATCGGATTGAACAAAAAGAAGAACAGGATAGAATTAATACCCTTGTCAAAAAAGTATTGGCAGAATTGACCGTGCGTCAGCGAGAAATTATTTATCTGCGGTTTCTGCACCAGATGGAATACGATGAAATATCCAAAGTCATGAATCTCTCCGAACAGGCCGCCCGCAACCTTACCTACAGGGCATTCAGCAAAATAAGGAAGAACAGTTCCGACTACGATCTTGTACTATTCCTTATACTCATTGTCTACTACTGCAAATGAGGCTTTTGAAAATATTTTAATTTTTTTGAAGATATCTGATTATAAAATGAGACTGTCTTTGTATTGATATAAAAGATACTAACAAATAATCTTTTATGAGACAGTCGTATCAGGAATATAACCAGATAGAGGATTTCATCCTCGATGATGATTTTGTAAAATTATCGAGAAGGAACCATCCGGATGAAATACAGGAATTGTTTCGGCTTTATCCTGATAAGGAAAAGCTGATAGGCGATGCTCTTGCGTTATTGCATTATCTGAGAATAGAAATGCCCGATATACCCGATTCCCAGATAGACAATGATTATGTGAAATTAAGAGCCGCCATCGCAGAGAGAAAACAGGCTCGCAAAAACAAACGCTTCTATCTGTGGACGGCAGCTGCCTCTGTCGCCGCCTGTGCTGTCATTACATTCGGCATATTCTTCAATCCTGCAAATACAATATCGGACAAAGACCGGTTATTATCGCTGATAGAAAACACAGATGCGAATGTGAATGAAATACAGATTATTGCCGGAAAAGAACAAACCAACATAGACAATAACGAAACGATCACCCAGACGGAAGACGGAAATCTCATTGTCGGAGACAATACAAAGATAGAATCCTCTCACATCGAATCGGATTTCCTGACAGTAGTTGTACCTAAAGGGAGACGTACCACTGTCCGCTTTAGCGACGGGACTACTGCATGGGTAAATTCGGGAACGAAACTGGTTTATCCAAAGACATTCAGCAAAAAGAACCGTGAAATCATAGTCGATGGGGAAATATTCCTTGACGTGGCTAAAGATGCCGCTAAACCCTTTATTGTGCATACCAATGGATTTTCGGTGCAGGTGTTGGGCACACAGTTCAATGTGAATGCCTACAGCGCCGATGCTACCAATTCGGTAGTTTTGGTCGAAGGTTCGGTTGAGGTTGCTGCCGGTACATCAACAGGAAAATTGCAGCCCGATCAGGGTTTCTTTACCCAAGACGGCATTCACAATATAAAGAATGTAGATACCTATGCCTACATCTGCTGGAAAGACGACGTGATGAAGCTTAACGGAGAATCGCTCGATATTATTTTCGACAGGTTGTCGCGCCATTACGGAATAGATATCCGCTACGATAAAAGATTCGCATCCGAAAGATATAAAGGAAAATTAGATCTGAAAGAAACCATAGAAACAGTATTGTATAACCTGTCGCTTTCTACGGAAATGACTTATGCAAGAGAAGGCAACGTTTTAGTAATTAAATAATAGAGAACGTGTTGATGTGTTAAATGAAAAATGTTCAGTTCTGTCTTTAGAGCTTGGGAACACTTTAATAGACAGTCGTTTACAAACCTAAAAATAATATTATGAAAAGAAAACCTTATTTCTGAAAAAGAAAAGCGTGCAATATTGGCCTATTACACGCTTTAGAGTCATTTTAAAAAACAAAAACCAATGTTAATCAAAACAATTCAAATGTATGAGAAAAAAGTCTAAAACTAAATTAGAAAAACCTAAAAAAAGTTTTTCCCTGAAAGTTATGAAAGTATACCTTATATTATTCATTCTGGGTTTAGGTAGTACAATATCCGCTGTGGATACGTATTCGCAGGCGATGCTGTCGTTGAAATTTTCAAATATCAAGATGGAAAAATTGTTTGCCGAAATAGAAAAAAACTCTGATTATGTAATTTTGTATAAAAAGGGAGTGATCGAGAACAAGGTGGTTTCGGTAGACACTAAAAATGAGAGTGTAGAAGGCGTTCTCAACAAAGTATTACCTCCTCTAGACCTGACTTATCACATCAATGGAAATCAAATTGTTATAGTAGAAAACCCGCGCAGACCTGAAAAGACCGAAACGCGGGATGCAAAGGAAGAAAAGCAACGGGCGTCGTTGGCATCCGGTAAGGTTTCCGATGTTTCGGGAGTTCCTTTGGCCGGCGTATCGGTAGTAGAAAAAGGTACTACTAACGGGACGATGACCGATGTAGACGGCCGCTTTTCTATCAGGGTAAATCCTAATGCCACATTAGTGATAACTTATATCGGCTTCCAAAATAAGGAACTGAAAGCTGCTACCGATATGCAGATCGTGCTGGAAGAAGAATCTACCGAGCTCGATGATGTTGTCGTTGTCGGATACGGTGTGCAGAAGAAGGTGAATCTGACCGGTTCGGTAGCTACAGTAGATAGCAAGCTGCTGGCAGACAGGCCTATCAGTAATGTATCGGCCGGACTGGCGGGATTGTTGCCCGGCGTATCGGTAGTGCAGAGCAGCGGTCTGCCCGGACACGATAAAGGTACTATCAGAATACGAGGAGCCGGTACATTGAATGCCGGAGTGAACCCGATGGTGATAGTAGATGGAGTAGAAGCTACAATGGAAAACGTAGATGTGAATGACATCGAATCTATATCCGTACTCAAAGATGCCGGTAGTTCGGCTATCTATGGATCGAAAGCTGCCAATGGTGTAATTCTGATAACCACCAAAAGAGGAAAAGTAGGAAAAACAGTTGTCAACTATGCCGGAAATTTCGGATGGCAGTCACCTACCAGATTACCCGATTATATGAATTCTGCCGACTATGCCGAGCTTTATAACGAAGCATTGAAAAATGACAATCCGAATAATTCTCCCCGATGGACAGCCGAACAGATAGAACTGTTGCGCAACGGTTCCGATCCCGATAATTACCCGAATACCGACTGGCAAGACCTGCTTTATAAAGGATCGGGTTTCCAGACAAGCCACAACCTGAGCTTCAGTGGTGGAACAGACCGTATCAAATACATGGCATCCCTTAGCTATCTCGATCAGGCAGGTGTTATCAAGCACACGAGCAAGAAGCAGTATAATGTACGTACCAATCTGGATATAAAGGTCACTTCCAAACTGGACTTCGGAGTGAACCTGTCATATACACGAATGGATTTGCAGGAACCGACCAACTCGTATGTCGGGGGTGGGGTAGACCAGATATTCAGACAGGTCAACCTTATCTCTCCCTGGATACCCTACCGCAAATCGAATGGCGATTACGGAACCATCGGTGACGGTAACCCGATAGCATGGATTGACCTCGATCAGACAATAGATAAGAAAAGGGCTTACTTCTTGGGAATAGGATCGTTGAGGTATAACATCATTGACAATCTGTTTATCAAAGGAATCTTGTCATATAAAACATATACGCAGGACGAACTCGAATTTATAAAAGATATTCAGTACAACCCTAACAAGTATCACGGGCCGAATAAGATGAACCAGAAAGATAATTCGGACGAAACAGTTTCAACCGACCTGTTGCTGAATTATGATAAGACTTTTGCGTTGAAGCATAATTTATCCTTAATGGCCGGATTCCATTCCGAATACTATCATTCCAAAGAAATAAAAGCATACCGTCAGAATTTCCCGAGCAACGACCTCAGGGATATGAATGCCGGTAGTGAAGCCGGAATGAAAAATGAAGGATATACCCGCGAACTGGCGATGCTGTCGTGGTTTGGTCGTGCCAATTACAACTATATGGGCAAATACCTGCTCGAAGCCAACTTCCGTTACGACGGTTCGTCCCGTTTTGCAGAAGGAAACCGTTGGGGGCTATTCCCTTCATTCAGCGCCGGATGGAGAATCTCAGAAGAAGAGTTTATGGAATCGCTGAGAAGTACGATTTCTAATCTGAAATTGAGAGGATCGTGGGGTAAACTCGGTAATCAGGCCGCTATTTCAGGCGACTATTACCCTACTGTACCGACTATTACATTGAAGGATAAAGGCTATCCGTTCAACGGAGGAATTGTTCAGGGTGGTGCTACACAATATGCAAAGAATCCGAACCTGCAATGGGAAAAATCACGTTCATGGGGTATTGGTCTCGATCTGGGAATACTTAACGACCTGAATATCACGCTCGATTATTATGACCGCCTGACTACAGATATCATAATGGAAGTTCCTAGCCCTGAGACTTTTGCTCTGGAGAAATTCTATGACAATGTAGGTAAAATGTCCAATAAGGGTTTTGAAGTAGGAGTGACTTACAACAAAAAGATCGATCAGGTAATGCTTGCATTCGGAGGAAACTTCTCGTATAACAAGAATAAGATACTGGAACTGGCCGGACAGAATGTAATATTCGGTGACGACGGCAACTATATAAAAATGATCGGACGATCATATAAAAGTTTGTACGGATATCTGGCTGACGGATTGTACCAGTCTCAGGAAGAGATAGATAACGGGCCGAATGTGACAATAAGAAACAACTTGAAACCGGGTGACCTGAAATATGTTGACGTAAATAAAGACGGAAAAGTAGATGCCGAAGACAGGGTAATAATAGGAAACTCAGAACCGAAATACTCATTCGGATTCAATCTGGGAGCCGAATACAGAGGCTTCGATATCCTTGCTTTCTTTCAGGGGGCAGCCGGAGTCGAAGGATATCTGAACTCTGAGGCTATCGGGGAAATAAGAGGAGATGTCGGTAAACCAACTACATACTGGAAAGACAGATGGACTCCCGAAAACACCAATACAAGCGTTCCGCGTGTCAGTGCCAGAGGTACAAGCGCACCGAGCTCTCCTGCACTATATTCGTCATACTGGGTTCAGAATGCTAACTATTTGCGCCTGAAAAACCTACAGGTAGGATATACCATACCGATGGATATAACGAAGAAAATAGGTATTACCAAAGCCAGAATTTACTATAGCGGACAAAACCTGCTCACCTTTACCAGCTTCCTCAAAGGATGGGATCCCGAAGCTCCTGTAGGAAGAGGCAGCCATTATCCGCAGGTTATGGTAAATACATTCGGCGTTAACGTTACATTCTAATTAAAGGAGGATTATTATATGAAAAAATATATATATTTACTTATTTCGACATTTATACTTACTTCATGTTCCGATTTTCTCGACCGGAATCCGAGCGATGCCCTGTCTCCTTCCACATTCTGGAAAACAGAAGCCGATGCCAAACTGGCGCTGACAGGCTGTTACCGCGACTTTGAAGATAGCTGGGCGCTATGGTACAGAGATTGTACTACTGATAATGCGTACAACAACCATTCACATGAAGGCTACATGGAATTGGGTAACGGAACGATGACTCCGGGAAATCCGGGAAAAATGAAAGTATTTGAGTACGTAACAATACGCAGATGCAACGAGTTTCTGGAAAATATAGATAATGTAGAATTTACCACCGATGGGTTAAAGAAAAGCTATGTTGCCGAAGTGCGCTTCCTCAGAGCATACCGCTACTTCCTGCTGACTCAGTTCTATGGCGATACCCCTTTGGTAACAGAGACATTCGATACTCCCGACGAATCGAAAGTGCCGAGAAATCCGAGAGCAGACGTAGAACAATTTGTTATTGACGAACTGAAAGAACTAACTCCTGATTTGATCGAAAACCCTGAAACAGGACGCATCCCGAGAGATGCAGGCTATGCTCTTCTTATGCGTATGTACCTGTTCAAAGGAATGTACAGCGAAGCTATCAGTACTGCCCAGCAGGTCAGAGAACGTACATTGATAGGTTACGAAGACCTTTTCCTGATGGAAAATAAAGAGACAGATGAAGTTATATATGCTTATCAGCATGTCAAAGGCGATCTGGGCAACTCTGTAGGAGCATTTTATCCGAACAGTTCGGGCGGATGGTCTGCTGTGATCCCGTTGCAATCGCTTGTAGATGCTTACGAAATGGCAGACGGTAAAACTATAGATGAAGCCAAAACAGCAGGCGAATACGATGAAAAAAATCCGTATATCAACCGGGATCCGCGCCTGAGGGCAACTATCGTTTATCCGGGACAAAACTGGAACAACGATGTTTACCGATCAGTCGAAGAGAGTAGCCCGGACTATCCGAAGAGCGCTAACAATGCGACATCTACAGGATATAACTTCCGCAAATATTTCGGTAATGGCGAAGAATTCGATGATATATGGGATACAGGCCGTACCATCTTTATGTTCCGCTATGCAGAGATACTGTTGTCGTTGGCCGAAGCCAAGATAGAAAGTAACCAGATAGATAACGATATGTATAATGCTATAGACAAAGTGCGTACAAGAGCCGGAATGCCTGCGGTAGACCGCGCAAAGTATGCAAACCAGACCAAGCTTCGCGAACTTATCCGCCGCGAACGCCGTGTAGAATTTGCATTCGAGGGATTAAGGAGATTCGATATTGTACGCTGGGGAATAGCAAAAGACGTGATGAACGGAGATGCTCTGGGTTGCAGGCAGGGAACGGTTTTGGACGAAACGTATCCGAATGGCGATCATAAAGTAAATCTGACTGGAACGAACTTCTTCGTGGAATCGAGAACATTTGAAGATAAGCACAACCTGTTCCCGATACCTCAGACTGCAATAGACAAAAACCCGAACCTGTTGCCAAACAATCCGGGATATTGATATGATTTAAATAAGTGTTAAATAGAGTATTAGGCCTCTATGATAAGCCCGACCGTCTTCTTTTGACGGCGGGCTTATCTCTTTTTAACTAAAGAATCTGCATATTTCTGTTTCTCGTTTATCTATACAGAAAATATTATTAATTTTTTAGATTATGGCAAAATATAGTGATGAACTTGTAGATAAAATTGTAGAGCTGATAGAAGTAGAGCTCTGCTCGGTAGCAGAAATATGTATGGCGATGAATATCAGTCGGAAAACATTCTATAGCTGGATGAAAACGAAACCGGAATTCAGCGCGGAAATCAGTCGGGCACAAGAGCACCGTGACGAAGTATTGTTGTCGCTGGCTCACTCCTCGTTGAAAAAAAGATTGAGCAACTACATGCTGACCGAAGAGAAGGATACCTATATACCCGATGAGGCCAACCCTTCAAAACTTATACTGAAATCGAAGATTATCTGTAAAAAAGAATATCTGCCTGACCTGCAGACTATAAAAATGGTGCTTGCCAGAGCCGATAAGAAAAAAGAGAGGGCAGCCGCCAGAGTGGATATTACCCTGCCCGAAAAAGACGAAGAGATAATGGAGCCGGTGACCGAAGAAAAGATGATGGAGAAAGATAAAACTAAAGGTGTTGTTACTCTATCTGAATCTGTACCGGCAGAAAAAAAAGTGATTGAAAAACCGGTATGTGACAGCAAGCCTAAAAAAGTAACATCTCGGGATATAAAGAAAAGTGTGCGGATGCTGGGAAACAGCCACAAGGGGAAGCTACAAGGAGAGTATTACCGGAAAGTGACAGCCTGAGAAGATAATGCAAAAGTGTTACCTTTGTTACCTTTTTTTGAATTCGTAAATAATCATTGATAAGCGTTAAATACAGTCCGGAAAACGCTGAATATATTAACTTTTCTTGCTATCTTAGAACTCTTGTTCACAGCCACTTGTGGCTCTTATTTAAGAACCTTTTATATTAATTCAAAAAAGAATATCATGAAGTATTCACTACTTGCTTGCTCGTTGCTTTTCGGTGCGGGATTGCTTGCCCAAAGCCCGGAATGGGAGAATCCTGAGATTTTTGCCGTTAATAAAGAAAATACGCGCGCTACTTCTATACCGTATCCCAGTCACGAACTGGCTGTCAGAGACGATTATTCGTCCTCACCTTACTTCCGGTCATTAGACGGGGTATGGAAATTCTATTGGGTATCGAAACCGGCAGATGCTCCGGCAGATTTTTACAGGGAGAATTACGATACAGGTAAATGGGCTGATATGCCTGTACCCGGTAACTGGGAGTTTAACGGATTCGGTATTCCCATCTATACGAATGCCACTTATCCGTTTCCTGTCGATCCGCCCTATGTAGATAAGGAAAATAATCCGGTAGGATCGTATCGCAGGGACTTCGATATACCCGCCGACTGGGACGGACGCAGGGTTTTTATTCATTTCGATGGAGGAACTACTGCCATGTATGTCTGGGTTAACGGACAAAAAGTAGGTTATACCGAGAATGCGAAAAGTCCGGCAGAGTTCGATATTACGCAATATGTGCGTAAAGGAAAGAATGTACTGGCTTGTCAGGTTTACAAATACGGAGACGGTTCTTATCTCGAAGATCAGGATATGTGGCGACTGGGTGGTATCAATAGGAGCGTGTATCTGTACAGTACAGCGCAAACACGCATAGCCGATTTCTTTGCACACCCCGATCTGGATAAAAACTATAAAGACGGACTGTTCAGTGTCGACATACAGTTGAAGAACTATACAGGAGAAAATAAAGCTCAGTCGGTAGAAGTCAATTTGCTGGATAAGAGCAATAAGAGTGTATTCTCCAAGTCTCAGAAACTGGATATTCCGGCTAATGGATTGAAAGATATTACGTTGGGAGGAACTGTATCCAATCCGTTGAAATGGACGGCCGAAACACCGAATCTGTACACAATGTCTATCACCCTTAAAGATGATAAAAACAATATTGTGGAAGTGACTTCTCACAAAATAGGTTTTCGTAAGATAGAGATCAACGACGGGCAACTGTTCGTTAACGGTAAGAAGGTCTATTTCAAAGGTGTAAATCTGCACGAATACAACTACAAGACCGGACAGGTAGTAGACCGTGAAGTGATGATGCGCAACCTGCAACTGATGAAGGAACTGAATATAAACGCCGTAAGAACATCACATTATCCACAGTCGCCATTGTGGTACAGATTGTGCGACGAATACGGAATATACCTTGTAGACGAAGCAAATCTGGAATCGCACGGACTGGGCTATGGCCCTGAGAATGTTTCTAACTTCCCTCAGTGGCTTGCCGCTCACATGGACAGGATAAAGAGTGTTGTAGAAAGAGATAAAAATCATCCGTCGGTTATTTTCTGGTCGCTGGGTAACGAGTCCGGCAACGGCAAAGCTTTCTTCGATATGTACGATTGGGCAAAGGAGCGCGATAAGAGCCGTCCTACACAATACGAACAGGCATACAAACATCGTGATATAATGAGCAGTGCCCGCAATAGCGATATTCTGGCTCCGATGTACCCGTCGTGGGAATCGATGGAAGCCAATGCAAAGAAAGATCTGGGACGCCCATACATCATGTGCGAATATGCACACGCTATGGGAAACAGTATGGGTAACTTTCAGGAATACTGGGATGTGATGCGCAGCAGTAAAAACATGCAGGGTGGTTTTATCTGGGAATGGTACAATCACGGCTATCCGGCAAAAGACGATCAGGGACGCTTTTTCTGGGCCTATGGAGGTGATCTGGGCGGTTACAATATGGTAAATGACGGTAATTTCTGTATGGACGGCATGATCAGCCCCGATCAGAACTATCTGCCACATACACATATAGTGAAGAAAGTATATCAGAACATACTCTTCAAAGCTAAAGATCTGGATAACGGCATTATCACGGTGGTTAACGACTTTCAGTTTACAGACCTTACGAATGATAACTATTCGTATATGTGGATATTGCTCAGGAATGGTGAACCCGAAGGCAAAGGCAGTTTCACCGTAATGGTTCCGGCCGGATCGCAGAAAGATGTGAAACTGAATCTGCCTCAGATGAAAAAACAAGCAGGGGTAGAGTACTACTTACATGTGTTTGCCTATAATAAGGCAGAAACCCCATTCCTGAAAAGAGACTTTGAAGTAGCCCGTGAAGAGTTCGCCTTCGGTGCGAATGATTATTTTGTGGCTGGTAGCAGTTCAGGTACACTCGATATAGCGAAGACAGCCGATAAGATTGTTGTAAAATCGGGAACACTGGCTTACGAGTTTGCTATTAATAATCAACGGCGCGGACTCGAACGTTATACCGATGAAGGAAAGAATGTGCTTAACGATCTGCCGCATCTTAACTTCTGGCGTGCCCCTACCGATAACGATTTCGGGTCGTGGGATCAGTACAATATGCGTTTGTGGTCGGTTGCCAACATGCATATAAAATATACCTATCTGGGCGATGAAGAAAAGAATGGAGGTATCTCACTGAAGTATGAGTGTAAACTTCAAGGTATAGAGGCTAAAGTATTGATGACATATACTGTGAATAAAGATGGCAGCCTCACTGTAGATGCCGCTTACAAAGCATTGTCGGACGATCTGCCCGAAATAATGCGCTTTGGTATGGCACTGACCTTGCCGAAAGATTACAATGACTTTGTTTGGTATGGTCGCGGTCCTCACGAAAACTATATAGACCGTAATGCCGATACCTTTATGGGAATATGGCAGGGGAAAGCAGACGAACAGGCTTTCGCTTATTATCGTCCGCAGGAAACCGGAAACAAAACAGATGTAAGATGGCTTACCCTGAAGAACAAGGATGGAAAAGGCATTCGTGTCAGCGGGGCACAGCCGTTATCGGTGAGCGCTACTAATCTTCGTCCTGAGGATCTGGATCCCGGCACTACCAAGAAACAGCAACACTGGTCGGATGTGATGCCGCGCAATGAGGTTGTATTGTGTGTCGACCTGTTTCAGCGGGGTGTTGCCGGACTGAATTCGTGGGGTGCAAAACCACTGAATCAGTATCGTTTTAATGGTAAAGAATATAGGTATAGCTATACGATAAGCTGTATCAGGTAGCTATAGTTCTAAAGATTATAACGAAAGCCTGCCGGATTGAATATTCTTGACAGGCTTTTATATTTGAAATAGTTGAGAGGTGAATTAATGGGTGCTCGTCAACCTTATTGCCCGGGCAGATGTTATAATTATTATGTGAGTTCTATCTTATTTTAGTAAATAACTAAACTTATTAGGCTATGAGTAACAATGTAAAACCTCTCAATTATTTGGAAGACAGCCATCTGAGTAAGGCGACTAAAGACTTCCTTAAAGTATTGAATGCAGCAGATAAACCTGTCGAATCACTTCCTGTGCCCGATGCCCGCAATGTATTGCTGGGCGCACAGACATCGGTAGATGTCGACCTTTCGGGTATCGACGAGTCGGAGAAGACCATTACGGCAGATGGCTACACCATTAAGCTGAATATCGTCCGTCCGAGCGGAGTGAAGGGCAAACTACCTGTCTTTATATTTATACACGGAGGTGGATGGGTATTAGGAGATTATCCTACGCATAAGCGTCTGGTGCGCGATCTGGTTGTAGAGTCGGGCTATGCTTCGGTATTTGTGGACTACACCCTGTCGCCCGAAGCTAAGTTTCCACAGGCAGTGAATGAGGTTTTTGCAGCTACCAAGTGGGTTGCTTCCCATGGCGACGAGATCAATGTCGACGGGAAACGTCTGGCAATAGTGGGTAATAGTGCGGGAGGCAATATGGCGGCTGTTACCAGCCTGAAAGCCAAAGAGAACAAGGGCCCTGAGATCAAAGTGCAGATTCTTCTGTGGCCGGTGACTGATGCCGGTACAGACTACGAATCGTTCAGGCTGTACGGAGAGCAACGCTTCCTTACCTCTTCCCTGCTGAACTGGATGGCATCGCAATACATTTCTAAACCGGAAGATGCGAAAAGCAAGTACCTTTCTATATTGCATGCGACGTTAGATCAGTTGAAGGGATTACCTCCGACTCTGATAGAAGTATCTGAAAATGATATACTGAGAGATCAGGGAGAGGCTTTCGGCCGGAAACTGGATGAGGCAGGAGTGGATGTAACTACCCTGCGATTCAACAATACGATTCACGATTGGGGAATGCTGAACGGATTGGCGCATACGCCTGAAACGAAAGCGCTCATTACCATATCGGCAGCAACTTTGAAGAAATATCTGGGATAGAGGTCGGTATATATAATATAAAGAGAGCGTGTAAGGTTCTGATTTACACGCTCTCTGATTGAAAAGTTAATGTAAAGCCTAATTACCGAATACGGTTTCTATATTCCATTGGTCTTGCCAGGCAATGTCGATAGCATCGCCGTCGAAGCTGATTGGCAGCCAGATATATCGTGAATCTATCAGGTCTGTTTTGTTCCATTTGTCGAACATAGCCATATAGGCGTCGTTCTTGCCTTCTGTTTTCAGCACATGGGTACTTTGTCCGTAGAATGTGATATCGGCATCTTTACCCGAACATGGATTGCCTTTTACCGTCCATGTTCCCATGATGGAATCGGCTACTGCATATTCTGCCTGATTGGGACTCCATCCGCTACAGCCCGACGAGAGTATAAAGTATTTGCCATTGCGCTTGAAAACTGCCGGAGCCTCGCGGGACTGGTCTATAAAGTTGCGGGTGAATTTTCCCGATGGTTTCAGATAGTCGTCGGTCAACAGGCTGATATACAGTGTTCTGTTTTCTTCCGATGAATAAAAGTGATAAGCCTTTCCGTCATCGTCTTTGAAGAGTGTCATGTCGCGGCTCATTGCATCATTCGGGCGCATAGAACCCAGATAGGTAAATTCTCCGTTAGGCGTATCGCTTACGGCAACTCCTGCTGCGGCTTTGGCATAGTTGTGGCTATCTACATGAAGCCACATGACGAACTTCTTGGTCTGGTCGTTGTAGATGACCTTCGGGCGTTCCAATACATTGGATGGGTGCAGGTCTGACAGTGTGTCGGTCAGGTTCGGTTTCAGTACAACACCCTCGAATTTCCAATCGGTCAGGTTGGTTGATGAATAACAGGATACGCCTCCGGCTTCTGTACGGTAGCATTCCCAGCTTGGTACTTTAGGATTCCAGTAGGTAGAATCTCCTTTGTATTCGCCATACCAGTAATAAGTGCCGTCGTGGTATAGCATGCCGCCGCCATGTGCATTTATTCTGTTGCCATCCGTATCGAGCCACTCTGTTCCCGATACGATCATTTTGGTTGCGGCCGGTTCACCTTGTTTCTTCTGATTGCATCCTGTCAGCACGAAGACAATCAGGGCTGCAAGTAAAAGCGCGTTCTTTCTCATGTTTTATACTTTATTAGTCGGGTTATTTCTTGAATGGCTTTAGTTTCATATATATGCGGTAGTCTTTTATCATGCCCGGCTTGTTGGCTTCGGCGCGTGGCAGATATGAAAATCCGGTAACAGCCTTCTCTTCTCCCAAGTCGATAACTATCTGGTGAGGGAAGTCCGGTTTTGCTGTAGTATAGTCGGTATGCCAGAAGGTCGATTCCTGCAAGTCGAATACATTGCTTGCAATGTTGTTGGCATCCATCGTCTCTTCACTGTCGGCATATACTACTTTCCAGTGCTGGCGTGATACAGGTTTGCCATCTTCACCCAATATCTCGAGTTCAGCCATTGCCGCATACGGATCGCCCCCATGTGAACTGAGCGCTTCTAGGCAGAAATAACGAATAGTCTCTTTCTTATTGAATTTTACGTGCTGCCATCCGTTACCCGCTTTGAAAGAGCCTTTATAGAATACGCTTTCTCCCGACAGATCGAGGTTTTCACCCAATTTACGATGTGTGAATGCGGCATTTCCTCGCAGCATATCCAGTATCGGTTGGCGCAGTCCTTCTATCTTTGCTTCCTGAGGCGAAGCCATATCGAGGATGATGATTTCATTCTCACCCTTCTTAAGCCAGCAGCCCGGCATATACAGGGTTTGCTGAGGGCCTATTTCCCAGTAGCGTCCTATGGCGTATCCGTTTACCCATACCATGCCTTTGCTCCAGCTTCTCATGTCGAGGAATGTGTCGCCTGTTTTATTCAGTGTGAATGTTCCTTTGAAGTAGGCCGGCTTGTCTTTCTGTACTTCGCCTTTAGCGTATTGCTTATTTTTCACAAAGTCATAGTCAACAGGGAAATTATATACCTGCCAGCCTTTCAGGACTTTTGTCTGTCCGTCAGTGGTAAGTTCTACCTTTTCGGTAATCCCTTTCCAGTCATAGATTCCTTTACCGAAGTTCATACGTCCCATCGGTTCTACCAGGATGTCCAGTACGGTCTCTTCGGTCAGAGGAGGTAGGTTTACCAATCCTTCGCCTTTCATTCGGCTGAGGGTAGCTATTTTCTTACCGTTGATAAATACTTGAGTCCAGTCGTGCGCTTCGGTTATGGTGAGCATTTGTGGCTTATCCGATTTCGGTAGCGTGGTTCTGTAAAGAATACTTCCCCATCCCTGATCGAAAAATTCCATCGACTTGATATCTTCGCTTTCTTTGGCTACAGGCAGATTGTCAAACAATGGTGCTGTCTCCGTAAGGGTAAATGCCGGTATATGTATTGTCGGTATCGAGTCCGGTATCTCACTTAATGTCTCGCCTTCCGGCAGGTATTTTTCCAACAGGCTACGTACCTCGAAGTATTTAGGGGTGACTTTACCTGATTCACTAATAGGTGCATCGTAGTCGTAAGATGTACAGGTAGGAGAGAAGTTAGGAAAATTAGCCCCTGCCCAATGTCCGAAGCTGGTACCTCCGTGCGTCATATACAGGCTGAAAGAGATATCTTTATCCAGCATTTCTTTCATGCCGCCTACCAGTGCTTCCGCGCTTCGGGTTTCATGTTTTGCGCCCCAGTGATCGAACCATCCTGACCAGAACTCACTGCACATAAGCGGGGTATTCGGACGAAGCTCCTGCAAGCGTTTGAACTGTTCGTCTATATTAGCTCCCGTACCGAAGTTGATAGTCCATGTGAGGTCTTCCAGTGCATTGTTTTCAAAGTTGGAATTCCAGTCGCATTGGAAAAGGGGAACGTCGGTAAATCCTGCTCCTTTCACGATATCTCTGATGTCGGCTATATAAGGCTTATCGGTACCGAAGGCTCCATATTCATTTTCTACCTGCACCATGATAATATTTCCGCCTTTGGTTATCTGTTGGTCGGCAAGCTGCTTGCCTACTTCGTTCATAAACAATTTAGTGCGCTCCATATAATACGGATCTTGTTCGCGCAGCTTAATATCTTTCTTTTTGAGGAGCCACCAAGGCAGTCCGCCCATTTCCCATTCGGCACACACATAAGGACCGGAACGAACGATCACGTACAGTCCGTGCTTTTGTGCCAGCTTACAGAATGCGGCAATGTCCTTCTGTCCGCTGAAGTCATACTTGCCTTCTTCGGGTTCGTGGTAGTTCCAGAAAATATAGAGGCAGACAGTGTTCATACCTAATGCTTTGCACATCTGAATGCGATGTTCCCAATATTCTTTCGGGATACGCGGATAGTGTATCTCTGCCGCTTTTACTACAAATGGTTGCCCATTGAGCAAAAAGGTTTTGTCACCTACCTCGAATGTCCCTTTTTCCTGGGTGGTACAACTGCCGAGCAGGATGGCGAGGATACCGGTTAAGAGGATAAATCTTCTCATTGTATTATTATTTTAGTTGTTTGGTTTCTACTTCGAGTACCTGTATCGGTTCGGGGGCTGCATTTATACTGCCTTCCCCGTCTATCTGGGTAGTCTTCTGGACAAAGATATGCAGTTGCTCTTTTTCTCTCCACAGTTCGGTATCGTAACTGGGCTCCCACGAACCAACCCCAAAGTCGGTAAGGTCTCTGATTATCCATTTGCCTTTTTTGACGTCTTTACATGTGGCAACCGATACTTTTTCACCTCTCTCTTCGTCGCGGAATATCAGGTTTATTCTTCCTTTATCGGCTACTATCTGAGGGCGCGATATTGGGATACGTTTTGTTCCGCCACCTTTCAGTGAGAATGGAGTTGTTCTAAAATTAAGGTTCAGATCATACCATTGCTTACCATCACTATACACGACATGGTATTGCGGTATATCCGAATCCTGATTGCGCCAGTATGTGGCTATATAAGGGTTCCCTTTTTCATCGGTAGTCATTGATGTCTGGTTGATCAGTTCGCTGTTTTGGGGTATGATAAGGCAATATTCGGCGGTAGAGGCATTGATAGGCAGATGATATTCCTGCCCTTTTGAGTTCTGCCATGTTTTCCCACCGTCAATAGAGCGGGTATAACAAATATCGTGGTTAGTAGAAACGTCCCAAGTTTCGCGCCATACCCACGATAGATGTATTACTCCTTTCGGATCGACACAGGCCTGCCAATATGCGTTGCGTTGATCTTCCCCATCGATAAGATTACGTTGTATTTGTTCCCACTCCTTGCTTCGGGTATTGTAATAGTTTAAGACTAGATTTCCTCTGCCCGATTGTCCGTCGCGATACATGAAGATCAGGTTGCCGTCGGGTAGCCTGAAAAATTCGGGATAAGTCACATTCCCTTCGTTCTCTCCCGTCATTGACATCTTCTCAGACAACAGTAATGAGTAAGGTTCTTGCCCTTTGGCATAACGTAGCGGATGCCCGTGATGATCCCACGACACGTGCAGATAACCGTCACCGTCTACCATTATGCTGATAGAGTTATGAGCATCAGAAACATTGCCTTTGTATTGCGTCTTATGGATAGTCCAGTCTTTGGTATTCAGTTTGCGTTTGCCCAGTGTCAGATTTCCATCGGGATCGTAATAGGCTATAAATTGTGTGTCTTTATATGTGACCAATGAGTTCTTTCTGAATACAGTTGTATTCACGGAATTGCTAGCCCATCCTTTTTCTACGGATATGAGATTTTGCCCCGAAACCGAGAAGGAGAGAAGCAATATGCTCAGCGTACAATATAAAGCCTTTATTGTCATTTTATATTAGTTTGATTGTTGATAGACCCTTACATAGTCTATTTCATATTTCAACGGAAAAGCTGAATCGTCGGGAATTCCTCCGTGCATACCGCCGATTGCCAAATTTAGCAATAAATAGTGAGGTTGCCTGAATGGATTTTTATATTCTCCCAGTGAACCGTTAGTTGTATCCGATAAGGGAATCTCATTCAGTAATTCATCGTCCAGATAGAGACGTATCGTATTTTCATCCCAGTCCATTCTCCATACATGAAATTTCTTAGCCCACATGCGGTCTTTCGATAAGAAGTAGGAGAATGGTTTTGCCGATGATTTCCATTTTGCATTATATCGTTGCTCGGTTCCCCATGCAGCATTGGCTAAGATGTGGGGTTCATCTTTTATGCGGTAATATTCCATTATGTCTATCTCTCCGTTAGAAGGCCACTCCATGTCTTTGCCCAGTGTCCATATTGCCGGCCATGCTCCGTTGGCAACAGGTATGCGCGCACGGATGAGAAAGCGTCCGTACAGGAATTCTTTTGTATCTTTGGTATTGACAGATGAAGATGTATATTCAGCGAATTCTCTGTCTTTTTGCCACGATTTGCTTCCGGCTTCGTAAGCAGTATTTTTTACCTGCTCTTTTTTACCGTAAATATTCAATACACCATTTCTGCATTCTGCATTTTGAGGTTGATACCATTGCAGTTCTTGATTGCGCTTGAATCCTGTTTCGTGTTTCCATACCTTAGGGTTAGGTTGTCCATCGTAATTGAATTCGTCGTTCCAGATGAGTTTGTAGCCTGCTATGTCTTTTGGCTTTGTTGTATCGGGATTTATCTCATTGAAAATGTCCAGATTCCACTCGTTAAACCATTTCAGGACAGGCATACCATCTTCAAACAGAACAGGTAACCATATATACCTCCCGTCAATAGGATTTCTTGGCTTCCATCTGTCAGCCATGAATATGAAGGCGTCATCTTTACCATGAACAGGCAGGATATGTGTACTCTGTGAGTGGAATGTCAGTTCCGAGTCTTTGCCTTTGCAGGGATTCGGGTGAAGTGTCCATTCTCCCAGAATATTATCGGCTGTCAGTAGTCGGGCTGCATTCGGATCCCAGCCTGTACACCCCGATGTGATCATAAAGTATTTGCCGTCTTTCTTGAAAACAGCCGGAGCTTCATTGTGTCCTCCCGGTTCGATGCGGATATATTTTCCTGTATAATCGAGATAATCATCAGTTAATTCGGCAATCTGCAATGTAAGATTGTCCTCTGAAGAATAGATGTGATAAGCTTTTTCGTCATCGTCTACGAAAAGTGTCATATCACGCGACATCTGACCACTCTCAAAGTCGCGGCGAACGAATAACCCTTCGTCGATAGCTTTTCGCCATTCGGGAGTCCACCACTTTTTGTAGTCGGAATCTTTCTTGGTAGCGTTTATTTGTTTGTCGGTCATGTTTGTCGGCCATTTGCCTGCATTGACCCGACTGTTTTTGAGTAATTTGTATGGCCCTGCTACATTGTCGCTTACTGCAATGGCAGCATGGGCGGCGGCATAGCCTTTACCTTTCAGTTCGAGGTGAAAGTACATTACGAACTTCCCGGTCTTCTTATTGTAGATCACTTTTGGGCGTTCGAGAGTGCAGCCTTTGGCTATCGGACTGCCTTTGTCATTGCTGACAGGCATAGCCACCGACTCAAATTTCCAGTTATACAGGTCGTCAGAGGAATAGCACATAACACCTACCAGAGCAGAATTAAGCTTTTCAGCTTTGTGCTCACCGAACCAATAGTATTTTCCGTTGTGATAGAGAATGCCTCCACCATGAGCATTTATGTGAACCCCGTTGTTGTCGAGCCATAGATTTCCCGGCGAAAAAGAATTGTACTTTTTGCCGGAAAGTATATCCTGACTGTGAGCTGAGCTAAAAGAGAGAACCAGAGATAACAGTATTACAGCTATCTTATATGTTTTAAGTTGTCGTATTGAGTTGAGCATACGATACAGATTTAAGATGTTTTCTTTAGAGAGTCGGTTTAACTTGCTTTATGCTCCCATCTTCATTAAATCCCATTCTATCAATGCAAACCTCCCTGTATATTCCCGGATAAGGTTTCGTCATACCGTCAGGGCGGGAGATGCGATGATAGACAATATACCATTCGTCGGTATTCGGTATTTGGAGAACTGAGTTATGCCCTGCTCCGAAGATTCCATTCAATTCATCTTTCATTATTACAATATTATCCTGAGGTATGGTTAATGGACCTAACGGAGATTCTGATGTTGCATAGCGTACTTTATAATTCGGACTGCCGGTATCGTCTTCCGACCAAAGGAAATAATAGATGTCATTGCGATAAAATACATACACAGCCTCACGGAAAGTCTTATCGGGAGTCATAACCTTTATGGTGTTCTTATTTATCGAAATCATGTCCTTATTCAGTTCGGCTCCGGCCATATAACCATTGCCCCAGTAGAGATAATTTTTGCCTGTTTTCGGGTCGGTAAATACATCGGGGTCGATTTCCTGTCCGCGATTTATGCCTTCCGGCTTGAAATCGATAAGAGGGCTTCCCGAATCTTTGAATGGGCCAGTCGGATTATCAGATACTGCCACGCCTATTTTCTTCGTTCCTCCGTCTTTTCCGCCACTGAAATAATAGTAGTATTTATAGTCATTCTTACCTGTTTTCTTTTCGATGATGCAAGGTGCCCATGCATTGCCGTTAGCCCATGAGACATCTTTTTTAAGATCGAGGATTATCGCTTCTTCTTTCCAGTCTTTCAGATTTTCGGAAGAGAATGTTTTGAAATAGTAGCCTCCCCATCCCTGAAAACCGTCACTGGTAGGGTATAGATAGTATTTGTTTGTCTTGTTGGAATATATGATTTCGGGATCGGCATAGTAGCCTTCCAGTACAGGATTGTTTGCCGTCGGTAATTCAAATCCTTCGGGTACTCCCCATTTATCGGTCAGCGCTTTTATCTCGCGGCGTGTAACCGGAACGATGGAGCCGTGACGCGGATGAAAATTCATCTTTATATCCTTATCGATAACCCTGAATACATCGAGGTCTTTGCTTTCGCAGAACTGATAGCTTCCTTTCATATACACATCGTACATCAATATGTATGTATCACTATTTATTAGTTTGAATATGCTAGAGCCTTCCACAGCATCCTTAGTCTGCTGCTTATAGCCCGGTTGTTCGATCCATTTTCCTGAAGCAAGAGAATCAGTCATTGCCAGCCGGATACCGTTGCCATGCCCCTCTGTTTTATAAAACATGTGGAAAATACCGTTTTTGTTGATGATATCCCCGTCTATACACGATCTTCCGCTTTTAGGGGTAAACAATACTTTAGGTTCCCCTTCCAGATCGGTAAAGTCTTTATTGGCATAGGTATAATAGATAATATCCGCACCGTTACCATGCTGCATCGACCAGTATATCATATACTTTCCGACAGCAGGATCGTAAATAGTTTGTGGTGCCCATACCCGTTTCAGATCTTCCTGATTGGCGTATTTTTGTTGAATGTTGATAATTGAAGAAGTCCAGTTTATCAGGTCGTTGGATTTAAGTAACACCATCGCACGGTTAGAATCCCACCCTTTAGAAGAGGTCATATCGGTAACGACCATATAGAAAGTCTTACCATCCTCAGTCCGAAGAATATGCGGATCGCGGACACCACCTGTCGAACTTATCCGTTTAGAATCCAAGACAGGCTGATTGTTATTCAGAGCCTTGTAATTATATCCGTCCAGACTTATGGCATAACACACCGCTTCGTCTTTCACATCATTCCCTTTGAAATAGGTGAACAAGTAGCCTGCATAGTCTTTTTCGGCAGGGCCGAATTTATATTCCTGACCATATATTGTAGATATGGTTATGAATGGTAGTAGAACTGATAATAGTATTCCGGATAGCTTCATTCTGTTTCCTTTTATTGAATTAGTTGAAATTGGATGAATAACAAAGTTAAGTTAATCAATGAGCCTGTACATGGCATTTTGTATCAATAACATAGAATATAGTTCGTCTGATACTGTTCACACCTGACTGTCTTTTCAGTGTTAGGTGAAAAGAGACCTGTCCCAAAGCCTGACTTTAGGACAAGTCTTTTGATCAGTGATTAATTAGTTTGTTTTATCTTCATCGGCCACAGCTTCCTGCCATGTTTCCCATTTCGGAGTATTCGGGTCATATCCGCTATATCCGTAATTCTGGCTGAGCTTACCTTTAGTGTTGGCAGTGATTGCAGAGTTAGGGATAGGCCAGTAGAAGTTATGTTTATCCATCTGATAATTGAAGGTATTAGGACGAACACTTCTTGGTCCCTGATTGTACATGCCATAGCGTGTAACCCTCTTGTACCAGTAGCTGCCACCATCCAGATCGGTTCCCGATTGTTTGTCGAATGTGTTTTTATCGTATGTATTTCCCCATTCGTCAGCTTTGCCACTCATGGCTAGACAGTAAGAAACACGTTTCAACTCTACATTGCGCCATTCTTCGAGATACAATTCGCGGGCACGCTCGTTCATGATGTCGCCGATGGTCACCGTTGTATAAAGCTGTTCGCACTTAGCTCTTTTTCTTACCTCATTTACATCGGATGCAGCACCTGTAGCATCGCCCATGTAGAACTTAGCTTCAGCTCGGAGCAGATATGTTTCTGCCAGACGATAGAGATACCAGTCGGCATTGCTACCGTTACTTGCACCATTGAATTGGTTAGCTCCCTGATTGGCTTCAGCTACAACATCGTGCAAATAAATCTTGTAGTGAGGCCAATCGAACCAAACGCGGAGTGAGTCGGTACATAATGCAGCTCCGGTGTCAGGGTGGGTGAGCCTAAGATTCTTACCGAACCATGTGGACGAAGGATCGTTGTACTTGATAGAATCCATTCTTCCCCAGTTACCTACTGTACTGTTATGACGAAGGTCGCCATCATCATGTACACCGTTTATATTCCACATTGTATTGGTAGCAAACCATGTCAGTCGCCATGTAGCAATACCACGCCCTATAGATCTGATATAATCATAGCTCGCACGATAATTTCCGTTATTACGTGCATAGTTTTGTACAGCCTGTTTTCCGTCAGGTGTTTTCAGGTCGGAACCACTGGTGTAACTTGGGCCGAATATACGCATGGTAAGGAATTCTATCATAGATTCTGCTGTTGTCCCACGATTAGGCATTCCCATAATCACCTCTTTGTTGGTGGCGATGAGCTTATTCTCAGGACGATGTAGATCCCAGATCACATTACGCGTTAGTTTCCATGTTTGTGGAGAATAACTGTCTACAAAAGTGCCGAAGTTATCCTGCATCAGTGAATATCCTGAGTCATTGATAAGTATATCTGCCTGATCTTTGGCTTTCTGATATTGCCCTGTTGCCAGATAGCATTTGATGAGCAGCATACGGCAGGCTCCTTTATTGACCATCCCTTTATATGTCATATCTTTTTGCTCAGGTACCCATTCTACGGCAAATTCCATATCCTTTGTTATCATTTCCAGAATTGCTTCCTTTTTTGTCGAGCGATAGTTTTGTTTTGGTACTTCGATGATCTTTGTTACCAAAGGTACATCGCCATACTGGAATGCCAGGGCAAGATAGCGGAACGAGCGGTGGAAGTATGCCCTGCCTATATAAGCATTTTTGGTAGCTTCATCCAATCCCTGCACATTGTCGATAAAACTGGTAATTGTATTGGCATATTTGATACCGTTGTATGTCTCTCCCCAGAAGTAACCTGTCCAGTCACCGGCATCGTATCCGGCACCACCTGTAGGGGTCATACGTGTAGCTATATCAGCAAACAGAGATGCATCGTCTGTTTTAGATGCAACCGATAGTTCCGAGAACAAATATTCTGTACCGATGGGTACGGATATGTTTCTGTTTTCGTAACTCGTCCAATAGGAGCGGAGGTGACGGTCGGCCTGTGCCAACACTGCCTGCATTCCCGATTCGGTAGTAAATGTAGCAGACGGCTCATAGAAAGAAAGTGGCTCGGGTTCGAGGAAGCTTTCGGAACAACTGCTGAAAAATAGTGAACTGCATATTGCGGCGGTCAGCCCTATCGCCGATAGCCTGCTTTTTCTGTTTTTATATATCTTTTTCATGTTTACTTACAATTTAGAAGGTTAAATTTAAACCGATCGAATAAATACGGGATGCCAAACCTCCATTGTTGCTGGCTCCTGTTTCAGGATCACCGTATTCCCAGTCTTTTTTCCATACAGCTACATTACGGATAGAGCCATAAATCTTCACTTTTTCTATTTCAAACTTCTGTGTCCACAATCTTGGCAATGTATATCCTATAGATATGTTTTCGAGACGGATGAATGAGCGGTCGTGAAGTCTGCCCGGAGCAGTGGCTCCTGCCGGACCTTGTGCATCCAGACGTCCGTACTTATTGCTCGGATTCTCCGGTGTCCAGTATTTTTTGGAGTATGTATTCAAACCGTTGGTGATCAGTGATCCGGCATTGTCCTGATTCATGTAATATGTTTCAAGCGATTTGTGCCCCATATATGCATAGATATTGAATGAGAAAGAAAGATTTTTCCACAAAGTGAAATCGTTGCGTATCGACCAGTGGATAGGAGGATCAGTCTGTCCTAAAAATTGCTTATCGTTGTCGTTATATACCGGTGTAGTGGTACCGTCGGCGTTAACCTTATCGTCGGCAGTATAGGAGTTCTCTACTTTAGGATCACCCGGTTTTTGTCCGTGCCTGGCAGCTTCTTCTACTTCGTTTACCTGCCAGATACCTATTACGCGATAGTTCCATATTGTGTTTATAGATTCTCCTATAAACCATCCTGCGCCGTCTCTACTACTTTTGTCATCAGCTTCTTTAGTCCCGATAACATTGCCGTTGGCGTCGAGTACATCTTCGTAATTGTAATAAAGGTGCTTGATTTCGTTCTTGTTGTAAGAAAAACCGAAAGTTGTTCTCCATTCAAAGTCTTTGTTGTTTATATTCAGAGTGTTAATTGCTAATTCAAATCCTCTGTTCTGCACTTCACCCAAGTTGGAAGTTATAGACGTAAATCCGGTAAATTCAGGCAGACGCTGTCTCATGATCATGTCGGTGGTCTTCATTCTATAATACTCGAAATTACCTGTGATACGATCGTTGAGAAATCCGAAGTCCAGTCCGAAGTTCCATGCTGCTGTTTTTTCCCATTCCAGATTTGGGTTTGCCATACGGTCGATCCGCAAATAGTTCATGTTTACCAGATTGCCCGAATTGTCGAGATATCCCTGTTTTTTATCCGTAACGAGGTTGGCGATAGCTACATCAGGATTGTCAAGTGAGCGGTTACCATTTTTACCCCATGAAACACGTAGTTTACCTGTACTCATCAGTTTCCAGTTGAAGAATTTTTCATTGGTAAATGACCAAGCTGCTGCTACTGACGGGAATGTGGCGTAAGGGTTGTTGCGCCCGAAAGCCGAGTAACCGTCGCGGCGGATAGAAGAGGTCAGCATATAGCGGTCATCGTACGAGTAGAACAGACGAGCTAAGATAGCATCGGCAGATTGTTTTGTATCCTCTGATAAGTATGTACTTTTTGTCTTGTCTCCGTCCTTTGTATTGTGGAACCCTAATGCGTCCGATGGTAGTATATTGCGGGCTTCTATGCGGTCTTTCCAATATTTGCGTTCTTCAGCTTCCTGTACCAGTGTGAGGTTTACTTTATGCTTTTGGGCAAAAGTGTATTCCCAGTTGATGGTATTGTTGAGTGCCCAGTCAAAACGCTTTGCCTGTTCGCGGTTTACCAGTCCGTTGGTACTTACCCAATCGGGATGTTTTGCCGATTCGTAGTAGCGGTCGTAAAAGAACTGATAGCGTGGTGAAGCATTGAATGAATAAGTGATGTTGAAAGGCAGCTTTACTTTTGCGGTGAAAATAGTGTTGAGTACTGTGTAACCTTTCTCCAGATCCATATACTGACGGTTGAAGTCATAATTCCATCCATAATTCTGGCTAGCACCCATCGGGCGGTGTACCAGATTTCCGTCGCTGTCGCGATACGAAGCATACGGGCTGAGGCGTACCTGATTAGCATCCCAGTAGTTATGTCCCAGTCCCGGCTGTATGTCGCCATCGCTACGATCCTGGAAGTTTACATTCGCACCGATTTCGAGCCAGTTGGTCACTTTGCCGTCTACTTTCAGGTTGGCGCGGAACGATTTATATTCGTTACCTACAACAGCACCTTCATTACGAAGGAATCCGGCTGACATATAATAGTTCATTCTTTCACTTGCTCCTGATACACTGGCATTATAGTCCTGATTGAAACCCGAGCGGAAGGTATGATCGTACCAGTCGAAAGATCTGCCTGCAAGGTAATTTTCGAGTACAATATCGCTTAGTCCCAATCGTCTGGCATATATACTGGCATCCGATTCGCCTTCGGCATTGGTAGTATAGCCACGCCAATCGGCAAGTGATGTACCGTACTTGTTCAGATTTTCAGGTCTGTCATAATATCCGTATTTTCCTTTGTTGGAACCATTCTGATAAGCTTCGTATGCACCTGTTTCAGCGTTTACACCGTAGGTGCTTGTCTTATACCAGTCTTCGCGGTATTGCATATAGCCATCGGGACTGAATACTTCGCGATAGCTACTCTTGGTTGTAACGCCGAAATTGGCGCTTACATTTACTACCGGTTTGCCTATCTGGCCTTTTTTTGTGGTAACGATGATGACACCACTGGCTGCGCGCGATCCGTAAATGGCTGCTGCCGATCCGTCTTTCAATACATCTATTTGTCCGATATCGTCCGGATTGATTTCGGAGAGTTCTCCCTGAAATATCATTCCATCGACTACTATTAGCGGATCATTGTGTCCACCATCGGTATATACGGATCGTTGTCCACGTATCTGCATCGAACCTCCTCCTTTGGCTGAGGCATCATAACCTACGCTCAATCCGGGTGTACCACGCAAAATGTCTTGCACGGTCTTCGGATTTTCATTTGCCAGCCTGTCGGGGCGTATTTGTACAATAGAGCCGGTAAGGTCTTTCTTGCGCATTGTTCCGTAACCGACTACAACTACTTCATCGAGTACTTTGGAGTCTTCCTCCATGCGTAGGGTAATGAAATTCTGATTGCCGATATTAATCTCCTGTGTCTTAAAGCTGATGAAGGATGCTACCAATGTTGAGTTTGGTGCAACATTATTCAGTCTGAATTTTCCGTCAATATCCGTTATCGTTCCTATAGTAGTTCCTTTTATTACTATCGAAACTCCGGTCAGTGGTTCGTTATTTTCATCGGTCACAGTTCCTTCTATTGCCCGATTTTGGGCAAATACACCGATTGAAGAAAAAGTGAGTACGAAAATCAGGAGAAAGGAGAGGATAGATTTAGGTATATCCTTAACAGGTCTCTCCCACCTGTCTTTTAAATAATATTTTCCCATAGTGATTTAAGTGATTTGGTAAATAATAAGATTAATAGTTAGAGAACAAGTCTCTGTAAGTGTTTGATTAATTATGTCTCACAGGACTTTTGTTGTAGATAAAGAGGAACAATTTCATGGGGTTCTAGATTAAATTAATAGTTATTATAAAAGGTAAAATGTTGATTCCTTATTATTTCAATATCCGACAGCATGATCTTTAGGGAAAGATTGTCCGTTCCACGCTTTTCGGGCTGTCCAGTCTTGTGCCGGAGCAGTCCAGAAAGAATGATTGGCAGGTAAGCCCAATGGGAGAAATACTTCTGTGGTGAGATACAGGCTGCCATTGTTTGTGTACCAATCGGCCAGATCGGGTTGATGTCCGGCAAAACCCAGTTGAAGAAATCCTCCTTTATTGAAGTTCCCTTCTACGGAGAACATACGCTTCATAACCGACGTCAGTGCATAGCGCACCTGTCCTTCCGGCAGTTCTTTTGGCAACTCTTCGCGCAAAGAGAGTAAGGCCAGGGGTTGGAATACCCCCATGCGATATGTCATCGACCGCCCGAAAGCAGGAAAAGAGGCTTCAGGAGAAATAAATCGTTCGAGTATGATGCCAAAGCGCTGCATGCGTTTGGTTGCTGTATCCAGACTGGTTTTGGTGAATCCGGCATTCCGGTCTCTTAAACCCGTTTGCCGGTCGGCTAGTACTTGTAATACTTGTACATACATGGGTTGTATGACGTAACTATTGTAGTAGTCGAACGCAAACTTGCTGCCATCGGCATACCATCCGTCTCCGACGTACCACTCTTCAATTTTGCGTATGGCACTATGTATGCGATACATATCGTATTGCGCATCTACCGACATAAGAAAGGTTTCTACCATAGCCGAAAACAGGAGCCAGTTGGTATAAGGCGGGTCTATGCGGCGTAGTTGCTGAAATTCTTCGATATATCGTTTTTTTGTCACTTCGTCCAGAGGTTCCCATAGCTGTTTCGGTGCTCTCAGAAAACTACTGGCGATATAGGCTGCATCTACCAACGGTTGCCCCTCCTTACGCCATAGCAGGTAATCGGGACTATCGGGATCTACTGCATGAGCATAGCTTTTCAATGCCCATTCGCGAAGTTGCTTGCGTTGTTTCCCTTCTTCGGTATTGTCATCGGGAAGGCTGAGCCATGGTGCAAGTCCCGACATCAGGCGTCCGAAACATTCCATATAGGTAACCCGTTTGTCGCGCCCGTCCCATGTAGGACTTAGTTCTACCTCCATATTTTTGGCTAGTTCGCCTTTGCTCATATTGCTGAGTACAGGTTCTGCTATTTTGTATAGCAATCCTGTCCAGTATATCCTGTCGTTTTGCTCTTTCTGTGTGTTGTTGGCATAGGTCGCCAAGCAAATGAAAGATAATAATGCGATGAATGATATTGTTTTTTTCATAATATTTAGATCAGGTAATTCAGTTATATTTATTCTGCATATTTGTACATCTCGGATGCTGCCAATAGGAATGCTCCTACACCGAAGTCGGCTGTAGTTTGTGCTCCTACGTTTTTGTGCTGATTTGCCCTTTCTCCTATCGGTTGCACATAGCCGATGCTTCCGTCCGGTTGTAAAGCTATTTCGGTGAGGTATTTCCAGCTCTTGTCGATGACAGGCTTGTATGTAACTTTGTCGAAAAAGCCGTTGTTTACACCCCACAGGAATCCGTAGGCAAAGAAGGCTGTTCCACTGGTTTCCCTTCCGGGAGCATGGTCGGGATCGAGAATGCTGCGCGTCCAGTATCCTTCTTCCTGTTGGGTTTTCAGTAGTGCTTTAGCCATTGTCTGATAGAGCTGTATATACTCGTCCCGATGTGGATCGGTTTCAGGCAGTTCTTCCAAAACTTTGGCTAAAGCAGCAAACACCCATCCATTGCCTCTCGACCAAAAATCCTTTAAGCCACTATCCGTTTTATGTTTTGGATATATGTATTTTGCATCGCGGTAGAAAAGCCCGCTTTCTTCGTCATACATCAGATTTCTTGCATAGGCGAAGTATTCGTACAGCTTGTCCAGATATTTCTTTTCTCCTGTAATGTTGTATAGCTTGGTCATTACGGGCATCACCATATATAAGCCATCAGCCCACCACCAGTAGTCATTGTTCGGCGTCGACATCTGATATTCCATTACTTCTCTTGCACGTGCTATTTTTTGTTCGTTCTTGTCTAAGTTGTATAAGTCTATATATACCTGAAAACATGTTTGCCAATCGCCGAACAGTACATATTCGTCTGTTTCACCATAACTGTATTTCCATTCGTCACGCTTGTCTGATTTTGCTCCTTTCCATTCGTTCTGCTCAGACCATGCTATCGAATAGTCTTTATAGGTCTTGTTATCTGTTATCCGGTAAGCGGCCATATTTCCGGTATGATAGGCGGCGCGGTGCCAGAAAGAGTTTTCGTGGGTTGGGTGTGTCGTTTGCCAGTGATTGTTCACCTTCTCTATTATTTGAACGACTTCAGCCTTAGGAGAATTTTTTACCTCATTCTTGTTTTTATCGTTGCATGACGTGAATAAGATAACGAGGGGTAAAAACAACAGTAGTGTTTTGGACAGTTTCTTCATGATAAATTTTAATTGGTATTGGCTAACTTTTTCACAAAAGTCTGAATTTGCTAAGATACGGAGGGGTGTGAAAAAGTTCAAAAAGGTTGAAAATCGGTTCAAATCCTATTTTATGGCAGGATTCTGTAAATAAGAGAATGGAAAATGAAAAACTTTATCTATATATCAGTTTGTAGTCAGCCCCTCCAAACCTCCCCAAGGGGAGGCTACAAAGAGGGTAATAAAAGATGAGATAATGTCAGTTTTGTCAGTTTTTAGTTAAAATATAGAGATAGCCTCGTAGGGGCGAATAAGCATTCGCCCGATTATAGGAATATTTTAATAATTGAATGAATTGAAAATTAACGGGCGAATGATTATTCGCCCCTACAAAAGACTGAAAAACTTGTAAGGTCTGTCAGGTTTTAGTTAAAATTATACCTGTATTTATTTCGGTTTTTTTTAATTAAATCTTAAAAGTGTTGTGTGTACACTAAAAAATAAATATACTTGTATTCAAATATTCATCGCACCTTAAATCGCCTATGAGGAGAAAAGAAATTTCTAAAAAGATATTGCTTCTTTTTATTCTGAGTCTGTTAGCAGGGGCTATCGATGCCCAACAGGATATCTTTGTCAAACAATTTCCCTTAGTAAGTCAGTTGCCATCTAATACGGTAAAACGTATTTTTCAGGATAGTGACGGCTATATGTGGTTTGGTACTTCCGATGGTTTGTGCCGGTATGACGGGTACAGGATAATCACATTCAGGTCGAATACAGGCAATCCTGAACTTCTGGCCGATAATGAAATAACGTGCCTCACAGAGGATCAGAATAACAATATCTGGATAGGAACAAAAAGAGGAATAAGCATACTAAGCAAGAAAGATTACCGGATCTCATCTCTCGATATCGAGTATATACGGGGAAGCGAAACTCATTATATCAGAGTTACACGAGACGGTACTATATGGGTAGGTGCGGGTAACTATATATTTTGCTTTAATCCTGATCTTAGCCTGAAAGTAAGATACGACAGTTCGGCATTGCCGGATGCCAGCACTCACTGTATATACGAAGATGCGGACGGGAATATATGGGTATGTAAATGGGGTAGCGGATTGTACCGTTATGATAAGAAGACGGACTCCTTTATTAAGTATCCTAAAATAGGAGACAATGATAATCCGTTCATCATTTTTCAGGATAACCGTAAGCAATTCTGGATTTGTACATGGGGTGGGGGATTGTTCCTGTTCGATCCTGACAAAACGGATGCGGATATGTATACCTCGATAGAAACGGATAAGAAAGAGCGGAAAACAAGGGAGGATACTTTCTTTAGTATAGTTCAGGACGGCAAGAAAAATTATATATGGGCTATGTCGTTCTCGGGGCTGTCTGCCTTTGAATATACGAAAGACGGAAGCCTGAAAGAGGTAGACGTATCAGGGCTGTTCAGAAACTTCAACAATATTTTCAGTGAAATCATTCGGGATAATAACGGAAATCTGTGGATAGGTACTTTTAGCGAAGGGATTATAAATATAGATTTTGACAAGTCTGCCGTACGGAATATCAATCTGTCTGAAATAAAGCGATTAACAGGTATTACACCCAATGTCACCGGTATTTATAAAGATAAGGACGGGGTGATCTGGTTCAATCAGAACAGGTGGGGGATGGGGTTATACTATCCGGCCGAAAATAAGATAAGACTGCGGGAAGAGCTGCCTACGAACGCTCAGTTTTCCAACTTTTCCTATGTTTCCGATTTCCGTTCGCTTCCTGACGAGATATGGTTGAACCCGCAAACCAGCCCATTGATATATTCTCTGACGAAGACGAATAACGATATCAAGATCAACTATCGGGTAGATCTTTCAGCTATAAGGGCGAATGCCGGAAATGTACTGAAATTTCATGAAGACAGGGATAATAATATCTGGATTGTGACTGCATCGGGGGTGTTTGTGAAACCTTATAATAAAGATATAATACCGCTGACATTCTCGATAGAGAATATTACTGACATAACAGAAGACGAGAAAGGCAATATCTGGGTGAGTAGTAACAGTGGTGGGTTTTATAAGTTGCCGCCTGCCGGCAATTTTGAAGAGTCGAAAATAGTGCGTTACACAAATGAAAACAGTGCCTTGAAGAGCAATAAGATAACAGCCCTTTGTACTGATGCGAAAGGTAAACTATGGATCGGTACTAAAGAAGGCTATGTGCTTATATATGATGTGGAAACAAACGAATTCAGCGATATTTCCCGATCGTTTAGAAGGGTGGATGAAGGTATCCTGAACATACTGAGAGATCAGTTCGGGCACATTTGGGTGTCGACGAATAAAAGGCTGACTGAGTTTAATCCTGCCAATAAAGCCTCCCGAGATTATTCTGTGATTGATGGTATTTCGGTAAATTCTTTTTTACCCAACTCTTATTATCTGGATAAGGCGGGTAATCTTCTGTTTGGTGGAAACGGCGGAATTACCGAATTCTTTCCATCGCGTAAGTTGTCGCAGGATGCACAGAACTCGATTACATTTATTACCGACATCAAAATCAATAACCAATCCCTGCTATCGGATAAAAGCGGGCATAAACTGGATATGATGTCCCGTGATCTGGTCTTTGAACCGGATGATAAGAATATTGAAATAGATTTTTCTTCGTTGAACTACTCTTTTCCCACAAAGGTACGGTATGCTTACAAGATGGAAGGAGTTGACGACGATTGGGTATATACAGACTACAACCGTCAATTTGCCTTTTACAACCAACTGGCAAAAGGAGAGTATTCATTCTTAGTGAAATCTACGGACGAGAATGGTTTGTGGAGCAATGAAATCGTGAAACTGAAAATATATAAGAAGCCTGCCTTTTATGAAACATGGTGGGCATATTCCTTGTATTTTATTTTGCTGCTTTTATCTATATACTATATATACAGCAGAGCTAAAAACAGGATCAGAATGAGGAATGATTTGAGGATTGCACAGATAGAGAAAGATAAGTCGGAAGAGCTTACACAAACCAAGCTACGCTATTTCACGAATATTTCTCACGATTTTTTGACTCCGTTGACAATAATCTCGTGCCTGATAGATGATGTGGAAACAACGATAAAAGGACGACTGGGGCAGTTCGATCTGATGCGGTCTAATATAAACAGATTGCGGAGACTGTTGCAGCAGGTGTTGGATTTCAGGAAAGTAGAGAGTGGGAATATGAAGCTGAAAATAGCTGAGGACGATATTGTGAAATTTGTAAGAGATGTTTGTTATGTTCACTTTTTGCCGTTGATGAAGAAAAAGAATCTGGAGCTGAACTTCAGGGCGGAAGATGAATCTATTCAGGCATATTTCGATGCTGATAAGATAGATAAGATCATATTCAACCTGTTGTCGAATGCTTATAAATATACGCCTGCCGGAGGTTTCATTGAGGTTACGCTGATGAAGCATGATGAAGGGGAACATTCGCGCCTTACTATAAAAGTAGAAGATACAGGGATTGGTATATCCCTTGACGATCAGAAGGATATCTTTACCCGATTCTATACCAATAAAATGACCGATGCGAGCGAAACCAATGGTATTGGCTTGTCGCTCACCAAAGATCTGGTAGAACTGCACAGAGGGACTATCGAGGTTGATAGCACAGTGGGTAAGGGTACACTGTTTACTATCGATATACCGATTGATAAGGGAAGCTATAGCGAACTGGATATGGATAATTCATCATCTGTTATTATATATGAGAGAGCTGTGGATATAATGTCCCTCGATCCTGTAAATATTGATAATATTCAGCCGGATCGGGAAAGAGAAGATACCACCATCCTGCTCGTAGAAGACAATGCAGAGTTGCAATCGCTGATGGAGAATATCCTGTCGAAGCATTTCCATATCGAAACTTCCGGTAACGGGGTAGAAGCCCTGAGCCTTATAGCCGAAAAGGATATAGATATCATCATAAGCGATGTGATGATGCCCGAAATGGATGGTATAGAATTATGTAAGACACTGAAGAGTAATGTTGAAACCAGCCATATTCCGGTAATACTGCTGACGGCAAAAAGCAGTATCGAAGACCGGATCGAATGTTATAATGCAGGTGCCGACGGATACATCTCAAAGCCGTTCGAGTTGAAGCTGCTCGAAGCCAGAATAAATAACTTTATGCAAAGTAAACGGGAAAAACAGCGCGACTTTAAGACAAACTTCGAGATCAATATATCGGCTTTGGAACATCCGTCTATCGATGAGCAGTTCCTGAAAGGTGCGATAGAAATAATAGAAGAACACCTTTCCGAGCCGGAATTCGATGTGGTCGGTCTGGCTAAAAAGATGAATATGTCGAAATCGACTTTATATAGGAAGATAAAGACTTTAACAGATCTGTCTCCGGGCGATTTTATCCGTAATATCAAGTTGAAGCAGGCATGTGGAATGCTGAAAGATAATGCTATAAGTATATCGGAAGTTGCTTATCTGGTAGGTTTTTCCGATCCGAAGTATTTTTCGACCTGTTTCAAGAATGAGTTTGGCGTTACCCCCAGCGAATATAAAAGAGATCGGCATGGAACTGAGGGAGGAAGCGTATAGGTAGAACTTAGTCTTTCGGTGATGTTATTGTTCTCATTTCCTGATGGCTTCGGGATGATATGTTTGTTCGGGTAGCTCAAGTTGAAAATGAAATTCCAATACCTCAAAATCTGTATATGGTTTTCGCAAATGATACACAGTGCATAAAAGGTACACAAAGACAAATAATATTACGAATTAACCTTTTATTTCCTATTCTTAGATGCTGTAAATAAGTTGTTTAGCTGAATTTATTTATAAAATCCTAGATCTTTACAGGTTACGATTTGGTCACAGTATTCTTCTATGATTAACAAATGTTTAGTCCATTCTTGTATTTTCCAATTTGCGCATAGTTCTGTTATCCGACGATGTGTCAGAACCTTATACTTCGTTTAACCATTTCGGTTATGCTTTGCCGATTTTCAATTTAAATTACTATCCCAAGCTAAAAACTTACGCTATAGTATATTTCTTACTACGAAATGTCGTGGTATAACTCTGGAGTTAAACAATCAGGAGTTGTTTAAAAAAGTATGTTGGTCTAAAAAATTCTTTAGTTCATAATGGTTCCTTAACAATTCTGTTATTATGTTTTTCTTCTTTCGCTAAATTTCTTTTAAAAAATAAAAAACACTATGAAAAAGATTTTATTTTGCGGACTGATATTATTGCTGTATAGTTTGGCTACACAGGCCCAAACAAGCGGAGTAATTTCAGGAATGGTAGCCGATGCAACCGGGGAGCGGCCTTTACCGGGAGCAACGCTCAAACTGGACAAGCACAACCGCTACACTATTTCTGACCAAAACGGACACTATGAATTTCTCAACGTACCCGCCGGCGACTATTCTATAGAAGTATCGTATTTGGGGTACGAGACCGACACCCGGAAGGTCAATGTGGCACAAGGGGGGAACAGCGTTGTTGACGTCGTTCTGACCGAATCGTTATCATCTATTGGCGAGGTCGTGGTTATGGGGGACGGATTACGCGGACAGGCAAAAGCGCTCAATACCCAGAAAACAAACGACAGGATAACCAATGTAATTTCTTCCGACCAAATCGGGCGTTTCCCTGATGCTAACATAGGCGATGCCCTCAAGCGTGTGCCGGGAATTGCAACACAGGGCGATCAGGGCGAAGCGCGTAATATAGTAATACGTGGTCTGGCTCCTCAACTCAACTCGGTGACGTTGAACGGTAATCGTATTCCTTCGGCTGAAGGTGATAATCGTAACATACAAATGGATCTCATTCCTGCCGATATGGTTCAAACCATAGAAGTAAGCAAGACGCTTACTGCTGATATGGACGCCGATGCTATCGGCGGTTCGGTGAATCTGATTACCCGTGCAGCAACAGGTGGACAACGAATATCAGCAACCGTATTGGGCGGGTATAACCCTATTCGCGAAGGAGCAACCTGGGGCGGGTCATTGGTATATGCCAATCGTTTTTTCAAAAACAAACTCGGCGTAGTGGTAAGTGGTTCATACCAAAATAAGGATTATGGTTCTGATAATGTAGAAAGCGTGTGGGCAGAAGATGATAACGGAGGTCTCTTTTTGGAAGCAATGGATATCAGGCAGTATTATGTACAGCGGATCAGACGTAGTATAGCTCTCAATACCGATTGGAAAATCAATTCGTCTAATACAATCACTTTCGATGCAATTTATAATTGGCGTGATGACTTGGAAAATCGCTATCGGCTCGGTTACGAAGTAGAACCGGAATACGACGACAATGATAAGGTAACCGGCTACACAGGTGAAATAGTACGTGAAGATAAAGCCGGCATTGGCAGTAGCGCCAAGCCCGGACGCCGTCTCGAAATACAGACTGTGCAGAGTTATGCACTCAGCGGACAGCACCTTATTTCTCCGAAATTTGATTTCAACTGGAACCTGAGCTATGCCAGAGGGGTTGAAAAGGCATCGAATGAACGTTATATTACCTTTGCACAGAAAGATGTGAGTATCGTTCAGGATATAAGTAATCCGGAGCGCCCCTTTCTCAGTTCGCCGGATCAGAATATCAGTGATTTCTCACTGGACGGGCTTACTGAAAATAACGATCACACTGCCGAGAATGAACTGGCTGCCCGCGTCGACGCAAGGGTACCACTTTCGGTAATCAACGATCAGAAGGGACGGTTACGATTCGGGCTTCGGGCTCGGTTCAAAGACAAGGATCGTAACAATAATTTTACCGGATACGAACCTATCGGCGATTTTCCAAGCCTGGCTGATCAGGCGGTAATATTCGGTAAACCCCTGCAAATGGATTTACGCTATATTCCCGGTTCGTTTTTCGATCCTAAATATGTTGGCAAGCTCGACCTGAAGAATACCAGCTTGTTTGAGGCAGAAGATGCTCCCGATGAATATATGGCTGAAAACTACAAAGCCAAAGAACGTATCCTTGCCGGTTATCTGCGTTGGGACCAGAATTTCTCCGAAGATTTAGTGATGACTATCGGTATAAGAGCCGAACATACTTACATGGAGTATGAAGGTAACTTTATAGTCGATGAAGAATTTGAGAATGCTGTCAGTAACAAGTTTGACAATAATTATCTGGATATTCTTCCTAGCCTTTCTTTCAAATGGGATGTTCGTGAAAATCTGGTTCTTCGCGCGGCATTTACCACATCACTGGCACGCCCTAACTATTATGATCTTGTCCCTTTTGCTAATATCAATCGCGAAGACAGGGAAATAGAAGCCGGTAATTCATCCCTTAATCCTACTTACTCTTATAACTTCGACCTGATGGGTGAGTATTATTTCAAATCAGTGGGAATATTCTCTATTGGTGGTTTCTATAAGAGTATGAAAGACTTCACTTATTTTTATTCCGATGTAGATTACTCCCAAGATAAATTCGCCCGCGACTTTCCGGGTATGAACAATCCTATAGGTGATGGCGAACGCTGGGAATTGCTCCGGCCTATGAATGGAGACAATGTAGATATTTTTGGTTTTGAGATCGCTTTTCAGCGTAAACTCGATTTCTTCCGTTCCCCGTTCCTAAAAAACTTTGGTGTCTATCTGAACTATACTTATACCGATTCAAAAACGAAAGGTATCTACAACGAAGATGGAGAACAACGTACTGATGTCAAGCTGCCGGGAACAGCCCCGCACATGTTCAACGCATCGCTATCGTGGGAGAACAACCGCCTGTCGGCGCGTGTATCACTCAACTACACAGGTAGCTACATTGACGAAGTGGGTGGCTCGGCTTTTGAAGACCTCTACTACGATCGCCAGCTCTTTCTCGATGCCAATGCTTCTTACCGGATTCTCCCCTATATGCGTATTTTTGCTGAGGCCAACAATCTGACTAACCAACCGCTCCGGTACTATCAAAGCGGTATCAGGAGTCGTGTAGCGCAAATGGAATATTACAAACCGACTTATAACATAGGTCTTAAATTTGATTTTTGATATGAAAAGAATACTATTTTCAATGCTGATACTCATCCTGCTGGGCAGTTGCAGTAAGATTGGAGTAAAAAAAGAAGAAAACAACAGCAAATTATCTGAGCTTCCGGAAGATGCACTCAACTTCATCATAGCTAATGATCTTGGCCGTAATGGCCATTACCTGCAGAAACCCATTGCCAATGAGATGGGGTTACTGGCCGAAAGGGTCGATATAGAATTTGTGGTTGCCGCCGGTGATATACACCATTATTTGGGAGTACAAAGCGTAGATGATCCGCTGTGGATGACCAATTACGAACTCATCTACGAGCATCCCGAATTACAGGTGGAATGGTTTCCTATACTCGGTAACCACGAATATCAGGGTAACCCACAAGCCGTAATAGACTATTCTGCGGTTAGCCGCAGGTGGGTAATGCCTGCACGCTATTACACCCGTACATACGAGGTGGAAGAAGGTGCATCTCTGCGACTTGTATTTATCGACACGCCTCCATTAATAGATAAATACCGCAATGACGAAGAATATTCCGATGCAGGCAAGCAGGATATGGATCGCCAACTGCAATGGGTTGACTCGGTGCTGACTGCTTCGCACGAAACATGGAAAATTGTGGTAGGACATCATCCCATCTATGCCGGAACGAATAAAGACGATGAGGAACGCATAGATATGCAGGCACGTCTCGATCCGATTCTGCGGCGTGGAGGAGTAGACTTTTATATATGCGGGCACATACATAATTTCCAGCATATCCGTGTAAAGGGTAGTGAGATAGATTATGTAGTCAATTCGTCTGGTTCGTTGAGCCGTGAAGTTGTACCTGTCGAAGGTATGCAGTTCAGCTCGGGAGAGGCTGGCTTTTCTGTCGTTTCTGCCACGCCTGATACACTGAAACTTATCATGCTCGATCAGAACGCGATCCCCCTCCATAGCATACAACGTGTAAAAAAGTAAGTATATATTAATTCCGTTGCAATCAGGGCAAATTAAACATTTGCCCTGATGTTTTAACCCTTTCCACAATCTCAGTTCACCCCTCTCTGAAAAATGAACAAGCTGCTTCCCTTTATCAAAATACACTACCTTGTCCTTTCCTACAATGCACGGAAATGGGAGTTACTATAGTTTTAGTTATGTTAATCAGCAGTCTGGCACTCAAATATATCAAGAACATAAATAAGGCTATAAAACTATTTATCATATCTTTGCACAATATGCAGCATATCCTTATCATAGAAGACGAACCCGGAATCTGTAACTTCCTGAAACAGGGGCTTGAAGAAGAAGGTTACAAAATCTCTATTGCTATCAATGGAAAACAAGGCATTGACCTTTTCCAATCGGAGAACCCTGATCTCATTCTTCTTGACTGGATGTTGCCCCAAATGGCAGGAATTGAAGTATGCAAGGATATTCGGGATAAAGATGCTGAAGTGCCTATTCTGTTTTTGACTGCAAAAGATACAGTACAAGAAACAATAGAAGGACTGCAATCGGGTGCAAATGATTATATCAAAAAGCCATTTAGCTTTGAAGAATTATTGGAAAGAATAAAAATCCATTTTCGGAATCATAAAGGAAAATCGAACCTTACTTTAGGTAACATTTCCCTTAACTTGAAAACATACGAAGTAAAGGTAGATTCTTTAGATATATCTCTTACCCAACGTGAGTTTGAATTGCTTGAATTCCTTATAAAGAATAAAGGGAATGTTTGTAGAAGAGATGAAATTATAGAAAAAGTATGGGGTATTAATTTTGAATATGATACGGGCGTAATAGATGTATTTATTAATGCTATACGTAAAAAACTGAATTTAGATAAAGATAACGGATATATCAAGACTATCAGAGGTGTAGGATATATCGCCAACGAGTAAATTATGCAGAATTTTTCATTCAGAAATAGGATTGCACTCAATTACATAATCACGACGGCATTGTTGATTGGTTTGGTATTTGCTACTATATATGTGGTGGTGGAATTCAGTGTATCAGGTCACCTGAATGAAGACCTGCAAAGAGAAGTAGACCGCCATTCTAACGAGGTTGAAGTCAAAGATGGAAAAATTGCTTTGAAGAGACATAAGGAATGGATGGAACGCGAACATAACACTGTAGGTGTCGATCCTGTATTTATTGAGTTTCTCGATATAGAAGGTAATCTTATCGATAAGTCTCCTAACCTGAAGGAAAGTCATCTTCTTTATGACCCGAATCAAAAGGATAATGTTTTCTATAACGGTGAACTTGCCGAAAAGCGAATAAGGCAGGTACAAGTACCTATTCTGGACGAAAACGGGAAGCGTGTGGGGCATCTTCTGGTGGCAGTTGCCCGCGAAGGAGCCGAAGTAGTGTTGGAAACCTTACGGCATATTCTGCTTATCACATATCCTATTATCCTTATTATTTTGTTTCTTGTCGCCCGCTTTATAGCAGGAAGAAGTATTAAGCCAATCAATGAAATAATAAATACGTCTAATAAAATCACACGCGATAATCTGACAGAGCGAATTCCATTGCCGCATAACAAAGACGAATTATATATACTTTCCGATACGATAAATAATCTTTTAGACCGTATAGAGAAAGCGATAGAACGAGAGAAATCTTTTACATCGTATGCCTCGCACGAGTTCCGTACTCCTTTGGCGATATTGAAAGGTACTCTTGAAGTTTTGATACGAAAGCCACGCCAGCAGGAAGAATATGAAGAGAAGGTAAGATATTGTGTAAAAGAAATAGACCGCTTAAACCATTTGGTAGATGAATTGCTCATCCTTACCCGCTATGAGAATCAAAAGCAATCTTTAAAGCTAGAAGATATAAATATTAAGCAAGTCGTTGATGAAACACTTAAATTTTTCTCTGGGCAAATACAACAAAAAAATATCCATATAAAAACTGATATCCTACCTGAAACCATTCTCTTGAAAACTGATGTATACCTGTTTTCTACCATCATCAATAATATTCTCTCCAATGCTATTAAATATTCACACCAGAATGGAGTAATTGAGATTAAGATAAATGAAAGAGATAAGTCTGTTCTCTGTGAAATTAAGGATAACGGTATAGGAATTCCCGAAAAAGATAAAGAAAAGATTTTCGATAAATTTTACCGTTCTACAGACCATGCTGATATTAAGGGTTTTGGACTGGGATTGTCCATTGTAAAAAGATTCTGTCTGTTGTTGAATATTCATATCGAGCTGTCTAGCAAAGAGGGTGCCGGAACTACTGTCAGGTTGAAGATTCCTGAATCTTAAGCAAATCTTAAGCAAACTATTTTAACATCCCCCTACTTTTGTTTATCAGTAAAATAAAAGTAGATGTTAGAAAAAATCATACGGTTTAGCCTCAATCGCAAGCTTATTGTCTTATTGTTTACTTTAGCCATATTCGTTTATGGTATTTATTCCGTATTCCATATACCTATTGGAGCTGTTCCCGATATTACAAACAATCAGGTACAGGTTATTACTACCTCTACCAATCTTTCGACAGAGGATATAGAGCAATTCATTACCTATCCCATCGAAATGGAAATGGCTAATCTGCCGGGTGTACAGGAAATACGCTCCGTATCTAAATTCGGGTTGTCGGTAGTGACAATCGTTTTCGATGAAAGTATGGGAACTTATCTTCCCCGCCAGCTGATAGCCGAAAAGATAAAAACCGCATCTGAGCTCATTCCGGAAGGTTTCGGCTCTCCCGAAATGGGGCCTATATCGACAGGATTGGGCGAAATCTATCAATATGTACTCGATGTAAAACCTGAATATAAAGACAGATATTCGGTTGCCGACCTACGCACCATACAGGACTGGATAGTGAAACGTCAGCTATCGGGTATTCCCGGAGTAGTCGAAATCAATACATGGGGAGGCTATCTTAAGCAATATGAAGTCGCTATCAATCCATCCCGCCTGAAAGCAATGTCAATAACTACCGGCGATTTGGTAAATGCTTTAGAGAAGAATAACAGCATTGCGGGAGGCGCATATATCGAGAAAGTCAACCAAAGTTATTTCATTCGTGGCGAAGGGAAAATCAGTTCCATAGCGGATATCGAAAATATTGTAGTCAAGAATGTAGACGGTATCCCTGTCTTAGTGAAAGATATTGCTACAGTACGTTTTGGCAGTGCCAACCGTTTTGGGGCAATTACAGGTAACGGCGAAGGCGAAAAAGTGCTTGGACAGATAATGATGCTCAAAGGGGCAGACTCAAAAGAAACTATCAATGCTGTAAAAGAACGTGTCGCTGAGGTACAGAAAGTCCTTCCGGAGGGCGTATATATTAATGCTTTTCTGGAACGGAGCGAGTTGGTGGCTAAAACGACCTTTACCGTTGCAGAGAATCTTATTCTGGGATGTCTGATAGTTATATTTGTGGTAGTACTTTTGCTCGGTAATTTCCGTTCGGGGATTGTTGTGGCATCAGTTATACCGCTATCACTTCTGTTTGCGATATCCCTGATGAGGATATTCGGCATAGATGCCAATCTGATGAGTCTGGGGGCAATCGACTTCGGTATTATTATAGACGGTGCGGTCATCATAGTCGAATTTGTCTCAGCCCAAATGACGGCAAATGCCTCTAAACTTAGTCATCTACCTATATCCGACAGGAAAAAAGAAACAGACAGGATAACGTTAAGCAGTTCATCCACAATGATGAATTCGGCTATCTTCGGACAGTTGATAATACTCATTGTATTTATTCCCATATTATCACTTTCGGGAGTAGAAGGGAAAATGTTTCGTCCGATGGCACTTACATTCAGTTTCGCGCTGATTGGGGCAATGTTACTTTGCCTTACCTATGTTCCCGTAATTTCATCTCTCATAATAAAACCACAGGTACAGAAAAGGAATGGAATAACAGTCCGTATAATGAGGTTACTGACCCGTTCTTATTTACCCGTTATCACATGGGCGCTGAAACATACGAAAAAAACATTGGCAGGAGCAGTCAGTCTGCTTGTTTTGGCACTTATTATATTTTCCCGTATGGGAGGAGAGTTTATACCTCAATTAGATGAGGGCGACTTTGTTATACAGCCTGTCCTGAAAACCGGAACATCTTTGGCGAAAACCATTGAAACCACCACGCTAATAGAAAAAACAATTCTGGATAAATTCCCTGAAGTAGAGCAAATCGTGAGCCGTATCGGTGCTGCTGAAGTACCGACCGACCCTATGTCGATGGAAGAAAGCGACATTATCGTGAAAGTGAAACCGAAAAGCGAATGGGTTTCGGCAAGCTCAAAGGATGAGCTAGCCGATAAGATAAAAGAAGAACTGGAAGCTACTATTCCGAATATGGAAATCGAATTTACGCAACCTATCGAGATGCGTTTCAATGAACTTATTTCGGGTACACGTTCCGATGTCGCTATAAAGATTTTCGGTGAAAATTTGAGTGTATTGGCTGAAAAAGCCGAACAAATTAAGCTAGCGATAGCCCATGTAGAGGGCGCTGCCGACATTATAGTGGAAAAGATAGACGGACTTCCGCAAATGACTGTCGAATATAACCGCACACGTATAGCACAATACGGATTGAATATATCAGATATAAACGATATTGTTGCATTGTCTTTCGCAGGAACAATCGTAGGAAATGTGTTTGAAGGAGAGCGCCGTTTCGATCTGGTAATACGTTTGGAGGAAAATCTTCGTAATGATATAGATGACTTACGTAATCTTTATGTTCCGCTTCCAAATGGCGGGCAGATCCCTTTACGCGAACTGGCGAAGGTAGAATATACCGAAGGTCCGGCCAAGATTTCCCGTGATGATACCAAACGCCGCGTTGTAATTGGGGTGAATGTACGTAACCGGGATATGGAAAGCGTGGTAAAAGATGTTTCAACAATCATTGATGAAAGTATAAATCTTCTATGTTGTAATCCAAATAAAAAGAGGATTATTTTCAAATATTGTAAA
>JBEBPN010000008.1:0-131685 GCA_040395895.1 Dysgonomonas hofstadii
TTCTGGTATAGATAAACTCGTTTGAAAATCATGAAAGGGTTTTAACATTGTGTTTCGCCCCTACATCACCTGCAATATTTTCATGTGTTTCTTTGATTACCGACAGACTATCCATTCTTTTGTACAAATTTACATTCTCGGGCAAGGCAAAAGGCATTACTTTAGTAAAGTCATTTAGTAAGCCTTTTATCTATGAAATTGATGAGATACATCCTATTCATATTTACTCTTCTGATTTCGTTTAATAGCAGTCTCTTTTCGCAAGCTGAGGCTACTGTGACCGATTTGCAGACCTTTGTCTGGAATATCAATACATTCAATCACTTATACCCACAGGAAAAAGTTTATCTGCATTTCGATAATACCGGTTATTATCTGGACGAAAATATCTGGTTCAAATCTTATGTAGTAACAGTAGAAAACAATAAACCGAGCCAACTTAGCAAAATTCTGTACGTAGAACTGCTTACACCGGAAGGGAAGGTGATGCAAACCAGGAAACTTAAACTCGAAAACGGGCAGGCGCATGGCGATTTTCATCTGAAAGACAGCCTCTATGCCGGATTTTATGAAATACGTGCCTATACTAAATGTATGCTCAATTTTGGAGAAGATATAATCTTTTCGAGGGTTTTCCCTGTTTTTGATAAACCCAAAAACGAAGGTCACTATACGGGCAAAAGCATGACAGTCCGCGATCGTAGAAGCCGTGTGACCGACTACCGGCAGAAAATACCTAAAGCGGATAATATTAATATTACCTTTTATCCCGAAGGGGGGAATCTGATCGCAGGTCTGAGTAATAAAATTGCGTTTAAGGCAACCGACAAGCAAGGAAAAAGTATCGATGTAAAAGGCGTAGTTTATAATTCAAAAGGGGAGGAGGTCACTGCTTTTAGTACGGTTCATCAGGGCATGGGGGCATTTGTGATTTATCCCGACGGGAACAAATATACAGTTCAGGTAGAATACGAGGGCAAAAAGCAAAAAGCAGAGCTGCCTCAGAGTATACAGAAAGGCTATACTGTGCAGGTAGACAATCTCCAAGCCGAAAATATAACAGTACAGATAAACAAGACAGCTGATATGCCGGCCGAGACTATAGGACTTAGTTTTGCCTGTCGTGGAAAGGTTTACGGTTTCGAGCCTTTTGAAATAACTGACGGGCAACCTGTTGTATTTACGTTGGATAAAGGAAGCCTGCCATCAGGAGTAATACAAATAACATTATTTACTGCAAAGGGAGAGATACTCGCCGAGCGTCTTGCTTTTGTCAAACATAAAGATACAGGTAAGATAACAGCTGTTTCCGTCAGGTCGGATTATACACCTATGTCGCCTATAGCTATCGATTTTCAGGCAGAAGACAATCAGGGAGATCCGGTAGAGACGGTTTTTTCATTAGCAGTAAGAGATACAGGTACGGATATTTCGACGAATTATACAGGAAATATAATGACAAACCTTTTGCTGTCTTCAGAAGTGAAAGGCTATATCGAAAACCCCGCCTATTACTTTGAAAAAGACGATGTCCGCAGACGCATGGCACTCGATCTTCTGCTGATGACACAGGGATGGCGGCGTTATTCGTGGCAACAGATGGCTGGTATCACACCATTCGATGTGCGGCACGGGATAGAAAGCAGCCTGATAATGGAAGGTCAGATACTGTCGGATGCAAGGAAAAAAGAAAAGGAGAATGTAGACGTAACCTTTAAGCTCTATTCGGCCGATGGAAAAAAACAAGAAGGTAATTGCCGGACTGATAGTCAGGGATATTTTAATTTTGCATTACAGGATTTTTATGGAACAGCCGATCTGGATGTAGAAACACGCGAAGGAGGTAAATTGAAATCGAATCGCATCCAGCTCGACAGGGCATTCAGCCCCGAAGCGAAGTATTATGAATACGGAGAACTGAATCCATTGACTGAAAAAGAGCAATCCCAGACATTGCAACTTGCAACGAAAGCTGCTCAAGCAGAGGGCATATCCGGCGATACTATCGACGATATGACTACCAAAGCACATGCCCTGTCGGAAATAATAATTACGGAGCAGCGGAAATACAGCAGCGAGCAGGAAGGGATGCGCAATGCCAGTGTTGTCTACAATGTAGGGGAAGAGCTTGACAAGATAAGAGATACGGGGGCAAGAGAGGCCGGTTATCTTTATGACTTTATCCTCGATCTCGACAAATCATTTGTTTACTATACAAATGAAAACGGAGGTACAGTCTGTAAATATAAATCGCGTCCGGTTGTATTTATGATAAATAATATGCCTCCCATAGACAGTACAGAGCTGGAGATACTCGATATGGATATTGTAGAGTCCATTGCAATATCCGAAAATAAGACCGACGCATTTCACTATTGCTCCGATTGTAATTTTAAAGATAATACAGTCGTAATATTTATATATACCAAAAAGGGAGGTTATTCCCAGAAACAAAAAACAGGTATCCGGCAAACCCGGTTTGCAGGATTTTCTAATGTCCGCGAATTCCATAGTCCCGACTACAGCTATGCGGCCATGCCTGACGAAAAAGACTTCCGTCGTACCCTGTACTGGAATCCGAATGTAAAAACCGATGCAGAAGGGAAAGCCACCGTCAATTTTTTTACAAATAGTACGGCAAAGGATATTACTGTCAGTGCAGAATCTGTCACAGCTGAAGGTATGCTATTTGTACAATAAGTTATTTTTTTATGATCACATAAATATTTCGGGATAAATCAGTATTTTTATACGGAAACTATATGTACGCACACACACACACACACACATAATCGTTCGACCTTTAATCTAATATCGTAATTTATAAATATTCGGTTATTGCAATAATCAGAATAAGAACCATACAAAAAGTAAATAGAAGACAAACCTCAAATTATTAAAAAATGATAACGTATTACACTATAAGTTAATAGTAGTAGTGTATGAAAAAACTGGAATTATTTCGATAAAATGTAAATTCTGCTATCTAGTAAATATCTTATGTTCAATGTTTTATATCCGGTTTTTATAATTATCCATGATTATGTACAAAAATACATTTTATATCTGTGGATAAAATATTTGCTTTACTTTCACAAAGTAACTATTGAAAAATACCATTGAAAGTTTAAACTTATTAACTCACAAATTCCATGAAAAACAGAGAAAAAGAAGACTCTCCATGACCTGTCCGTTCAGGTGTGCTTTGATTAAGGCTGACCCAAAAAGTATAAGAATAAAGAAATAATTACTAAAAAACATAATCACTTAATTCAATAGTATGAAGAATATATTTATCAAAGTCTTGATGCTATCCGTCGCGTTAATAGCTTTAGCCCGGTGCTCCAATGAGAAGGATTCATATTATGATGAACCGGCATGGGTGAAGGGTTCTATTTACGAAATCCTGCAGGACGAAGGACGGTTTAGCAACTACTTGCAATGTGTAGACAGATCCTTATATGCGTCTTCGTTGAAAGGAGGCGCGTTGTATACATGCTTCGCTCCGAATGATGACGCATTCAGAGGCTTTATGAGTTCTAACGGCTACACGTCGGTAGAAAATATACCACAGTCCGTAATAGACAAGCTGGTGGCTTACTCATTGGTTTACAATTCGTATAGTGAAACCGAACTGTCGGATATACTATATGGCGGATGGGATACAATACAGAGTATAAAGAAGAAAACGCCATATTACGAAACCATCCGTCGCGAATGGAACGGATCAGATTCCATATGGGTTATAGATATCGACATCTCTGGTGGTTATACAGTCGGAGATAACAACTATAAATATCTCCCTTACTACATGTCCCGGTATTTCAATTCGAGAGCTGTTCCATTGACAGCAGACGATTACAATACATTCTATCCTAATTCTACCTATACCGGACGCAATGTGCAGAGCGCTACCATTGTCAGTGCCGACCTGAGAGCCGGCAACGGAATGATACACGAGATAGACGAGGTGTTGCTGCCCCTGCCTTCCATCGGACAAATTATAACAGAGAATGATGATTATTCCATGTACTACAACCTGTTGGAAAAAAAGACACCTACAGGTATACCGTATTTCTATTCTTATCTGACGGCAAACGTTCTTACAAGCCAGTTCCAGAGTATATATCCATCCAAAAATATAGATATGGTATATGCCAAATTCTACGGGTTGGATGTACCTGTCAATTCGGAGCGTTTCGGTGCAAATCTCAAAGAAGCCGAGACAGACGGATACAGTGTTTTCGTGCCGAATAATAATGCAGTTACAACTTTCTTCAACGATAAGCTGAAAGACTATTATACTTCGTTAGACGATGTGCCTTACAATATTCTGGGCTATTTCATCAATTCGCAAATGGTGAAGACTATGGTTTGGCCGGGAGTATATAAGGGTACAATGAATGCCTATGGTGACTACCTGAACGGTTCGGGTGCCAGAGGCGACGATTTCGACAGAAGCAAGTTCTATGACATTCGTCCGGCCAGTAATGGTTTTTTCTTCGGATCGAACGACTATATAAAAAGCCATTATTTTGAAACTGTATTTACCGAGATATTGCTCAATCCGACATACTCTTTATTAAACAATGCTTACAGCAAATACTATGAGTCGTCGCTGAAGGAAGAACTGATGCGATGCTCTCTTAATGGCTATAGCTCATCCGACTATATAGTCCTTCTGCCTTCAGACGAACTGTTGACTAACGACGGTTTCACATGGAGCTGGGTTAGCTCGGCTTATACATTTAGCCATTCCAGTACATTGATCTCGGCAGAGACACGCATACAGCGACTGGTGAAATCACATGTATTCAAGAGGATAAACAATACCGAGATAGATACCCGTCTGGCAGACTTTTCGGGTAACCCGTCGTGGGGATACGATGGCTACGGCTATGCTGTGAACGACTATGGAGACATGATCCGCTTCAAGAACGGAAAAATACAGATGCTTGGAAACTATGAAGAAAGCGACTGGGTTACCGCCACTTTCGAGAAAGAATTCATAAACGGAAAAGTTTACACAATAGATAAGATGTTGCAATACTCGCGTCGCAATACACTTCCGAGCGTAATAGACGGATGGCAGGAACAACCTATGCTGACATATATTCAGGAAGCCGCTGCTGCCAATCCGGATATCTCTATGTATGCAGAGTATATGACCTACATGCTGGGGCAAACTTATTTCCCGTATTCCATCAGCAACTCATCGTCGTATACGATCCTGATGCCTAATAATGATGCTATGACAGATGCTATAAGTGCAGGATACCTCCCTCCTTTGGCCGATGTGAAGCTGACTACTACCATCGAGCACCTGCAAAAGGCCATTAATTTTATGAAATACCATGTCCTTTCAGGCTCATTGTATATGAATGACGGTTATAGCCGTGTGCTGTTGCCATCCGGAGCAGCCCAGCAATACGATGTTGCGTTGAGCACCTATAAGGTACTTACCACATCCACCTTCGTCAGAGTAGAAAAAGATGCCTCTAACAATCTGAAGTTTATTACCCAGAACAAAGGAACCATCAATATGTCGGCCTCTGTGGTCAAAGGAACTACCCACAGTAATATTTTCGGTAATAAAGCTGTATTGCATGAAATAGATAATGCCCTTATATATATAGGAGAGGATGAATAAATAAAAACCTGAAAAAATGAATAAGAAAAATCTAATAATATGTCTTTTGTTCTCTCTCTTCTTTCTTACAGGGACGAGAATACATGCTCAGGAAAAAGTATTGATTCGCGGTAAGGTTACTTCGTCTACAGACAAAGAAGCTCTGATAGGCGTGTCGGTTGTAGAAGTCGATAAAGATAACCGTACCGTAATGGGTACCCAGACCGACCTCGATGGTAACTACAGCCTCAGGGTAACGGTCGGTACAGGCCACAAGCTCGTATTTTCTTATATAGGCTTTAAGAATAAAACAATCAATATATCCGCTCAGAGAGAAGTAAATTGTGTACTTGATGAGGACACACATAGTCTGGGCGAGGTAACGGTTGTTGCCCAACGAAAAGTTTCTACGGGTTTTATGAACGTTGCCGAACGCGATATGACCTTTGCTTACAGTAAAATAGATGCTTCCGAAGTAGAAGGACTGCCGGTAGCCTCCATTGACGAAGCCCTTCAGGGACGTATGGCCGGAGTAGATATCGTAGCCAACTCGGGAGAGCCGGGAGCCGGTATGTCTATCCGTGTGCGTGGTATATCTTCGATAAATGCAAATGCCGATCCGCTGATCGTTGTCGATGGTATCCCTTACGAAACTTCGATTTCAGGTGACTTCGACTTTGCAACCGCCGATGAGAACAGCTATTCGCAGTTGTTGAATATTTCGCCGAGCGACATCGAAGAAATTACAGTGCTGAAAGATGCTGCATCCTGTGCCCTGTATGGTAACAAAGGTGCCAATGGAGTTCTTTTGATCAATACCAAGCGCGGTACAGTAGGTACGCCTCGTGTATCTTACAGTTTCAAAGGTTCGATGACGAAGATGGGTGACCCTATTCCTACACTGAATGGCGACCAGTATACAGCTATGATACAGGAAGCGTTCCAAAATTCGGGTACACCGATCAATCTGACTAATTATCCTGAATTTGCCCGCGACCCTAATAATCCTTATTATTATCACAATTACGGACAAAATACAGACTGGGTAGACGCTATTACCCAGACAGGATATATGCAGGATCACAATATCTCCGTATCGGGAGGAGGACAAAAAGCACTTTACCGCATGTCGCTGGGATACTATGACCAAAAAGGGAACGTAATAGGGCAGGGCTACAACCGCTTCTCCCTTAGTTTCAACCTGAACTACCTTATATCCGAACGCCTGAGGGTAATGGCAGACGTTACCTATACGCACGGAAAGACTAAAAAGAATTATATGGAAGACCTGCTGGAATCTGCATATACAAAGATGCCTAACCAGTCGATATATGAATATACCGATAGCGGTGAGCAGACTTCAAATTATTTCTCGCCCGAATCTACCCCTCAGGGAAGTTTTACTTCTGCCGATCTGGATAAATACAAAAAAGGTGTTTATAATCCTGTAGCTATGGCTAACGAAGGTTCGGGGAGTATAGTGAGCGACAGGATACGTCCGCGATTCCAGTTGCAATACAATATACTGGACGGGCTTATCTATAGAGGAGATGTTGCTTTCGATATTACCAGTGAGAAGACCAAGCGGTTCTTACCCCAGATAGCTACCGGTCGCCCATGGACGGAGAATACTGTAAACAGGGCTTCCGACAACGACTCTGAAATGTTCCTGGTAACCACTCTCAATACACTCACATACACACCTAATCTGGGAAAAGATCATGTGCTTATGCTTGGCGGACGTCTGCAAACGACCGATAAGCAGTCGGAGAGATACTACATTGTAACATCAAATACAGCCTCTACCATACTGACAGACCCTTCTACCGAATCCCGTATTATATCTGCGGTGACAGAGCGCCCTCAGGAACGTAATGTTTCCGTTTCGGGACAGGCACAGTATAGCCTGATGGATCGTTACCTGTTGAATCTGGTTCTTCGTTGCGATGGAGACTCTAAGTTCAGCCGCAATCACCGGTACGGATATTTTCCTAGTATTTCGGCCAGATGGCGTATGTCGTCCGAGCCGTTTATGAAGAATCTTACATTTATCGACGATTTCAGCCTCAGGGCGAGCTACGGAAAGAATGGTAACGCTCCGGGCAAGAACTATCAGTATCAGAGTAAATACAACTCATACGCATATACTTATCTGGGACAACAAGGTATATACATTTCCAATATGGAGATGGAAGACCTTCGCTGGGAAAAGAAATCAGAGTTGAATCTGGGAGCTAACCTCATCATGTTCGACGACCGCATCAACATGGACTTCAACTGGTATAAGAACCGTACCGAAGACCTGTATTTCGAGGGAGTCGGTATATCCACCACTTCGGGTTACAGCTCTGTGCCGATGAATGTGGGTACAGTAGATAACGAAGGATGGGAATTCAGTTTGTTCAGTACACCTTACCGCGATAAGAACTGGACTGTTACTTTCCGTATGAACCTCGCTCACTCGGCTAACATTATACGTTCGCTTTCAGACAATATATCGCTGTCGTCGACACCTACAGCCGAAAACGGAAAATACCTGTCCCGCATTCAGGAAGGTAACCCTATCGGTTCATTCTACGGATACAGATATAAGGGAGTTTACCTCAACGAGTCGCAAACAATAGCTAAAGATAAGAGTGGTAATCCTATCTATACCTACGAAAACGGAGTGAGAACACCGGTGAAAATGAAATTCTGGTATCCTACAAACGGATACGAATTCCAGGCCGGAGACGCTATGTATGAAGATATTAATAACGATGGTAACATCAACTATCAGGATATCGTTTATCTGGGTGACGCCAATCCTTCACTGACGGGAGGTTTCGGGCCGAGTGTGAAGTTTAAAAACTGGAGCCTCGATGCTTATTTCTATTTCCGTTACGGATCCGATATCGTAAACTCTACCAAGATGTCGATGGAGTCGATGTACGGATTCGAGAACCAGAGTACAGCCACCCTCAAGAGATGGAGATATGCTTACGAGAACGAGGCCGATGCGCCCGACGACCTTCTGCCACGCGCACTGTACCGCGCAGGTTACAACTGGCTGGGATCTGACCGCTATGTAGAAGACGGATCTTTCCTTCGCTGGCAATCGCTGACACTAAGATATAACTTCGACCGGAAACTGATTCAAAAGCTGGGCTTGTCTGCCCTCAGTGTTTCAGGTACTTTATATAACCTCTACGTATGGACAAATTATACAGGTATGGATCCGGAAGTTAGTTTCAAGAGTTTGAGTAAAGATATCTATCAGATCGGATACGATGAATCTAAAGCTCCACGTGCAAAAACTTTCACGCTGGGATTGAACTTGACATTTTAATTTACCGAAAAATCTAAGATTATGTTAAAAAGAAAAATAGTTATAATTGTTTCCATCGTCCTGACTCTGTGTTCTTGTACCGATTGGCTGGATCTCGATCCCAATGATAGCGTAGTGAAACAGGAATTCTGGCGCAATAAGGAAGATGTGCACTCTGCCGTTATAGGAGTTTATACATCCATGCTCAATGATGCACTAATGTCAAAAATGATATATTGGGGAGAATTGCGGGGCGATATGATGACAGCCAGTACATCGGCCAATGCAAGAGTATCTAATATTATCAAGGGAGAGATCAGTATCGATAATGCCCTTATAACATGGGACGAATTCTATACTACGGTCAATCAGTGTAACGATGTGTTGGCAAACGCATCCGGTGTCTTGGAAAAAGACCAGTCGTTTACCGAATCGGCACTTAAGCAATATGAGGCGGAAGTGCTGACTGTGCGCGCTCTGATGTATTTCTATCTGGTGCGCTCATTCAAAGACGTTCCTTTTGTAACAGAAGCATCGGAATCCGATTTGCAGGAGTACAATATACCTAAAATGGACGGTACCGAAATCCTTAAATCTTTAGCTGCCGAGTTGCAGGGCATTCTCAACAGGGAAGAACTGCCGATTACGTATGGCGATAACGATTCCGATAAAGGACGTGTTACCAGATGGATGGCAATGGCGTTGTTAGCCGATATTCATTTGTGGCTCGAAAACTATTCGGAATGTAATACCCTGTGCGGACAAATAATAGGTTCGGGATATTTCTCCCTGATTCCGGTTAGTAAAGAAGAAGTGGAAATAATAGACGGAGGAGTGACCGATACGGTTTACCATGTGAGTGAGTCGGACGTAAACAATTTATTCGATCAGCTATACGTAACAGGTAACTCGATAGAAAGTATATTTGAAATACAATACCCGAAAACAGATGAAGTATTGAAAGACCCTTTCTTTACCCTGTTTAGCAGTAATACAAATCAGGTACTGATCTCTAACAACGAGATAGTAAGTACCGTTATCTTCCCCGAATATACAGGTACCGACAGCGAAGTATTCGATATAAGAAGCAATACATTCTCGTACCGCAACGGATATGTATGGAAATGGATAGGCCTTTCACGTTCCGAGATGCTTGTCCGTCCGCAAAGAACATTCCCTCACTGGATTGTTTACCGTTATCCGGAAATCCTGTTGATGAAGGCAGAAGCACTTACACAAATGGCTATTGCAGAATCTAACGATCAGGGCAAACTCAAAGAAGCCGCCGAACTTGTCAGACAGATAAGAGACAGGGCTAATGCTATAGAAGACAGTGAGTCAGATGCCATGAACGGCAACTCGATACAAGGAAAATCGTTAGAGCAACTGATCTTGTCGGAAAGAGCACGCGAGCTTTCGTTCGAGGGCAAACGCTGGTACGACGTCCTCCGACATGCAAAGAGAGGAAATTTCTCTTCAGCAAACAATATCTATCTGCAAAATCTGGCTATCAATGCCGCTCCGTCTGATAAAGTAGCGAGCCTGTTGGTAAAATACAAGTCCGAATGGTTCTGTTACTGGCCTATACCTCTGTCAGCTATGGAAACCAACCCTAATCTGATACAAAATGATTTCTACAAAGAATAAACAATAGCTATGAAAACAATAGAAAGAACGAAAAGAATCCTTTTGGCTGTTTGCGCAGTAGCTACCATGCTGATCAGTATCAGTTCCTGTAAGGATGGGATGGATGGAAAGACATTCCTGACATCAGATGAAATAATGATAGACGAGTACATCGAGAAAGAAGACCCTACGATGTCGACCTTTCTAAATATAGTTGACAAAGTCGGTTTCAGAGGTATGATTCATGCCTATGGCACATATACATGCTTTATTCCCACTAACGATGCTATAGACGAATATGCGAAGAGTAAAGGCGTAGCCTCATGGTCCGATTTGCCGGAAAGCGCACTTACCGATCTTGTGAAATTCCATATAGTGAACGATACCCTCCGTACAAGTGATTTTATCGACGGACGGCTCAGTGCAGCCACCCTGTCCGATAAGTACCTTACCACACGTACCGAAGAAATTGGCGGTACAACCTCTATAAGGGTAAACAGGCAGGGACTGATCACAAAGAAAGATATACAGTGTGCAAACGGATATATCCAGCGGATCGATCAGGTACTGATTCCTAACGAACTGACAGTAGGAGACGAGATCAGGAACCTTCCGGCAACTTACTCTATTTTCAAGGAAGTGATGGAAGAGACCGGTTGGACTGCCGCCTTATCGAAAGCAGAAACAGCAGTCTGGTACACAGTATTTCTGCAGGATAATGAAGCCTATGCCAAAGCAGGTATCAAGTCGAAAGAAGACCTGTTGGCACGTCTGGCAAAAGACCGTTACGATCTTGCCACCGATAAAGAGCGTTTGCTCTCCTATGCAGCATATCAGTGTGTAAAAGGATTGTATTATGTAGCAGACCTGTCTTACCTGAGCGCCTTGCAGCCCGAAGCTATGAATCAGGCGATCACACTGAAGCTTAGTAAAGACACACTGCTTGTAAACGAATACAACAATCCGGTAGCAGGTATCCGCGAAGCCGGTGTGCCGGTAGATAAAGAATCTACATATACCGATTACACATGCGCCAACGGTGTGACTATAGATATGACAGGATATATAGGACCTATGAAAAGATCGGCTGTTGCAGTCTATTGGGAAGTCACAGAACAACCTGAAATCATAAAGATGAAAGAATTCAGAAAGTCCAGAGTCGAAATTCCTCTGACCACCTTCTCCGAGATCACTTTCGATATCCGTACTTCTTCGTATACGACTCTTTTCTACGAAGTTCGTTCCGGATTCAGGTCTGATTACCAGCAGACTCATAATGATAGTTTCGAACTCAACTGGAACCGTATCACATCTATCTCTTTCAAAACCCCTCTCCTTATCGAAGGTACATACAATGTATGGGTATGCTGGAGACGTGCAGGAAGCGGTGATAAAGTTCGCGGCATCTTCAAGCAAGATGGAAAAGACGATCAGGAAATGCCGAACATTATCGATTTTTCCGAATATTTCTTGCCAAGTAATACAAATGCTCAGGCCTTACTTGCCTCAGGTATGAAACGCTATACGGCAAAACAGAGAAACAGTACGATGAATTCACGTCTGTTGGGTACTATCGTAGTAGAATCTACAGGCCGCCATACACTGATGCTGGCATCTACCAATCAGGCTAAAAATGCGGCAATGTGGCTCGATATGATCCAATTTATACCTGTAGACGACGATCAGCTTTGGCCTCGTTTCGATATGGATGGTAATGCCGTATATCCCGGTACTGACTGTGAAACTATTGCTCCTACAGATCAGCCATGCTCAGCCGATAATGATGATTATTAATCAGTTTGATAAAAACAAAATAAATATACCTATGAAAACTTTAAAAGAAATAATATCCGTTAGGCATTGGACATTTTTGTTGATGGCTGCCTCTATTCTGATATGCGTTTCTTCATGTAAGGACGATATGGACGGGAAGACATTCCTGACTTCGGATGATATTATGATAGACGAATACATTGAGAAAGAAGACCCTTCGATGTCAACCTTTTTAGATATAGTAGATAAGGTAGGTTTCAGAGGAATGGTACATGCGTATGGTACATATACATGCTTTATCCCGACCAACGAAGCTATAGACGAATATGTGAAAAGTGTAGGCGCAGCCTCCTGGTCAGACCTATCGGAGAATGCTCTTACCGACTTTGTGAAATTCCATATAGTGAACGATACTCTCCGGACAAGTGACTTTATCGACGGACGACTCAGCGCAGCCACCCTGTTGAACAGATATCTTACTACACGTACCGAAGATGCCGGTGATGCAACTTCCGTCAGAGTAAACAGGCAGGGACTGATCACAAAGAAGGATATACGATGTGCAAACGGATATATTCAACGGATCGATCAGGTGCTGACACCTAATGAATTATCAATAGGAGAAGAAATTAAGAATCTTCCTGCCAACTATTCACTTTTCAAAGAAGTAATGCAGGAAACCGGATGGCTCGATTCCTTATCGGTTGACAACAATATTACCTCAGGCTCTACGACTATGTATTGGAATACAGTCTTTTTGCAGAGCAATGAAGCTTATGCCAAAGCAGGTATAAAATCGAAAGCCGATCTGTTGGAGCGATTAGCCAAAGACAGATATGACATTGCTACAGATAAAGAGCGCTTATGGACTTATGCAGCATATCAGTGTGTGAAAGGATTGTACTATGTAGCCGACTTGTCTTACCTGAGCGCCATACAGCCGCAAGCACCAAATCAGGCGATCACGCTTAAACTAAGTAAAGACACACTACTTGTAAATGAATATAACAATCCGGTTGCAGGGATTTATGAAGCCGGTATGGCGGTAAATAAGGAATCTGCATATACCGATTATACCTGTTCTAATGGTGTTACCATAGATATGTCAGGATATATAGGACCGGTAAAACGATCGGCTGTAGCCGTATATTGGGATGTTACCGAACAGCCCGAACTGGTAAAGATGAAAGAATTCAGAAAAAGCGGTTTCTCCGTTCCTATTTCCAGCCTGTCCGAAATGTCGTTCGATATACGTACAGCCGCATACACAGCTATTTATTACAACTATGTAGCATCATTTGCAGCCAATGGACAGTATGTAAACCATGACAACTTTGGAATTAACTGGAACCGTATTACATCTATCTCTTTCAAAACCCCTCTCCTTATCGAAGGTACATACAATGTGTGGATATGCTGGAGACGTGGTGGATACGGAGATAAAATACGAGGTGTTTTCAAACAGGAAGGAAAAGACGATCAGGAAATGTCGAATGTAGTAGACCTGTCGGAATATTATACAACTGCGGCCGGTACCAATGCACAGGCATTACTCGCTTCGGGAATGAAACGCTATACGGCAAAACAGAGAAACAGTGCCATGAATTCGCGTATGCTGGGTACTATCGTAGTAGAATCTACAGGACGCCATACACTGATGATGGCAACGACCAATCAGGCTAAAGCTTCCGATACATGGCTCGATATGATACACTTTATACCGGTAGACGACGATCAGCTCTGGCCTCGCTTCGATATGGAAGGCAATGCCATCTATCAGGGTGCCGCTTGCGAAACTATAGAGCCGATAGAACAAGCCTGTACGGCAGACAATGATGATTTTTAATGTCTTAAATGAAGAATATGAAAAACGTTAAGAAATATATATACATGCTGATTGTAGTTGTTATTACAGGCTTTGTAGCCTGTAATGACAATGAGTGGGACAATCATGTCGGCAATACGGATGAAGTACTGGCATCCGATATTCTGGAAAGAATAAAGGCAGACCCTAACCTGTCACAATTTTACACTGCATTGGTAAAAACAGGTTATGCAGAAGTATTGTCACAACCGGTCAATTTTACTGTATTTGCTCCTCAAAACAGTGCATGGACAGGTGTCGATATGAATGATGTAGAAGCATTGAACGACATAGTAGCTTACCATATAGGTTACGGAAGATTAACATCGGCCAACCTGTCTCAGGCTGCTTCTGTGAAAATGGTGAATACAAAAAATGTACGCAAAGAATCGGGATTATTTGGCGGAGCCACTGTCATCACAGCCGATCAGCCTTCCGGAAACGGAGTTGTACATACAATAGATAAATTCTTTGAAATGAAAAAGAATATCTATGAATACATCTCATCCGAATACAGTACGCTGGATCAGGTTAAATACCTTCAGAGTCTGGATAGTCTGGTAATGGATAAAGAAAAGAGTGTAAGCAAAGGCGTGAATGATAAAGGCCAGATTATATACGATACCATTTGGACAAATGAAAACAGTTTCCTTAAATATTACCCGATAGACAACGAAGACTCTCTGGTTACATATATCGTACTGAAAGATTTCGGATTCAATCATCTGAAAACAAAATATGCACCATACTTTGTACAGACAGGTGCCGATAAAGAAACAGAAGATGTTGTTGCTTCCGAAAAACTGGTACAATATAATATCTGTCAGGATCTTGTAGTGTCTCTGAGCGGTATTATCGATATCACTTCGCAAACCGATACAGTAATCAATGTGGCCGGAATGAAAGTGCCGATAAAAGGAGGAACCATAGAAAAGACATACAACGCCTCGAATGGTAAAGTCTATATTATCGACCAGAGCAATATACTGCTGAGAGAAAAAATAAAACCGATTATAATAGAAGGAGAAGACTACTATGCGGCAGCAGCATCTGCCCCTATCTTTACGCGCTACAAATTGTGGGCCAGCGGAGAAAAGGACATTATGGTAAATTGCGGCAATTATCAGGTCGACACTGTATATACTACCGGTGTATCGGGGCAGGATTCTACGTATACCATAACCTCTAACTACTATTGGGATCCGAGCAATAACAGGGCGAACATAACAAACTTCAACTTGTCGTACAGGGCAGAAGTAAACTCTGTAGACTATGAAATATACTATGTAGCCTACGACGACATTGAGTGGCATTACGATACAATCTACGTGCACAGGATAGAGCAGAAACTATTTATATCCATGCCTAACCGACCTGTATTATCTAAAGGCGTATCGGGGCAGGTAAATGCCGTAATCAACAACTATCTGGGGGACACCCGTTGTTTTGTAGGACAAGGTTTAGCAGGAGTTCACGAAGAAACCAAACTGGTACAATGGGATTTGCAGAACAATACAACCCAGTTGCTCAAATCAGCGGTTGCCGGTTCGGATGCCGAAGTGATGAAAGTACCGCAATCCGGAACCCTTACCATGTGGCTGTGCAATACTGCCCGTAGTACCGCCGCAAATGCACAGGGTATGTTGTTTCTCGACTATATAAAACTGGTGCCAAAACTTCCGGCTGAATAATAACTATTAAAAATAGACATATTATGTTGACATATATAAGAAAATACATATTGTTACTGGCAATCTTTCTGTTCGCAGGCTGGAGTTTTGCTCAGGATACAGATACAAAAGAAGGGGTCTTAAAGGGAGTAGTTCGATCTTCAGCTACAGGTGAACCTATTGCCGGAGCATCGGTCTCTATTCCCGGACTGACTTCTTCCATCACCGAAGACGATGGTAGTTTTAGTCTGCAAAAAACACAGGAAGGAGCTGTCTTGCACATTCAGGTACCCGGCTATGCAGTACAAAAAGTAGCCGTTCAGGGTAAAACCGAATTTGTCATATATCTCTACGATGAAAGCTTTAAATCTGCTTACGAAACATTCGATACACCTTTTGGCAGTCAGGAGATTATAACATCTACAGCATCTTTGTCTACATCCTCCAACAAGGATAGTTATAAAAGAGGTGCGGTCAATGTAGAAAATGTTTTGCAAGGCGGAGCTTTAGGTCTGAATACAATTATCCGTTCGGGAGCACCCGGCAGTGGCGGGAATATGTATCTGAGAGGGTTCAATTCCATAAATGCGACAAGCCAGCCTCTGATCGTCGTAGACGGAATGCCGTACGAAAACTTTGCGATAGGTACATCCCTTGTTCCGGGCAATGTGATAAATCCGCTGTCGGGACTCGATGTGAAAGATATAGAAAGCATATCTATACTCAAAGACGCAACCTCTATCTATGGTAGTCGCGGAGCAAATGGCGTTATACTCATCAATACGGCAAAAGCCAAAAGTCAGGTTACCGCTATTGATTTCTATGCCTATATGAATTATAGCATGGAGCCGAATACACAATACCGGATGATGAATTCGTGGCAGTCTAAAACATATTTGAGCGAAATGTATGCCTCTAACGGATATACCCCTCAGCAAATACAGGAACTACCTGTTTTCAATCAGGAAGTACCTGTATCGCAGAAGTGGGGTGTAGAAGGCAACAAAGACTATTACCGCTACAATCATAATACAAACTGGCAGGACAAGATATTTCGCGGAGCTTTCAGCCAGAATTACGGAATATCTGTAAAAGGGGGAGACGATATAGCCCTTTATGCCCTTTCGGTAGGATATATGGGGAACGATGGTATTATAGAGAACACGGATTATTCCCGCTACAATACACAGTTCAATACCCAGATAAACATGACGGCAAACATAAAGTTGAACGCAAATATAAACTTCTCCTATGGTTCGCGTAACCTGATACATGAAGGAGAATCGCCAAACTTTAATCCGATGTATGTCAGCCTTATTAAGTCTCCGTTTATGTCGACCCACCTTTATGACGAAAATGGAGTAGTATCGCCTAACTTCGAGCAGGCCGATATATACAATGTATCTAATCCCGAAGCCATTGTCAACGGGCTTACATCTCTCACCAGTAAGAACTATCGTTTGTTCGGAAACATGGAAGGTATATTCAATCTCAATAAATATTTTAAGATCAATGCCTTATTCGGGCTCACATTCGATAAGACAAGAGAGCATATCTTCCTTCCTTCAGATGGTTTATATCACGATATGCTTCCTTCGGCAGAAGTAAAAAACCAGATGCAGGCATCCGTTTCGCGGTACATACAATACTATGCAGATTTGCGACTGGGTTATCACAGGACATTCAACGATGTTCACAGCCTTACAGGACGTGTCGGATTCCGCTATCAGACAAACGATATGGAAGACGACTGGACAAGAGCTTACAACTCCAGTAGCGACAATCTTCAGACAATAGGCGAGGGAGATATAGCCCTTACACAGAATGGAGGCCAGATGGAGAAATGGAAATGGATGTCGTATTATCTCAATGCAGAATACGGATTCAAGAACAAATACTTTGCAGCCCTCAATATGGCTCTGGATGGTTCTTCCCGCTTTGGAAAAGAAGCAAGCGGACTCAAAATGTTCGATAATGTATTTGGCCTGTTTCCGTCTCTGACAGCAGCATGGCTGGTATCGTCCGAAGACTTCATGGCCGGAGTAAAACCTGTGGACTTATTGAAATTCCGTATAGGATATAGCATTGCCGGAAACGATGATATAGGTAATTATACCACTAGGTCTATCTATTCTTCACAGAATTTTCTTGGATATTATGGCTTTGTACGCGGTAATCTGACAAATCCCGAATTGAAATGGGAGACAACATCGAAATTTAACGTCGGACTGGATGTTGCATTGTTCAACGAACGTCTGAACTTCAGTTTCGATGTATATAAGAACAAGACAAAAGATCTACTTATGTGGACTCAGGCCGATGGTGCGGCAGGTATCTCCCTGTATGCAGAAAATGACGGTACATTGCAGAATACAGGTTTGGACTTTGGGGTGAATGCCCGTATCGTTAATAACAGGGATATCAAATGGGATATGGGTTTAAACATTTCTCACTATAAGAATAAAGTAACCGAACTCTCTGCCGATAGTAAGATAACCGAAATAGCAAACGGCTATGTACGCACAAAAGTAGGCTCCCCTATTGGTCAGTTCTATGGTTACAAGACAGATGGAGTATATTCTACAACAAGTGAGGCACAAAGTGCAGGACTGAATATCAGAAACGAGAATGGAACGCTGACTGCGTTCGCGGCAGGAGATATGCGCTTTGTAGATATGGATGGCAATAAGGTAATCGATGAGGACGACATGGTCGTTATCGGTGATCCTAATCCCGATCTGTATGGTTCTATAACAACTGCGCTGCAATATAAACGTCTGAAACTGGATGCTATATTCGTATATTCTCTTGGCAACGATGTTTACAACTCTTTGCGTCGCGATCTGGAATCGATGACAGGCTATCAGAACCAGACAGAGGCGATCGTTAACCGGTGGACATATGAAGGACAGGTAACCAATATTCCCCGTGCCGCATATGGCGACCCTATGGGCAATTCCAGATTCTCTGACCGCTGGATAGAAGACGGTTCATATCTGAGAATGAAATCGGTTACATTATCATACGATTTCCCTATCAAGCGAAGCTTTATTAAAGGAGTGCAGGCCTATGTGACAGGAAGCAACCTCTTGACATTTACTAAATATCTGGGATACGATCCTGAGTTCAGTGCCGGCAGCAATCCGCTTTATTATGGTATAGATACAGGATTGACACCTCACCCGCGTTCCATTCTGTTCGGGGTTAAGATAGGACTATAAAGAACAATATAAAACAGTATAATTATGAAACTATATAAATTGATAAATATTGCCGCTGTAGTTTTACTCTTGGCCTTCACGCTGTATTCATGTGAAGATATGCTGGAAGCAAAAGATGAAAACAATATCGAGGCAGATGATAATTACCGTACCGAAAACGATGCCGATAACGCCATACTGGGTATCTATAGTAAATTTATGACCTTAGTAGACCGTGTTATTGTCCTTGAAGAATTGCGCGCCGACTTATTGGATATCACCGAAAAATCAACGACAGATCTACAGGCGATCAACAATCATACAGCAACGGCTACTAATAAGTGGTGCGAGATAGCTCCGTTCTATGAAGTTATCCTTAACTGTAACGACGCCTTGTATAATTTTGATAAGATGCTTGCCGACAACCGGCTCAGCAAAGCCGACTACGGACACCGGTATGCCGATGTGATGACGATCCGTTGCTGGGTATATCTCGAACTGGCCATACATTTCGGAAACATACCCTATGTAACCGATCCCTTGCTGACAGTGGAAGATGTAAAGAATCAGGCAAACTTTCCTGAAATATCTTTCGATGAGGTAGTCTCAAAACTGACAGCCAGTATGGTCGGATTACCCACCTTAGACCTGTCTACCGATTCACCGCTTTATAGCGCAACAGCCGACGGATACCTGATGAGAATGTTCTTCCTTAATAAAAAGCTGATGCTCGGAGACCTGTACCTGTGGGCAGATAAATATGTAGAAGCTGCAACACAATACAACAACTTCTTCAAAGAAGCAGAATCTAAATTATATCCGGGAGTCGAATATCATGCTTATAAGGCCGATTTCTGGGTATGGGCAGGATCTAATGAGCCGATGTTTCAGGTATGTTATGAGCGTTACAAAGCAGCAGACATGAGTACATACCGCAACAAGTGGAAAGAGATGTTTACGCGCTCGTCAACAAACGCCGAACTCAGGAAAGAAATGATCACTATGGTTAGCTACGATGCTGCTTTCGCACCGGAATATCCGTTGATCGAGCTTTTCGCAAATACCGGAATCGGACAATATCAAATGAAACCATCGCAATATGCGATTGACGACCTGTGGGAAACTCAGGTACAGCCCGAATCGGGATTCGTTTTCGATGGTCGCGGACGTGAATCTACATTCGACTATGTCAACGGACAACCGGTAGCACTTAAATATCTGTACGATTATTATAAGCAGTCGACAGACAATAATAAGACCATTCATCTGGGCTACAATTCCTATTCCAAAGATCAATATGCACGTAATGGAAAATGGTTTATCTATCGTGCAGCATTGCTTCATCTGCGCTATGCAGAAGCAGCCAACAGAGCCGGATATCCTGACATAGCTTATGCGCTGATAAATAACGGCATCAAAGCAGCTTACGACTGGCCGATGGAGGATGGAACTACTTTGCGTTCCGATAAGGAAGGAGTACAATATACTGGTTATCGTCCTGCCGATGATAATTCAAAATCAGTACCTTACGGAGAGCCATTCTATCTGGATGCCCGTCAGAACGATCTGCCTTACACATATTACCGCTCACCTTGGTGCCGTTCCAGTGGAATTCGCTACAGGGCATGGGTAGACAATATTGAAAAGCCCGACTGGGTACAGAACAAGTCCGATTCGATACGATGGATGGAAGAAGCCATCGTTACCGAAGATGCTCTGGAATGCGGACACGAAGGTCATCGCTGGGGTACGTTACTTCGTATTGCCATGCGCAAGAATAAAGACAACGGATCGGGAACAGCTTTCCTGAACGAATCGTTAGGCAATAAATTCAAAAAGTCGGGAGGATCGGCTCCAAATCTGACTCCCGCAACATGGTTCTTACCTAAGAACCGGTAATTGGAGGTTTTTTAATGTAATTAGAGAGATAAATACCCTTGTATGTGAATCACAAGGGTATTTATTTATTTTTTAAAGGTAAACCGGAATAAACATGCGTATAGTAATTCTTCTACTGATTGCCATATTGCCTTTCCATAGCCCAATAAATGGTCAGGCTTTACGTAAAGAAAAATTATCCAGAGGAATGATTGTCCTTCCGTCCTCGTCCTGTACAGCTTACATGAGCTGGCGGTTGCTTGCCGACGATACGAAGGATATTTCATTTGATATCTTTAAAGAGACCGGAGGGCAAAAAGCCGTTAAGTTGAATACAATACCCGTTGTCTCTACTACCGATTTCGTAGACAATAAGGTGGACTTTTCGCACGATAATACATGGATACTGAAAGGAAGTGACGGCAGCGAACAAGCCCGCTATACAATCTGTGCTAATTCCAATCTGCAACCTTATCTGTCGATTCCCCTGCAGAGACCCGCCGATGGAATTGTAGAAGGTGTCGCTTATCACTATACAGCCAATGATGTCAGTGTAGGCGATCTTGATGGCGATGGCGAATACGAGATAATTCTTAAATGGGATCCTTCAAACTCCAGAACTCCCCCTCAGAGAGGTTTTACGGGCAATACGATTATCGATGCCTATAAACTGGACGGTACACTCCTGTGGCGTATCGATTTGGGAAAGAATATCCGTTCGGGAGCGGCAACTACTCAGTTTCTCGTCTATGACTTCGATGGGGATGGCTGTGCCGAAATGATCTGCAAAACAGGCGATGGAACAATAGACGGACAAGGTGCGTCTATCGGAGACAGGAATGCCGATTGGCGCAACAAAGATAACGGAACACCCTTCTATGGAAAAATAGTAACAGGACCCGAATATCTGACCGTATTTGATGGAAAGACAGGAAGAGCATTAGCCTCATCAGAATATATTCCCACACGCTATCCTCTCGATGGTTGGGGCGGTATCGGTGGTAATGGCGGTAATGATGCAACAGGCGGACGTTCCGATCGTTTCACAGCCTGTGTGGCTCATCTGGGAGGTGACACACCCAGTGCCGTTATGGTACGCGGATGGTATGGACGTACGGTCTTGGCAGCATGGGATTATAAAGATGGGAAGCTTACCTCCCGTTGGGTATTCGATTCAGCCTTACCCGAATGGGAAGGCTATTCTGGTATGGGTAACCATTCGGTGACAGTTGCCGATTTCGATGGCGACGGATACGATGAAATATGCGTCGGGGCAATGACTGTCGATCATAATGGAAAAGGATTGTTTACTACAGGTCTGCGTCATGGTGATGCCCTGCATGCAGGTGATCTGATTCCTTCCCGTCCCGGACTGGAAGTCTATGGCATACACGAAAACGAAGGAAAGGCTGTACAGTTGCAGACACCCGGTGTCGCCATGTTCGATGGTAAGACAGGCGAGATTATCTGGAGCCGTTATCCGGGCGAAGATGTCGGGCGTGGTGTTGCAGCCGATATAGATCCGCGTTATTCTAGTGCAGAATGCTGGAGTAGTCGTGGGGGATTACTCAGAGGTGACAACGGTGAAGAAATATGCAAGGAAGTACCTAACTCCGTTAATTTCTCTATCTGGTGGGATGCCGATCCTTTACGCGAGCTTTTAGACAAAACAACCATCTCTAAATGGGATTGGAAGAATAAAACGACAATACCACTTTTCCAAGCTAATGATGTTACATCAAACAATGGAACAAAAGCTACACCTTGTCTGTCGGGTGATATTCTGGGCGATTGGCGCGAAGAAGTTATCTGGAGAACAACCGATAATACCGAACTCCGCATCTATTCCACTACAATTCCCTCAGTACATCGTATGCCTACCCTGATGCACAACCATCAATACCGTATGGCTGTTGCATGGCAGAATGTAGCATACAATCAACCGCCGCATCCCGATTTCGATATGATCACCGAAAGCAAAAAGTGGATGCCGTCACAGTCAGCTTTTTCGCCCGAACTATTCGATACTTTCTGGACAGTGGAGGGGAATCCTTCCCGGATAGAATTCCGGAACGATACAGTCGAAATCGCATCACCTAAAGGTTTGACGCTTTGGCGTAACGAAAAATATGAAGGAAATATCGAGATCCGTTACAAAGCCTGCGTGATGGATGAGGGCAGGGTAGGTGACCGCCTGAGTGACCTTAATTGTTTCTGGATGGCGCAAGACCCTTTATATCCTGATGATATTTTTCGCCGGCAGGACTGGCGCGGTGGCATATTCGGAAATTATTACAGTTTGAAACTCTATTATCTGGGATATGGTGGCAATAGTAATTCAACTACGCGCTTCCGTAAATATGACGGAGATTTCGATGTTTTCAAAGAGGGAAAACAACGCCCCGACATCATTAAAGAATACACAGATAAGACACATCTGCTCATTCCTAATCATTGGTATGATATTCGTATCGTGTGCAAGGATGGACAGGTCAGGTATTATATAGACGATAAATTGATTGTGGACTATAACGATCCAGATCCTTATACTTCGGGTTATTTCGGATTCAGGACAACACAATCGAGAGTGCGTCTGACTGGTTATACAGAGGTACAACTCCACTAAAATAAAGCACAGTTTGGAGACAGGCTGTGTTTTTCCGCTTTGTTTGCCAAAATGTATAGGTTTTTGTATGAAATTACATTCGATGTAACCGGTGTAATAAATAAATTTGTACTATCCATTGATATGATTAATTTACCTTAGAATAAAATCACGGAAAACATGAAACAGCGACTAAAGCTCTTATGCCTATTATCTATATTGTTTGTATCGGGGATACAGTCTCAAAATAAAAAAATAAATCTGCAGGGAGAATGGCGTTTCGATATCGACAGGCTCGATGTCGGCGAAAAAGAAAAATGGTTCTCGAAAAAACTGGGAGATAATATCTACCTGCCGGGTTCGATGACCGAAAATTACAAAGGCGATGATGTTACGCTAAATACCCGGTGGACAGCCAGCATATACGATAGCTCATTCTTCTACAATCCCCGTCTGGAACGTTTCCGTAAACAGGATAATCTGAAAATTCCTTTCTGGCTTACACCTGTAAAATATTATGTGGGTGCAGCATGGTATCAGCGTGAAGTTGTCGTTCCATCCGATTGGAAAGGTAGCCGTATAACATTGTATCTGGAACGTCCACATACAGAAACACGCCTCTGGATAAACGATACGGAGGTAGGAATGCAGAATTCACTGAGTGTACCCCATGTTTTCGAGATAAGCAAATACCTGAAAACAGGAAACAATACAATAACCATCCGCATAGATAACCGCACAAAAGACATTGATGTAGGGAAAGACTCACATAGTATAACCGACCAGACGCAAGGTAACTGGAATGGTGTTGTAGGGCGCTTGGAATTGCAATCCGCTCCGGTCACTTATATCGATGATTTGCAGATATTCCCCGATCTTAATAATAAAAAAGCGGTTGTAAAACTGAATATAGAAGGTAATACTTCCGGCACATTAACGTTAGCAGCCGAAAGCTTTAACGGATCAAAAATACATAAAGTAAATCCTGTTTCTTCTCCTTTTGCTATAAAGAACGGACAGGCAACAGAACTGACCGTTGACCTGCCAATGGGAAATGATTTCCTGAAATGGGATGAATTTAATCCGAATCTTTATAAACTGACAGCCACCCTCAATACAAATAAAGGTGAAGACCGCAAAGAAGTACAGTTCGCTATGCGCGAGTTTGCCATAGAAGGCAAATACTTCTATGTGAACGGTCAAAAGACGATGCTTCGCGGTACGGTCGAAAATTGTGTGTTTCCGCTTACAGGTTACGCGCCAATGGATGAAGAATCGTGGGAAAAGGTTTTCCGTATTTGCCGTAATTTCGGACTCAATCATATGCGTTTCCATTCATTCTGTCCGCCCGAAGCAGCATTCAAAGCTGCCGATAAAGTAGGATTTTATCTTCAACCCGAAGGTCCAAGCTGGCCGAATCATGGTTCTTCACTCGGAGACGGCCGTCCGGTTGATAATTATCTGTGGGAAGAGGCTCAACGTATTGTGAAAGAATACGGTAACTACTCATCATTTTGCATGTTTGCCATCGGTAACGAGCCGCGCGGACGCTGGGTAGCATGGGTAAGTAAGTTTGTCGATTATTGGAAAGAGAAGGATACACGCCGTGTTTATACAGGGGCATCTGTTGGTGGAAGCTGGGCGTGGCAACCTCGCAACCAGTTCCATGTAAAAGCCGGAGCAAGAGGGTTGGATTGGGGACGTATGCCCGAATCGAATTCTGACTTCCTTTCAAAGATAGATACAGTTCGCCAGCCGTTCGTTTCTCACGAAACAGGGCAATGGTGTGTATTCCCCGATTTCTCAGAGATAAAAAAATATACGGGAGTGATGCGTGCACGCAATTTTGAACTGTTCCGTGAAGACCTTAAAGCCCGCAATATGGGCGATATGGCATTCGATTTCCTGATGGCGTCAGGTAAATTGCAGGCACTCTGTTATAAACATGAAATAGAGAAAACACTGCGTACACCGAACTATGCCGGATTTCAGCTGCTTAGCCTGAATGACTATTCTGGGCAGGGCACGGCTTTAGTCGGAGTGTTGAATGCTTTCTGGGAAGAGAAAGGTTATATCAATGCAGAAGAATTCCGCCGTTTCTGTGCTCCTACGGTTTTATTATCCCGCATGGATAAATTTGTGTTTCAAAACAATGAAACTCTGAAAGCCAATATCGAAATAGCACATTTCGGAGAAAAAGAGATAAAACAAAAGCCTGTGCAGTGGTGCATAAAAGATGAATTTGGAACGCTCATAACTAGTGGACAACTGGCTGCAAAAGATATTCATATCGGGAGCTGCCAGCAACTGGGTACTGTCTCTTTTGCTTTGAATGGTATTAGTAAAGCTCAGAAATTGAACATCGAGGTATCGTTATCAGGTACTGATGTTGTCAACGACTGGGATTTTTGGGTGTATCCGGCGGAATTACCGGTAGTAAATACCACAGAAATACATATTACAGATAAAATAGATCAACAGACAAAAGATGTACTGGATAATGGCGGAAAGGTTCTTCTCCTGCTTGCCGGAAAAGTAGAACAAGGCAAAGATGTCGTACAATACATGACACCATCTTTCTGGAATACATCTTGGTTCAAGATGCGTCCGCCACATACCGAAGGTTCACTTATAAACAACTTCCATCCGGTATTTAAAGACTTCCCGACCGACTTCTATACCGGTCTGCAATGGTGGGAAATGACGCAAAAAGGGCAGGTAATGGAACTAAATAGTTTTCCTGCCGATTTCCAGCCTATTGTTCAACCGATAGATACATGGTTTGTAAACCGTAAGCTCGGAACATTGTTTGAGGCGAATGTAGGAAAAGGTAAAATCATGGTTTGCAGTGCTGATATAACAAGTGAACCAGATAAGCGTTTTGTGGCAAGACAATTATATTATTCCATTGTGAATTATATGAATACAATTCATTTTGTGCCTGAGAATACAATAAAACTGTCATTGATAGAAGACCTCACACGTAAAGCCGGAGAGCGTATCAATATAGAGAATCAGGATGCTCCCGATGAATTGAAAAATGTTATACTTTAAATCTGCCTTGATGAACAAGACGATCATATTATCTCAACTATTAGTCTCCTTATTCTTAGGAGCTTGTGCTCAGAGCAAACCCGATACCGGCTGGCCGGCTGTAACTAAGGAAACAAAGCCTTGGACACGTTGGTGGTGGATGGGGAGCGATGTAGATAAGGCTGGATTGACCTATAATCTGGAAGAACTGAGCCGTGCCGGAATAGGTGGTGTTGAGGTAACGCCTATCTACGGTGTAAAGGATAGGGAAGATCATTACATCGATTATCTTTCCCCCCGATGGATGGAAATGTTCGCTTTCACAGAATCCGAGTCCAAACGTTTAGGGATGGGCGTGGACATGAATATGGGTACAGGCTGGCCTTTCGGAGGGTCGGAAGTTACAATAGCCGATGCCGCCACGAAAGCCATCTTTCAGCATTACGACCTGAAAGGTGGAGAACGATTGCAAAAAGCTGTCCTGATAGAAGATAAGAAGCAACAGGAATTTACTGTATTGGGTAAGTTAATGGCTTATTCGGGCAAAGGAGAAAAAATAGATATTACAGATAAATTGTCGGCTGACGGGAAACTCGACTGGACTGCTCCTGCAGGTGATAACTGGAAATTGATCGCTCAGTTTACAGGAAAAACCTTACAGAAAGTGAAGCGTGCTGCTCCCGGAGGGCAGGGCTATGTACTCAACCATTTCGATAAAGAAGCTGTAAACCGTTATTTCGGAAAATTTGAAAAAGCCTTTAAGGAATCAGGTACACCTTTTCCGCATAGTTTTTTCAATGACTCGTATGAGGTGTACGGTGCAGACTGGACTCCCGATCTGTTATGGCAATTCGAGCAACGGCGCGGATATAAGCTACAGGACTATTTTCCTGAATTGCTCGATGGTGGCAAAACCGATTTATCGGCACGTGTTATCTGCGATTACAGGGAAACGATAGGCGATATACTTAAAGATACATTTACCCGGCCCTGGACGGCCTTTGCACATTCTCATGGTGCGACGACTAAAAATCAGGCGCATGGCTCTCCTGCCAATCTTCTGGACTTATATGCTTCTGTCGATATACCCGAATGCGAATCGTTCGGTATCTCCGATTTTGATATCCCTTTCCTGCGCAAAGATTTTATCCGTAAACAAAACGACGGTGATCCGGCAATACTCAAATATGCTTCTTCGGCAGCACATATAACAGGGAAACAATACACTTCGTCGGAAACATTCACATGGCTTACCGAGCATTTCCGCACATCTCTTTCGCAATGCAAAGTCGAACTCGATCAGATGTTTACATCGGGTGTCAATCATATTTATTTTCATGGTTCCACTTATTCTCCAAAAGATGCCGCATGGCCGGGATGGAAATTTTATGCTTCGGTGGATATGTCGCCTACCAATCCGTTTTGGCGCGATGCTCCGGCTTTTTTCGATTATATCACCCGCACGCAATCTTTCTTGCAATATGGAACACCGGACAATGATTTCCTGCTTTATATGCCGATGTACGATATTTGGGAAACTCAGAAGGGCGATTACTTCACCACATTTTCTATTCACGGTATGCGTGAGCGCCTGCCTGAATTCTGTGACGGAGTAGAGACAATAATGGCTAGCGGGTATGATCTCGATTATATATCCGATCATTTTATACAAACGACCGTTGTCGAAAATGGTTTGCTAAAAACCGAAGGCGGAGCAACCTATAAAGCACTGATCTTACCCGCTGCAACATTGATACCTCTCGAAACCTTACAAAAGATATATGAATTTGCACAACAGGGAGCGACTGTTATATTCTCGGATCATTATCCTTCCGATGTACCGGGATTATCACGATTGGATGAACGGCGGACGGAATTTAATAACATATTGAAGCAATTACCACAAGTAAGTTCATTTGAAAAAACAACTGTGAATAAACTGGGTAAAGGAGTTATTATCACAGGAAATGATTATAGCAGTATCCTTTCGCAAAGCAATGTAGAGAAAGAAAGCTTTGTTACAGAATTCGGCGGGCAGCTTATCCGTCGCAGGAACGAATCGGGTTATCACTATTTTATGACCATGTTGCAAAATAAGCCTGTCGATGGATGGATACCATTAGCTGTGAATGCAGAAAGTGCCATGTTCTTCGATCCGATGACGGGAAATAAAGGGATGGCAGAGTTGAGGAAGAATAATGGTAAGGCAGAAGTTTACATACAACTGAAACCCGGTCAATCCATTATCCTGAAAACATTTGATAAGAATATAACAGGAGAAAAGCTTTGGACTTATTACGAACAGACAGCAAAGCAAACAAAACTGGAATCGGGCTGGGAAATGAGTTTCGTAGAAAGTGAACCTGCAATAACCGGATCTTTCAAACTGGATAAACCCGGTTCGTGGACTGATCTCGATAATGACGATCTGAAACGGAATATGGGAACAGCCCTTTATACAATCGAATTTGATTTCAATAAAGAAGCCGGAAATGAATATCAGCTTTCTTTGGGTGATGTGCGTGAGAGTGCAAGGGTAAGGGTAAACGGACAGGATGCTGGCATCTTATATGCCGTTCCATTTGAAACGAATATTGGCTCATTACTGAAAAACGGAAAGAATAAAATAGAAGTGGAAGTTACTAACCTGCCCGCCAATCGTATCTCAGATTATGATAAGCGGGGTGTAGAGTGGCGGATATTCAATGAAATCAACTTTGTGAGCATAACTTATAAACCAACAAAATTCGATATATGGGGCGTCGTTCCTTCCGGATTGCTCGGCCCTGTTGTGATAACCGAATTAAAAGAAATAAAACCATGAGAAAGAATAGTTTATTAATTGCTTTTTTCTTCCTTACAATAGGGCTTTTTGCCCAAAATCCCAATCGGTTCGATCCTAAAGACCTGACTATAGTAGGTACATATTACTATCCTGAACACTGGGACGAATCGCAATGGGAACGGGATTTGAAGCAGATAAAAGAACTCGGTTTCGATTTTGTGCATTATGCAGAATTTGCATGGGCACAGCTTGAACCCAAAGAAGGCGTATATGATTTCGCTTGGCTCGACCGTGCCGTCGATATTGCCGACAAGAACGGATTGAAAGTAATCATGTGTACATCTACGGCAACACCACCTGTATGGCTTGTCCGTCAGCATCCCGATATATTGATAGAACACGAGAATGGAACAAAAATGGATCATGGCGCGCGTCAGCATCCGTCTGTTTCCAACAATTATTTCCGTGGGTATTCGATGAAGATGATCGAAAAACTGGCGCAGCACTATGGCAACGATAAGCGTATCATGGGCTGGCAACTCGATAACGAACCTCGTCCGGCTCAGGATTACGGAAAAGATGCACAACAGCGTTTCCGCGACTATGTGAAAAATAAATACCAGACAATAGGAGCCGTAAACAAAGCGTGGGGTACAGCTTTCTGGAGTCAGGTTTATTCCGATTTTTCGGAAATAAATATTCCACGAGTGTCGCAGATGTTTATGAATACGCACCAGATACTCGATTATAACCGTTTCACAACAGATGAGATGGCAAGCTTTCTGGATGAGCAAACCATCCTCATCCGCAAACATGCAAATGCTGATCAGTGGATTACTACAAATTATATTCCCGAATACTCGGACGGACATCTGAGAAAGAGCAACGAGCTTGATTTCCATTCCTATACCCGTTATATGGTATTTGGTGAGGATTATGGTGTCGGGCGTAAAGGTTATCGCTTAGGGCCGGTAGAACGCATTGCAAAGGCTAATGACTTCTTTCGCACTATAGACGGGGTGTATGGCGTTATGGAACTACAACCCGGACAAGTGAACTGGGGAAAAATCAATTCGCAACCACTACCCGGAGCAGTGCGCCTGTGGCTGTGGCATGTATTTGCAGGAGGCAGTAAGTTTACCTGCACGTACCGCTACCGTCAGCCGATCTATGGAACGGAGCTTTATCACTATGGCATTGTAGGTCCCGATGGAGTAACCCCGACTAAAAGCGGACTGGAGTATGCAGAGTTTATCAAAGAAATAAAACAGCTTCGCAAAGAATACAAAGCAGATGGAAAAAATCCTGAGGCTTATGAAAAACGCCATACAGCCATCCTTTACAACCATGAAAACACTTGGGAAATGGAACGCAACAGGCAGACAACGGAATGGAATACGGAAAGCCATATTGATAAGTATTATAATGCTCTGAAAAACTTCGGTGCTCCCGTTGATTTTATAGAAGAGAAAGATGATTTTACAAAATATAATGTAATGATAGCACCGGCCTATGAAATGCTGGATAAGGAACTGGTACAACGCTGGACATCGTATGCAGAGCAAGGCGGGAATCTCATTCTTACCTGCCGCACAGGACATAAAACACGCAACGGACAACTGTTTGAAGCCCCTTTTGCCGAGCCGGTTTATTCACTGATCGGTGCAAAGATGGACTTTTATGACCTGTTACAACCGCGTACACCGGATCAGATTGTATTTGATAATAACAAATACGACTGGACAAGCTGGGGTGAGATATTCATACCTGACAGCAATACCGATATATGGGCTACCTACGAAGGAGATTTTTATGCGGGTTGTCCTGCCATCATACATCGTAAACTGGGAAAAGGAACAGTGACCTATATCGGGGTTGATTCCCAAAAGGGGGAAATGGAAAAAGCTGTATTGAAAAAACTATACGGCAAACTTAATGTTCCGTTGCTTGACCTTCCTGCCGGACTGCATATCGAATATCGTGACGGTTTTGGCATTGCCGTCAATTATGCTGATAAAGCCTATACTTTACCATTGGGGAATGTGAAATATATTATTGGTAGTAAGGAGATTGCTACAGCGGGAGTATCGGTTTGGAAAGAATAATATTCTATGAAAAATTATTATAAATTTTTATTCATTATACTGGTCAATCTGCATATCGTGGCATTGGCTTCACCTGTCGATGGATATGAAACCATTACAGTCGATGCGCCTTTTCGTATGGAGCCGATTAAAATATTCCAGTTTCCCAAACAGGATTTCCCGATAACCGACTATGGTGCGGTTGCAGGCGGCGAAAAGGATAATACAAAAGCCATAGCGGCTGCCATAGCTGCCTGTAATAAAGCCGGAGGAGGACGTGTTGTTGTTCCTGCCGGAATATGGCTCACAGGTGCGATTCATTTTAAGAGCAATGTCAATTTACACCTCGAAGAAAATGCCGTGTTGAGCTTTTCCGACAATCCGTCGGACTATCTGCCTGCGGTAATGACATCATGGGAGGGCATGGAATGCTATAATTATTCGCCTTTGCTCTATGCTTTCGAGTGCAAGAATGTAGCTATAACAGGGAAAGGGATGCTAAAGCCTAAAATGGATACTTGGAAAGTCTGGTTCAAACGCCCTAAACCACACATGGACGCATTGAAGGAACTCTATACGAAAGCGTCTACCGACGTTCCTGTCATAGATCGCCAGATGGCTGTCGGGGAGAATAATTTGCGTCCGCACCTGATTCATTTCAATCGCTGTGAGAATGTTTTACTCGATGGTTTTATGATCAGGGAGAGCCCTTTCTGGACAATCCATCTATATATGTGTAACGGCGGTGTAGTTCGCCATCTCGATGTAAAAGCCCATGGACACAATAATGATGGCATCGATCTGGAAATGAGCCGTAATTTTCTGGTAGAAAATTGTACGTTCGATCAGGGAGACGATGCTGTGGTAATAAAATCGGGACGTAACCGTGACGCATGGCGACTGAATACTCCGTGCGAAAATATTGTGATTCGTAACTGTACTATCCTCAAAGGGCATACTATGTTGGGCATAGGCAGTGAAATGTCGGGTGGTGTGCGTAATATCTATATGCACGATTGTTCTGCTCCGAAATCTGTAAACCGTTTCTTCTTTATAAAAACGAACCATCGCAGAGGCGGATTCGTAGAGAATATTTACATGGAGAATGTGAAATCGGGAACAACGGAAAGGGTGCTTGAAATAGATACGGAAGTATTGTATCAGTGGAAAGACCTTGTTCCTACTTATGAAACGCGCATTACCCGTATCGACGGAATCTATATGAAAAATGTAACCTGCGAGACCGCCGACGCCATTTATGAACTAAAAGGTAATCCGGAACTTCCGATAAATAATGTGGAAATTGAGAATGTGCAGGTAGGTATGTTGAATAAATTCATTAAGAAAGTGGAAAATGCCCGCAATGTAAAAGAGAAAAATATAACGTACTCTAAAGCTCTGTATGGAGTTAATCCTGCCGATACGCTGATCCGTATTGCCCGATATAAAGACGATAAGGCCTGTGCTATCAGCTACACATTCGATGACGGGCTAAAAGAACATTATACGCTTGTTGCTCCCTATTTTAAGAAACTGGGTATTAAGGGAACATTCTGGATAAATGGAAGTAAAATTAACAAAGACGAAAAGTCTATTACAGACACCACACGTCTGACGTGGCTTCAGTTGAAAGAAATGTCGGACGATGGGCATGAAATATCCAATCACGGTTGGGCACATAAGAATTTCGGACGACATACATTAGATGAAATCAGGGAAGATATTCATAAAAATGACGGTGCTATTTTTATGAATACGGGGATTATGCCGCGCACATTCTGCTATCCGAATAATGCTAAAACGCCGGAAGGAATTAAATTAGCTTCAAAAAATCGTGTGGGTACAAGAACGAAGCAGCGCTCTATCGGAAGTAAATCTACTCCTGATGACCTCGATAAATGGGTAAATACACTGATCGAAACAAACGACTGGGGTGTAGGTATGACGCATGGCATTACATATGGATACGATGCTTTCAGGTCTCCTATAGTCTTTTGGGATCATCTGGATAAAGTGAAAACGATGGACGATTCAATCTGGATAGCTACATTTCATGACGTAGCGGCTTATATCGAGGAAAGAAAGAATCTCAAATTTATGGCTACGGCGGACGAGAACAGTATAGTTATTGAACCCAAACTGCAGTTGGATAAGGAAATCTTTAAGGAAGTATTGACGATGGTAATAGATCGTCAAGGATTGAAAGAAGTAAACGCAGAGCAAGGAGGAAAGGCTATTCCGGTTCGGATATATCCGGACAAAGCAGTATTTGACTTCGATCCGTATGGTGGAAACATTAAAGTGGATTTTAAATAAAAAGGAAATAATGAAGATACATTCAACCATTATACTTGTATTTTTGATTATCTGTTGCTCTGCGATCTCGGGGCAGGAGACAGACAGAGGCATAAACAGTGGTGTGGCATGGTTCGATCAGAATAATAACGAAGTCAATGCGCACGGGGTTTGTGTTGTCAAAGAAGGCGATACCTATTACCTGTTCGGTGAATATAAATCAGATACAATCAATGCCTTCAGCGGTTTCGGTTGCTATTCTTCAACTGATCTTATCGATTGGAAGTTTGAGAAAGTTGTTCTTCCCGCACAAAAAGATGGTTTATTGGGGCCTGATCGTGTCGGCGAAAGGCCAAAAGTAATGAAATGCCCGTCAACAGGAGAGTTTGTTATGTATATGCACTGCGACAATATGGGTTACCGCGATCCGCATGTGGGTTATGCTACATGCAGCACCATAAACGGAGATTATACGTTTCATGGCGACTTGCTTCACGATGGCAAATATCTTCGCAAATGGGATTTAGGTACCTTTCAGGACATAGATGGAAAAGGTTATCTGTTGACACATGAAGGCTTTATCTATGAACTGGCAACAGATTATAAGTCAGTAAAAAGGCTTGTCGTTTCCGATATGGCAAAGGGTGGAGAATCACCTGCCATGTTCACGAGTAATGGCTATTATTTCTGGTTATTCTCCAACAAAACCAGTTGGGAACGCAACGATAATTATTATCTGGTGTCTCGTTCATTGGAAGAAGGATGGGTAAATAAGGGGCTTTTCGCACCCGAAGGTTCATTGACATGGAATTCGCAATGTTCATTTGTATTATCGGTAGTGAATAGAGGTGATACCTTACACATGTATATGGGCGATCGCTGGTCGTTTCCGAAGCAGGGTTCTGCTGCTACTCAGGTATGGCAGCCTATTACAGTGAGAGGTGATGAAATGTCTATCCCTGTATTTTACGATAGCTGGTATTTCGATAAAAACAGCCATTGGTATTCCGTTAATCAGAATTTCAGGTCTGTGAAAACCGGAATAAAGAAACAGGGTAACTGGGATATAAGCGGCAATATGTTCAGATCGAAGGTAAAAGGTGTTTCCATTGTCTTCCCGTTTACAGGCAGGCAGGTTGCTGTCAGAGGTGTGTCGAATGATACAAGCGGATATGCAAAAGTCATTATCAGGAATGACAGGAACGAAGAAGTAATAAATACGATTGTCGACTTTTACAGTAAAGTAGAAACCTCCTCTCAAAAGTTTATAAGTCCTTTGCTTGAACAGGGCAATTATACTATACGAGTCGAAGTGATAGGTGAGCATCCGTCTTGGAGTGATAAGAGAGTATCCCGATATGGAAGTACTGATAATTATGTGACAATAGCAGACGTACTTTTTAAATAAAATATAACATGAAAAAATACATATTCATACCATTGCTGCTTCTGCTTATATGCAGTTTTATATCGTCCGAAAAGAAGATAAAGATATTCATAGCGGGCGATTCTACAGCCCAAAGCTACAAGGAGCAAAAAGATGGATTGATAAAAGGCTGGGGGCAAATGCTGTCGCTTTATTTATCGGACGAAGTAGAAGTTGTAAACCATGCGATGGGCGGACGCAGTACAAAAACGTTCATAGGTGAAGGTCGTTGGGATAAACTTCTGTCGCAGGTAAGCGCCGGAGATTATGTATTTATCCAGTTTGGGCACAACGATGCTTCTACGCGTCCCGAACGTCATGCTTCGTATGACGATTACAGGGCGAATCTCGTACGTATGATCAGTGATGTACGGGCAAAAGATGCTAACCCTGTTCTATTGACATCAGTTGTGATGCGTACGTTCCAGAAAGGGAATCTGGTTGATGATCGCCTGAAAGGCTATCCAGTGATTACGCGTCAGATAGCAAAAGAATATGGTGTGCCGATGATAGACATCAATTTGAAAACCCGTGATTTCATTACCATTCTGGGTGATGAAGACTCTAAAGCCTACTATCGCTGGGTAGAACCGGGAGTAGATCATGCAAAACCCGATGGATTGAAAGATGATACACACATGATGGAGAAAGGTGCCAAACAAGTGGCATTCTTTGTTGCCGAAGGAATCAAAGAATTGAATATAGAAAGATTGAGTAAGTATGTAAATCTAAACAAATAAAATCTAAAACCAATATTAAATGACTAACCTAAAAAAACACACTCTATTTTCGCTCATTCTGTTTTTTTCTGTACAGATGATGACGGGAGCTCCTGTATTTACAGGAAATGAACGGACGAAATATAATTTCAACAGTGAATGGTTGTTGCTTGTCGGCGATCCGTCGGGAGCCGAACAAGTGAAGTATAACGATGCCTCGTGGAAAAAAGTTACCCTTCCGCGTGCCTTCAATGAAGATGATGCCTTCAAAGTGGCTATCGATGAACATACTACCGGAATTGTCTGGTATCGCAAGCATTTCAAGTTGCCTAAGACAGATAAGGGTAAAAAAGTCTTTCTTGAATTTGAAGGCATCCGCTTCGGTGGGGAGTTCTTTATCAACGGGAAATCTGTCGGCATCCACGAAAATGGCGTAATGGCGAGTGGATTCGATATTACGGATCATATCAACTATGACGGAAAGGATAATGTTGTGGCTGTCCGTATCGACAACGCGTGGAACTATAAAGAAAAGAGCACAGGATCGGGCTTTCAGTGGAACGATAAGAATTTCAATGCCAATTATGGGGGTATTCCGAAGAATGTGTATCTGCACGTATCAAACAAAATATATCAAACATTGCCATTATACAGCAATCTGAAAACAACAGGAACATACATCTATGCCCGCGAAATAAACGTTACCAAAAAGAGTGCAATCATATTTGCCGAGTCGGAAATACGAAATGAATTTAATGCACCCAAGAAGCTCCGTTTCGAGGCCGTTATAGAAGATATGGATGGTAAGGTGGTGAAAACAATCACAGGACAAGATACAGAAATTGCTGCCGGAGAAACAAAAAATGTATCGGTAAACGGCAAGGTAGATAACCTTCATTTCTGGAGTTGGGGCTATGGATATCTTTATAATGTGTACACAATCCTCTACGTAGACAACAAGCCTGTGGATGTTGTAAAAACCCGTACAGGATTCCGTAAGACAGCTTTCCGCGATGGTATGATCTATCTCAACGACCGCGTAATACAGATGAAAGGTTATGCCCAACGTACAAGTAACGAGTGGCCTGCCGTAGGAATGTCTGTTCCTGCGTGGCTCAGCGATTTCAGCAACCGTATGGTAGTGGAAGGCAACGGCAATCTCGTTCGTTGGATGCACGTTACCCCTTGGAAACAGGATGTAGAGTCGTGCGACCGTGTAGGACTGATACACGCAATGCCTGCCGGAGACTCGGAGAAAGATGTGACCGGACGCCGCTGGGAACTGCGTGTCGCACTGATGCGCGATGCTATTATTTATAACCGAAACAATCCGAGCATTCTGTTCTATGAAAGCGGGAATGAATCTATTTCGGAAGAACACATGGCTGAAATGAAAGCTATCCGTGACCTATATGACCCTTATGGCGGGCGTGCTATCGGCTCGCGTGAAATGCTCGACAGCAAAATCGCAGAGTATGGAGGTGAAATGCTCTACATCAACAAAAGTGCGAAACACCCGATGTGGGCTACCGAATATTGCCGCGATGAGGCTTTACGCAAATATTGGGACGATTATTCATATCCTTTCCATAAGAACGGAGAAGGCTCGAAAGCATATAAGTCGACGGTGACCAATACAACGGAGAAAAAGCCTGACGCAAGGGCATATAATCAAAATCAGGATTCATTTGCTATAGAAATGATCAGACGCTGGTTCGATTATTTCCGTGTACGTCCCGGAACCGGAGACAGAGTTAGCTCGGGTGGAGCAAAAATTATATTCTCCGATTCAAATACACACTACAGAGGTGCGGAAAACTATCGCCGCAGTGGCGTAACAGATCCGATGCGTATTGCTAAAGATGCCTTTTTCGCTCATAAGGTAATGTGGGACGGATGGGTAGATACCGAAACGCACCATACACATATCATCGGCCATTGGAATTACGCTGCTGATGTAAAAAAAGATGTTTACGTGGTTTCTTCCGGTGAACAGGTCGAACTGTTTGTCAATGGCAAATCGCAGGGGATGGGCAAGCGTGATTATCACTTCTTGTTTACATTCAGCAATATTCAGTGGGAAGCCGGTAAGATTGAAGCTGTGAGCTACGATGCCAACAAAACAGTTCTTAGCCGCCACGAGATCAAAACTGCAGGTGAACCTGCCTCTTTGAAACTTACTACAATGCAGGCTCCTGACGGGTTTAAAGCTGATGGTGCCGATCTGGCACTCATTCAGATAGAGGTATTGGATAAAGATGGACTTCGTTGCCCATTAGCCAACAATATGATATCTTTCAACCTTGAAGGACAAGCCGAATGGCACGGAGGTATTGCTCAGGGGCCGGATAATTATATTTTGTCGAAAGAACTGCCTGTTGAATGCGGAATCAATCGTGTACTGATCCGTTCGACAACTACTGCCGGAAATGTAAAGCTAACGGCTACAACAGAAGGGCTGGCACCGGTTTCGGTATCGTTGAAAACAGTTCCTCAAAAACAACAGGATGGTCTGTCTACATATATTAGCGGTGATTATCAGCCCAGCTACATGGATAGAGGGGAAGTTTTAGGTGGAGAGTCGTACAAGATATCACGAAAAATGCTAAAGATAGTAGATGCTATAACCGAATCGAATCAGGATAAGGTAAGAAACAGCTTCGATGATAACGAACTCAGCGAGTGGGGTAACGATGGGAAACTAAGCACAGGCTGGATTACCTATGAATTGGAACGTGATGCGAACATCTCGGAAATAGAGATGAAACTCACAGGCTGGCGTATGCGTAGCTACCCTATTCAGATATTTGTTGACGGTAAAGAAGTGTACAAGGGAGAAACCGAAAAAAGCTTAGGCTATATCTCTATTCCGATAACCCCTACAAAAGGACGTTTTGTAAAAATACAACTGATAGGGCAAAGCACCGATAACGATGCTTTTGGTGAGATCATAGAAGTGACAGGAACAAAAGAACTCGATCTGTATAAAGATCCGAAAGCATTGGATGCAAAAGGACAATTACGTATTGTAGAGGTCGAGGTTTATGAGTCTGTAAAGTGATAAGTTTTATAATGTTGAAAATAAGACTATTAATTATACTATTGTTTGCTGCTGCAATATATTCATACGCAGAAAAACCTGTGAAAGTGATTATTACGGCAGGGCAATCGAATACCGAAGGACGTATTTTAAATACGGATCTCCCCGAATATATAGCAGCTATTCCCGGTATGCAATACAAATATTGCAAATGGAGCAGCGGCAGTTCGACGCAGGAAATAACCGGAAAATTTACTCCCTTTTGGCCGACCATCTATAATAAAAACAATCCATACAGATGGGCTTACGATGCTGTAACCTATTATTGGTTGGAGCAGGCCTTACAGGAAGATTTCTATGTTATCAAATGGTCGTTGGGAGGAACATCTATAGATACGGCTGCCGTTTCTACCGGAAAATACCATTGGTCGGCCGATCCTGCATGGTTGTCACAAACATCGTCGACAGCTACAGGAGGGCGGTCGCTGTTGCTGTCGCTGGAAGAAAATATAGCGGCATGTATAGACAGTACCCTTTCCAAACTGGACGGAGGGTATGAAATAGTGGCATTACTCTGGCATCAGGGCGAGAGCGACAGCAGGAACGGAACAGGAGTTCGCTATTACGATAATCTGAAAAATATGCTGAATCATGTTCGCAGTTTCATTGCTGTGAAAACGGGTGAAGAGAAATACATGCAGTTGCCTTTTATATACGGGACTGTCTCTCATGCTAATAAACGTTTCAGTAAAGATGTGGAAGATGCGATGTACCGGCTTGCTTCGGAAGATAAGGATTGCCATGTTATAGATATGTCGGCGGGTGAATTGCAGAATGACAAGCTGCATTTTACAAAAGAATCGGGTGAATACTTAGGCATCCAAATGTATAACGTGCTGGTTGATCTGGGTGTGGCAGGAGATAAGGCTAAGAAAGTAGACATAAATAAACAAAAATAATGAAGAAGCTTTTTATTTTGACAACAGGCCTGTTCCTTTTACTCTCTTGTAGTGGAGGAAAGGCTGTAGAAGAAAAACCACAGGATGTATATATGTTTTCTTATTTCAAAGGGCGTGGCGATGGCTTACATCTGGCTTACAGTCACGATGGTATGAAATGGGAAGCCCTGAATAATGATTCTGCCTACATAAAATCCGGGATAGGAAAAGACAAGTTGATGCGCGATCCCAGTATTGTGCAGGACGATGAAGGCATATTTCACATGGTGTGGACTACCGGCTGGTGGGATCAGGGCATAGGCTATGCGTGGTCGAAGGATCTGAAAAACTGGTCGGAACAGCAGAATATTCCTGTGATGGAAAAGTTTGAAGGTACACGGAATACATGGGCGCCCGAACTGTTCTACGACAAGAAAGATAAGACATTCTATATCTTCTGGGCTTCTACCATTCCGGGAGCATTTCCTGAACTGCCTACGGTAGAGAGTGAGAAGGGGCTTAATCATCGCCAGTATTATGTGACCACAAAAGACTTTAAGGCATTCAGTGATACTAAATTATACTTTGAGCCGGGATTCAGCGTGATAGATGGTGCGATACTCTCAAAAGACGCTGTTTATTACCTGTTCGTTAAAAATGAAAACTCATTGCCTGCCGAAAAGAATATACGGATAACATCAGGCGATAAACCGTTTGATTTCCCTGTTGAAGTATCGGAGCCTATTACGGGTGATTATTGGGCAGAGGGGCCGGCACCATTACAGGTAGGAGAGTATGTGTATGTATATTTCGATAAATACAGGAATCATAAATATGGCGCTGTCCGTTCTAAAGATATAAAGAATTGGGAAGATGTCTCCGATTCCATTTCATTCCCGTCGGGAGTAAGACATGGAACAGCATTCACTGTATCAAAAGATGTTCTTAACGGCTTAATTCATTAGCCTGCAGATACCATTAGTTTTTGGATTAAAAGAGTAGATAATGCTTCGTAACCTTACGAAGCATTATCTTTTTCTGTTTTTGGTTGCCCGAATTTAGACGGTGAGCAGTTATACTGAGCTTTAAAGCATTTACTAAAATAGAACGGATCGTCGAATCCTACCTTATAGGAGATTTCCGATACGGTGAACTCTCCGGTCAGAAGCAATTCGGCGGCTTTTTTCAATCTCCTGACCTTAATGAACTCGTTCGGCGACATACCGGTGATGCCTTTTACCTTTTTGTAGAAGATGGTGCGTCGTTGTTTAGCCAGTTCGGCAAACTGATCTACAGAGAATTGGGTATTATCCAGATGTTCCTCCAGTATCTTGTCTATCAGGGTAAAGAACGCCTTGTCCTTATCGGTAGGAGCAATGAGGTTACCATCCAGTACATATTCGCTCGAGAAGCGTTTTTTCAGTTGTTCCCTGTGCTCTATCAGTTTGAATACTCTGGCTACGAGATATTTCAAACTGAATGGTTTCATAATATACGCATCGGCTCCGCTTTGTATCCCTTCCACCTGATGTTCCAGAGAGGAATGTGCCGTAAGTAGTATGATCGGTATATGGCAGGTCTGAAAATCTTCTTTCAGCCTGCGTGTTACTTCAAAACCGTCCATCGCAGGCATCATCACATCGCAGATGATGAGGTCAGGGTTAGTTTCTATTGCTTTTTGCAGCCCCTTTTCTCCATCTTCGGCAGCATCTATCATCACGTGTTTGCTGAACTCATCTATGAGGAAATTGCGAATATCATCGTTGTCGTCTATTATCAGCAGTTTATAATTCGACAGGGTGGCATCATCAATTTCGGGTAGTTGTATTTCTTCTGTATAGTCCGAAGGATAAAGGATTTTATTATTCATCAACGGTTTTACAGTCTGGCTATCCGGTGATGTGATGAAGTTCTCTCCTTCGTAGGTTGACTGATTGGTAGACAGTTCCACGTTGAATATAGAACCTTGTTGATCGCTATTGCTTTCGTACCATATCTTGCCTTTATGGACATCTATAAACTCTTTCACCAAAGACAGTCCTACGCCTGTACCCGCAGACGAGAAGTTGATCTGCATAAAGCGGCTGAATAGCAGGTGTTGCTTATCTTTATCCACACCGATACCGTTGTCCTTCACTTTTATAAGGCAGGTTTCAGTTTGGGCATTGAACAATATATTTACTTCGATCTTACCCTCTACAGAGGTAAACTTGAAAGCATTTGACAGCAGATTGTAGATGATTTTATCTATCTTCCGGCGGTCGATATACATTGTGTATGCTTCCGTTTCGCTATTGAATAGGTATTCGATCTTCTTTTGTATGGCAGTCTCCTGAAATCCGCTGTATATCTCTCTGACGAAGTCTACAATGTTTGTTTCCTGCAGATCGAGTGTGAGCACATTGTTTTGTAGCTTTCTGAATTCGAGTAACTGATCTATCAGACGGGTAAGTATAGATGAATTACGGCTCAGTACACTGATCTGTTTCTTCACCTGAGGCGAAACATTGGACTGGTCGTTGAGATTCTCCACTGCTCCCCTGATCAGGGTTAGCGGAGTCCGGAATTCGTGTGATATATTGGTAAAGAAGCGCAGCTTATGGTTTGTCAGTTCTTTTTCCAGTTTGATATTGTTGTTCAGCATATTGAACTTATACACGAGCCTGAATGCGAAATATAACGCTGCTAATAGCAACAGGCTGTAGAATATATAAGCATACCACGATTTCCAGAATGGAGGAGTAATCGTTATTTCCAGTTGGGTGTATTCCTCGTTCCATATACCGTCGCTGTTTGTTCCACGTACCTTGAATATGTATTTACCCGGAGGCAGGTTTTTGTAAACGGCAGTATTGGAATGATTGACCGAACTCCATTGCTTATCATAATTTTCGAGCATATACACATACTTGTTCTTCGACGGATCTTTCAACGATAGTGATGCGAACTCTATGGAAAATGTGTTTTGTGTATAATTGAGTTTTATCCTATCGGCATAACTGATCGATTGTTTCAAAGGAGAATCTTTGTCGCCGACTTCGGCACGCTGATCGTATATAAAGAAACTTGTCAGTGTAACGGGAGGTGTATTCTTATCGGAAATAAACGATTCGGGATTGAATACCAGCAACCCGTCGAGGCTACCCCACATCATATATCCGTCGTCGTCAAATATGTTGGCATTTTCATTGAAGTGGTTTCCGTAAGTCTTGTCCGAAAACTGATATATTATGAATGAATTGTTCTTTTTATCGAATTTGGTTATTCCGCTTTCTGTGCTTATCCATAGATTGCTTTCCTTATCTTCCATTATACCGGATACAAAATCACCTGATAATCCATCGGCTGTAGTATATGCCATAAAGTGCTCTTGCTGGTCGGCCGATACAGGAACGTATTTGCTTAGTCCGCCTCCTGCCGAGCCTATCCATATATCACCCGAACCATCTTCGTATATGGTCTTTATGTCGTTACAGTTCAGACTGTACTTGTCGTCGAGCCTCATACTGAACGACTTGTATTTCTTAGGATTGTTAATCAGCTCTTCGGGATCGAATAAGAGCACTCCGTCGCTACTGCCTGCCCATATTCTGCCATTTGAATCCTGATATAAACAGCGGATATAACTACGGTTGCCTTCATCGAAGAAGAATCTCCGGAATGATATTTTACCGTCCATCTCTTCGGCAAGGTTGATTCCGCCGCCGAAAGTACCGATCCACATACGGTTTTTATTATCTCTGAGGATATTGAATATAGTGTTGTGGCTCAGAGATGTAGTGTCGTTTCCGATATTTCTGTGATGGGAAATCTCTTTGTATGTGCTCAGGTCTATTATCGATAAGCCTTTGCCTTTTGTGCCGACCCACATACGTTTATTTACATCTTCTACCATTGTGTACGGATTCAGGTCTTTGTAGATACATTTGTCCTCCGACAGACTCTGATCATATACATAGAGGCTTCCATTCTTGGTTCCTACCCATATTTTACCGAAGATATCGGTATGAACAGTCCGCACATTGTTGTTCTTGCCTATCGACGTTTCCTTTTCGGGGCGGATGATCCGTATATCATAGTTTGATTTTACCACCTTGATTATTCCTGCATATTCGCTGCCTATCCATATATTTCCATATCGGTCTTCGGTAATGGATAACAGATAGTCGGATGCAGGGCTGTTCTGATTGGCTTTGTATTTATAGTTTTGTATCGACTCCTGAACAGGATCGTAGCAGAACAGGCCGTTGCCGTAAGTCGTAATCCAGATCAGCCCTCCCGAGTCTATAAGAACGTTATAGCGCTCGTGGTCTATTATATTGGCAATGTCGGCAGGGATAAGCTCCATTCTTTTCACCTTCTGGGTTTCCTGATTGTAATACCATACAATGCCCGAATGGTTGTATAGCCAGATGCCGTTATTCCTGTCCGAAATGAACTCTATATTGCCTTTCAGCAAGTTATCGGATGCCCAGTCCGGTTTTGTTAATATCTTACTGTTAACGTTGAATGTAAAAACTCCCGTGCTTTGGGTTATAACTAATATCTCATTATTAGATAATCGGGCTATGTACAAGAATACATCGTTATAGGGTGCATTCAGTATTTCCTGAAATGCTTTCCGTTTAATGTCATATTCCAGTATAACGGCTTCTTCGGTGGTGAAATAGAGCTTATTGTTCAGTTCTACAGCCCCTGTAAAAGTATATTTTCCGTTATAGTAGTTCTCGGTTTCATCTCCCGATGCCATGAAAAGTCCCGAATCGCCTCCTGTCCATATAACGGATTTGGAATCTTCAAACAGAAAATGATGATTATTCTTGTTACCGCCTATTTGTTCCCCGAAGAACAGAGTTGTTCTCAGTTCTTCCTTTTCCCTGCTAACTCGCAGGCATCCGTTGGTACTTCCCCAGAGCCATATACTGCCGGTAGAAGATTCATAATAGTTCTTGTAATAAGCGGGCTGTCCGTTTTTATCTTTTATTTGCAGGTTGGTAAAAGACTCAGATATCGGACTATAGCAACTGAACTCGTTACGGTATGTTTTTATCCACAGATATCCGTCTTTGTCCTGAAATACATCTTTTATACGGTGATCTATCAGTGAGTTGAGGTCGCCTATCAATGGTTTGTTTGCCAGTATATTATATCCGTCGTATCTGTTCAGTCCATCGAGGGTTCCGGCCCAGATAAATCCTTTCTTATCTTCGAGTATAGCCCTTACGGTATTCTGTGATAATCCCTCTTTTGTACTGATCTGACTGAACTGGATATTTTTGTTCCCGTCAGCATACATTGTAGAAGATATCAATAAGGTTAAGGTAAGTATAAAGAACTTTAGTGTTTTCATAATAGTTGCGGTTTGCTTAGCCTGTATCAAAAATATAAAAAAAATAGGGGGATTTCAAATAGTATAAGGCCTGAAAATAATGCTGATAAAATTTTAACATCAGACTTACAATGGATTGTAAATAACACCGGATGATGAAGATGTCTGAATTTACATGATAATGAACGATTATACATTATTTCGGTTGGTCTTAAAAATTAAATTTGTACAATTAGATAGTGTAACTTCGAGAGATCGTAATTATGATAAATACAAGAAACTATAAATATTTGCCCTTAGCTGTCAGCTGTCTGGTTTATGGTTCGGCAATGGCTCAAAAAACAGATAAACCGAACATCGTTTTTATTCTGGCCGATGATTTAGGGTATGGCGATCTGGCATGTTTTGGCAATGGCATAATTAAAACTCCTAACATAGATAATCTGGCGAAAGAGGGAATTACGTTTACTAATTGTTATGCAGGAGCCAGTGTTTCTTCTCCGTCGCGATGCTGTTTGATGACAGGATTGCACACAGGACATTCCCGTATTCGGGGAAATATGTGCAGAGAAGGCGGATTGGAAGGAACCCGTGAAGGTATGCCCGGAACAGTAAGGAGAATAAACCTGCAACCGCAGGATTCTACGATTGCCAATGTGCTATCGAATAATGGCTATACTACCTGCTTGGTGAATAAATGGCATCTGGATGGTTTTGACCTGAATGCAGGACCATTAGACAGAGGCTTCGATGAGTTTTACGGATGGTTGATATATGAACCTAAAAGCCATAATTATTACCCGTCTATCCGTTATCGCAACAGGGAAGAATATATTATCGAAGATAACCTGAATGATAAAAAAATAGATCATAATACGGACAGGGCGACGGTTGAAGCGATCGATTTCCTGAAAAGAAATAAAGATAATCCGTTTTTTCTTTATCTGGCTTATAATTCACCACATGTACCGTTGGATGCCAAATCGTGGGGGATATATAAGGATATGGATTTGTCGGATAATGATAAGTCATATGCCGCCCTGATAACACATATGGATGAATGTATAGGGAATGTGATGGAAGAACTGAAAAAGTTAGGTCTGGATGATAATACAATCATCATTTTCGCATCTGACAATGGTGGAGCGAAAGCAGCTAAAACAGAAAAATTAAGATTAAATGGTAATCTCAGAGGGTGGAAAGGTGATCTTTATGAAGGGGGAATTCGTGTTCCTATGATCATAAGAATGCCGGATAGACTGAATGCCGGATATAAATCTTCTTATCCATCCTATTTCCCTGATATAATGCCTACTATAGTTAGAATGACAAATGCAAAAACAAGTCTGAATACGGATGGTATAAGTCTAATGCCTGAAGTTGATAAACCAAATAGTTTGCCAACAAATAATCGCTATCTTTATTGGGAGCAATATCCATCAGAAGGCATTTCTCAGGCTATTAGATGGGGCGACTGGAAGCTGGTTCGTATAAATACCAATGAAGAATTTGAACTGTATAATCTAAGAACAAATGAGACCGAAACCTTGAATATTGCGGATCAGTATCCATTAATTGTTGAACAGTTAGCCGGCTATATGAAGGCAGCCCATGAGCCATCTGAAAATTGGCCGGTAAAATAGTCATACCAAGTGAAGAAGATCAGTTTATATATGTTGCTTCTGTTGAGCTGTGCATTTTGTTCAGCTTCATCATTCCCTTTATTTGAAAAGAATAAGGGAGTATATGTGAGCTTATCTGAAAATGAGGAGTTTGTGGTACAAACAGCAAAAGATATGTTCTTTTCCGATGTTGAAGACGTCTTTGGACAAATGCCTGTTCTGTCAAGAAAAGCCGGAGATGCTATTGTTGTAGCAGCAACCATAGGAAAGAATTCGTATGTCGACCAACTTATTTCCTCGAAGAAGATAGATGTGAGCAGCCTGACCGGACAATGGGAAGCCTTCCGGATACAAGTATATAATAATAACGGAAAGAAACAACTACTGATAATCGGTAGCGATAGCAGAGGAACAGCTTATGGGATACTTGAAATATCCCGTCTTGTAGGGGTTTCCCCTTGGGAGTGGTGGGCTGATGCAACCCCTTACAAAAAGGACTCTTTCGACATTCCTGACGATTTTTTTTCTTTTCAAAAACCTTCAGTCCAATATCGGGGAATATTCCTCAATGATGAAGACTGGGGTTTGATGCCCTGGAGCAGTAATAATTATGAGAAATCGACAAAAAAAGGACAGATAGGGCCTAAAACATATGCCCGTATATTTGAACTTTTATTGCGTTTGCGGGCAAATACTTTATGGCCTGCCATGCACGAATCCACAATCCCTTTTTATTTTGTGGAGGGAAACAAAGAAATGGCCGATAAATACGGCATTGTTTTGGGTACATCGCATTGTGAACCTCTGATGCGTAATAGTGCAGGCGAATGGGATAAGGCTAAATATGGAGAGTATAACTATCTTACTAACAAAGATAATATTCTAAATTATTGGGAAGAGAGGCTAAAGGAGACTAGTTTGTCCGGCAATATCTTCACCATTGGGATGAGGGGAGTGCACGATGGAAAGATGGAGGGTGTAAAAACACTGGATGAACAAACCTCTGTGCTTTCGCGCGTTATTTCCGATCAGAGAGCCTTGCTCGCAAAGCATCTGAATCGGGATGCAGATAAAATACCTCAATCGTTTATCCCTTACAAAGAAGTATTGAGTATCTACGATAACGGGCTCGACCTGCCCGATGATGTGACTCTGGTCTGGTGTGATGATAACTATGGGTATATAACCCGTTTGAGTGATGAAAAGGAGCAGAAAAGAAAAGGAGGGGCAGGAGTCTATTATCATATCTCATATTGGGGGCGTCCTCACGATTATCTTTGGTTGAGCACGACCTCTGCAGCACAAATTTACTGGCAGATGAAAAAGGCATGGGATGCGAATGTGCGTAAACTATGGATTGTGAATGTCGGTGATATAAAGCCCGCTGAATATAGCATTGAGTTTTTCCTCGATATGGCATGGAATATCGATTCTGTGAATCCGGAAAGTATTTATGACCATCAAGATAGGTGGCTCGTTCGTGAATTTGGAGAAGAACTTGCTAAAGAAATATCCCCTTTGATGCAAGAGTATTACCGTTTGGCAAATATCCGTAAACCCGAGTTTATGGGATGGAGCAGAGTTGAAGAATATTCTGCCATCAAGGGTGGTCGCACTCCGGTCATAGATTCCGAGTTTAATCCCCATATTTTCGGAGATCAGACATTTACACGTCTGGCAGAATATGAAGCTATTTCACACAGTGCAACAGAAATAGAGAAAAGAATTCCACAGGGAAAAAAAGCTGCTTATTTTCAGCTTGTTCAATATCCTGTGTGTGCTTCGGCAGAAATGAATAAAAAATTATTGTATGCCCAGAAAGCCAGATTGTATGCCTCGTATAACCTTCCGGTAGCAAATGAATATGCTGTAAAAAGCCGTAATGCTTTCAATGAAATATTTCGACTGACCAATATATATAATAAAGAACTGCAAGATGGTAAGTGGGATGGTATGATGAGTATGAAGCCTCGCGACTTAAATGTGTTTAAAGAAGCCGATCTGCCTGATGATATTGCATGTCAGCAAGATAACGATATTGTTGTCTGGACTGAGAATCAAGACAGACCGCACGAAGGTAAAATAATAGATTTGATTCCTTTTATTTATCCCTCAGGAAATAAAACCTTTATCTCTGTTTTTCAACGCGGTAAAAATCCTATATTGTGGAAAGTTTCTGGAAAGCCTCAGTGGCTTATTGTAGTCGAAGAAAAGTTGGATTTGCTTGCAGAGAAAAGGATTAACTTCAGTGTCGATTGGGATAAAGTCGGAGTAGAACAGGCTTCAGCACAATGTACACTTGATATAAACGGAGAGAAATATACGATCAATATTCAGGCAAACAAAAAGAATATCGCTATTCCGGTGGAGTATAACAAAATGGTCGTTTTGCAGGCTATGGAATACGTCAGTAGAGAAAATGATAAAGTTATTCCTGTAGAGGGATTGGGATATAGTGCTAAAGCGATAGAGCTGGCAAAAGGTAATTCATTGAAGTATAAAGTATATACCACATCGGTAGGCGATGCTGTTATCAGGATATGCCTGATACCCAATCACCCCCTGAATGGAAATGATATTCGCTATGCTGTATCGGTAGATGGAGAAGAGCCCCGTATTGTTTCATATAAAACGGAATTCCGTGACCAGACATGGAAGATCAACGTGTTGAGGAATCAATCGGTAAATATAACCCGTCATAAGTTTAACACTACGGGTGAACATACAATCGAAATACGTGCACTCGACGAAGGTGTGGTTCTCGATCAGTTAATGCTGGATTTTAATCCGGATCGGAAATTCTATGGTATTCCTGTTAAGAAATAAGAAACTAGGATATGAAAAACAAATTCCATTTAATCGTCTCTTTTTTGCTTTCCACTATTCTTTTTGTTGAAATGGAAGCTCAACCTGCTTATGACTATACCAGACTGAAACGTGAGAAATTGGGTAGGGGAGTCGTTGCAGTAAAGAAAGATGCAAAAAAGAACTTTATAAGTTGGCGTTATCTCTCGTCCGATCCTTTGGATATATCGTTCAATATATATCGCAATGGTGAAAAGGTAAACAACAAACCCATTATCCGTTCTACCTGCTATCAGGATGAGGTGATGGCTACAGAAGATCAGGCATACGAAGTCCGCACTGTTATAAACGGGAAAGAAGAGAAAACAGGCGGGGTATTCTATGTGTCGGCTGATAGCCCCATAGGATATATCAACATACCGTTAGATACGCCTCCATCCGGAACTACCCCCGATGGACACGACTACTATTATAATGCCAACGATGCCAGTATCGGAGATGTAGACGGAGACGGCGAATTCGAGATTATTCTCAAGTGGGAACCATCCAATGCCCACGACAATTCTCATAAAGGCTATACCGGAGACGTGCTATTCGATTGCTACAAGTTGGACGGAACCAAACTCTGGCGGATCAATCTGGGACACAATATCCGTTCAGGTGCCCATTATACGCAGTTTATGGTGTATGATTTCGATGGCGATGGAAAAGCTGAAATTGTAATGAAAACCGCTGACGGTACAATAGATGGTAAAGGTAAAGTCATAGGATTACCCGACGCTGACTATCGCAATGCCTCAGGTTATATATTAGAGGGAGCTGAATACCTGACAGTGTTCAATGGCCAGACAGGTGAGGCAATGAGTACGATCGATTACTATCCGCCACGCGGTGACGTAAAAGCATGGGGTGACGGTTACGGCAACAGGGTAGATCGTTTCTTAGCCTGTGTTGCTTATCTCGATGGAGAATATCCGAGTGTGGTTATGTGTCGGGGATATTATACCCGTACGGTCTTAGCTGCCTATGACTGGCGAAACGGAAAATTGACACAACGGTGGGTATTCGATTCGGATACAAAAGGAAATGAAGGATATGCAGGGCAGGGCAATCACAATCTGCGGGTTGGAGACGTGGATGGTGACGGCTGCGACGAAATAATATATGGCTCATGTGCTATAGATCACAATGGAAAAGGGCTTTACAACACAGGTATGGGGCATGGAGATGCTATACACATGACTGCTTTTGATCCCGCAAACAAAGGAATGCAGGTATGGGATTGCCACGAAAACCGTCGTGACGGATCTTCGTTCCGCGATGCCAGAACAGGAGAAGTGCTGTTTCAGATTCCTTCTTCGTCGGATGTCGGACGATGTATGGCTGCCGATATCGACCCTAATCATGAAGGTGTAGAAATGTGGTCGCTTGCTTCCGGAGGTATACGCAATATAAAAGGGGAGGTTATAAACCCTTCGTTGAAAGGTGTATCTACCAATATGGCCTGTTGGTGGGATGGTGACCTGTTGCGCGAATTGCTGAATGGCGTCCGTATTTCTAAATACGATTATGTAAACGGAGGCAGTAATACCTTGTTAACCGCAGAAGGCTGTTCCTCAAACAACTGGACAAAGTCTAATCCTAATTTGCAGGCAGATATTACAGGTGACTGGCGCGAAGAAGTATTGTTCCGTACAACAGATAATAAAAATCTTCGCCTGTATGTTTCTACATACGATACCGATTATCGTTTCCATACATTTCTCGAAGATCCGGTTTACCGTATCAGTATAGCTACCCAGAATGTCAGTTACAATCAGCCTACGCAACCAGGATTCTATTTCGGTGCCGATTTAGAGAAGATATTTGCGAACAAGGATATTGAAGTGACCGGCAAAAGTATTGAACTGGATGCCGGAATGGATTATGATTCCTATAAGTGGTCGATAGGTGGAAATAAACGTTCCCGCAAAGTAACGACAAAAGATATTCCCGTAGGGAAGAAGGCCAAAGTGGAACTGGCTGTTACTTTTCGTGGATATGAGTTTAAAGATCATGTGTTTATTACCTTCAAACCGTAAACGCCGATGAAAATACACTTACTTGCTATACTAATCATTTTGTCGATTTACTCTTATGCTTCGGATATAGGCAAACGTTTTCCTTCCGAGAAATATATGATGACCGATTCGCGTACAGGTTATCCTATAACTGTATTGACAAACGGCACAACGAGCGATGCCAAGCTTTATCCTACCCATCCGCAGTGGACATCGGACGGTAAATATATTATATTTCGTTCTTCCGACCGTTCTGCTGATGGCCACTCACAGGCTTTTGCCGTATCGGAAGAAACCGGAGATATCATTCAGTTGACCGACGGAGAAGGCACGGGAACCGGTAGCCTGAATGTGGCACGGTTGTCAAACAAGCTTTACTATTTCAGAAGTAATAATGATGAGAAAACACTTATAGAATTGGATATAGCATCTCTGATAAAAGATAGTTATGCGAATAAGGTAAAGAATAGAGCCGTTTATGAAAGAGAGATAACAAAATTACCTGCAAACCTTGCCGAATCGGGAGGATTTACACTCGATAAAGATGAAAAAATCGCTTATGTTGGTGTCCGCCGTCTCGATGAGAAACCTGACGAAAAAGATCAGGAGGATTTTCGTATAAAACAAGTGCCTTCAGGCATCAGGGCTATCGATTTGCAGACTGGAAAAGTATCGATGGTAATAGACGTTCCCTTTACGATGGGGCATGTACAGGCTAACCCGTTTGTCTCCGGTGAAATCTTATACTGTCAGGAGACAGGAGGTGATGCGCCTCAACGTATGTGGATAACAAATGCCGACGGATCGAACAACCGTCCGCTATACGAAGAAACTACCACTGATTGGGTAACTCATGAAACATGGGTTGACAAAGACCATGTTTATTTTCTCCTGATGGGACATTTACCCAGACTAAGAAAGAATCCTACAGGGCTGTTTAGCATAAATGTCCGCACTGACCGGTTGCAACCGCTCGGACAGCTGGAATATGGTTCGGGTTTCTGGCATTGCGGAGGTACGTCCGATGGTAAGTGGGCGGCTGTCGATAACTTCGAGGGCGAGGTATATCTTATTAATTGCCTTACAGGCGAGCGAACTTTATTAACTACCGATCATAAAATGAAGTCCGATCACACACATCCATCCTTTAGTCCCGATAATACGAGAGTATTAATTCAGTCCGGTCTTCTGTCAGATGGAAAAAAGCTCGGTTTGATGGTGATAAATATTCCATCCGGACTAAAAGAATAGCCTATAAACGTAAATCTATCATTTTGAATAATTTTCCATATACCCATTGAAAATGAAAAGCTTTATTTGCAATAAAATAACCTCTATGAAGAATTTTCGTTACATATCTGTTGTTATTATCCTGTTGATGATGAATGTGCCTGATCTCATGATGGCGCAGAAAAATCAGGAGAAGATCAACGATTCCAATACTCCGCTACATCTGCTTGCTCCCGATTATAAAACACCATACGGAGAACTGACGGAAGCAAAGATAAAAGAGCCTCTCGACAAAGTATTGAAATACCTGACGCAAAGTACACCCGCAAAGATAATTGATAAGAATACCAAAAAAGAGATAACCGATTACTCAAAGATGGATAGAAATTCCCAGCTTGAACAAGGTTCATTTCGTCTTGCCAGTTATGAATGGGGAGTTACTTACTCGGGTATGCTCGAAGTAGCGAAAGCCACAGGCGATAAGAATTACTACGCGTATGTAAACGATCGCTTTAAATTCCTGTCCGAAGTTGCTCCGCATTTCCGCAAGCTGATGAACGATTACGGGGTGATCGATCCGCAAATGAAACAAATGCTTACTCCTCATGCATTGGATGATGCAGGAGCCATGTGTGCGTCTATGATAAAGTTACAGCAGGACAATCCCGATTACAATCTGCGCGGAATAATAGATAATTATATCAACTATATCATGTACAGTGAGTATCGGCTAAGCGATGGCACATTTGCCCGCAACCGTCCGCAACGTAATACACTGTGGCTCGACGATATGTATATGAGTATTCCCGCCATTGTACAAATGGGTAAACTTACGGGAGAAGCTAAATATTACAACGAAGCAGCAAAGCAGATCAAGCAATTCTCGGAACGTATGTTCGTAAAAGAGAAAGGTCTGTATATGCATGGTTGGGTCGAATCTATGGCAGATCATCCTGCCTTCTTCTGGGGGCGTGCCAATGGCTGGGCGATTCTTACGATGACCGAAGTTTTAGACGTATTACCGGCGAATCATCCCGACAGGCAAAAGATATTGGAACAGTTGCGCGCTCATATCAAAGGCATCACTTCATATCAGTCGGGCGAAGGTTTCTGGCATCAGTTACTCGACCGCAACGACTCTTATCTGGAAACATCGGCTACAGCCATCTATGTATATTGCATAGCCCGTGCTATCAATAAGGGCTGGATAGATCCTGTCGCTTACGGCCCTGTGGCTCAACTGGGGTGGCATGCTGTTTCCTCTAAAATAAATCAACAGGGACAAGTGGAAGGCGTATGTGTTGGTACAGGGATGGCTTTCGATCCCGCGTTTTATTATTACCGTCCTGTAAACGTTTACGCTGCTCACGGTTATGGTCCGGTATTACTGGCAGGAGCCGAAATGATAAACCTGTTGAAGAATTTCTATCCGCGCATGAACGACAGTGCCGTACAATACTATACTTCTCCTCAAACAACAAATGCTCCTATATTCGGTGTAAGCGACCCTGGCCGTACAGAAGTAGTATCGGGTAGCTCACGTATCGATGATAAAAGCCCTGTGATTTTTCTGATTGGCGATTCCACTGTGAAAAACGGTAAAGGAAAAGGAGACGGCGGTCAATGGGGATGGGGTAGTTTCTTCGCTCAATTCTTTGATACAACAAAGGTGTCGGTTGAAAACCATGCTTTGGGTGGTCGTAGTAGTCGTACATTCCTCACCGAAGGGCTATGGAATAAAGTGCTGCCAGGTATCCGAAAAGGTGACTATCTGTTCATTCAATTCGGGCACAACGATGGCGGCCCTCTGAATACAGGCCGTGCCCGTGCTTCGCTGAAAGGTACAGGCGAAGAGTCGCAGATTGTGATTATGGAAAAAAACGGTGGCCCAGAGGAAGTATTTACATACGGACACTATCTGCGGATATATATTCGGCAGGCTAAAGCGGCAGGGGCTATTCCGGTGGTATTATCTCCGACTCCGGGCAACAGGTGGACTGACGGGAAAATGAATCGTATGACAGAAACTTATACCAAATGGGCAAAGGAAGTAGCTCAACAGGAAGGTGTAGAGTTTATCGATCTGAATGATATTACAGCCCGCAAGTGTGACGTGTTGGGCGAAGAGAAAGGACGTGACTTGTTTAAGGACAGTGTCCATACCAATTACGAAGGTGCAATTATGAATGGAGAATCGGTTATCGAAAGGCTTCGTGCTATCCCTGATTTCTCATTGAATAAATATATTGTAAAAAAATGATAGTAAACAGGATTTCTATATTGACTTTATTATTCGTCATGTCTCTATTTATATATGGACAAGAACAGAAAGTAAAGATGGCTGTAAAACCTTTGTACAGGGATGCCAAATATGATGGTGCGGCCGATCCTGTAGTTATATGGAACAGCAAAGAAAATAAATGGTTTATGTTCTATACCAATCGCAGAGCCAATATGGAAAATCCATCGGGTGTAGACTGGGTGCATGGCACGCCTATCGGTATTGCCGAATCTTCGGACGGAGGAGCGACATGGACATATCGTTGCGATGCGAACATCAATTATGGAGACAATTATACCTACTGGGCACCCGATGTGATCGAGGCAAACGGTATATATCACATGTATCTGACAGTAGTGCCCGGCATATTTACCGATTGGAAACATCCGCGCGAAATAGTACATCTGACAAGCGATAACCTGATCGACTGGGCTTTCCAATCTTCACTGAACCTTGCTTCCGACAAGGTGATAGATGCCTGCGTGTTTAAACCCGAAGGTGCTGATTGGTGGTATATGTATTATAACAACGAGAAAGACCGTAAATCTATCTATACAGCACGTAGCAAGGATCTTTACAACTGGGAAGAAACAGGCAAAGCTGTAGGTGATAAATCGGGCGAAGGCCCTAAGGTCTTTTATTGGAAAGACCACTATTTTATGATAGTGGATAATTGGAATGGTTTAGGGGTGTACTCGTCTGAAGACCTGAAAAATTGGACTCGCCAACCCGATAATATTCTGCAAATTCCGGGTAAAGGACTCGATGACGGAACGAACGGTCTGCATGCCGATGTACTTGTAAACGAGGGAAAAGCTTATATTTTTTATTTTACACATCCTGACCGCACAAAAGATAGTGGAAATACCTATGCTTCGCGCAGGAGTTCCATACAGGTAGCCGAACTGGAATATAAAGACGGTATAATAATTTGCGACAGAGATAAGCCGGTATACATAAACTTAAAATAATAACTATGTACATAAAAGATATACCATTCACAGAGAAAACGATGATGGAACGACAATCATTTAAAATGTATCTGAAACCCGGATTTGAAAAGGAATACGAGAAAAGGCATAATGCAATATGGCCCGAACTGAGGCAACTACTAAAAGACACGGGAGTCTCTAATTATACGATCTTTTGGGATAAAGAGACCAATGTGCTTTATGCCTATCAGGAAGTTAGCGGCGGAAGCAATTCGCAGGATTTGGGTGATAACCCGATTGTTCAGAAATGGTGGGCTTATATGGCAGATATAATGGAAACCAATCCTGATAATTCTCCTGTTTCGATCCCTTTGCAGGAAGTATTTCACATGGACTAATTAAAGTGGAAATAATGAGAAAATTATATTACATATTATTTCTGTTTGTCTTTGCATCAGTATCGGCTTTTGGTCAGACAGTATATAAGTTTGACTTTTCAGGTCGATCCGAAAAGGGATTTATAGCAGTATCACCCGATCAGAAATATGGAAATGGAAACACATTCGGTTTTGATTTCGATACAAAACCAAATGACGGGAAACCATTCTTTTTCTCGCTGGATGTTGTAGAGGGCAATTATAAGGTTACCGTAGTTTTGGGTAGCAAAGATGCAGAAAGCACTACTACAGTGAAATCCGAGTCGAGACGCCTGATGCTTGAGAACATACAGACGGCTAAAGGTAAGTTTTCTACCCATACATTCATCGTAAATATCCGCAATGCCAGACTTGGAGAAAGCGATTCGGTAAAAATAAAACCCCGCGAGAGGACAAAACTGATATGGGATGATAAACTGACACTGGAATTCAATGGAGAGAATCCTTCGGTTGTCAGTATAGAAATAGAGAAAGTCGACAATCTGCTCACTATATTCCTTGCCGGAGACTCTACTGTAGTAGACGAAAACAACGAGCCGTGGTGTGGCTGGGGGCAAATATTTCCACGCTTTTTTACATCTAAGGTTGCTGTTGCCAATTATGCAGAATCGGGAGAGGCAGCAAATTCTTTCGTCGGTTCCAAACGGTTTGCGAAACTGATGTCGAAAGCTAAAACCGGTGATTTCCTGTTTATCCAGTTCGGACACAACGATATGAAACAGAAAGGAGAGGGGAAAGGTGCTTATCTGAGCTATACGGAAAATTTGAAATATCTCATATCCGAAGCCAGAAACAAAGGTGTTGTGCCTGTATTGGTAACATCGATGCACCGCAGGCGATTCGATGACAAAGGAAAAATTATCAATACACATGAAGATTATCCCGATGCCGCACGGAAATTAGCTAAAGAAGAGGGTGTAACACTTATCGACCTCAATAATATGAGTGCTATTTTGTACGAAGCATGGGGTGATGAGGAATCGAAGAAAGCCTTTGTACATTATCCGGCCGGAACTTTCCCGAATCAGGATAAGCCATTGGCAGACAATACTCACTTCAATTCTTACGGAGCCTATGAAATAGCCAAATGTGTATTGCAGGGTGTTGTAGATCAGAAACTGTCTTTGAAAAAATATATTGTAAAAGATTTTAAAGGATTCAATCCGGCACATCCCGATAAGTTTGAAGATGTGCATATACCTCCGACTCCGTTTTCATCGACAACAAAGCCGGATGGTAATTAATATTCAATGAGTTTGAGACTATAGATTTTATGAAAAAAACGATATTAACTATTTTGGGTATATTTTCTTTCTCCTTCATTGTGTCGGCACAAAATCTGACCGATGAGGAAGCAATAAGGGCTGTGGCCGGTAATATACTGAAACAGCCTGTAACACAGTTCGTCGGTGTTAAGTCGGGTAAGGTTTACAATAGCACGAAAGAAATACCGAAGGGAGTAGACGTGAGATTTATGAGCCCGCTTACCGAATGGCACTATTCCAACGGAGTACTCGATATGAGTATGATACATCTCGGCGAATACCTTAACGATCAGCGATATGCCGATTATGCAAAAAAGCATGTTGCATTCGGTTTTGCCAATTATGAATATTTTAAAGGAACATTCCGCAACGATCGCAACCACTGGCACTGGCCTTTCGGTCAGTTATGGAATACCAAAGAACTGGATGATTGCGGCGCTATGGGTGCAGCAGTTATAAATGTTTACACCTTAGATGGCAGGAAAGAATACAAAGATTACATTGAGACTGCCGCCAATCATATAATGAATGAGCAGATACGTCTCGACGACGGCACATTGTGCCGTACATTTCCGCGCGAAATGACTATTTGGGCAGATGATGTATATATGAGTGTTTCCTTCTTGTCCCAAATGGGAAAACTGACAGGGGAGACGAAGTATTATGATGAAGCTGCCCGCCAGATAATCAATATATCCGGTTATCTGTGGTGTCCCGAAAAAGAATTGTTTTATCACTGCTACTATACCGATCTGAAACGCAACGGAGTTGCTTTCTGGGGAAGGGCTAACGGCTGGATCACAGTCTCTTTAGTCTTGCTTTTGGATGTGATGCCCGAAAATCATCCGAAACGTGCCGAGTTAATATCTCTTCTGGAGAAACAGATAATAGGAGCTTCCCGTTATCAGAATGCTAACGGTATGTGGAATCAGTTGCTGGATAAGCCCGAGTCGTATGACGAATCTTCTATTACGGCAATGTATGTATATGGAATAGCCAAAGCTGTGAATAACGGATGGCTCGATTCATCCTATACGCGCATAGCCGAAGCCGGATGGAAAGCGTTGAAAGATACCCAGATAACATCAGAGGGGCACTTCAAAAATGTATGTGTAGGAACAGGTATTACCGATGATCTTCCATTCTATTACAACCGGCCGGTAGGAGAGAACGAAAAGCACGGCTTGGGGCTGATAATCGACACCGGAATAGAGATAATGAAATTAACGAATAAAAAGAAGTAATTAATAGCTATAATATGAATGTAACTGTCCGTTTCCGGCTGCTTATTCTGGCTTGTTTTGTCGTATTCTCCCTATATGCGGAGGATACAGCCCGATTTCCCAATCTGGATTGGACATATGATGTCGGTGCCAGAACATTGCCAAGTAATAACCAAATATACAATGTGAAAGATTATGGCGCTGTTGCGAACGGAACAACGCTGAATACAAAAGCTATTCAGAAAGCAATAGACGATTGTGCTTCACATGGCGGAGGGATAGTGACGTTCCCTCAGGGAAAGTTTCTGACAGGTGCAATATATCTGAAAGAAGGTGTACATCTTATCGTACCTAAAGGTACAACACTTCTGGGCAGTACAAAGCTGAGTGATTATCCCGATATAGATACACGTGTAGCTGGAATAGAAATGGCATGGCCTTCGGCTCTTATCAATGTGTTGGAACAGAAAAATGTTCTGTTAAGCGGTGGTGGCACTATACATGCTCAAGGCAAGATATTCTGGGACTCTTATTGGTCAATGAGAAAAGACTATGAGAAAAAAGGGTTACGGTGGATTGTCGATTATGATTGCAAACGTCCGCGTACACTGCTTGTTTCCCAATCGTCCGATTTTACCGTAAAAGACCTGACTTTTCAGCAGGCAGGATTCTGGACTATTCAGATACTGTATTCCGAATATTGTACTGTAGACGGTGTAACTATACAAAACAATGTCGGCGGGCATGGTCCCAGCACCGATGGAGTAGATATAGATTCATCTTCTCATATTTTGGTTCAGAACTGTGACATTGATTGCAACGATGATAATTTCTGCCTGAAGGCAGGACGCGATGCCGATGGTTTGCGCGTTAACAGACCTACTGAGTATGTCGTTATCCGCAACTGTGTTTCCCGTGCCGGAGGAGGGTTGTTAACCTGTGGAAGTGAGACATCGGGCGGTATCCGCTATGTATTGGCCGATGGCTTGAAAGCCAAAGGAACAACTGTAGGCATCCGGCTGAAATCGGCAATGAACAGGGGCGGAACAACAGAACACATCTATATAAGGAACGTGGAAATGGACGATGTGGGAACGGTTTTTGAAGCTACTATGAATTGGAACCCTGCTTACAGCTATTCCGAATTACCGAAAGAGTATGAAAATAAAAAATTGCCTGTCCATTGGGAGAAAATGCTTGAAGAAGTAGACCCGAAAGTAGGCACACCTTATTTTAATAATGTATATCTGTCCGATTTTAATGTAAAGAATTCAAAGACCTTAATCAAAGTAGAGGGAAGTAAGGAATCGCTGATGGAAGACTTTGTCTTTGAAAATATAAACGGTGATGTCAGCCATATCGGTAAAGTTGTGTATGCCAAAGATTGGGTGATGAGTAACATGAATGTAAAAGCAAAAGACCGTCTTCCGCTGGATATTGAGAATAGTGAAAAAGTAGAATATCCCCATAGTGAAACAAGCAGCCTGTATCCGTATAAACTGAAAGGATTGTCTCAGGATGCTGCTATAGTCGCTGCCTCAGGTCCCGGATTTTCTTTTTTACTTCCAGAAATGGCAGGGAATCTACGGATGGGGATTATGGTAGGCGATGAAAGTAAATGGCTGGAAGAATTCAAAACTAAAAAAGTAAAACAGACCACTAACGGGTTGATATATACATTGTCTGATCCGTTACTGAGGAATGGAGAACTTATAGTCGATGCAGTTTCTCTGAATAATACGAATGGCATTGTCATAGAAGTTTCGGCAAATAAACTGCCCGAAAGCGTACGCTTGTTCTGGTCGTATGGAGGAGCTTATGGTAAGATATTGGGAAAAGATGATCCGGTGATTATGAAACCTGTTTACTGTCAAAATAATGTATTCAGTGTGGAGTGGACAGCGTTTACTTTATACTATGGTGAGAGTATGAAGCTGAAAACAATAAATGCGGTAATGCCGGTATCTTCCGAAATCCGGTTGTCTGATGCACGCAAACAGAATTCCCCTTTATCCTTTTTCGACTCGGGAAAACAAACCGATGCTCCTGCATTGGCGGCTGCATTACCTTTGGTAAACGGACAGAAGGAATATTTCTGTATTTACAGACAAAATAAGGATGCGGATTATAACCACTATATGTTACCAGCATTGTTCCTGAAACAAAAAGGGAGCTAAGATTTTATTTCTTCAAAAGATATTTATCTATAAGATATAGCTCAGTTAACAGTGATCAGTCAACAGTTAACAGAGGTAAGCGATCTTTGAATTAACAATCAGCGGAGCCTACTCAGTTAATAACTGAAAAGTAACGAATTACGAAGTAATCGGCAGAGCCAAATGTAAAAACAATGAAAATCCATTACTTTGACTCCGCTTCGCTCTGTCGATCGTTGATTCGTTACATTTTAGTTAAAATTGGCATTGTAGGGGCGTAAAATCTTACGCCCGAAAAGGTATAAAAGACAGGCGAATATTTATTCGCCCCTACAAGAAGACAAAAAGTAATGAAAAATAAAAACAGTGCAAATTGACTCTGCCTCACTCTGTCGAACGTTGTTTCGTTACCTTCGTTACTTTTTAGTTAAAATTAGCGCTAGATGTAGGGGCAATCCCTTGTGGTTGCCCGAATGTATAATAAACGGGCAGGGGTAAGTCACTACGCCTACAGGCGGTAAAAAAGTAACGAGAGATAAAAACAGCGTAAATCTATTACCTTCGTTACATTTTAGTTAAAAACAATAATGTGCGGCTAATAAAACAGGTTATGAGAAATGCGATAATCTTATTTACATTCATATTACAAACTATACTGGTTTGTTCTTTATCGGCGCAGGAAGATAAGGTATTTAAAGTCTTTTGCTTTCCCGAAAACAAGATACCTCAGATAGATGGTAATACGGCAGATTGGGACATTGTTCCTGAGAGCTATGCCATCGGTATGGATGAAATGACCGAAGACGAAGGTAAGTATGCAGCGCCGGATAAGAATACGCTTGATGTAAAAGTAAAAGTAGGATGGGTGAAAGGGCTCAACAGACTCTATTTTCTTTACGAAGCTTACGATAACTACTGGTCTTTCTCCCGCGATGATCTGATGACCGACATATTTGAAGTCGTTGTCGATGGTGACCGTTCGGGTGGGGCTTTTATCGAAAAGTTCTATCCTTTCAAAGATGTAAGTAAGAAAAAAGCATGGGAGCTATTTCAGGGACGGCAAGCACAAAACTATCATATCTACACACCACCACATAAGGATGGTGACTGGTGTATGTATTGGGGACCACAACAATGGCTGAAAGAAAAACCATATTCTGACTATGCTTATAATTACAGTTTCAAGGAAGGCGAAGGAGGTAAACTTTCTTTAGAGTTTTATATCACCCCATTTGATTACGCTTCACCAGAGGGTGCAGATCATTCGGTAGCATCCGAATTAACTGAAAATAAACTGATCGGCCTTTGTTGGGCGGTTATAGATTACGATAATAGCGAAGGAAAGGCGAAAGACGGGTTCTGGAACTTGTCGCGTCATCATACGATGTATGGCGATGCCTCTTTGTTGCGTACATTCAGGCTGATGCCCGACCGACAGGTGAAAATCGCCTGTGTAGGGAATAGCATTACCGAAGGAGCCGCTGCCAGTGACCGTAAGAATAAGGGTTATGTAGGTCTTTTAGGGCAGATGATGGGCGGGGAATACAATGTTCAGAATTTCGGTGTAAGTGGTACGACTGCGTGCAAAAACACATACAAGCCTTACGATAAATGTGTGAAGTTTCCCGAATCGAAAGCTTTTCAACCGGACATTGTGACTATTGCACTCGGCACAAATGACAGCCAGCCCCGTGTGTGGAATACCGGAGACTTTGCCGCCAATTTTGAGAAAGACCTGATTTGGTTATGTGAAGAATTTGAAAAACTGGAATCGAAACCTACAATATACCTATGCCTGCCTATGCCGATAATTCCGAGCGAAAGATGGCAGCATCAGCCCGAAGTCTTGTCGGATGAGATAATTCCGTTGATACGGAAAGTAACAGAGAGCAAAGGCTATGGAATTATCGATCTGTATACCCCTCTTGTCGGATGTAAGGAATGTTATCCGTCAAACGATATGCTTCATCCGAATGATTTGGGACATGAAATGTTGGCTAAACAAATGTATCAGACTCTAAGTACAAAATAAACTGTGGTTATGAAAAAGATCCTATATCTTATATTTCTTTTATGTTTTATATATCAGGCTTCGGCTCAGGTGTATAATGTGAAAGACTATGGTGCGAAAGGTGATGGCAAACAGATCGATTCACCGGCGATAAACAAGGCTATCGATGAAGCAGTGAAAAATGGAGGAGGAACTGTTTTCCTTCCGGCCGGAACTTACCTGAGCTACTCTATTCGTATGCAAAGTAATATAACGCTCTGGCTCGATGCCGGATGTATATTGCTTGCTGCTTATCCCGAAGAAGCATCGGGATATGATGTGGCCGAAGATAATGAGCATAATGAATTTCAGGATTTCGGGCATAGCCATTGGAAAAACAGCCTGATATGGGGTATTGGGCTCGAAAATATTGCTATTTGTGGTGACGGGCGTATCGACGGGCGGGGATTGACACGAGAGGAAAGCCGTCTGCCGGGAGTAGGGAATAAGGCTGTCAGCCTGAAACTTTGCCGCAACGTTACGCTGAAAGATATATGGATGCTTAATTGTGGGCATTTTGCCTTACTGGCAACAGGTGTCGACAATATGACTATCACGAATGTGAAGGTGGATACCAACCGTGACGGATTCGATATAGATTGTTGCCGCAATGTACGGATATCCGACTGTTCGGTCAATTCCCCGTGGGATGATGCCATTGTATTGAAAAGTAGTTTTGCTTTAGGTTATTTTCGCAATACCGAAAATGTAACAATAACCAACTGCTTCGTCAGTGGATATGATAAAGGCTCTGTTTTTAATGGTACGTTTCAGCGCTACGAGCCACAAGCTCCCGATCAGGGATATGTGACCGGCCGCATTAAGTTTGGAACCGAATCGAGCGGAGGTTTCAGGAATATATGTATCTCGAATTGTATTTTTGAACGTTGCCGGGGACTTGCTCTGGAAACTGTAGATGGTGGCTTTCTCGAAGATATTGTTATAGATAACATTACGATGCGTGATATTGTAAATGCTCCTATCTTCCTTCGTCTGGGTTCACGTATGCGCAGTCCGGCAGGTACACCTGTAGGGAAAATGTCGCGTATCAACATTAGCAATGTGAACGTTTATAATGCCGATTCGCGTTATTCCTGTATTATAAGCGGGGTTCCCAATCATCTGATAGAAGATGTATCATTGAGTAATATCCGTATTCTGTTTAAAGGAGGCGGTACACAGGAAGACGGGATACTTGATCCGCCGGAGAACGAAGCTTTATACCCAGAGCCATGGATGTTCGGGACAATTCCTGCTTCGGGCTTTTTTATCCGTCATGCCCGTAACGTAGAGCTGAATAATGTACAGATAGATTTTATGGAAAAAGATTACCGTCCTACCCTTTGGATGAAAGATGTGGATGGTTGCCGTTTACTCAATTACAGGTCGAAGGTGGTTGCCGGCGTAGAACCGTATAATCTGACAGATGTGCAGAATTTTAAAACAGAGCTGACGGAAATATCGGATTTTTAGCAGAAAATCATTAAGTTCGCATATTGAATGATTACCTGCTCCATGAAAAAAGATTCGATCCATATAAAATATCTGATAACGAACGAACGCGATGTTCAGTGGGGACTGACAGTCAATTCTGTCGGGTATCAGCATATAGAGCCCGACGAGCCTTATCCGCCACGTAACCATCCTACCCGTTACTTGTTTTCTACTGACAAAGGGCGCGTTCTGGAAGAATACCAGCTCCTTTATATAACACACGGAAGCGGAAAGTTTGTTTCGTCGAGCTGTAAAAAGACAGATGTCTCGGAAGGGAAGATGTTCCTTCTGTTTCCTCACGAATGGCATAGTTATCAGCCCGATAAGTCGGTCGGTTGGGACGAATACTGGATCGGGTTTAAAGGAGTGAATGTGGACAACCGTATCGGAAACGATTTCTTTAACCGGCAGAAGCCTGTATTTAATGTAGGTATTCAGGAAGATATTGTACAGCTATATAAACAGGCTATAGTGGTGGCAAAAGAACAAAAGTTCGGGTTTCAGCAGATGCTTGCCGGTATAGTGAATCATTTGCTGGGATATGCTTACTCTTACGACAAGCAGTCTTCGTTTGAAGAAATGAAGGCGACTACGCAGATAAATAAAGCCAAGATCATTATACTCGATAATCTGCATGCACACATTGCTCCGGAAGAGATAGCCGCAAAACTAAATATGAGTTACTCGTGGTTTCGCCGCATCTTCAAGCAATACACAGGCTTTTCACCGTCGCAGTACATTATCGAACTGCGTATACAGAGAAGCAAAGAGCTTCTGACAAATACAGATATGTCGAGTCAGGAAATCGCCTATGAAGCCGGATTTGAAAATCCCGATTATTTCTGTACCTTATTTAAGAAGAAAACAGGGATGAATCCTTTTAAGTACAGGGAATTTACACAGGGGAGAAATCTGCCTGCCCAACCCGATAAAAGGTAGACTGATGATGTCTGTAAATACGGATCATTTTGTGAAGTTGAAAAATACGATATGCATCATTTATGCTAGTATGCAAGGTGAACCCTTTAGATTGTTAAAAAACAATTTTGTGTCAAAAAGTAAAATCATTAAGTCATATTTATAAACCATCTTTTATAGTCCGTTGATATTTTTGTATATCAGAAATATAATATCATGGACTATAACACGCACAAATTCTTAGCATTCGATATTGGCGCTACCAGTGGGCGCAGTATAATCGGCTCGCTAACAAACGGAAAACTCGAATTACAGGAACTGACACGTTTTCCCAATAAGATTATCCGTATTCACGATAAATACTACTGGGATATCTTTGCGCTCTTCGATGCCCTGAAAGATGGCTTGAAAGCAGTTGCGTCTCAAAATATAAAACTGGATGCTATCGGCATAGATACATGGGGTGTCGATTTCGTTTATCTGGGAGAAGACGGCTCTATACTTGGTACTGCACGCTCATACCGTGATCCGTATACAACAGGTATGCCCGAAGAGTATTTCGATAAAGTCCTTTCCCGTAAAGAAGTCTATGATCTTACAGGTATTCAGATAATGAATTTCAACAGCCTGTTTCAACTATACGCGGCCAAGAAGGAAAACTCATCGGTATTGAAGAATGCAAAGGAAATCCTCTTCATCCCCGATGCTTTGTCGTACTTGCTTACAGGGGAAAAGGTTTGCGAATATACGATTCTGTCCACCTCTCAGTTTCTGAATCCTAATACCAAGCGGGTTGAAGGTAGCTTGCTGGAAGCTATGGATGTCAGCGCATCGCTGGTTCCTCCCGTTGTAATGCCCGGACAAATGATAGGGCATCTGACCGATAGCCTCGCTAAAGAATGTGGATTGAATAGCGTTCCGGTAATAGCAGTTGCCGGACACGATACAGGATCGGCAGTCGTATCTGTACCTGCCGAGAACAAGAATTTTGCATATCTGAGTTCCGGTACATGGTCGCTGATGGGTATCGAAGTAGATGACCCTATTATAAATGATGACTCATTCAACCTAAACTTTACCAATGAAGGCGGAGTAGACGGTACGGTGCGTTTCCTGAAGAATATTACCGGAATGTGGCTGCTTGAGCAGTGCCGCAAGGAATGGGAAGCTGAGGGTAAAACATATACATATCCTGAAATTGTAGCCCTTTCGGGTTCGGTAGAAGGATTCCGCTCATTTGTCGATCCCGATGATGCTTCTTTTGCAAATCCTGAGAGTATGACGAAAGCAATAGTCGCTTTCTGCGAAAAGACCGGACAAAGAGCACCGCAATCCGATGCTGACTTTATACGCTGTATATTCGACAGTCTGGCAATGAAATATAAATATGTGTTGAGCTGTCTGCAGAAAGTAGCTCCGTTCCCGATCGAAAAATTGCATGTAATCGGTGGTGGTTCTAATAACAAGCTACTGAACCAGATGACGGCAAATGCTATCGGTATACCTGTAGTAGCAGGACCCGGTGAAGCTACGGCTATCGGCAATATAATGATGCAGGCCAAAGGAGCAGGACTTGTTAGCTCATTGCAGGAAATAAGGAATGTGATACGTTGCAGTGTTAGCCCTGAAGTCTTTAATCCTCAAGATTCAGAGCGATGGAATGAGAAATATCAGTTCTTCCTGACATTATTAAAATAATCTTTAAACATTAAATTATTAAATCTTGAAATTATATAACCATGAAAAAGAATGAATTAGTACAAAAGTCGTATGAAATAGCAAAAGAACGTTATGCAGCAGTAGGAGTAGATGTAGATGCAACGCTCGAAAAACTGCAAAAAATACAAATATCGATCCATTGCTGGCAGGCTGACGATGTTACAGGGTTTGAGAATCTTGGTAATCTTGGCGGCGGCGGTATTCAGGCTACAGGAAACTATCCGGGTAAAGCCCGCAACATAGACGAGCTACGTGCCGATATCGAAAAAGTACAGACATTGGTGGGCGGTGGCCATCGCCTTAACCTGCATGAGATATACGGAGATTTTCAGGGTAAGGTAGTAGATCGCGATCAGGTGGAGCCATCTCACTTTACCAGCTGGATGCAATGGGCTAAAGAGAAAAACCTGAAGCTGGACTTCAATTCCACATCTTTCGGACACCCTAAGAGTGGTGACCTTACATTAGCTAATCCGGACAAATCTATCCGTGATTTTTGGATCGAGCATACAAAACGTTGCCGTGCCATATCTGAAGAAATGGGTAAATTCCAGAACGATCCGTGTATTATGAATCTTTGGATACATGACGGCTCGAAAGACCTGACTGTAAACCGTTACCAGTACCGCTCAATCCTTGAAAAATCACTTGATGAGATTTTCGCTAAGGAATATAAGAATATGAAAGATTGCATCGAATCGAAACTATTCGGTATCGCTCTCGAAAGCTATACAGTTGGTTCGCACGACTTCTATCTTGGATATGGAGCGAAGAAACAAAAGATGGTGACACTCGATACAGGTCACTTCCATCTGTCGGAAAGCGTAGCTGATAAGATTTCTTCTCTATTGCTGTTCACACCGGAAATCATGCTTCACGTAAGCCGCCCTGTACGTTGGGATTCCGACCATGTAGTTATTCTGAATGATGAAATCGCTGATCTGGCAAAAGAAATAGTACGTGCCGATGCACTAGGAAAAGTACATATCGGGCTCGATTTCTTCGATGCTTCTATAAATCGTATCGGTGCCTATGTAATAGGTATCCGTTCCACACAGAAAGCATTCCTTCAAGGTTTACTTGAGCCGATTGGCAAGCTTCGCGAATATGAATCTAACGGCCAGTACTTTGAACGCCTTGCATTACTTGAAGAGGCTAAGGGATTACCATGGAATGCAGTATGGGATTACTTCTGCCTGAAAAATAATATTGCCGTAGGTGAAGATTATATCGGAGAAGTACAGCAGTACGAAAAAGATGTAACTTCCAAAAGGAACTAAATTTAATTATGAATTATGAGTTATAAGTGAATAGCATTCATAATTTATAACTCATAATTCATAATTCATAATTAAAACACATGAATACAATTATAGGTCTGATTATTATCGCAATAGGAAGTCTGGGGCAATCCAGTTCCTATGTGCCGATCAATAAGATAAAGAACTGGTCGTGGGAATGCTTTTGGCTGATGCAGGGTATCTTTGCATGGCTGTTATTCCCTCTTCTGGGTGCTTTGATAGCATTGCCGTCAGGCGCGTCCTTACTAGATGTATGGTCGGCTGCCGGAGATGGAACATACAAGGCTATAGGCTTCGGCGTACTCTGGGGTGTCGGAGGCCTCACTTTCGGTCTTAGTATGCGTTATCTTGGTGTTGCTCTTGGACAATCACTGGCTCTGGGTACATGTTCGGCTTTCGGCACATTGATTCCCGCTATACTTGGAGGGCAGGATCTTTTCTCCGGCGACGGGCTTATCCTGCTTATCGGGGTGAGTATTGCTATTGCGGGTATTGCCATTATCGGTTATGCCGGAGCATTGAAGTCCCAGAATATGTCTGAAGAAGAGAAGAAGAAGGCAGTAAAAGACTTTGCATTGAAGAAAGGAATACTTATCGCTCTTCTTGCAGGGGTAATGAGTGCCTGTTTCAATCTGGGACTCGAAGCCGGTGCACCTATAAAGACACATCTGGCCAGTCTGGGAGCAAACGAACTTCTTATGCTAAATCCTGTTATACTTTTGGTAACTATCGGAGGATTTATCACAAATGCCTGCTATTGTCTTTTCCAGAACTATAAGAACAAATCATTCAAAGACTATACTTCGATATCCGCTTCTAATTGGGTGAATAACTTGTTGTTTTGTGCTTTGGCCGGACTCCTTTGGTATTCACAGTTTTTCGGATTGGGTATCGGACAAAGTTTCTTCGAGCCGGGTAGTGTTATGATGGCATTTTCATGGAGTATACTGATGTCTTTGAATGTGATATTCAGTAATCTGTGGGGAATTATATTGAAAGAATGGAAAGGATCGGGACAAAAGACTATAACCGTACTTGTTATCGGATTACTGGTTCTGATTATCTCTATTATACTACCACAGATATTGAAATAGGCTGTAATATTAAACATATATAAGAACTTAAATATCATAAGATGAAATCAATATTAGATGGCCGTCCCGAACTGGCGAAACGAGTAAACGAAGTAGCTGAGGTTGCAGGTTACCTGTGGCAGAAAGGATGGGCTGAACGCAATGGCGGTAATATCACTATCAATATTACCGATGTAGTGGATGACGAGATAAAAGCCATGAAGCCAATAAGTGAAGTGTTTCAAATAGGCAAACCATTACCGCATCTGAAAGGTTGCTACTTTTTCTGTAAAGGAACCAACAGACGTATGCGCGACCTTGCCCGTTGGCCGATGGAAAACGGTTCGGTAATCCGTATTCTGGATGACTGTGCCAGTTATGTGATCATTGCAGACAATCCTGTGAAACCTACATCGGAATTGCCTTCACACTTGTCGATGCACAATTACCAGATCGGAATCGGTTCGGGTTACAAGGCCGCTTTGCATACACATCCTATCGATCTGATAGCAATGACGCATAATCCTGCTTTCCTCGAGAAAGACAAGCTTACTTATTTGCTTTGGAGTATGATTCCCGAGACGCGTGCATTCTGCCCGAAAGGACTGGGTATCATCCCTTACAAGATGCCGAGTTCTATGGAACTGGCTGATGCTACAGTGGAGATGTTGAAAGATTACGATGTGGTGATGTGGGAGAAACATGGAGTTTGCTCGGTGAGTGAAAATATCATGGAGGCTTTCGATATGGTAGACACATTATCCAAATCCGCTCAGATATATCTTACGGCCAAGTCGATGGGATTCGAGCCCGAAGGCACTTCCCTGAAAGATATGGAAGCTCTGAAGGTTGCTTTTAACTTGCCAAAATAACAATGAGGTTTTTTAATTTATAGATTAGTATTTAGTATTATCCCGTGAGTGTATAGGTTTCAACAAAGAATGTATTTACATATGTATTATTCAATTCTTTGGTATTTTATTAATTAGTTGCTTACTTTTACTTTGTCCAATCTGATACCTATACATTCTCGGGTTTTACTTTCTTTATGTATCCCGATTTTTGTTTTGCATAGTAAATGGATATATAAAACAGAGGCTGTCTTGTGATAAGGCAGCCTTTATTTATTAGATAGAATAAGAAACCTTGCTCTACTCTCTGATATTTACCTTTATGCCGTTTATCCAGTATTTGTGCTCATTCATATAGTATACGTATGCAGACGATGCAATTCCTGTATATGAGCCCGCTATTTCTGCTTTCAGATCCAGATCGATCGTTTTTGTTTCGCTAGGCCCCAGCTCTCTGTAATAGATCACAAGATTGTCGTTCGTTATTTCATAGAAATCGAATATCTCCTTCTCCTGTAGTTCTTTCAGCTGCCATGGCTGTAAGCTCATTCCGCCTGGTATGCCTATTATAGCTACACTCATAGGTTTAGCTGTCTTTTCCGTATTCTCCAGTCTTACGGATAATCTTACAGTCTCATTCACCTTTATATCCTGTTTCCCCATATTAGCCGATAGCTTTAACGGGCAAAGCTTTGAAGTCGGAGGAGTTGTTGCAAACCATGATACATTAGCAATAAATGAATATGGGTTGTTAGTATTCGTGTAATTGATGGCAATATCATTGCTTCCCTTTCTCAGCTTATTGGTAAAGTCTATACTGGTTCTCATATCTTTTTGGGCTATGTCAGTCAGGCTGAGACATTCTTTGCTGCCGTTTACACTCAGGCAGAAATCTCCTTCTATAGATTTCGTTCCTACCAGAGTTGCATATCGGGTAAGAGCCTGCAGGCAGACACTGGTTGTCTGTGTAGTGCCAAAGCCTCCTCCTGTTTTTCCCTTATTGATATATTCCAGACACTTTTGTATAAGATCGTAATCTATGTTTGCTGAATCTTTCAACAGGGCTAATAGCCAATATGCCGTAGCTTCTCTGTTAGAGGCTTCCCCGTAACTGCGTACAATAGTTGCATCTATTTTCATCTTCGATAAGTCGGTCTTAGCTATAAATTCGCGAAGTTCTGCAATCAGTTTCTTATATGATATCAGGTCGTTCATCGAATAGGCCGCATTAGCCAGTAGTGCCATACGGTAAAGGTCTTTATTCTTCAGAGCTTCTTCGAGAGTAGCCTCATATTCCGGTTGTATCAGACTACCTTTTTCTATTTCAGTGAAAGCATAAACGATGTAGGCATTGTTGACATCTGCCGGAGCGCCCGAAAATCCATAACGTCCACTGTTTTGTTTGAACCCGCCCGAACCATCTCTTCTGCTTAACAGGAATTCCTGAGCACGGTTTACCATCTTTTCATCTACATTATTGTATACTTTCTTCATTTCGTAGAAATGTACAAGTCCGTATGCTGTAAGCATTTCGTGTGCAGGAGAACCTCCGTACCATTCAAATCCGCCGGTGTCTGTTGTCTCATAATTTGCTAACTGCTTATAACCTCTTTCCAGATAACCCATCGCCCTGTCTTCTATTTCTTTATTGCTTTGACCGGTGGCTTTGAGTAGTTGCATGGCAAATACATTCGGGAATGAACTGGACAGTAGTTGCTCGAAGCATCCGTATGGCTCCCTGAAAATACTTTCAGCCCCGTCAAAGAGTTCATCAAACAACTGAACATAGGTGGTTGCTTCGGCTTTCAGGCTGCCGTCTACATAGTCAGGGAGTGTAAATGTAGTTCTGTCATTCAGAGCTCTTCCCGAAAAAGTAAACAAATATGGGAAGTTAATTTGGCGTACAGTGATTGTTCTCACTATCCGATCCTTGTATTTTCCTGATTTTACCCTGATCTGAACATATGAATTCCCCGCTTTCTGCCCTGCTGTTACCGGTACGAATATGGTTTTGGTCATATTAGGCGCTACAGTTTCCGATATTGTATCCGAATTGTGATATGAAATCAGGCTGTCGGTCTCGATAATCAACTCGGCTTCCAATGCCTTGTCTGTCATATTTTTCAGCATTACCGGAATTTTTATAATATCTCCGCAGCCGGCAAATAACGGAACTTTGGCATCTATGGAAAATTCCTCCTGTGTGACTATCCGTTTCGATGCGCTGGCGAGTAATCCGCTTTCAGGTGATATACCTTCGACTGTTATGCGGTAGGTAGATGATTGATTATTGTTGACAAAGCTTACATATGCTTTTCCCTCTTTGTTCGTATAGATACTTCCATTCCAATATACAGTAGAATTCTCACCCAGAGGATTATGGACACCCTGCACAAATGCAGGAGAATGGTAGAATTGCCTTTGAGCAATGTGGATGCCTTCGTATTTCGGTCTTACGGCTTTATATTTCGGCGTAAATGTTGTATTCTTGGTGCTGACCAGTATCACACCATTAGCTCCCCGTGATCCGTAAATAGAAGCTGCGTTATTATCCTTTAATACTTCGATATGTGCTATGTCGCTAGGATTTAATAGCCCAAGCGATGAAGCCACAGTACCTTCTACGGGTACTCCATCGATAATAACCAGAGGTTCGTTATTTGATAAAGTTGATGTGCCTCTGATTCTGATACTTGATGTTGATCCGGGTGATGCGTCACGCGAGTTTATCATTATTCCCGGAACGACTCCCGCCAATTCGCTCATTATATCATTTGTTGTCTCTAAATTAATGGGATTGAACTGAGAAACAATAGATATAGAAGATGTTAGAGAGCTTCTTCTCTGTGTGCCATATCCGACAACTATAACCTCATCGAGCTGCGACTGATCGGCACTAAAACTTTCTGTTGAAGAAAAGGAACCATCTCTTTTTTCAGATTTTATGACATTCTGCAGTGCAGTTGGTTTGTCAGATGTTTTACCCGATAAGTTAAGAATTCCATCCTCTTCAGTATTTTCTGTTTGTGTCTCTTTTGCAAATACAGGCGTATCATCGATAATATATACCTGATTGGGTAGTTTGGTAGATATATATGCACCATTGGTCATATCCGCATTGTGAAAAACGAAGTGCCCCTCTTCGGTGGTTCTCAGTTTGCCGATACGTTTCTTTCCCCCTATTTCGATCAGGTAAACATCTGTTTGTACAGGTTTTCCGTCTTTGTCGAGCGTATAGCCGTATATACTGCCGAGCCTTTCGGCAGACAGATTCATAGATTTACCCGATGGATTAAGGACATCGTTCCATCGGAAGCGTCTCCAGCCGTGTGTGAGCATAAGGTAGTCTCTTGCTTTTTCAGCTTTTGGTTCTTCAGGATCGAAATAAAAGTACGGCTCCTGTATTTTTCCTTTCAGTTCAGACGAGAACAACATATAGCTAAGCAGGTTATCCTGCTTATCATCAGCCATTGTCAGTATTTGTTCGTCTACTACGGCAAGTCCGAGATTAGCTGATACAGGATTCCCGTTTTCGTCAGTTGTTATGACAGACAGTTTTACATTCTCTTTCGGAGCATATACTTCCTTGTTTGTCTCCAGTTTTACATTCAGTTTCTTATGAGAGTTGAGGTAAACCAAACGTTCGGCGCTTTCCTCCATACCATTGAATAAGGTAAAGACGGCTATGCCGATAGGAAACTCCTGTGTGTCAATCTCTAATGTATTCAGTCCTTTTTTCAGGCTGAGTTGTTTAGTATATTGTATTATTCCTTGAGTATGTGCTACTATACAGGCATTTCCGGTGTTTTCGGGACTGTATATATTCCATTTCAATGTCTTATCGGATTTTTCGTCTAGTGAAAGTACATATCCGTTATCTATGCTTTTCGGCAATTCTTTTAGAGTCTCATTCCCTGCCGGAGTTGTAATTCGTGCATAGTATTTTTTTCCTTTTTCGGGGGTAAAACTAAATGCTCCCATCCCCAGATGGAAACTCTCGAATGTAGTTACAGTACGGTTTGCATCGTCTACAATTTCACCGCTGACATCAGCTCCTTTACCAAATTCGTTAAGCGCCTCGAATGCGACTTTATTTACCGTTCCTGTTACCAGTTCTCCGCCTTCAGGGAAGAATTGTACTTGTATCTTGTTGATAACAATAGGTATAGATCTCGAAATGGATTCTTCTACTCCTTTGTCGGTTACTATTATTTGCAGGATGCCGTCAGTTGTGTTCAATTTCTGCGGCAGTGTGAATCTGACTGATACTTCTCCATCCTGAGTTTTATTTTCCAGTGTTTTATATTCTTTTCCGTCTATTCTTACGGTCGATTTCACTATACTGCCTGTGGTTTTTACATTATTCAGGTCTGTTACTTTCAGGTTAGCAACTACCTCATCGCCTGCCCCGTATGCCCTTTTCTCATAATCGAGTTTGAGCAACATACGCGGTGTAATTACTTTTTGTATGGTTATTTCTTTTGTAAAGAAGTTTTCCTCACTCCAGTTCTTCATCCAGCCCGTATAGGCCACTATTTTATAGATGCCCCCTGCACGGTTTTCGGGTATATGAAATGCTCCATTGAATGTGCCGTCGGTAATATTATGTTCATGCTTTTCAGCAACGTTTCCCCACGGATCGTGAAGTTCTACATATACCACATCGCTTATAGCAGACGGTTTATTGTCGCTACTGTTGCTAAGGAAGCCTTTATACCAGACTGATTCGGTAGGCTTATAATATGTTTTGTCAGTCTGGATATATGCTTTTTCCTGACGAAAGTTTATGTTATACTTAGCCAGACTATCTTTTATTTGTTGGATAATATCGTTTTTTGCCGCTCCGATAAGGAATAATGGGAGTATAAGACAGATGCTTATGTATATGTGTTTCTTCATAATGTTAGAATCCGAGTGTTACTACAAATGAATAGCTGCGCATAGACGGAAGATTGAATAGATCGAGGCCGTTAGCAGTTTGGTTGCCGAAGAGATAGGATGAAGGGTCTACACCTTTGTATGAGGTGATAAGGAACAAGTTCTTGGCACTGAATCCCACTGTCAGTTTTTTCAGAAAATGATCTCTGTTATATCTCAATAATGAGTATTTCAGTATTACATCTGATAATCTGAGGAAAGATGCTTTTTCTATATATTCCTCACCAACACCTGTTTGTCCGTATCGTACCCATCTGTTGTTTTCTATATGTTCGTCGGGATTGTAAAAGTCTACAGCTTTAGTATTTACCTGCCCGTCCATATCCACGCCACTGAATATATATTGTTTAATGTTGCGGTCTGTACCCGTACTTTCCGACACACCCAGATAGTCCATCATGGCTTTTGTTCCGTTCCAACGGTCACCGCCGTGTCTGTATTCAAAAAGACAGCTCAGACTGAAATTTTTGAATGTAACAGAAGGTCTTAGTGTCATTATAAAATCGGGAGTTGGATCGCCTATCTTTGTCAAGGTCTGGTTCACCATAGGATATCCATTGTCCATGATTATTTGTCCGTCGCCGTTTCGCTGATAGCTCGAACCATATATCGTGCCCAGAGGTTCATCTTTGGCAAAAACCGTAGCTATATCGGAAAACCCGCCCAGCCTGATAAAAGGTTCGTCTGAATATATGGCTGTTGCTTTACTTTTTCCCTGACTGAATGTGTATTTCACTTTAATATCCCATTCATCTCTGCTTCGCGAGGTTGTGTAATTTGCTTCCAGAAAGTATCCGTAACTGTGTATCCGTCCTATATTTCTCAACACAGGTGAAGAGTCTTCTATGACGGACGAAACGAGATTATGTGTATTATAGTTGTATCCATTCAGTTCAAAAGTGAAGTGGTAATTGGGGCTATATCTCAATCCGATCTCCGATTTTATATAAGTTTCGGGTTTCAGTCCGTCTGTAAATACAGGTAACTGATATTCATAATAATTCCGGAACTTAGATGCTTCCCATACTGTAGAAAGTGCTGCTGTTGTCCTGTCGTAAAGTGCCGCCTCTCCGATAGAACGTTTGATATTTCCATACAGTGTAATGTCTTTATAGCCCCAGCCGAACAGGTCATCTAGTAGTCGGTCTGCTCTGAGACGTACTCCTACTTCTGGGAACAAGTTTGTGTAGTCCTTAGCGTGTGCTGTATTGGAAAAGTAATGTTTATTGGCAACCTCTAAGAATAGACTACGGTGATTGAGATGTGCCCCGTATTTGATCTCGTGAGAATTGCGTATCAGCTTTTCGTCACTATTATATATTGGAATATCGATATTGGGATCAGAATCATAAAATACACTCTGTGTATATAGCTTATCGGCAGTATGTCTGAATTTGTAACCTGCTATCAGTTTTAGATCGGGTTCATAATCTTTTATCCTCCACGAAAGATCGGAGCTGAAAGCAATATTCGCTGTCTGGTCTTTCCGGTTCGATATCCGTTGAGGATAATTGCTTGGTAGCGTACCGTTTGTGTATCGGTTCCATAATTTGTCGAAGCTGATACTGTTTTCCCAGAAAATCCGGTTATACTGATACTTATTTTTCAGGTATGTCATCAGATAATCTTTCTTCTCCCGGTCGGGCGATTCATTGATTATGGCATACGGATTGTCCGAATAACCGGGACTATAGGTGCTATATGTGCCATCGGCATTTTTCCAAGCACCCTGATCATTCCTTTTCAGCCCGTTCAGGTTATCGAAGGTAGGAGGTGTAGTAAATACAGAGTGCATAAGAGTAGACATATTACTGCCTTGCTGTGTGAGTTTCCCGTAAGAACTATTATAAAATACTCCTACATCTGTTTTGGTGTAGCCTATATTGAGGTTTTTCAGACTGGCGGAAGCATTATATGACTCTTTATAGGCATTCGGGATAGGGGAGTTCTCTCTCTTTTGTCCGAGACTAAGAGAAACAATACTCTCTTTAAATCCGGAAGTTTTCAGATCCAGATTATTACCGAATGATATTCCGGTGCGGAAGAAATCAGTGGGTGAATATACATTTACTGCTTTACCTTCGCTTTGTAAATCGGAGATAAGCGGCCCCCAGCTATAACGCGTACCCGCTAAGGCCGGATCTGTCCACATGACCGATGCGCCTTGTGCATAGCCGGATTGTACTTTTGGCAAGCGTCCCACAGTGGTGAAATCAATAAATGTGGTAAAGTCTGCCTGCATCTGAAAAACACGTTTCCTGCCTTCCACATTCTTAATCTTGAATCCTTTTCCCGAAGGGCTTATATCTTTTATACGAAATACAGATTCAGAATTATAGCTCCTAGGCATATCGCTTTTCATATACAATACACCTTCTCCGTCTTTCTCATTCTTTAGCTTCGGTGAAAAGGCTAATGGGGGCAGGTCGTTGCTGCTAGTTTGGTTGCTTCTGTTGCTTCTGCCGCCTCTGCGTACATCGAAATGACTCTCGTAAAAGATGACTTCCCAAAATTCACTTTTATTGACTGTGAGTTCTGCGGTTTGGTAACCGAGGAAAGAGATTCTTACCTTTTGCTTTCCTGCCGGCAGGGTAAGGCTAAAGTTTCCGTCTATATCGGATATGGTTCCTGTATGAGGTTTATCGACCGATGCAATGGTTACACCGGGATATCCTCCCCCATCATAATTGTCTATCATGGTTCCGGTGATCGTAATAGATTGGCCTTGTGCATGTATTATTTGTGTAGCTATCAGAAGGATAGTTAGCATTAGTGTTTTTTTCATAGTGTCAAGTAATGGTAGTTTTCACAAAACTATTAAAAAAAAACTAAATATGGTCATCTGAAAGAAAAATGTATCCTTATTCTATCGCTTAAGGTGAATTTGTTTATACTTTTTATATTGGCTACCTTTTGCGCGTTTATTTTAGCAAAGTTGTAACTGTTAATGTACTATCCTAAAACCTCTTGTTTCAGTAAATTGCCTGTATAAGAGATTCTGCATTTTGATCAATCAATAATAGCAAAAGGAAAAAATATTTGTTAAAAAACGTAAACAGTGTAACCTTTTTATTTTTTTTGCGACATATAAGTATAAAAGCAGGTAAAGTACTATGTAAACATAGAATAAACTTTAAATTTGCGTACTTTATTTATTCTAGTGTCCATCTTAATAACAGAACAAACGTGATAAGAATAAGAGATCTTAACAAAACCTATCGTAATGGTGCTGTACCTCTGCATGTACTGAAAGGAATCAATCTGGAAGTGGAAAGAGGCGAACTGGTTTCGATAATGGGGGCATCCGGCTCCGGAAAGTCCACTCTTCTTAATATATTAGGCATATTGGATAATTACGATACGGGTGAATATTATCTGGATAATGTTCTGATTAAGAATCAGAATGAAACTAAGGCGGCTGAATTGAGAAACAAGAAGATCGGATTTATATTCCAGTCCTTCAATCTCATTTCTTTCAAGAATGCATTGGAGAATGTAGCCCTTCCGCTTTATTATCAGGGGATAAGCCGTAAAAAACGAAATGTTCTGGCTATGGAATATTTGGATAAGATGGGACTGGCCAGCCATGCCGAGCATATGCCTAACGAATTGTCGGGAGGGCAAAAACAGCGTGTCGCCATAGCCCGTGCCCTTATAGCCCGGCCTCAGGTAATATTAGCCGATGAGCCTACCGGAGCCCTCGATAGTAAAACATCGAGAGAGGTAATGGAACTGCTTCGTAAGATCAATGCCGACGATGGAATGACAATGTTGGTGGTAACCCACGAACAGGCTGTGGCAAATGCAACAGACCGCGTTATCCATATCAAAGACGGTATAATAGGAGAGATTGTCGTAAATGAGAATCCTGTAATAGAAATGTAATTTATCTGTCATCTATGTTTGATTTTGATTCACTTCGAGAAATATTATCGACTATAGGCAAGAATAAGCTCCGTACGGTGCTTACCGGATTTGCTGTAGCGTGGGGGATATTTATGCTGATTATCTTGTTGGCTTCCGGTAACGGATTGAAGAACGGGGTGACTTCTAACTTCTCCCATCGTGCACAAAACTCGGTATCATTGTGGCCGGGATGGACTTCAATGCCTTATAAAGGATTACCGACTAACCGGAATATCCGCTTCGATCATAAAGATTATGATCTGATTCGTAATAAGATGCCCGGAGTAGAATATGTGTCGGCCAGAGTGTCTCAAAGTTCAACTATATCTTATGGTAAAGAATACGGAGCATGGAGACTCGAAGGCGTATCTCAGGACGCAGCATTCATAAATAATATAAAGGTGTTGAGCGGCGATGGGCGGTTTCTTAATAAAATAGATGTAGACAGCAGGCGGAAGGTGATTGTGATCAGTCCCGAAATGAAACGCCTCCTTTTTAAGGAAGAAAGCCCCTTTGGTAAGTATGTAATAGCAAATGGTATAGCCTTTCAGGTAGTCGGTATTTATGACGATTCAAATATGCCAAGCAGCAACCCTCCGGCTTATATACCGTTTACTACTGCTCAGATGCTTTATAATAAAGGTTGGGGATTTCGCCAGATAGATTTTACGATTAAAGGTGTCAGGGGTTTAGAAGCAAATAAAGCCTATATAGAGAATGTACGGCGGAAGATGGGACAACTGCATTCATTCGATCCGACCGACCGGTCTGCCCTTCATGTATGGAATACAGCAGAAGACATGGAAGAAACGAATATGATATTTACAGGTATAAACGTTTTTCTCTGGGTAATTGGTATTTTCTCTCTGATGGCCGGAATAGTAGGGGTTGGCAATATAATGCTGATAACTGTGAAAGAACGTACACGGGAAATAGGAGTACGTAAGGCTATCGGTGCAACTCCCGGCTCTGTCCTGCGATTGATCATTTTTGAATCTATACTGATAACAACCGCAGCCGGATATATAGGATTATTGTTTGGACTTCTGGTTACAGAGGCTATTAGTAATGTTATAGGCGGAGATTCTAAGGCCACAATGAATAGTCCGAGTATTTTTAAAGATCCCACCGTCGATTTGGGAACAGTAGCCTTAGCAACTTTAGTGCTGATTATTGCCGGTGTCGTAGCAGGTCTGATCCCTGCGTTGAAAGCTACACGGGTAAGGCCGATAGAAGCAATGAGAGCCGAATAGAAGATAAACTTAGAAAAGATATAACAATCATGTTCGATTTAGATAACTGGCAGGAAATATGGACTACAATTACCCGAAATAAGCTTCGCAGCTTCTTGACCGGTTTTGGAGTATTCTGGGGGATTTTTATGTTGATTATTCTTATTGGTGCAGGTAATTCTCTGCAAGGAGGTATCATGGGTAATTTTGAAGGATTTGCATCCAATGCCTGCTTCTTTTGGACTAATCGTACCAGTGAGGCATATAAAGGGTATCGCAAAGGGCGTATGTGGACAATGAATGTCCGGGATGTAGAGCTTATCCGTCGGAAAGCTGCCTCAGTTGAATATATTTCACCCATGCTTTTTATCGGAGGCGGAGACAAAAATGCAGTGAGGGGACAGAAATCGGGAACCTACGATGTGAGAGGAATATATCCCGAACATTTTCAGATCGAAGGGCAACATATTCTTGCCAGCAGATTATTTAACGAACTGGACGAAAAAGGAAGCCGTAAAGTCTGTGTGATAGGTAAAGAAGTGTATGAAACACTATTTCAACCGGGCGAAAATCCGGAAGGACAATATATAAGAGTAAACGGAATTTATTTTCAGGTAATCGGTGTAATTCGCCCCAAGTCGCGTGCGGCCTCGATAGGAGGTGATATAGAAAAGTCTATATACCTGCCATTTTCTACTACACAGCGTGCATTCAATCAGGGGCAGGATATTTGGTTCATGGCATGTACGGCTAAGCCCGGTTATCCGGCATCTGCTGTAGAGGAAGAAGTGAAAGCTATTCTCAAAGCCTCACATGATATATCTCCTACCGATGAAAAAGCATTGGGTAGTGTGAATATTGAAAAGCAGTTTCAAATATTTCAGAATCTGTTTTTAGGAATCGATATATTGATCTGGATTGTTGGTTTAGGAGCACTGTTTTCCGGTGTAATCGGTATCAGTAATATAATGCTGGTAACAGTAAAAGAACGTACACGTGAAATCGGTGTGAGGCGTGCGATAGGAGCCAAACCAATGACCATTATGATACAGATATTGAGTGAAAGCTTTGTTCTGACAGCTATTGCCGGATTTGGGGGACTGTTGTTCGGTGTGTTTATTCTGGAGGCAATATATCAGGCAATGGCTAATAGTATGGGAGGAGAAGGAAATATATTTATACCTCCGTACGTTACCTTTTGGGTAGCAGTAGTGGCTATGCTTATCATTATTTTCTCGGGTGTGATTGCCGGTCTGATGCCTGCAATGAGAGCCTTGCGCGTGAAAGCGATTGACGCTATCAGAGACGAGTGATGGTTAGCCCATTAATATTGTAAATTGATCTATACTATAAGTAAGAAAATTATAAACTAAATAATATGAAAAAGATTCTCAGAATTCTATTGTTTGTACTCATTGGGGTTATTGTCATTGGTACATTCGTTTTTCTTTGGAATAAATCACAGCCTAAGGAGGTTATTTATGAAATTACGACAGCCGAGTCGGGTGATATTGAAAATACTACAGTGGCTACAGGAAAGGTATCGCCTCGAGACGAAATCCTTATTAAGCCTCAGATATCAGGTATCATATCCGAAGTGCTGAAAGAGGCCGGCGATTTTGTAAATGTAGGAGATATTATTGCTACCGTAAAGGTTGTTCCTGACGTGGCACAGTTAAATACAGCCGAATCAACTGTAAGTGTGGCGCAGATAAGCCTGACTCAGGTAAAAGCTGAGTATGACCGTCAAAAACAACTTTACGAAAAGGGAGTTATTGCTAAAGAAGAAATGGATAAGTCTGAGGCTGACTATAGAAGGGCTGTAGAGGAGCTGGACAAATCAAAAAATAATCTGGATATCGTAAAGACAGGTATCTCAAAGAGAACAGCGCAATATAGTAATACACAGATACGCTCTACTATAACCGGAATGATCCTCGATGTGCCTGTAAAGGCCGGCAACTCGGTTATTCAGGCTAATACCTTCAATGATGGTACTACTATTGCAACTGTAGCTAATATGAACGATATGATCTTTATCGGTAAGATTGACGAAACTGAAGTAGGACGCATCCATACAGGTATGTCTATCAAACTGTCGATAGGTGCTATCGAGAATCAGAAATTCGATGCCACACTGGAATATGTTGCCCCTAAAGGTGTGGAGGAGAACGGAGCGATCCTGTTTGAAATAAAAGCAGCAGCCCGTATACCCGATACTGTACTTGTGCGTGCCGGATATAGTGCCAATGCTGAGATTGTAATGGCCAAAGCTGAAAAAGTGCTGACAATTCCTGAGAGTACAATTACTTTTAGTAACGACTCGGCTTATGTATATATACTGAAAGATTCGACAGATAATAAGCAAGTATTCGACAAGAAGCACATCAAAATCGGTCTGTCTGACGGAATCAAGGTTGAAGTGAAAGAAGGTTTGACTAAGGGCGAGAAAATCAGGGGAAATGAGCAACAGGATAAGCCTAAGGTAGATCCAGGTAAAAAATAAACAGACATAATCGTATGAAAAAATATATATTATCATTTGCTTTGCTTTTTGCCGTTCTGTGTCTGCAGGCCCAGACAAAATGGACGTTGCGACAATGTGTCGATTATGCAGTGCAAAACAATATAGACCTCAGACGGCAGTCACTGGGTGTCAATAGGGCTGAGATTAATCTCAGTACCAGTAAAAACAGCCGTCTTCCGGATTTGAATGCCAGTATTGGACAGAATTTCAGTTTCGGGCGGTCTACCCTGCAAAACAATACATCCGAGTCGGTAAATACATCGAGAACGTCATTCAGTATAGGAACGGAAATTCCTATATTTACCGGATTCCGGATACCTAACCAGATAAAGGCCGATGAATTTAGTTTACAGGCAGCTACCGAAGGTTTGAGAAAAGCAACTGAAAATCTGGAATTGCAGGTAGCATCTCTATTTTTGGAAGTTTTGCTGAACAAAGAAATACTGAAAGCTTATCAGGAACAAGCTGCGTTGAGTAAGCTACAGGTAGAAAAGACACAAATAATGTTAGACGCCGGTAAAATTCCCGCATCGCAACTCTATGACATAAAGGCAACGGCTGCTCAAGACGAGTTGAATGTAACAACAGCAGATAACAATCTAGCATTGTCGTTACTCAATCTGTCTCAGGCTCTGAATCTATCCGTTACGGAAGGGTTCGATGTAGTAGTTCCCGATTTGGGAGATGCCATAGATAACAATATCAGCAGTATTATACCTCCGGATCAGGTTTATCAGATGGCTCTGGGTGTAAAGCCTCATATAAAAGAGGCCGAATTACTGCTTGAAAGCAATAAGAAATTGTTGAAAGTAGCTCAATCCGGCTATTGGCCTACACTTAATTTTGATGCCAGTTATGGAACTTCATATACTAAAGTTTTCGGTAAAACCGGATTAAGTTTTTCCCGTCAGCTAAGCGACTATGGATCTGAAGCCATTGGATTGTCGTTAAGAATCCCTATCTTTAACCGTTTTCAGACACGTAACAGGGTGAGAGCAGCCCGTCTGGATATTGAGGATCAGAATCTGGTATTGGATAATACAAAGCTGGCTTTGTATAAGGAGATTCAACAAGCCTATCAGAAAGCAGTTTCAGCTCAGTCTGAGTTCAATTCGACAGGCAGGGCCTATGAGGCTGCCGAAGAGTCGTTCAAATATGCCCGCGAGCGTTACGATATAGGAAAATCCACTGTTTTTGAATACAATGAAGCGCAAACAAAACTTCTGACCAGCAAATCGAAGCAGATACAGGCTAAGTACGATTTCATATTTAGAGCCAAGATTCTGGACTTCTATCAGGGTAAACAAATAGATATACAATGAAAATAGTTTAGTGAACCTTTCCGTGATGATTAAAGCCCTGTATTGATTTGGAACAATACAGGGCTTTCGATTTCTCACTCTCTTTGCACTTCCTCTCCTCTTGGAGAGGGGCGGGGAGAGGTGCTACTTGTCTTCTCCGAAGATACTGCCATAGCGGTGGTACTCGAATGCTATACTTTGTTCTTTCAGGTAATGCAGCAATTCGAGCCTGCCTTCCGCAAGCGGCTTATCAGAAGCAATGTGCTTGCCTAGCTTGGCAGCTTTCAGGTATGCAGCATCAGGCAAGTCTGTAGAACAAGCGCGGATACGCTCATACTGATCCATTTCAGCAATGAACTGCTCCTCGTCCTGTATCTTCATCTGTACATTCAATAGAGCCGGAACAGCCTGCTTCAATGCTTCCAGTTTAGTATCCTTATCGGAGATACTTATCGTAATCGGAGTACGGGCGATATCTGAAGCTGTGATCACCAGCAGGACATCTGACAGCGTATCTTTCTCCATAACGCGGAAACCGACACTCTTCAACGGCAGATAGCGGAATGTGTTCTCTTCTCCGTAGATATGATTGACATCTCTCTCTTGCGAGAATTCAGCCCCCCATTCTTTCATATAGCTTTCATAAGCGTAGTTGAAGCGGTTGCGTTCCTTCTCATCGGATATAAGTTCGCTAAGAGGAGCTTTATTAGTAGATGCTGGTACAGCCTTTTCGGTGAACTCGACAAAACATGATACATAGTTCGGCCCTCCGGCTTTGATACCTCCTCCGAATGCCGACCGTTTCATCCCTCCGAATGGTTGCCGATTGACAATCGCTCCGGTAATGCCCCTGTTGATATACAAGTTACCGGCTTCAATGCTGTTTTTCCATAACTGCTGTTCGTTCTCGTCCAGACTCTGCAATCCGGCAGTAAGACCGTACTCGGATGAGTTGGCATATTCTATACCCTGTTTCAGGTCGTCGATACACACTACCGATAGCAACGGAGCAAACAATTCATTCTTGAAAGTAAAGCTGCTTGGCTTCACACCCCATTTCACAGTCGGTTTCAATATATACTTCTTCTCATCGAGAAACTCAGGTGCAACGAGCCACGATTCGCCTTCTTCCAGATGCTCGATAGCATGCAGCAGCTTATCATTATCATTCGTAATCATAGGGCCTACCATATTCATCGTATCCCATACACTGCCTGTACGCATACTTTCTACAGCATCTTTCAGTTTCGAGCGGAAGTTCTCGTCATTGTAAGTCTTCTTATCGACCAATAGTAAAGAACAGGCCGAACACTTCTGTCCTGCGTTACCGAACGCCGATGCTACAACATTCAGTATAGCATGATCCTGATCACCGTTTCCGGTAAGGATGATTGCATTCTTTCCTCCCGTTTCGGCAGATAACGGAGTGCGCGGGCTGTTTTCCAACAGGCGGAAAGCTGTATCCGTTCCTCCGGTCAGTATCACATGCTTAACGGACGGATGTGCAGTCAGATAGTTGAGCGACGAACGGTCGGCACTACATACCACCTGTAAGGTCTCTTTCGGTACGCCTGCATCCCAGAAGCATTTGGCAAATTCCCATGCGATAGGCAAGGCCACTGTTGCCGGTTTCAATATTACCGTATTCCCTCCGGCAAGTGCCGATGCCACTCCGCCTACAGGGATAGCCAGCGGGAAGTTCCAAGGCGGTATGACAAGGATAATTCCTTTAGGAGTGTACGAAACTGTATTCAGTTCGGCAAAGTGCTTCATCGTAATAGGGTAGAAGCGGCAGAAGTCAATAGCTTCCGATACCTCCACGTCACCCTCCGTAAAAGTCTTCCCTGTGATGGCGCCCATACAGCCGATCAGATCGCCGCGCTTAGCGCTGATATTATCAGCCACCTGATGCAGAATCTCATTGCGCCGGTTTACATCGGTTTGCCGCCATCCCGGTTTGTCCTCTTCGGCTATGGCTATAATTTCTTTTATCTGATCCAGCGTAGACAGGTTTGCCTCACAGAAACATACTTCATCGTTACGGCTACGGTCGTAATATTTCTTCTTATGCTCTGTAATGACCTCTTTGTCGCCTATCTGAACAGGAACAATAAAGTTCTTATCATTTACCTCCGTACCCCATTTTTTCAGCTTACCTAAAGCCCATTGACGGTTTTGATCCAAGTCGAGGTCTGTATCGGGTTCGTTATGGAATACATTTATATCTTTTACCGGTATCGGTTTCTCATTCCTGTTCTGTGTACGCAAGGCCTTTGCTACAATAGTATCTTTCAGCTTGTAAGCTTCTTCAAACTGATTGACAAGGAAGTTCCATTGCGGGCTGTTGAGTTGCAGATTGAACGAATAGCTGAGGAAGTTGTCCTTACCTGTATTTTCGTCCAGACGGCGCACCAGATATGATATCGCATTCAGGAAGTGCTCTTTCTTCACCACAGGCGTATAGAGTATTATCTGTTTGTCGAGGTTCCTGACAACTCTCGGCAGGTGATTAGCCATACCCTCAAGCATTTCAAACGTAACGTAGGCCGATACACCGTTCTTTTGGCTGAGAAGGTAAGCGTACGCTATACTAAAGAAGTTGTGAGACGCAACACCCACATGCAATGCTTCTGCATTCTCCGGTTGCAGGGCGATGTCCAGTATGCGCATATAATTGGCATCCACCTCTACCTTACTACCAAATATTGGATTAGGCCAGCCTCTGAGTGATGAAATAATACTTTCCATTTGCAGGTTGGCTCCTTTTACCAGACGCATCTTCAAAGGTGCTCCGCCTTCCGCATAACGTTTCTTTGCAAAATTCAGCAGGCTTTCCTGCAACAATCCTGCATCGGGCAGATATGCCTGTACCACTATCCCTGCTGTATAGTTCTTAAATTCCGGCATGCTGAGTACAGTCTCGAAAACATCGAGTGTAATATCCATATCTTTGTACTCCTCCATGTCGAGGTTCACAAATTTCGGTTTGGTAACCCCGTCCTGATCGGTATACGGGTACTTGATCGCCTGACGGTAAACTGATGCTACCAGTTCGCACAGATCTTTCTTATTCTGTTCATAGCTCAACGGATGTATCTGTGCATATATACCCGAAAGCTTGATCGATATATAATTGATATCCGGTTCTTTAAGAGCTTCCAGATAATGCAGATAACGCTTGTTCGCCTCTCCGTCGCCCAGTACCACTTCTCCGAGCAAGTTTACATTCTGTCCTATTTTACTGTTCCATCTACCCGATAAGTGATCGGTCAGCTTTGGTCTTTCTTCGGCTATGATTATTTTGTTAGTTTCCTTGCGCAGCCTGCGGTTAAACAGAGGCATGGCAATATTGGGCGCTAAGAAACCGAAGTTCATAAAAAGCCTCAACTGAAATTTGTCAAACGAATTGAAAAAGTCAGGTATGCCGTATTCTTTTATCAACAGTGTCATACGCTTTATGACTTTGCTGTTGTCCCTCACTTGAGAAGATTCATCCAGCATTTTCGAGAGCAACGTCTTGTTGGCCGGTGTCTGAATCAGAGACGCATACTTCTTCTGTTCTTTAATCTCATCAGGAGTTAACTCTTTTTCCGCTTTATTGAGGAAATCTTTAGCCCATTCAAGGACTTCCGTAGACGTGATTTTTTCCATAGAACTTACATAATGTTTAACAAGGTTAGATTTTCCCTTCTAAGATAGACTAAATAGTTGAAAGAACGCCTCTTTTCATAGTAGAAAATAATCATATTCATAAATTTAATTTATTCTCAATATTTAGTTCTATACTTTAACAATCAACGTCCTACAATGTTCTCTTCCGGTTAGGGGAAATAGCTCTCATCTTTGTGTTTGTTTTTAACTAAAAAGTAACGAAAGTAATGGATCTGCATAGTTTTCATTTCTCGTTACTTTTCTATTCTGTAGGGGCGAATGCAATTCGCCCACCTTTTATACTTTTTCGGGCAATGCAATTCGCCCCTACACACAACACTCCGATTTTAACTAAAATGTAATGAATGTAATGGATTTGCATTGTTTTTACATTTGGCTCTGCCGATTACTTCGTAATTCGTTACTTTTCAGTTATTAACTGAGTAGGCTCCGCTGATTGTTAATTCAAAGATCGCTTTCTGTTGTTAACTGTTGACTGATCACTGTTAACTGAACATATACTATAGATAAATTTTCTTTAAAATAATAAATAGAATAGTTGCCCCTAACTGACAGCCTCTCCTTATTATATATTATATAATGCCGATGTGTTAATTGATTATTGGCTGGTCAGATGTTGTTTTATATTTAAATCTCTTTTTTCTTTCATTTAATTATATTTTTAATGTAAATAACATATCGTTCTATAGTAATAATCTCAAAGCAATTCATTAATTTTGGAAATGTCGCCTCCGGAGGGAGGCTATTTTGGTAAAAAAGTATTAACCATGTAAAACATTTAGGCCATGAAAACTTACCAAACACAAGAAATCAAGAATATAGCTATTCTTGGTAGTTCGGGAGCGGGCAAAACCACTCTCGCCGAGGCCATGCTCTATGAAGCTGGCGTCATAAAACGCAGAGGAAGTGTAAAAGACGGAAATACAGTCTCGGACTATTTCCCTGTGGAAAAAGAATACGGATACTCGGTCTTTTCCAGCATTTTCTCTGTAGAATGGATGAATCGCAAACTTAACTTCATTGACTGTCCGGGATCAGACGACTTTAGCGGAAATATTGTAACATCACTGAATGTGACAGATACTGCACTCATGGTACTGAATGCCCAATATGGAATAGAAGTAGGTACCATAAACCAACTAAGATATACTCAAAGACTTAAGAAACCGGTTATTTTTATTGTAAATCAGCTCGATCATCCGAAAGCTGATTTCGACAATGTGGTTTCTCAACTCAAAGCCGACTATGGCGACAAAGCTGTTTTAATTCAATATCCGGTAAATGTAGGGGAAGGATTTAATGCAGTGATTGATGTTTTGAAATTTAAGATGTTCCGATGGAAGCCGGAGGGAGGCGTTCCGGAGGTACTCGATATACCTGCCGACGAGTTGGATAAAGCAACAGAGCTACAGCAAAAACTGGTAGAAGCGGCAGCCGAAAATGAAGAATCCCTCATGGAGAAATTCTTTGAACAAGGTACCCTTACCGAAGAAGAAATGCGTATGGGTATTCGCTGGGGACTGGTCAACAGAGACCTTTATCCGGTATTCTGCGTATCGGCAGAGAAAGATATGTGCGTGCGCCGTACAATGGAGTTCCTTGGAAACGTTGTTCCTTACGTTCGCGACCTGCCTGCTCCTGTAAATACGGAAGGCAAAGAAGTGAAGCCCGACAGCGATGCGCCTACAAGCCTGTTTTTCTTTAAGACAATGGTAGAGCCGCATGTAGGTGAAGTTTCTTACTTCAAGGTAATGAGCGGAAAAGTACATGAAGGAGACGACCTGTTGAATGCAAACAGGGGCTCCAAAGAGCGTATGGGACAGATATTCTGCCCTGCCGGAAAAGAACGTTCTAAAATAGAAGAACTGGTTGCCGGAGATATCGGTGCAGCCGTGAAACTGAAAGATGTGCGTACAGGGAATACCCTGAATGCCAAAGGAGCAGATAATAAGTTCGACTTTATTAAATATCCTGATCCGAAATATCGCCGTGCGATAAAAGCTGAAAACGAAAAAGACACTGAAAAAATGAATGAGGTGTTGCAGCGTATGCACGAAGAAGATCCTACATGGATAATAGAAAACTCTAAAGAGCTGAAACAACTTATCGTATCGGGACAAGGTGAATTCCATCTGAAAACATTGAAGTGGCGGATGGAGAATAACGATAAGATTTCTATTGTTTATTCTGAGCCTAAGATCCCGTATCGTGAGACGATTACCAAAGCTGCCCGTGCAGATTACCGCCATAAGAAACAATCGGGTGGAGCCGGACAATTCGGTGAAGTACACCTTATTGTAGAACCATACATTGAAGGTATGCCTGTGCCGGAAACATATAAATTTAACGGACAGGAGTTTAAAGTGCAATCACGTGACGTACAAACTTACGATCTCGACTGGGGCGGCAAACTGGTATTTGTAAACAGTATAGTCGGAGGTGCTATCGATGCACGCTTCCTTCCAGCCATCCTTAAAGGTATCATGTCGCGTCTCGAGCAAGGTCCGTTGACTGGTTCTTATGCCCGCGATGTACGTGTAGTAGTGTACGACGGAAAAATGCACCCGGTAGACTCTAACGAAATCTCATTTATGCTTGCCGGACGTAATGCCTTTAGCGAAGCCTTTAAGAATGCAGGGCCAAAGATTCTCGAACCTATTTATGATGTAACAGTATCTGTTCCGTCTGACAAAATGGGTGATGTGATGAGCGACCTGCAAGGACGCCGTGCCATGATTATGGGTATGGAAAGTGATAGAGGTATCGAGATACTGAATGCAAAAGTTCCGTTGAAAGAAATGTCTAACTATTCTATTTCACTTAGTTCACTGACCGGAGGACGTGCTTCATTCACGATGAAGTTTTCAAGCTACGAGCTTGTTCCGTCCGATGTACAGGATAAACTGTTGAAAGAATACGAAGCAAGCCAGAAAGACGAAGATTAATTTATTCGCCTAAAATATGAAAGTCCCGATATGATTCGGGACTTTTTTATTATGAGAAAAGGAACGGAATAATCTAATTACCCGTTCCTTTTCTTTTATATAAATGGATTTTTCAAAAAGGTTTTATTTTACACCTGTCATGTTCGCAGGATTCAATATTCTGTCTAGCTCTTCTTTCGACAATACATTCTTTTTCAGTACCAGATCATATACGCTTTGTCCTGTTTTCAGCGCTTCCTGTGCTATGGTGGTGCTGTTTTCGTAACCGATATACGGATTCAGTGCGGTAACGATACCGATACTGTTTTTCACAAGATCGCTACAATGCTCTTCGTTGGCGGTTATACCTACAATACAGTTTTCGCAGAGGCACTTCATTACATTTATCAGCAGATTCTGCGATTCCATAATGCTGTATGCCATCACAGGCTCCATCACGTTTAGTTGCAACTGTCCTGCTTCGGCAGCCATAGTTACGGCAAAGTCGTTACCGATCACCTTAAAGCAGGTCTGTGACGTAACCTCTGCTATCACCGGATTCACCTTGCCCGGCATAATGGACGATCCGGCCTGCATAGGAGGCAGATTTATCTCGTACATCCCACAACGTGGTCCCGAAGTAAGTATACGCAGGTCATTACACATTTTCGACAATTTTATCGCCAGTTTCTTCAAGGCGGAAGAATAAGCGATGAATCCACCTGTATTCGATGTGGCTTCTACTAGGTTCTTAGCTGCCGTAAAGTTATATTTTGTCAATCGGGTTAGGTTACTAGCACACAGTTCTGCATAACCCGGTATGGCATTCAGACCTGTGCCTACAGCCGTAGCACCCATATTAATTTCGAGGCATTGCATTGCACTTTGTTTCAGTGCATCTATTTCTTTTTCCAATGTAGCCGCATAAGCATCGAATTCCTGACCCAATGTCATCGGTATGGCATCCTGCAAGTGGGTGCGCCCCATTGTTATCACATGCTCAAATTCTTTACCTTTCTTTTTCAGAGCATCTACAAGCTCCGACAAGGTACTCTTTACTTTCTTATTGTAGAAGATGATCCCCAGCTTCACGCCCGTAGGATATGCGTCGTTGGTCGATTGCGACAGGTTTACATGGTCGTATGGAGAGCAATGCGGATATTCACCTTTCTTATGCCCCATCAATTCCAGTGCAATATTGGCAACCACCTCGTTTATGTTCATGTTGGTAGATGTACCCGCACCACCTTGTAGCATATCGCTCGGGAACTGGTCGTTGTAGTCACCTGCAATAACTTTTTTACATGCTTCTACGATAGCATCACTTATGTTTTTATCCAAAGCTCCCAGTTGACAGTTCGTTTCGGCTGCTGCCCATTTTACATAAGCCAGCGCCTTTATAAACTCGGGGTAATCAGATAATTTTATTCCCGAAATCTGAAAATTATTCATTGCACGTTGTGTGTGAATGCCGAAATAAGCATTTTCGGGAACGGGCAAACTGCCGATAAGATCATTTTCTGTTCTATTCATGATGTGACAATTTGAAAGTAATTAATAAATATTTTTCTTAAAATATGTTGCTAATGTATGTATTTATTTTGATATAAAAATATATTTAGTATTATTTTGATAGTTTGTTTTGGTTTTTATTTTAATCGACGTGACGATATTTCGTTCATATCGGCTTATTTTATTTGAAAATATATATCTTTGCAATATGAGAACTAAGCAATTATTGACTCTTATACTACTGCTGTTGGCAAATATATTATTGCTGGCGCATAGTGTTTTGCCTCATTCTCATCACGATGGCATTGTTTGTTTTTCTATAGAAAAACTCGTAGACCTGCCGGAATGTTCAAGCCTTAATACAAATAATAATGATGAATGTTGTGGCAAACACACCGGAAAATCTCATCATCATCACACAAATAATGACGATTGCGGTCTGAAAGAGATCGTTGTGCGGGGCGGTAACGAGTTTCACGAAGAAATACTGCCATGTGAAAACTGCTTATCGTTATTATATACTGTGTATTCTCTGAACGAGTTTTATTTCGATGCTCCCAGCTTCGGACAATGGCTCGATCAGAAACCATATCTCAACAATTACATATCTCCATACGTAGGTACTATCAGTAGCCTGCGTGCACCCCCTGCACCTTATTTTTTGGCATAATACAAGATTGTATTATAATCTATTTATGTTCATTTTCTGCCGGAGTATGCTATGCTCTTACAGATTTGACATTTTGAATCTAAAAAATAAGAATAATGAAAAAACATATAATATATTTCGCCTGTCTGTTGGCGATATCATGGGGCTGCAGTTCCAACCAGAAAACAGACGATCACGCCGGACATAACCACGACAGCGAAGCACATGCCGGACATGATCATGATCACGACCACGCTGAAGAGGGGCATAATCATGCCGAAGGTGAAGAATGCGACCACGATCATGACCACAATCAAGCGGTAGAAGAATCGCATGGTGATGAAATCGCATTCACACCCGAACAGGCTAAATCGGTAGGATTAGAGATAACCACGGTAAAGCCCGTTACGTTTCATCAGGTGATAAAAACCAGCGGACAGATATTGTCGGCACAGGGAGATGAAGTTACTGTTTCGGCTACCGCAAGTGGCATCGTCTCATTTAACAAATCATCGCTGAATGACGGTCTGGCAGTAAGGGGAGGAGAGTCCTTGCTCAGTATCTCTTCCCGAAATCTTGTAGACGGAGACCCTGCCATAAGGGCAAAATCGGCTTATGACATCACCCGTCAGGAATTTCAGCGTGCAGAATCGTTGATAGGAGACAAGCTGATCTCAGAGAAAGAGTATAATGAGATAAAGCTCAATTACGAAAATGCCAGGAATGTATATCAGTCAGCCAGTCGGGGAACGACAGCTAAAGGAGTCGGTATCTCTGCCCCGATAACAGGATTTATAAAATCGAAACTGGTAAGCGAAGGGCAATATGTAGAGATCGGTCAGCCGTTGATGACCGTAACACAGAACCGCAAACTGCAACTGCGTGCCGATATATCGGAGCGTTACTATAAGGATATGGGAAACATCACGCTTGCTAATTTCCGCACTCCATACGATAAGACGGTTTACAGCCTTTCGGAACTCAACGGACGACTGGTATCGTTCGGAAAATCGGCCAACAGTCAGGAATATTATATCCCTGTGAATTTTGAGTTCGACAATGTCGGACAAATTATATCTGGCTCTTATGTAGAGATATTCCTTCTGGGACAGCCGCGTAATAATGTACTCACCGTTCCGGTTACTTCCCTTACCGAGGAGCAGGGTATCTTCTTTGTTTACCTACAGGTGCACGAAGATGCTTATAAGAAGCAAGAGGTAACAGTCGGTGCAAATGACGGCGTAAATACTGAAATATTATCCGGCATTAAAACCGGAGATAAGGTCGTAAGCAAAGGAGCCTATCATGTGAAACTGGCATCGGCATCATCAGCTATTCCTCACGGACACGAACACTAACCGGATTTCAAAATTTAAAGTTTCATGATTTACAAGTTTTATAATATTGGCTTGTAAACTAGTAAACTACCAACTAGTAAACTAAAATGCTGAATAAAATAATACAATTCTCATTGAACAACCGTCTGGTTGTTCTTATCGGTGCCGTGCTTCTGCTGGTCGGTGGATTCTACACCGCCAGAAATATGGAAATAGACGTATTTCCCGACCTGAATGCACCCACCGTAGTGATAATGACCGAAGCTAACGGAATGGCGCCCGAAGAAGTGGAACGGCTGGTGTCGTTTCCTATCGAAACTGCTGTTAACGGAGCTACTGATGTGCGCCGTGTGCGATCATCTTCTACCACAGGATTTTCTGTTGTATGGGTAGAATTCGATTGGGGAACGGATATCTATAAAGCCCGCCAGATAGTGACCGAAAAACTGGCGACACTGGGTGAATCTTTGCCTGCCAATATCGGACAGCCTACTTTAGGGCCGCAATCTTCTATATTAGGTGAGGTGTTGATTCTCGGATTGACGGCAGATTCGACTTCGTTGCTCGATCTGCGTACTATTGCTGACTGGACAATACGCCCCCGACTGCTTTCCACAGGAGGTGTGGCTCAGGTTACAGTGATGGGCGGAGACATCAAAGAGTATCAGATATTGCTCGATCCCGGACGGATGAAACATTACGGCGTCAGCCTCGACGAAGTGTTGCAGGTGACACGCAATATGAATCAGAACTCATCGGGAGGCATCCTTTACGAATATGGTAACGAATATATTGTCAGAGGTGTTATCCAGAGCGCCAATGTAGAAGAAATAGGTACGGCGGTCGTTCGTAAACAAGGTGAAAATCCAATATTGATAAGAGATATAGCCGAAGTAAAGATCGGTGCAAAAACGCCTAAACTCGGACTTGCTTCCGAGAGAGCGAAGCCTGCTGTATTACTGACGATAACTAAACAACCCAATACAAATACGATAGAGCTTACCGAAAAACTGGATGCTTCTGTTGCCGAATTGCAAAAGAATCTGCCTGCCGATGTGAAGATATCCACTGATATTTTCCGTCAGGAACGGTTTATCAACAACTCGATAGGCAATGTGGAGAAGTCGTTGTACGAGGGAGCTATTTTTGTAGTCATTATCCTGTTCATTTTCCTTATGAACTGGCGTACGACTTTTATCTCACTGTTGGCATTGCCTTTGTCACTCTTAACCTCTCTCCTCGCATTAAAAATGATGGGGTTGACCGTCAATACAATGAGTCTGGGCGGTATGGCTATCGCTATTGGCTCGCTCGTAGATGATGCCATTATCGACGTAGAAAATGTATTCAGGCATTTGCGCGAAAACAGGCAAAAGCCAAAAGAGCAACAACAGAGTATTCTTACTGTGGTTTTCGAGGCATCGAAAGAAGTACGTATGCCGATACTCAATTCCACGCTGATCATTGTTACCAGTTTTATCCCGTTGTTTTTCCTCAGTGGAATGGAAGGGCGTATGTTGGTACCGCTGGGCATTGCTTTCATCGTGGCATTGTTTGCCTCTACAGTGGTAGCACTTACCGTAACCCCTGTTCTGTGTAGCTACCTGTTAGGGAAAAATAAAGATAACAAGGAAGAAAAAGAGCCTGTTTTTGTAGTAAAGCTAAAAACAATCTATGAAAAGAGCTTGCACTGGGCACTCGAAAAACAGAAGATAGTATTGGGTATAACAGGTGTGCTTTTGCTATCTGCTATTATTATCTTCTTTACGTTCGGCCGCAACTTCCTGCCTCCGTTCAACGAGGGTTCGTTTACCATCACATTAAATACATTGCCCGGTATTTCACTCGAAGAATCGGATAACATAGGTCGGATGGCCGAAGCTGCTATTCTGAGTATTCCCGAAATACAAACTGTAGGGCGTAAAACAGGACGCGCCGAACTGGATGAACATTCTTTTGGGGTAAATACCTCCGAAATAGAAGCGCCCTTTATATTGAAAGACAGATCGCAGGAAGAAATGCTATCAGAGCTTCGCGAAAAGCTGAATGCCATACCCGGTATCAGTGTGGAGATAGGTCAGCCGATAACACACCGGATCGACCACATGCTTTCGGGTACTAAGGCTAATATTGCTATCAAACTTTTCGGTACAGACCTCAATAAACTGTATTCGCTGGGTAATAACATCAAATCGTCTATCGAAGGTATCGAAGGTATTGCCGACCTGAATGTGGAACAACAGGTAGAGCGTCCGCAGTTGAAGATTACGCCGAAGCGTGAGCTGTTGGCGAAGTATGGCATTACATTACCCGAATTTTCGGAATTTGTAAATGTGATGCTTTCAGGTGAAATCGTATCGCAGGTATATGATAGCGGAAAAAGCTTCGATTTGACATTGAAGGCGGCAGACGATTATAAAGATCAGGCTGATAAAATTGCAAATCTGATGATAGACGCAAACGGGACGAAAGTGCCTTTTGCCTATGTGGCGGATATAACATCTGCTACCGGTCCAAATACGGTGAACAGGGAGAATGCACAGCGAAAGATTGTAGTTTCGGCCAATGTCAGTGGCAGAGACTTGCGCAGTGTGGTAAACAATATCAGAAGTAATATAGATGAAAATATTACATTGCTCGAAGACTATCATATCGAATACGGTGGACAGTTTGAGAGTGAGCAGGCTGCATCGCGTACCTTGCTGCTGGCATCGGTATTCGCTATAATGGTGATATTCCTATTGTTGTTCAATCAGTTCCGTAATATTATGCAATCGGCGGTAATTCTGCTTAATTTACCTCTGGCTCTTATCGGCGGCGTATACGCTATATTACTGACAACGGGTGAAGTAAGCATTCCTGCCATTATCGGGTTTATATCCCTGTTTGGTATCGCTACCCGAAACGGTATTCTGCTGATGGCGCACTACAACGAATTGGGTAGTAAAGGATTCTCAGTAAACAAGAGTATATTGCAGGGATCGCTCGACCGTCTCAACCCTATCCTTATGACGGCTCTTTGTTCCGGTTTGGCACTGATTCCATTGGCAGTTCAGGGTGATCTTCCGGGCAATGAGATACAGAGCCCGATGGCTAAAGTTATTCTGGGCGGATTGCTTACGTCCACGCTGTTGAATATGTACATTGTACCTATTATATACAGGATGCTGAAAAACCGTAAAGAAGTAAAACAGGAAGTAGTATAACCACCTCATCCCCCACCTTCTCCAAAAGGAGAAGGAGCCGCAAAGCCATAATGGGGATAGAATTTTGAAATTATGAAATCCAAAAATATATGAAACGAATAATATATATAACTGCACTTTTCGTTCTGTGTATCTTTTCCGGAAATGCCCAGAATAGTTATTCAGGCTTTTTGCAGAGCATAGAGGACAATAACACCACGCTGAAAGCATACAGGGAGCAGAACAATGCGACTAAAATAGGGAACAGGACAGGGATTAACCTTGCTAATCCCGAAGTCGAATTTGCTTATTTGTGGGGCTCGCCGAAGGAAGCTACAAGCCACCGTACCAATCTGGACATTACACAGTCGTTCGATTTTCCTACAGCTTACCGCTTCAAATCGCAGTTGGCAGATGGGAAAAACCGTCAGGCGGATATAGTATACGATCAGCAACGCAGGGAAATATTGCAGGAAGCAAGGCTTTTGTACACAGAACTCGTTTATCAGAAGAAGATGAACGATGTACTGACACAAAGGCTCGGCTATGCCAAAGAGTTGTCGGAGGCCTATCAGAAACGATTCGACAAAGGAGATATTGATATACTCGAGCGTAACAAAACCAGACTCAACTATCTGAATGATGAAAAGGCTTTACAGCTTAATCAGGTGGAAATAGATGCCCTCAATCAGGAGTTGCAACGTTTGAACGGAGGAATGCCGATAGACGTAAAAACTACGGATGGATATATCGGTTATGTAATGGAGAGGAACTTTCCCGAATGGTTCGACAGGGTGAAAGAAAACAATCCGGCTATACGTATGGCAGAGCAGGAAGTAACTCTGAGCCGCAAGCAGGAACAACTGACACGTGCGCTCAACCTGCCAAAGATCACAGCCGGATATACCAGTGAACGTGTACCGGGAGAGACGTTGCAAGGCTTTAGTATCGGGGTTTCCATCCCGCTGTGGGAAGGACGCAATACAGTGAAACACCAGAAAGCACAGACAGTAGCCTTACAGATGCAGCATCTGGATATGCAAATGCAATTTCGCAATGTTTTGCAAAAGCAGCACGACAAAGCGCTGAAACTATCGGGTATGCTTACCGAATACGAAAAGATACTGGAAACAACGAGCAGCAGAGAGTTGCTAAAGAAAGCTCTGGATAAAGGGCAGTTGTCGCTTATCAACTATCTGCTCGAACTATCGGTATATTACGAGACTGTAGATAAATATCTGGAGACGGAACGCGACTACCAGCTTGCTGTAACGGAGATGGTGCAGTGGGAAAGATAAGAATCTGATTTATTTTACTATATTTGTTAGAACCTGTTTAAAGTATTTATGGATATTTTGGGCAGGTTTTATCTTTTTGGATCGATTTAAATTGATACATTTGACGAATGGCAGAATCAAACTTCGACATATTATTCTGGATAAATGTGATAGCATTTATCATTGTAAATTCACTTCCTGTTCTTGCAGTGGTAGGCTTGGCGGTATCTGTATACTTTAAGAAAAAGAAATTAGTTATTGCATTTATCGTAGCCATCGTTGTTCTTCTTTTATACTACTGGCTGGAAAGTGATCCTTATGATTTTGTCTTACCATTCTGATTCTTTGCTGCCACTTAGCTTTGTGCCACTATAAGATTGCATGTGAATCGATTTCACCTCCAAAGCATTTAGCAAGAGGCAGTTTAAATTTATAGGCTTACTTTGATAAAAATATATTAATTTTGGAAATCGAATAATCCCGGAATAATAAAGACAGCCCTATGAGTCGTTTCTACAAGTATGTAATCATTTTTATATTCGTTTTCAGTGCACTTCCCGTATTTTCCAACAAACCGCAAATAATCAATATATACAGGGAAAAGTATCAGGCTGATAACAAAAACTGGTCGATCGGGCAGGACGAAAGAGGCTTTCTCTATTTTGGCAACGATATAGGTCTGTTGGAATTCGATGGTGTAGAATGGACGCTCAATCGCATCCCCAATTCGCTTGTCGCACGTTCGGTAGCAGTTCTTTCACACAATACCATATTCACAGGCAGCTATGAAGAATTCGGGCGATGGGACAGGGATATCTCCGGTAAGCTCGTTTATACATCACTAAGTGATAGCCTCGATAAAGCACTTTTTCGCAACGATGATTTCTGGAAGATATTGATAGCCGATGACTGTGTTTATTTCCAGTCGTTTTCGGCTATATATATGTACGATTATAAAACCGTTACGCGTATTCCCTCCGATAAAGGATTCCTGTTCCTGACAAAGGTGAGGGACGAATTTCTTATACAGCAAATGCTGGGGCCGCTTTTCAGACTCAAAGGTGCAACATTAGAGAAGATTGAAGGAAGCGATATATTCAGTAATACGGACGTCCGGGTTATTTTGCCATACAAAGACAATGAATATCTGATAGGTACTACTACCAAAGGGATTTACACCTATGACGGCACATCGTTCAGAGAATGGAATCCTGAACTATCGCGGCTGATGAATGCAAAAGAACTGAATTGCGGACTGTTTTCATCCCGAGGAACCTATTTTCTGGGAACTATTCTGGATGGGATATACGAAATAGATACGAATGGAAAGATAATAGACCATATATCATCAGAAAATTATTTGCAGAACAATACTATCCTCTCGCTCTACGAAGACAATCTGAAAAATGTATGGGCAGCCCTCGACAGGGGTATATCCTATATACAATATATGGAAAATATGAGCTGCTATACCGATCCCGGTGGAAAGACCGGAGCAGTGTACGGTGGCATCGTATGGAATGACAAACTGTTTATCGGTACCAATCAGGGAGTGTTTTATCTGACAAAAGACAATCTGAGCCGATCCAATGCCTTGTCGGAAATGAAGCTGGTGAACGGTACTCAGGGGCAGGTATGGGCATTCAGGATAATTGACGGCAGGCTGTATTGTTGCCACAACAAAGGCCTGAAAGAGATACATACAGACCTATCCGTTTCAGATGCTTTTTCAGTCGGCACGGGAGTCTACAACCTCTCCGAAGCATCTATAAATAATCGTGATTTATTATTACTCTCCACATATCAGTCTATCAGGATAATCGATAAAAATACGAAAGAAATTTTTCGTCCCGGTCAGATATCCGAACCTATAATCAGTGCCGAACTCGATCATCTGGGCAATATCTGGCTCGAACATTTCAACAGGGGAGTGTATCGCTGCAAACTCGATGACGATCTGAGCAGCTTTCGCAGTTTCTCGTATTATGGAGGTAATAATAATGATGAACTTCCATACAAACTGAAAATGTTTAAAGTCGGAGGGCGTATTGTTCTGCTCGGTAGCAATCGCTTTTATACATACGATGACATAGCCAATAAAATAGTACCGAATAAACTGCTCGACGATTGTTTCAGAGATATAAAGAACCTGAAACAGATCATTCCCATAACTAATAACCTATTTTGGGCGTTAACGACTTCTGCTATTTATAAATTTTCGTACGATGGCTATGAAGCATCTATTCTCGAAAGCTACGATCTGGGAATGAACATGTCTCTCATAAACGGATATGAGAATGTATCGGTATTGAACGACTCGGTGAGCCTGATCTGCCTCGACAATGGTTTTATGCTATATACGACACCCGAAGGACGTAGTACGCTTGCTACACGTAAACTGTCGTTGCCCTATATAGAATCGCTGCGGGCAATAGACACGGATGGCGACATAGAATATAAAGACATGATAAAAGGATCGAAGATAGTATATGATCACAATACAGTCGTGTTCGGCTTCTCGTCGAACAATGCCTTTGCAATGAATCTGTCGTTTCAGTATATGCTCGAAAGTGTAGATCAGGACTGGTCTGTACCACGTAAAGTGAACAATGTCTCTTATGCCCGTCTGCCCAAAGGAAAATATACATTTAAAGTGCGCACGGTAGACAGTCTGGGTAACTATTCGGATGAGGTGACCTACGATTTCGAGATTCTCTCCCCATGGTATCTTACCATCTGGGCATATCTGTTGTACATTGTTGTCATTGTAGCAATAATGTATGCCATTTGGATGCTGATACTCAGACGTTACAGGAATCTGCATTTACAAAAGATTCGTCAGCGCGAAACACGACGGTTGAGGATTCTTGCCGGAGAATTGCAGCAGGAAGTAGAACAGAAGAGTGCCGAACTGTTGACTCAGACCTCATTCATTATTCAGAAAAACGAACTTATGCTGAAAATAAAAGACATTGTCGACGAATTTTATTCAAAGAATAAGTTGAGTGCCCTGTTACCGCTTTATCAGAAAATTAATGCCCTGCTGAATAATAATCTCGATTCGGAAGACGACTGGAAAATGTTCCTGATAAAATTTGAAGAAAAGCATACCGGATTCTTCAAAAAGATGAAAATGCTCTATCCCCAACTTACCAATAGCGACCTCAGATTATGTGCCTGCCTGAAGCTCAATTTGGAGACCAAAGAGATCGCTTCTCTGATGAATCTGTCAGTGAGGGCAGTCGAAAACAGCCGCTACAGACTCCGTAAAAAGTTAAATCTACAACCCTCTCAAAATCTAAACGAGTTTTTTCTCAATATAGATTAGTGTCATTTATTCTGTTGTGAAACAGACTATTAATTTTTTTTGAGAGGTAATAGTGAGGTCTGGGTACTGTTAAAAAATCAGTGTGTGTATCTGCCGTGTATTAACTTTTGAAAACAAAAGCTGCATCGTATTATAATTTTGATCCGAATCTGATATCAAAACGACCAGAAAACCATGATGCCAGCTTTGACTGATTTAACAAAGTTAAAGTAAAATACACGACAAACATTAATCATCTCTTTTCTGTTGTTCATAGTAGATTTATTAGAGGAACATGTGTTTAAATAAAAAGTAAAACTATGAAAATTAAACCTAAAAGAACATTTATTACAAAGGGTGCAAGTTCTTTCTTTATGAAAAGCTTTGTATTCTTCGCTTGCTTTTTACTGGCAAGTACTGTAAGCATTTATGCCCAGACAAAAACCGTTTCAGGTTTGGTCACAGATGCAGCTAAAGAACCACTGATAGGCGTAAGCGTGCGGGTACAGGGAACAACTACCGGTACCGTAACCGATATCGATGGACAGTATTCATTACCTGTAAAAACCGGAGATGTGCTCGAATTTTCTTTCGTGGGTATGAAAGCCCAGTTGGTGACTATCGGTGCACAGAATACTGTAGATATAGTATTGCAGGACGATGCCACTATGTTGACAGAAACCGTTGTGATCGGTTATGGTACATCCAAAAAGGCCGACCTGACAGGTTCTATCGGAAGCGTTCGTTCCGAAGACATAATGAAGCAACCGGCTGTGAATGCTGTGCAGTCTGTGCAAGGTAAAATTTCCGGTGTTAACATTGTAAACAACGATGCTCCGGGTTCAACACCTACCGTTATTATTCGTGGATTAGGTACAGCTTTAGGAGGACGTAATCCGCTTTATATTGTCGACGGTTTCCCTGCTGATGATATAAGAAATATCAGCCCTTCTGACATTGTATCTATGGACGTACTCAAAGATGCTTCATCAGCTTCTATATATGGGGTGAGGGCAGCTAACGGGGTTATTATCGTTACCACTAAAAAAGGACAGTCCGGATCTGCTAAGATTGGCGTTGAGTCTTATGTGGGTATCAAGACCACTCTCAACAAGGTGAAAATGGCTAATGCTTCACAGTACATAGAGTATTTCAATCAAAATCAGGACGTATTGGGTAAATATAATCTGAAAGATGCCGGTTCTCAGGCTTATGATACCGATTGGTATGACGAGCTATTAAAAACAGGCGTATTCACCAACAATACAGTTTCATTGTCAGGTGGCGGACAGACAGTAGATTATTATTTGAGTTATAACTATTACGATGAGAACGGTATTCTCGATCAGCAGAACTACCAACGTTCTACGATTCGTAACAACAATGTATATAAATTCTTTGATGATCGCTTGAAATTTAGCCAGAATCTGAGTATCTCATTTTCTACTGACCGTCCTAAACCATACGGAGCTTTTAACGAAGCATATCGCCAGTCTCCGCTGGTTCCTGTTAAGTTCTCGAATGGACGTTGGGGTACTTCAAGTGTAAACACTACTACAGGTATTGCCGGTATCGACGGAAGCTCGACCGATGCTATGGGTAAACTCAATTCTATTGGTAACCCGATGTTCAATGTCAATAATTATTCACAAAAGACAAAAACGCTGACTCTTCAGGGTGGTTTGGAAGGTGAATTTAAGATTACCGACTTCCTGAAAGTCAATTCTCGTTTCGGGGCTAATAAGTTCTATTATAAAGATCGTAAGTTTGAGAACCTGAAAGAAGCATGGCTCGCTGTCAATCCGTTGAAGACCGGAGCAGACTTCGACGCTGAGAAAACTAAAAATCCGGCAAGTCTTAACTGGGCTAACAACTCATTGAGATATGAAGATATAGAAACATACCGTTGGATATGGGAAGGATTTGCTACTTTCAACAAACGTTTCGATAAACACAATGTAGAAGCGGTAGTAGGTATGTCCAGAGAGAAGTCGGGTATCGGTAATACTTCTATAATGAAAGGATACGATGTGCCGTCAAAACCTCAATATTGGAATATCGGGATGGCTTCAGATGCTTATGCGAAAGAATTAGATCAGTATTATTATACACCTAGAGCACTGGCATCTTATTTTGCCCGCGTACAATACAACTTCGATAACAAGTACTATTTCACGGGAACAATCCGTCGTGACGGTTCCAGTACATTCAAGTCTAATGAAGACTATTGGGGTACATTCCCGTCTGTAGGTTTCGGTTGGACAATCTCTAACGAGAGCTTCATGCAGGATGTCAACTTCCTCGATTACCTCAAACTGAGAGGAACTTGGGGTAAACTGGGTAATCAGGACGTACCATTGAACGTAAATCAGATATATTCTTCTACTGCAAGCGATAACTATAACTATGTTTTCGGCCCTAGCCAAAACTTAGTATATGGTGCTGCTTATGGTTCTCCTGTTGTTCCGTTGACTTGGGAAAAAACCAGAGAATGGGGTGTCGGATTTGATTTCTCTATGTTGAACGATCGTTTGACCGGAGGTGTTGATTATTACAATAAGTTGAATACCAATACTATCCTGGACGTAAAGCCGGTAGGAAATGTATGGTACGAAAAGAACTTCTATGCTCACGGAGCTGAAGTAGAAAATAGCGGTGTTGAAGTTGTATTAGCATGGAAAGATAAATTGGCTAATGGACTTACTTACGAAATAGGCGCAAACTATTCTTATAACAGGAACCGTGTGAAAAACGTTACTCCTACTTACGCCGGACAAACAGGTGGTAGCTTAAGTGACGGACAGATAACCAAACGTCTGGAAGAGGGTCAGCCGTTATTTGCATGGTGGTTGCTCGAAGCCGATGGTGTATGGCAAACTCAGGAAGAAATTAACAATGCGACTGCAAAATTAGGCGATCCGAAACCGGGGCATCTGAAATATAAAGATCAGAATAATGATGGTATGATAGATGACCGTGACAAAGTGTATATGGGATCATATTTGCCTACTTCTAACTATGGTATTCATTTAGGACTGGAATATAAGAACGTTGATTTCAGTATCGACGGATATGGAGTTGCCGGAAATAAAATTTATAACGGTTTGAAACACGGACGTATAGACGGTGGTGAGAACATTACCTACGATACATACAAAGACCGTTGGACAGGTGCCGGTTCTACTAATGAACATCCGGGAGCTAACCGCGACAGTTATTCATCCAGCTATTTCCTCGAAAGCGGTGCATTCTTCCGTATCAACAATATCACATTAGGATATACATTTAATGATTTGGTATTCAGTGGATCAAAACTGAGATTCTACTTTACTGCTCAAAATCCGTTTATGTTTACTGGTTACTCAGGATTCTCTCCTGAAATATCCGGATATTCTAATGATAGAACTGTTCCGATCGGACAACCTAGCGGTACTGCCGGTATAGAATTATCAGCATATCCTACTACCCGTAATTTCATTTTTGGTCTTAACTTACAATTTTAATAAAAGCTAAAATATTCTGTTATGAAAAAAATATATATAGGAATACTATCCATAGCTCTTATCTTCTTTGCTTCAGGCTGTAGCGGTTTCCTCGATGTGGATTCACAGGAAAGAGTAGAAGAAGGAGATAAGGAAGATGTATATACACCCGAAATGTTTGTAAACGGAGTGTATGGAATGTTTACCGACTGGGATTATGCTTTCTCTTTCTTGGCTATCACGGAGATGATCTCCGATAATGCCGACAAAGGAAGTTCACCTAGTGACCCGGGTGGTGACAAACAATTATTTGATAACCTTACATTCACCAGTGGTGCCGGATCTATCGATGCTATGTGGATACGCTGGTATAAAACGATTGGTCGTGCAACAAAGGCTATCGAATTTGCCGAGAGTTACGGACTTGAGGATGCAACATACAAAAACAGACTGATCGGTGAAGCTAAATTCCTCAGAGCTGTATCTTATTTCTACCTTGTAAGAGGTTGGGGTGATGTATCTATACAGGAAAAAGATGTATTGACAAGAGCTCCTAAAGCAGAAGTTTATGCACATATAGAACAAGATCTGAAAGATGCGATGGCCGCTCTTCCTGACAAGTATACCGATAGTAAAGACTTAGGTCGTGCGACTAAAGGAGCTGCACAGGGACTACTTTCAAAAGTATATCTATATCAGGAAAAATGGCAGGATGCTTATGACAATGCTTCTGCGGTGATTTCAAACACTAATTATGGTTATGCTCTGATCGACTATTCTCTGATCTGGAGAGTGGAAGGTGAAAACAGTTCTGAATCGTTGTTTGAAATACAGGCAAGAGGAACCTCTCCTGCGCATGGTATACAGCAATATTCCGAAACTCAAGGTGCTCGTGGTGGTACAGGCTGGGGCTGGGGTTTCAATACACCTACTCAGGATCTGCTGAACGCCTTCAATGCTGAGACAAGTGCACAACCGGGGGTAACGGGTGACGTTATTCGTCGTGATGCAACTATCTTATTTAATAATTCAACATTATACGATGGTTATGAAGTGAAGAACTGCGAAAATCCGATGTATAATATGAAAGCTTACTCAAGCGCTAATAAAGGAGCAGGTGATGGAGATAAAAACCTCAGATATCTTCGTCTCGGTGAAATCTATCTGATCAAAGCTGAAGCTGCAAACGAATTGGGTAAAACAACTGAAGCATTGGCTGCATTAAATGATATAAGAGACAGGGTGAAACTTAAAGAAGTGACTACAACAAACAAAGATGAATTGCGTCAGGCTATCTGGCACGAACGCCGTCTCGAACTTGCATTTGAGCACGACCGTTGGTTCGATCTTGTTCGTACAGGACAGGCCGAATCTGTAATGAAAGCTCATGGTAAACCGTTTGTGAAAGGTAAACATGAATTATTCCCTATATCAAACATCCAGTTACTGAATACTCCGTCGTTAGGACAAAATCCGGGTTGGAGCTAATTAAGGAAAATCTTTGAACAACTGCACTCTTTAGGCGGGGTGCAGTTGTTTAAATTTAATTTTATAGTCAATCAAAGAGATTTGGCTTTTAAGGTTTTCAATAAAGATTGTTGGTTATTAATGGGTTGGTTTTAGGTTTTAGGTAAATAAAAATATAAAGTAAAAATGAAGACTTTAAAAACAGTAGCGATCTTCTTTATGTGTCTGTTTGCGTTGAGCACTTATGCACAAAAGAAAGATCCTAAAATGGACAAGTTCATCACTGATCTGATGAGCAAGATGACATTGGAAGAGAAATTGGGGCAGCTCAATCTTCCAAGTTCCGGTGATATAACGACCGGGCAAGCAAAAAGCAGCAATATTGCTGAAAAAATTAAGAAAGGACAAGTCGGAGGACTATTCAATATAAAAGGCGTAGAAAAAATCAGAGATGTACAACGCATCGCTGTAGAAGAGAGCCGCCTCAAAATTCCGTTGATATTCGGAATGGACGTAATTCACGGATATGAAACAGTATTCCCTATTCCGTTAGGATTAGCTGCTACATGGGATATGGCTGCTATCGAACAGTCGGCACGTATAGCTGCTATCGAAGCCAGCGCAGACGGTATCAGCTGGACATTCAGCCCGATGGTAGATATCTCACGCGATGCCCGTTGGGGACGTTTCTCGGAAGGAAGTGGTGAAGACCCGTTTCTTGGCGGAGCAATAGCTAAAGCAATGGTTTATGGTTATCAGGGCAGAGGCGATCAGATGTATGCGACTAATTCCAACATCATGGCCTGTGTGAAACACTATGCGCTCTATGGAGCCGGAGAAGCTGGTCGTGACTACAATACCGTAGATATGAGTCGTATACGTATGTTCAACGAATATATGTATCCTTACAAAGCAGCAGTAGAAGCCGGAGTAGGCAGTGTAATGGCTTCGTTCAATGAAGTTGACGGAGTACCTGCTACCGCTAACAAATGGCTTATGACCGATGTCTTGCGTAAACAATGGGGCTTCGATGGCTTTGTTGTAACTGACTATACAGGTATCAGCGAAATGGTAGATCACGGTATCGGCGATCTGCAAACAGTATCGGCACGTGCACTCAAAGCAGGTATCGACATGGATATGGTGAGCGAAGGCTTACAGACATTAGATAAATCACTGAAAGAAAGTAAAGTTACTCAGGCAGAGATAGATCTGGCTTGTCGCCGTGTACTCGAAGCCAAATACAAATTGGGATTGTTTGCCGATCCGTACAAATATTGCGATGTAAATCGCGCAAAGAAAGAAATATTCACACCCGAGCATCGTGCAGTTGCCCGCAAAATAGCATCGGAAAGCTTCGTGTTGCTGAAAAATGCAAACAATACACTACCGTTGAAGAAACAGGGAACAATAGCAGTTGTAGGGCCATTAGCAAATACAAGTTCCAATATGCCTGGTACATGGAGTGTAGCCGTTAATCTGGAAAAACCCGCAACTGTAGTTGAAGGTTTACAGGCAGTCGTTGGCGATAAGGCTAAGGTCGTATATGCCAAAGGAAGCCATCTGACAAAAGATGCTAAACTCGAAGAGCACGCAACTATGTTTGGTCGTACACTGAACCGCGATAAAGAAACCCGTTCAGATGAAGAGATGTTACGTGAAGCACTCGAAGTGTCTAAAAATGCAGATGTAATTGTAGCTGCCTTAGGCGAATCGTCTGAGTTCAGTGGTGAAGCCAGCAGCCGTACAGATATCGGTATACCCGATGTACAAAAGACATTGTTGAAAGAACTGTTGAAAACAGGAAAGCCTGTTGTACTTGTACTATTCTCAGGTCGTCCGATAACGTTGACTTGGGAAAACGAAAATGTACCTGCCATTCTGAATGTTTGGTTCGGTGGAACAGAAGCAGCTCCTGCTATCGGCGATGTATTGTTCGGCGATGTGAACCCGAGCGGAAAACTTCCGGCAACATACCCTCAGAATGTAGGACAAATTCCATTGTTCTACAATCATAAAAATACAGGTCGTCCATTGGGCGAAGGCAGATGGTTCGAGAAGTTCCGCAGCAACTACCTCGATGTAAGCAATGATCCGCTCTATCCGTTCGGATACGGACTTAGCTATACAACATTTTCTTACAGTGATGTGAAACTCAGCTCGACAGCTATCAACAGCAATGGTCAGCTTACAGCCAGTGTAACAGTTACCAATACCGGAAAAACAGACGGTGCAGAAGTAGTGCAGTTGTATATCCGCGATATTGTAGGTAGTGTAACCCGTCCGGTAAAAGAACTGAAAGGATTTGAAAAAGTATTCCTCAAAGCCGGAGAATCGAAGACAGTAAGCTTTAAGATCACACCGGAATTGTTGAAGTTCTATAACTATGATCTTCAATACGTATTCGAACCGGGCGACTTTAATGTAATGATAGGAGGTAACAGCCGTGATGTGAAATCGGCGAAGTTTACATTGAATTGATATGATTATGAAAAAGATACAAATTTGTCTTATCCTTTCGGGTTTGTTGTTTGCGGCTGTCGGCTGTAAAGATAAACAGGTGAAAGATCAGACTGAAGAAGATAATAATAATCCGGTAGTCGAAATATCTGACGAGGCTCTGCTCGATAGCGTTCAGCGTCGTACATTCAACTACTTCTGGGATGGCGCCGAGCCTGTTAGCGGTATGGCGCGCGAGCGTTATCATGTGGATGGAGATTACGGAAAACATGATAAAAATACTGTTACTTCAGGAGGAAGCGGCTTCGGTATAATGGCTGTTATAGCCGGAATAGATCGTGGCTATGTAACCCGTGAACAAGGATTGGAACGCATGACCAGAATCGTAAACTTTCTGGAAAAAGCAGATGCCTATAATGGTGTATATCCTCACTGGTGGAATGGCGAAACAGGAAAAGTAGTCGGTTTCAGCGATAAAGATAATGGAGGTGACCTTGTAGAAACCTCATTCCTGATGCAGGGATTACTGGCTTTGCACCAATACTATGTAAGCGGAACCGATGCAGAAAAAGCACTTGCCGCCCGTATAGACAAAATATGGCGTAAGGTAGACTGGAATTGGCACCGCAACTCACAGAATGTATTGTTCTGGCACTGGAGTCCCGACCATTCATGGGATATGAATTTCCCGATAAGGGGTTATAACGAGTGTCTGATTACGTATGTTCTTGCTGCTTGCTCACCTACACATGGAGTTCCGGCCGAAGTATATTCCGAAGGCTGGGGCGAAGGCGGTAAGATTATCGGGCCACATCAGCTCGAAGGTTATACACTCAATATGCGCTACCAAAGCAATAGCGGGGTAGGGCCTCTTTTCTGGGCGCACTACTCGTTCTTAGGACTGAATCCAACAGGACTGAAAGACAAGTATGCCAACTATTTTGAAGAGATGAAAAACTATACACTCATCAATCGTGCATACTGTATCCGCAACCCGAAAGGTTATAAAGGTTATGGTGAAAACTCGTGGGGACTGACTGCCAGTTATTCAGTGAACGGTTACTCGGCACACGAACCCGATGAAGCAGGCGATCTGGGTGTAATAGCACCTACAGCGGCTCTGTCGTCTATCGTGTACACACCCGAAGAATCGATGAAAGTAATGAGGAATCTGTATAGCAAAGGTAATAAGGTGTGGGGACAGTATGGTTTCTATGACGCGTACAGCGAAACTGATAACTGGTATCCTCAGCGCTATCTGGCTATCGATCAGGGACCTATTGCCGTAATGATAGAAAACTACCGTTCGGGACTATTGTGGAAACTCTTTATGAGTCACCCCGATGTACAGAAAGGTTTGAAGAAACTGAATTTTGAATCACCGTCGTTGAAATAAATGCTCTTGTGGATAACAAAGGAGTGGAAAGGCCACTCCTTTTATCCTATACCGGCGATGACCGGATAAACAGGCCATCAACCTTAAAAAATGCCCATATCATGAAATATCTGAAAAAAAGCATACTATCACTCTTGTTGTTCTTTATTGCGGTTCAATTACCGGCACAACAAAAAACATATTGTAATCCCATTAATATAGATTATGGCTACGGACCTATTCCTAACTTTGTAGAGTGGGGCAAGCACCGTACTTCTGCCGATCCGGTAATTGTAAATTATAAGGGAGATTATTATCTATTCTCTACCAATCAGACCGGTTACTGGTGGAGCAGCGACATGCTCAACTGGAACTTTGTTTCACGCCATTTCCTGCCCGAAGATGTAAAAGCACAGATTCCCAATAAGTGGGACGATCTGTGTGCTCCTGCCGCTTGGGTACAGGGCGATTCGCTTTGTGTATTTGGTTCCACCTATTCGGGACTTTTCCCTATCTGGGTAAGTACAAACCCGAAAGGAAACGAATGGAGCAAGGCTGTAGAGCATTTCAATATCGGAGGATGGGATCCTGCATTTTTTGTAGATGATGATGGTAAGCTGTATATGTATAATGGTAGTAGCAATGTATATCCGCTTTATGGGATAGAACTAGACCGTACTACTTTCAGCCCGAAAGGTACGCGAAAAGAAATGCTTCTGCTCGATGACAACAAAATAGGCTGGCACCGCTTTGGCGAGCACATGGACAATACTTTCCTGAAACCATTTATGGAAGGTGCATGGATGACCAAGCACGGTGGCAAATATTTTCTGCAATGGGGTGGACCCGGCACCGAGTTCAGCCACTATGGCGACGGTGTAGCTGTTGGCGACAGCCCTCTCGGACATTTCGAGCATGTATCACTACCGCTGAGTATGAAAGCCGGAGGATTTATTCGTGGTGCAGGACATGGAGCTACCTTCGAGGACAACTGGGGTAACTACTGGCATACCTCTACAATGGTGATCAATGTAAAGAATAACTTTGAACGCCGCATCGGAATCTGGCCTGCCGGATTCGATAAAGATAATGTAATGTATTGCAATACCGCATTCGGAGACTATCCGCATTACATACCACAAGGAGAAACCGATCATCTGAAAAGCCGCTTTACAGGCTGGATGCTTCTCAACTATAACAAGCCCGTACAGGTTTCCTCTACACTGGGAACTTACTATGCAAACAATCTGGTAGATGAAGATATAAAAACATACTGGAGTGCCCGCACCGCAAACAAAGGCGAATGGCTGATATCCGATCTCGGAGAAATATCCACAGTACATGCCGTTCAGGTCAATTATGCCGATCAGGATGCTGAATTTATGGGAAAACAGCAAGGAATTTACGAACAATACATCATTTACTATTCCCTCGACGGCAAAAAATGGCAGACACTAGTGGATAAAAGCAAGAATCGGAAAGATGTTCCGCATGACTATGTAGAACTCGAAAAGTCGGTAAAAGCGCGTTACCTTAAAATGGAGAATATACATGTTCCGACCGGAAAATTTGCCATATCGGGGTTTCGCGCATTCGGCTTTGGTGCAGGGCAAAAACCTGAACCTGTGAAACAATTTATGGCTTTGCGGAGCGATGAAACAGACAGGCGTAACGGCTGGCTCAAATGGCGCCCTGTAGACAATGCTTATGCTTATAACATCTATATAGGTACGCAGCCCGACAAACTGTATAACTGTGTGATGGTGCACAATGTCAACGAATATTATTATCCCGGTATGGACAAGACTAAGCCATATTATTTTGCCATTGAAGCGATTAATGAAAATGGTGTATCGGAATGGGTAAGAGCTGAGGCTTTATAATTATCTTTGGATTATTATCCTTTAAAATTAGAATCATGAAAAAACTTGTTCTCTTTTTAGCTTTATTTATTAGTGTATTATCACTATCGGCCCAGTTTGAAAAAGCCTCTATTATGGTTAACGGGAATAATCTGCCTTACCGGATAATGTTTCCTGAAAACTATGATGAAGCAAAACAATATCCGCTGCTTGTATTCCTGCATGGGGCAGGGGAGCGCGGAAATGATAATGAAAAACAGCTTACTCATGGAAAGCAATTTCTGATCGATAATTTCCATACAGGAGCTAATCAGGCAATAGTGATAGCCCCTCAATGTCCCGAAAATTCATATTGGGCTAATTCGGTAAGACATCAGATAGGAGATAAGATCACGTTTAAAATAGGTGCAGCGGATGAGCCTACGCAAACAATGAAAACGCTGATGTTTCTTATTCAGGATTGGGTGTCGTCGGGTAAGGTAGATACCAGCCGTGTGTATATCGGAGGTTTGTCGATGGGAGGAATGGGTACGCTCGAGCTTCTCTGGCGTATGCCTCAGACTTTTGCGGCGTCATTCCCTATTTGTGGAGGTGGCGATCTGAATAAACTTCCGGTTTACGCTAAAAATACAGCCGTGTGGCTTTTCCACGGAGACATAGATGGTGTCGTTCCTGTCGAAAATTCACGTAATATATATAACAGGCTGAAAGAATTGGGCGGTGATGTGGAATATACAGAATATAAAGGAGTAAATCATAATAGCTGGGACAATGCTTTTCAGGAAAAGACACTGGCTTCGTGGCTATTCTCTCATAAGAAATGAAATAGGTACTGATATAAGGTTCAAATAAAGATTGTGTTAAGGTTGTATTAGGATTACTGGTTATGGTTAGTAGCCAGTATTATGGAGATCAGTATTTAGGCTGCATCCGGTTTTGTGCCGGATGCAGTTTTGTTTTATTTTGAAGGCTTCAGACCTACTTTATCCATAAATTTTAATTGTTCTTCCAGCATCTGGTTCTCTATAGTGGATGCTTTATTGTACAGATCTTTGGCAAGCGCTTTTATTGAATCCTTCTTTTCGGGGCAATCGCAATCAAGGTTTACGTAACTATCTGCCAAATCGGAAAAATCCTTGCTTACCAGATTGAAATACTCCAATGCTTTTCCATGAAATCCTGCTGCCGACTCACCTATGTTCATGTCATTTTTTATTTCATTCATGTTTTCGATAACATTGTTTGTATTGTTTCTCAGGTTTCTTACACTCGATGCTTTTATATCGCCCTCGTTCAGTTCCTTGTATGTGTTTTCAAACTGCTCGCTTACACTGAAATAGTTAGATGCTGCTTTTTCGTTATATGCAAAGTTCTCATTTCCCGAGCAAGCGATCAAGCCAATAGCAATAGATACCAGAACAAATAATTTAACTCTCATGTATGTTATTTTGTTTATTGGCGGCAAATATAGGTCTTTTATCGTTCGGGCAAATATAATTTTTCTGACTAATATACGAATCGGTATTTTAATAGATGAATAATTATTTTCTGTGATCATTTACCAAAAACTTTATCTATAAGATTTAGGAATGATGAATGTAGGGGTACACCCTTGTGGTCGCCCGATTGAAAAAGCGATCTTTGAATTAATAATCAGCGGAGCTGATTGATGAACAGACGATAGAAAAAGTAACGAAGATTAAAAATAATGCGAATCCGTAACCTTCGTTACCTTTTAGTTAAAATTGGTATTGTAGGGGCAGCGGCTTGTCCCTGCCCGCTTAATGTATACAGGCGGGCAACCACAAGGGTGTGCCCCTACAGGAGGAAAAGTAACAAAAAATAAAAACAATGCGAATTAACTCCGCTTCGCTCTGTCAATCGTTGATTCGTTACATTCGTTACTTTTTAGTTAAAAAATAAGGACGGATATAGTGTCCGTCCCTTATAGAAAGGAAAAAGTTACAGTCAGCGTTATATCAGTTTTTAGCTAATCCTTTTGCAGTTTCCATCAGCCGGACAAATTCGCGGCGATAGCCTTGTTTATCATTTCCGTATCCGCTCTGGGCTAAGGCGATAGCTTTGTCGTAAGTTCCGTCTCCCTTGAAGCTGGAATTTTTCATCACCTGTCCGAACATAGCTACGGCAGCAGCAAAACGGAAATCGTCCGAAACATTGTTTTGGTTGTCGTCTATCAACGGCATTTCTATCTTCTTGCTGGTGTCGCTGTTCGGTTCTTTATATCTCATTTTAACGGTCAACAGGTCGGGGTGGGCTATTGCTGTAAACGAGCCTTTACCTGATGGTTTGTCCTCATTCTGATATTTCAGAGGATCAACATTGCCGACAAGGTTACTCTTTACGCCTACAGGGATGATTTCATAAAGTGCTGTGACGGTGTGGCCTGCGCCCATTTCACCGGCATCTTTGGTGTCGTCGTTAAAGTCCTCCTTATTCAGCAGGCGGGTTTCGTAGCCGACCAATCTGTAGGCTTGTACTCTGGCAGGGTTGAATTCAACCTGTAGTTTAACGTCTTTAGCTACGGTGTACATGGTAGAACCGAACTCGTTAACCAGTACCTTGTTGGCTTCCTGTAGATTGTCTATATAGGCATGGTTGCCGTTTCCGGCTTGGGCAAGAGTTTGCATTTTGCTGTCTTTGTAGTTACCCATGCCATAGCCGAGTATAGAGAGGAATACGCCGCTTTTGCGTTCGTTTTCGATCAATGTTTGTAGTCCGTCATTGCTGGATACACCTACGTTGAAGTCTCCGTCGGTACAAAGTATAATGCGATTGTTACCATTTTTGATGAAGTTTTGACGGGCGATCTTATATGCAAGCTGTATGCCTGCTCCACCTGCTGTAGAACCGCCTGCCGACAGGCTTTCGAGGGCTTCCTTTATCTTCTGGCTGTTGGCTCCCGATGTGGATGGTAACACTTCTCCGGCAGCACCGGAATATACGACGATCGCTACACGGTCTTTCTCGCGAAGATTGTTGACCAATAGTTTTAGTGAGGATTTCACCAGATCGAGTCGGGTAGGGCCTTCCATCGATCCCGATACATCTATCAGGAACACAAAGTTCGATGCAGGGAGGTTATCGGATGCTATATCGCGGGCTTTCAAGCCGACTTTTACAAGGCGGTTTTGAGTATTCCAGGGACAAGCACCGACTTCTGTCATTAGTCTGACAGGGCTGTTGCCTGCTGGTTCCGGATAGTCGTAGCTGAAATAGTTAATAAGTTCTTCGATACGAATAGCATCCTTGTTAGGTATCGCACCCCGATTGATAAAGCGGCGCATATTGCTGTATGAGGCGGCATCTACATCTACCGAGAAAGTCGAGAGCGGCTCTTCTTTAGCCATACGGAATTTGTTCTCGGCAAACTGGCTGTATTCTTCATTGTCAGGTCTCTCGTATTGTGGTGACTGTACTATACAGTAAGCCATATCTCTTTGGGGTTCGGAAATAATAACCTTATGTTCGCGCAATTCGGCGATGTCGATACCATGTTTGTCTTCTGAGCCTTCTACTGTGGTTATGCTGAATTGGACATTTTCGTTGCTATTCGGCGGAGGAGGAGGAAGTTCAGATTCTAAGATTTGATCGTTTTGAGTTACTGGACTGTTTTCAGAGATTGTGTTTTGTTCCGGATCTGTTTTCTTGGTGTTACTGCCTGTGTTACATGATGCAAGTATGATAACTGATAGAATTAGTATCACAGTTTTGTAGGTTTTCATGAGCTATCTGTATTAAGTGAATAATTTATAGTGTTTATCAGATAGATGCCTCAAAACTCAAGATTCCATAACAGGCATATGTGAAAGTTTCTAAAAAACAGAAAGAGTGCTTCAACTCATCGGTCAAAACACTCTTCCGGATATGTTATTGATACTGGGTTACTCGGCGCTGCCTGTAGCCTCTAGTTTCTTGATCTGTTCTTCAGTTTTGTCTCTTAGGTTTTGACCTTGCTTTTTAGCTTCGTCAACCAGTTTTTTACCGGCAGCTTGAGCAGCAGCTTTAGCGATAGGATTACTTCCTGCCTTTTCAACCAGAGCCTGAGACTGTTTTTCTGCTTCTGCAACCAGCTTATTTGCTGCATTGTCGGCTTCGGTGCGTAGCTTTTCTATCTGCTTGGCCTTTTCTGCAGATATGGTTGCTGATACATCGCTGCCTTTTTCGCCACCCAGCAGATCGTTTATGGCAGAAGAGGCTGCTCCTGACAGAAGGGCTTTAGTGTCTACGCCGATCTTAGGGCTGCTGAATGTTCCGCCTATAGTGATAGGCACATTGTTGATGATATTGTTTGACAGCGATTTAGGCAGGGTTACAGTACCTTTATAGTCGATACTCTGATCGAGACCTGTAGAGCCTTCAAGCTTCATTACACCTCCATCGCCTAAATTAAGACTGAATGGCTTGGTGTTTATCTTTCCGTCGTTAATAGAGAACGGGAGATTGATATCTTTAGGAGAGATCGATTTCAGACCATCTACTTTCAGAGCGGAAGACAGAGCTGTAAGTGCTGCAACGTTTTCAACTTTAACATTGCTTGTTTGCAGGCTTCCGTTAGCTACCAGTCCGGCCAGTGTTTGCATGATTGTTTGTCCAAGTGATGTGTTAAAGTTCAGATTCATAGAGTATGTACCAACCAAATTCTCAAAGATTGGCGCAAACTTCTGAATAGACTCTACCGACTTGAATGTCTCAGCAAACGACACATTCGATAGTGCCAGATTGAAGTCTACCTTTGGTTTTGCAGGGTCGGAAGTGTTATATGATCCGGTTACTTTGGCTGAACCACCCAGAGCGTTTGCACTCACATTGTTGAGTGTGAGTATGCCGTTCCTTACAGTCATTGCTCCGGCCATATTTGTAATATTGATCTTGCTGTAAACTACCTGATTGAGGGCAGCATTAAGTGCGAAGTCTATATTCTTAGGGATGATGATGTCTTCTGTGGATGAAGAAGTCTCTTCAGCTGTTGATCCGGTAGCTGTTTCTTCACTGATGAAGTCATTTGCATTCAGGTAATTGGATTTGATATTCAGCTGTCCTTTCAGTGTCTGGTCTTTCAGGGCATAGGCGATGAAGTTTTCGAGACGTCCGTTAGCCGATATGTCGTTCTTTCCGATCTTCACATCCAGAGCAGGAAGGTTTACATAGCGTGGCGTAAATTCCAGTGAAGCGTTGTTGATGAGTACTTCCGGCATTTCTTCAGCTTTGTACACCATATTGCTCAGGTTGAGAGTTCCCGAAGCAGAAACGTTCTCGTATTGTTCTTTTTCGATAGCTGACATACGGGTAGCAATGTTCATGTTAGCTGCGAGCCTACCGTTGAGCTCTGTGCCTTTCTCTAGTGGGTAGACCTCTTTTATCATACCAAGATCGATAGTTCCGTTAGCAGAAGCCTTTACATTCATGTCGGTCATCGGAGTGCTTATATTCACATTACCGCTGAATGGATTGCCTCCCAGATTGAATGCGAACTTACTGATGTCAATGATCATATTGTTCAGATCACCGCCTTTGCTGTTGATAGCTACATCTACATTGATGTCGTTAACTGATTTTGGTAAAGACGGATATTGGAACATGGCGTCTTTTACAGCTATCTTAACGTCGAAAGCCGGATAAGTTTCGTCCTGCATCAGACCTTTGATATAGGCGTCGAGTGACGCTGTACCCGAAGTCTTCACGTCCTTGAAGTCAGCAGTGTACATAGCAGGAACAAGGGACAGAATGTCTTTAAACTGTGTATTCGGTGCATTCAGTTTCAGGTCGAAGTCCATACCTTCGTAGTCTTTGCCTACCATAGCGAACGAACCGTCAATAGATGCTTTCAGGTCGTTTATCTGTAGATTGCTTTCTTTGAAGGTAAACTTCATGTTATCGAAGTTAGCATTCAGTTCGGCGTCTGCTTTGGCTTTCACCTTGTTCAGGTAAGGAACGCCACTCATGATGAATGATACTTCGTCTATTGTAGAACTGGTCTTCAATGTAGTTTCGCTGGCTGAGAAGTCTCCCGATATCTCACCGTTCCACTTGTTGAGGATAACCTTCATCTTAGTAGAATCGTCCTGATAGACTACATTACAGTTGTTTATAGAGATCTTTTTCAGATTGAGATTGAAGGCGCTTGCACTTTCGTCTTCGGTGGTGGTTGCTGTAGAATCAGCCTTCATTATATCCCAGTTTGTTCGTCCATCGGCCAGAATATGGGCGAAAACCGATGCTTTGTCTAACTCTATTTTGGAAATCTTGTAATTATCGCCGAACAAGCTGGAAAGGTCTATTGTTACACTACCCGACTGGGCTTGCAGTAATGTATCTTTCTCAAAATCGCCTACCCCGATGATAGTAGCATCATTCAGTGATAATGTTGCACTCGGGAAATTTGAGAACAGGTTCAGCCCAAAATCTTTAATGTCTACTGTAGCATTCAGCTGCTCGTTGGCTGCATTGACTACAGCAGTCTTGATCTTGTCTTTGAATAAGAACGGAATGGCAATCATGGCTACTATAATAATAACCAGTATGACTCCAAGAATGGTTAGTACTTTTTTCATAATGTGTGTATTTAGTTTCTGTTTGTATCCGCCTATCTATCTATATATTAACGGATCGTTTGTGTATTTGTTATATGTTTTGTCTCGAAAATTTATGGATTTAGCAAATTTATGCAAAAATTACCTTATTCGGGCATCTTGTCCTCTTATTTTGAAAATCTGGCATATACGCTCAACGGTAAGCTCTTTCCCGATTTTTCGGGTATTATCAGCTCTCCGAATTGAACATTCTTTACATCGGGAAAATAATCCTTGATCAGATTTTCGGCAATAACTGCTGAGAATCCCATCGAATACAAGTTCAGTATAAGAAAGGCATCTTTATCCTCGAGCAGGCTGCTACATAGCAACATCAACTCGGCAATATTATCTTCCAGTATCCACCGTTCCCCATCGGGGCCACGCCCGTAAGCCGGCGGGTCGAGTATGATGCCGTTATATTTCTTTTCCCGTTTGACTTCCCTGCGGCAAAACTTCAAGGCGTCTTCTACTATCCAGCGGATATTGTCCAGTCCCGAAGCTTCCATATTTTCGCGCGACCATGTTATGACCTGCCGTACCGAATCTACATGCGTCACGTCAGCTCCTGCGCTTTTAGCGGCTATGGATGCTCCTCCGGTATAAGCAAACAGGTTCAGCACTTTGGATTCAGCTACTTTCAGAGCTTTTACAGAATCGTATATATAATCCCAATTTTCAGACTGTTCGGGGAAGATACCTACATGCTTGAATGAAGTGAGCCCCAGCCTGAATTTCAGGTTCATATCTTTATAATTGTAACCGATAAACCACTGGTCGGGCATCCCTTTCTTTTGTGTCCACACACCTTTGTCATTCCCATCCTGCGAGGCTTTCCCTTTTTCACGCATGAAAGAAGCATCCGCCATGTCCTCCCATTCTTTTTCCGTCAGGGATTTACGCCATACGGCCTGTGGCTCAGGGCGTCGGATCGTATATTTTCCGAAGCGTTCGAGTTTTTCGTATTCGCCGGAATCTATTAGTTCGTAATCAGTCCAATGTTGTGGTTTCAGTAATTGCATTTGTTGTTTTATAGTGTGCAAAAAGCATCCGTGAGTAGTTCGGATGCTTTCTTATTCCTGTTATTTCTTCTTCAAAAAAGCGCTTACCAACTGCTTGGCAATAGGGGCAATAACGGTAGATGTTACTTTGCTCCAGAAACGTTTGTTCTCGGCCGATTTCTTTTGCTCCAGTTTTTCCTGTTCACGTTGAGCTCGTTCCTGTTCTTTTCTTGTTTTCTCGGCTTCCTTTTGTGCGAGTGCATCGGCTTTGGCCTGTGCTGCCTGTTCTTTATCGCTCAGAGTTCCCTGCATGCGTTCGGTCAGCTTTTCGTAGGCAGACTCTCTGTCTTGTACCTGCGAATAATGGCGATAAAGGATAGAGCTTTCAGTCATTTGCTTGCGCGCATCCTGATCGAGAGGCCCTATCTGACCTTCGGGTGGCAGTATGTAAGCGCGTTCTACCTGATTAGGTCTTCCTTTTTCGTCGAGGAACGATACTAAAGCTTCTCCTGTTCCCAGTTCCGATATTACGGTCTCGGTATCGAATGCCGGATTGGCACGGAATGTTTGTGCTGCTACCTTTACGGCTTTTTGGTCTTTTGGAGTGTAAGCCCGCAAGGCGTGTTGCACACGGTTACCCAGCTGCCCTAGTACAGAATCAGGTATGTCGGCAGGTGTCTGAGATATGAAGTAGATACCTATTCCTTTGGAACGGATAAGGCGTACAACCTGCTCTATCTTTTCTAACAAGGCTTTCTGTGCATCGTTGAACAATAGGTGTGCTTCATCAAAGAAGAATACCATCTTCGGTTTGTCGGGGTCTCCGACTTCCGGCATTACATCGAATAGTTTGGTCATCAGCCACATCAGGAATGTGGTGTAAACCTTTGGTGAGTTCATCAGCTTGTCCGATGCCAGAATGTTTATAACGCCTTTGTCACCGACTGTTTGTATCAGATCGTCGATATTCAGATTAGGCTCTCCGAAAAACTGATCGGCTCCGTCTTGTTCCAGGGTGATCAGTCCGCGTTGTATAGCTCCGATACTGGCTGTCGAAATATTCCCGTAGCCGGTAGTGAATCTGCTGGCATTGTTGCCGACATATTCCAGTAACTTTTGTAAGTCTTTCAAGTCTATGATTTCCAGCGATTCGTCTTTCGCTATCTTAAAGATGATGGTAAGTACTGCCGATTGCGTGTCGTTCAGCGACAACAATCTGCTCAGTAATAATGGCCCCATATCGGCTACTGTAGCCCTGATAGGTGTGCCTTGTTCACCGAATACATCCCAGAATTGCACAGGGAATGCCTGAAATTTAAAGCCTTTGTCGGCCAGATGATATGATTCTACGCGTTGTGTCACGCTCTCTTTATTTCCTCCTATGGCGGCTACTCCCGATAAATCGCCCTTTACGTCGGCTGCAAATACAGGTACGCCCATCGAACTAAATGTTTCGGCCATTGTTTGCAATGTCACGGTTTTACCTGTTCCTGTGGCACCGGTAATCAGTCCGTGGCGATTAGCCATTTTGGGAATAATGCAAACTTCCGTGTCTTGTGATATGGCAAGAAATGCCCTTTTTTCATTGTCAAACATTGGATTCTATTTTAAGTTTCTGAATATTATTGTTTTAGTTTTGCGTTTGCTTGTTTTTTAACTAAAAAGTAACGAATGTAATGAAACAGCGTTCGGCAGAGCGTAGCGGAGCCAATTTGCACTGTTTTTATTTTTCATTACTTTTTGTCTTCTTGTAGGGGCGAATAAATATTCGCCCGTCTTTTATACCTTTTCGGGCGTAAGATTTTACGCCCCTACAATGCCGATTTTAACTAAAATGTAACGAATGTAACGAAATTGCCTTGTTTTTATTCTTTATTACTTTTGTCGTTAACGGAAAAGCCCGATCGCTATCGGCTACTTGTATATAGATAAATCTTTTTAATAAACTTCATTACAAGGACAAAAATAAACATTTTATAGCGAATGGGATACAATTAGGAGAGGATAAAGATTTATCTTTGAAAAAATATTAGAATGGAGTTATTCAGTAAAATATGGTTGCGGTTGAATGCTAACCCCGTGAAAACGATTGTTTTTACGGCCATTCTGTTTCGTATAGCCATTTTGTTTCTATATGGGCAGATAACTCCTTATCCCGATAGTGATGATTATATTGCTTTGGCGAACAGGCTTCTCCGTTTGGATTTGTCCGGATATGAGGGAGAGCGTTCGCCCGGTTATCCCTTTCTACTGGCTTTTTTCAGTCTCCCTTTTTTCTCAAGTCATGGAGTCATACTTCTGATTATTCCTTTTGTGCAAATGCTGGCGGGAATATTTGCATTAATATTATTATACAAAATATGCCTGATCGTAAATATACGGAAAGAAGTGGCTTTGACAGTTTCTCTCTTTTTTTCGTGTTATCTGCCGACTGTCTTTTTTGAATTCACTATCCTTACCGAATCGTTGACATTGTTGGTTGTGATGCTTATTTTCTATTACTTTTTCCGCTATTTGTATCAGGAGAAAAGGACGGGCAGCCTTATTGCTATCACACTATTGTGTACATATCTGGTGTTTATAAAACCCTTTTATATATTCCTTCCCTTCATGCTATTTGCATTCCTTTTGTTGCAAAAAAGGTTATCTATATCGGGTGTGGGTAAATATATAATAATATGGCTGATACCTTTGTTCGCTTTTTTAGGATGGTCGTATGTAAATAAGATGAATACAGGGCATTTCGTATCTACTACTTTCTATGGATTCAATCTGGCTCAGAATTGTGTGTCTTTTGCCGAAAAGACTACACCCGAATATCAGGAAATAGGGGAGATTTATGCCCGATACAGGGATAACAGGGTTTCTGATAATGAGGAAGCGATGGTTATATGGGATGCTTATTTTGAATTGATAGAAAAGACAGGCCTTTCATACCCCGATTTATCGGCACTATTGTATGATTACAGTATTGCTACTATAAAGAAAAATCCGGTAAGTTATCTGAAACAGGTCTTTGTTTCGTGGCGAGATTTTTGGAAAACATCACTGTATTGGGAGCCTCAAAGCTTCGCAGTCCCTGTGGCGACTGATGCAGTATTATATATCAGTTATGCAGAAAGAATATTATTGCAGTTGGCTAAAATGCTTTTCGTACTACTGATTCCATATAATATAATAGTAGTCGTGAGACGAAAGCAAATAAGTCCTGCATTGATAATATCTGTGGTTGTCGTTACTGCCTCCGTTTTGCAGGCATTTGCCACTTATGGTACCAATTCGCGTTTCAGTTATCCGTTCGAGATGCTTATGGCTGTTTCGGTGGTGCTGAATATTGTGAATTATATACAGAGCCGAAGAAAGAAAAAAGCCATATAACGGATTGTTCGATATACGGCTTTCTTATATTGAGTATAATTTTACGGTTTATTGGTCTGCGATATTTGCCCTTACTTTGGTCAGGAAGTTACGCATGGCAACGGTATCTTTTTTCTCTATAATTTCCAACAGATTTTTGAGTTCCTCGCGAATGCCTTCTACTTGGGCAGGCGTATAAGGATTGAACAATATTTCGGTAAGCAGGAAATCGTCTTCCGATAACAGTCCGCGTGCAATATTCATGTGCCTTTTAAATGTTGTGCCCGGCGCTTCCTGATGTTTCATCACCGACGCAAATACGAGTGTGGATGCAAACGGTATCGAAAGTGAGTAGGCGATGGTTTCGTCATGCTCCTCGAATGTGTATTCAAAAACACCTAGTTTGAGGCTGCTGTACAAATCTTTAAAGAAAATCTTCCCCCAGTGGTTCGATTCGGAAATAACAATGGCACTTTGCGTGCTGAGGTCGCTCAGGCTGGCAAAGGTAGGCCCGAACATAGGGTGCGTGGATGCAAAAGGCCTTCCTACCTTTTGATAATACTCTTTAAGCCCTGTTTTCACCGAAGCGATATCTGATAAGATACATTCCTTGCCCAGATACGGCAATACGGCGTCGAATGCTTCGATAGTATATTTTAGTGTAGCAGCATTGATCACTATTTCGGGATCGAAATCCTTTATTTCCTCCGGATTGCTCATCCTTACCACATTATATACAAATCTCAGCCGCTTTGGGTCGATGTCGAATACGGCGACTTCATGGTCGAAGCTGAGTATATCTGCAAAAAAGGAACCCATTTTCCCGGCTCCAAGTATTAATATTTTCATCCTTTTTTTAATTATTGGTGCAAAGATACAAGATTCACTCTGATTTGGATACAAAACTTACCTTTTTATAAACGATGAGAAAAGATTGTAAAAAAGGATGTTAATAATTCTATTTTCTTTTGTCTGCTGGTAATCAGATTGTTATGTGTTGATCTCTTTATGTGTAGACAATTTGTAGACACTTGTTTTAAAACAATTATTATAGGTGAAATTTATCTTTGTCCGGAATTCTAACACTAAAAAATTCCTTTTATGAAAAAAACACTTAATAGATTTTTTATAGCTATAACGCTAGTGATTTTTGCTGTGGGTTTTACAGCTTGTGGAGACGATGACGATGATACAACATCGAACGATGCAGTGAAAATGGTAGTAGGTACATACAGTGGTACGCTGAGGGTAAACGCTATCGGTACTCCCCAATCTGCAATACTGACTATCTCCGATGCAGGAGGCGGAAAAGTAAAGCTGACTACCGATGTAGGTAATACTACCCCGAAGGAAGTTCTTGTTACAGTTTTACCTGATGGAGCAACTGTTTCGGGAGAAAGCGATGCAGCCTCTTTAGGTTATGTCTCAAGTACAAAATTATTGATTGTGGGAACTAAGCAACAACAAGCTAGCGATGTTACTTATACGTTTGAAGGAACGAAGCGATAATAGCCTGTGGCTTAACATAGTTTTTTCAGATAAAAGCATAACTTAGTATGGTTATGCTTTTTTTATAAATAAAAAGAGATGAAGATGAAAAAAATAAGCAGAATTACATTTTTTTTGATATTTTTTGTTGTCCCTATGACAGGATATTCGCAATATAAGCTAATAGATTCGCTAAATCACGTCTTAAAAAGTCATACACTGAGTGAGAGCGATCGTATGAAGAATATGATTGAACTGGGGAAATATAATATAAATGAAAAAAAATATGATTTAGAATATGGTATAAAACTGGTAGAATATACCAAAAAGCAAAATGAAGATAAATATATTGCTCAGGCTTATGTCAACCTAACAATCTCGTATTTTAATCTGGATAGTATATCATTAACATATACAACAATGGATACCTGTCAGTTCTATCTGAATAAGATAACCGATGAGGCAATACGTGCCGATGCTTTACTCTCTTTAGCAAAAGCGAAGTATCTTTTGAATGATACGGAAGAGGCTTTGCAGATGGCATTGGAATCATTGGTATTAGCAAAAGAAATCCAGAATGAAAAACTGGAGGGAGAAGTATATTTCTTTCTTTCAAAATACTATAGGAATCAGTTGGAAAACAATAGAAAATATACAGACCTGTTATATAAGACAGCAAATAAAAATAGAAATATTACTCAGATAGTGCGTTCATATAGAGCCAAAGGTGTCTTTTATACAAGGCAATTTGTCCTATCCGACAGGAGTGATGATACCGTTTTGGATTCGGCTGTTTATTTCCTGAAAGAAGGTTTAAATATATACAATAAGAATGTAGGGCGAATTACATCGTCCGATGAGATTGAACTACTGGGTAATCTTGCTTCTGTCTATACATATAAAGTGTATTTTAAAGGGAGTGAACAATATTATGTTTATCCCGATTCTGTTGCTAAATATGCTAATCTTTTACTTGATATAGGGAAGAAAACCGGAGATATAGATGCACATTCCGGAGCATACAGATTTTTGGCTGGTGTGGCTAGTAACAAGAAAGACTTTAAAGAGGCAAATCGGTTGTTGATGATGGCTTTGGATCTGATGAAAGATAAACCGGATTCTTATAACGGACAATATGTGCTTGCAATCAGCTTAGCTCATAATAATGGAATGTTGGGAGATTATAAAGAGGCATTTTTGTGGCAAGTAAAGGCTGCGGATTATTTAACGAAATACCATAACTTTAGTAACTCGCTGAATGAAAAAATAGCAGAGGCTAAATATAGGGTGAAGGAAAACGAACATCAGTTACTATTATCGCAACAGCGGGAAAAAGATAATAAGCGTTTGATGATAATAGGAGCTATTGTTGCCATTGTGCTTATAATATTTATGATCATCTTTTATCAGCTACGTTTGAGAAACTCGAAGCAACAGCAACGCATTTTGCAGAAAGAAAAAGAAGAGGCCGATTTGCAGGCCAGGTTACAAAAAGAAGAAGCAAAAGCGGTGGAAGCCGAAATGCAGGCAGTGGAACTGGAGATAGAACTAGAGCGTGAGCGTGCCGATAGAAAAGCGATGGAGGTAAACCGTCTGCAAAAAGAACTGATCGTAGGCTCTACCCATTTGGAACGGAAAAATGAAATGCTGGAAATAATCAGAGAACGCTTAAAAAACGGTTCGGCAGCACTCAACGACAAGGAAATACAACGCCTGTTTGCCGATGAACGGAAAGCCGATGATTATTTTGAAGATTTTACAGAGTTATTGAAAAATATTCATCCCGATTTTTTCCAGAAGCTTCAGGATTCTGCCCAGCAGAAACTTACGGCGCTCGATCTTAAATATTGTACCTACATCTATATGAATCTGACATCGAAAGATATTGCCGCCCTGATGTTTGTTGAACCTAAAACTGTGCGTATGACAAAGTATCGTCTGAAACAAAAGTTGAAACTAGAGAAGGAAGTCGATCTTACTACATTTGTCCGGCAGATAATAGATTTATAGCATATAAAAAGCCGCTCCTCTAAAGGAACGGCTTTCAACCTTTTGATAACCAAATTGAATCTTACCTTATTATAGCTTTTTCAATCCTTTCGTTTGGGCATTATCAGCTTCTATAATGCTTATGGCGTAACCTCCGGCTGCTGCGCATGGCTGTGATAGTTTCGACTTGCTTGTTACCACTACTTTACGTATTTCGTATGCCTGAGGATTTATTTTATAATGTGCGTTTTTAGCATCGCTGTATATTGTTGCGATGTAGGTCTTGTTAGGATCGAGGAAATCGAATGTGACATTTGAGGTGCGTCCGTTTTCATCACAAACACTTCCTACAAACCAGTTATTAGTTCCTTTTGCCTTACGGGCTACTGTTACGTATTCTCCCGGTTCGGCTTCCAGATATTTGCTGTCGTCCCAATCGAGAGCTACATCTTTGATAAACTGGAATGCATCGAGATGCTGATTGTATGTTTCTATCAGGTCGGCAGCCATTTGCAATGGACTGTACATAGTCACATATAGTGCCAGTTGATTAGCCAGTGTACTATTCACGTGCGAATTGTTATCCGGATTGTATTTGCTTACATCCATATTGAAGATTCCCGGCGTATAATCCATCGGGCCGCCTATCAATCTGGTAAACGGCAATACCGTTACATGGTTAGGCTTGCTACCGCCGAATGCCTGATACTCTGTTCCGCGTGCCGACTCGTTACCGATAAGGTTAGGCCATGTACGGCGAACACCTGTAGGGCGTACAGCTTCGTGTGCATTTACCATAATCTTATAATCGGCAGCTTTTTCAAAAGCGTATTGGTAGTGGTTTACCATCCATTGTCCGTAGTGGTGTTCTCCACGAGGAATGATATTTCCCACGTATCCGCTTTTTACCGAATTGTAGCCATTGTCTGCCATAAACTGATATGCTTTGTCCATGTGGCGTTCGTAGTTGCGTACCGAAGATGATGTCTCATGGTGCATCATTAGTTTCACACCCTTACTTTTTGCATAAGCATTCAGTTCCTTCACATCGAAATCAGGGTATGGAGTTACGAAGTCGAAAACATAATCTTTTGAATTTCCGAACCAGTCTTCCCATCCTTCGTTCCATCCTTCTACCAGTACGGCGTCGAGTCCGTGAAGGGCTGCGAAGTCTATATATTCTTTCACATGAGCAGTGTTTGCCCCATGTTTACCATTCGGTTTTGTTTTCTTATAGTCTGTAACACCTAGCTGAACACTCGGCAGGTCGTTAGTGTAAGCCCAAGTGCTTTTTCCGGTGATCATTTCCCACCATACACCTACATATTTTACAGGCTTGATCCACGATGTATCTTCGATCTTACAAGGCTCGTTCAGGTTCAGTGTAATATTTGAAGCCAATATGTCGCGGGCATCGTCACTCACTATTACTGTACGCCAAGGCGTATTGCACGGAGCCTGCATATATCCTTTATATCCTTGTGCATCCGGAGTAAGCCACGACTCGAATACCATATTCTTATCATCCAGATCGAGATGCATACAAGAGTAATTGATCAAAGCAGCTTCGTGAAGGTTGATATACAATCCGTCGTCTGACTTCATCATCAGTGCTGTTTGTACTCCGGTATGGGAGAAAGGCGTCTGAGACGAGTTAGGCGTAATAGCTTTGCTCATCAATCCTCTGATTTGTGATAGCTTCGATGTTGTATAGTCGTATTCCTGTGTGTCGTAGTCGCCCGGAATCCATATTGCTTTATGGTCTCCTGCCATAGCGAACTGAGTACGTTCTTCTTTGATAACGAAATAAACAAGATTCTTTTGCTCAGGGAATTCGTAACGGAAACCCAGCCCGTCGTCGAATACGCGGAAGCGTATAAGAATATGTCTGTCTGTAGATTTCTGATTAAGTGTTACAGCCAGTTCGTTATAATGGTTGCGGATGTTTTTTGTTTCGCCCCAAACAGGTTGCCATGTTTCGTCAAATGTACTTGTTTTTGTATCCGTTATTTCAAATCCGTTAAGAAGGGATACCTTATCTTCTTTTTGCTCTTTTTCTATCCGTTTTACGGAAAAATCATTGAAGTCGTTATTAGCGTCACTGTTGTCTTTCAGTTCCAGTCCCAGTTTACTTGGTTTTATTACGTCCTTTCCTTTGTAGGTTAGGCTATATGTAGGGACACCTCCGTTCTGCAATGAGAATTTTAGAGACAGGTTCCCGTCCGGTGATTTTACTTCTTGCGCTTTCATTGTGCTAAATAATAAACAAAAGCCGATTAAAAAGGAAAAGTTGATTACTTTTTTCATGATTTCAAATAAAAAGTTTTTACAGTGCAAAGGAACAACTTTTGCAGCGGACGATACATATTATATATAGGTAAACCCGATGAAAAAGTTTGCAAACGTTTGCAGTGTTATATACATATATTATATATAATATAAACAGGCTGAACTATTTTGTTTGTTCAGCCTATAATTATGATCAGTTATATGTCTATTATGTAAGTTTTTGATGTCGACTGTTAACGTTTGTAGTTAATTATAGTTGTTAATAAAAGAAAGTGGCGGAAAATATTTTCCGCCACTTAATAAATGTGTATAAATAATATTCTATTTAGGAGTATTTATACCATTAAATTCAGCTTGTTTAATTGCCCAAGCCAATATGTTAGCATATACCTGAGAATTGGATACGCTATAGCTGGCAGGATTTCCGTAACTCGATTTATCTATCGGTGCCTTAGTGGTATCATCCAATTTGAATGGAGAGATAGTATTACTGGTATTGTAAGGATATACAGCTGCATAAATAGCACCTTCTCCATTGAAAATAAAATTAAGTGTACGATGCCTGAAAAAAGATGCCTGTCCATAGGTAGGATTCGTTCCTGCTCCAGTGTCGGTACGAGAGCCATTTGTATATACAATAAACTGATCTTGAGGGAGATTATTCAACACAGATATATCAGCAGCGTCGGTTCCCCAATATTTTCCGGAAACATTACCGAAAGGACCGTTCATAATTTCGTCTGTGCCTGACATTTGATATATATAACCACCACGTTGAGAGGCTGTAACATCAGGGAGTCCAAATACGTTTTTTATAAAACCCTCTGCAGAGGAAGCTAATTGTAAGTTAGCGATAATCACGCCGCCCTGATCCAAATATTTTTTGAATGCAGCATATTTTCTGGTAGTCCATCCTGTGGAGTTATAATAACCAAGAAATACAATATCCGGTTTAGTAACAAGTAATAGATCTTCTGTATCTTGGTCTGTCATACCACTAATACCTTCACTGGTATTTCCACTTGATGGTGACAAGAAAATAAAGTCGCTATTATTAACACCTTCAAATTTGACAGTACTGTTTTCTAATGTGCCATAATTGCCCTGTGCCTTAAACATTTGGGCTATCGGAGAATCATTTGGACCTAAAGTATATCCATAGGGAGAACCAACATTCCATCCGCCTATAGAAGCATATTTTTTTCTAGGGATTACTACCACTACAGTAGCCTTACAGGTAGCTGTAGTTTTTACACTATTGGATGTGATAGTCATTACTTTATTGTCGACGTTGTTAGGTGTACCATATCCTTGTAATTTAACCGTTTGGCTGGTGCTGTTAAGCAATCCCTGTCCTTTAAAATAGATACCATCCACTGTATTGGTTTCTATTAGATATGTAGCACCCAAGCCAGAAGCATCGACATCTAATGTTACTTCTATATAGTTTGATCCATCAATTAATTCTGTGTCAACTTTATATATGCCTACTACTTTCACAGAGCTACAACTCATCGTATAGATTGGCTTTTTAGATGAATCTATTACATCTATATACTTAGGGTCACAACTATCCATTACCTTTCCGTTAAAAGTTATCTTCATAAGATCTCCATTCGGCTTGTTTTCGGTATGATTTACCGGAGTTCCGGCTCCCGGTATGGATATGAAATAATAGCCGGTGGCCATAAACACGCCTGTAGTAGTAAAGTAATAGCCATTATCAGGATCCGGAACGGATGTAATGGTGTAAGCACCTGCTTTAGTAACGTGCAAAGGAATAGTCATGTAGTTGCCTGCATTCAATGCAACGTCATTCTGATACAATCCTTCGAATTGAAGAGAGTCACAACTTCCGAGTGTGGCAATGGCATTTCCCATCTTCTCCTGAAAGCAATTCCACTGACCACCATCCCATTGGTTAAAACCAAGACATAGTT
>JBEBPN010000009.1:0-119256 GCA_040395895.1 Dysgonomonas hofstadii
TTGAGTCAGGCTTTGTCGGGGCGAAGTGCTAACAAAGGCGCATGTGCGCAGTATTGCCGACTGCCTTATACATTGGTGGATGCTACAGGAGAGGAGATAATGGCAAAAAAGCATTTTCTTTCTATGAAAGACCTCAACCTGTCCGATCAGCTCGAAGAATTGCTCGAAGCAGGTGTAAGCTCCCTGAAAATAGAAGGCCGGCTGAAAGATGTATCGTATGTGAAAAATGTAGTCGCATACTATCGCAAGAAACTGGATGCCATATTTAAGAAGCATCCTCAATATATCAGAGCTTCGTCGGGTACTTCGGAGTTTACCTTCGAGCCCGATCCTCAAAAGAGTTTCAATAGGGGATTTACAAAATATTTTCTGCATGAACGTACACCCGATATGTGGTCACTCGATTCACCTAAATCTGTTGGTGAACCCATCGGAAAAATTACAGATGTAACGACAAAATATATTCGTATAAATACTACGAAGAAGATTCATAACGGTGACGGGCTTTGCTTTTTCAACAACCGTAAAGAACTTGAAGGAATAAATGTGAACCGTGTCGACGGCGAATATATCTATCCTGCATCGGTGCCTAATGTGAAGCGGGGAACTTATGTTTATCGTAATTTCGATCACGAATTTGAGAAACTGCTTTCTAAGAAGTCGGCAGAACGTAAAATAGATATTTCTGTTGCTCTCAACGAAATACCTTTTGGGTTTTCGCTCGAGGCAGAAGATGAAGACGGTAATAATGTTGTTCTCAACTTTGAATATGAGAAACAGCCGGCACAAAAAGATCAGAGAGACAATATCCGTAATAATCTGAGTAAGACAGGAACGACTATTTTTCAGGTAAATGAAATAAGTATAAACCTGAGTGTAGGCTGGTTTATTCCTGCATCCGTGCTGTCCGATTGGCGCAGGCAGTTGACCGATAAATTGTTGTCTGTCCGGAAAATCCGGTATCGTCAGGATATTGTTCCGCACAAACAGACCTCTCACCCGTTTCCGGTAAGAGATATCACCTATCTGGGAAATGTGATGAATGATAAGAGTAAACAGTTTTACGTGCAACATCAGGCAAATGTCCTTCAACTTTCATTTGAGAAACAATCGCAACAAGATGTGCCGCTGATGTTTACCCGGCATTGTGTAAAAGAATCATTAGGTTGGTGTCCTAAGGAAGGGAATGATAAACATCCATATAAGGAGCCTTTCTTTTTGCTATATAACAATACCCGATTGCGACTTTCGTTCGACTGTAAGCGTTGTGAAATGAAAGTATTCAGTGATTCTGTTTCTGAATAATATACATATTGATATTTTACGTATCTTTGAACTTGATATTTTATACCCCGATACAACTATATGCTAAAAAAAATATTTAAATATACATGGCCTCCTTTTCTTGTGGCTGTTGTCATATTCTATCTGTGCTGTCTCATACCACCTAGAGATGTACCTGATGTCAATTTCGACTTTTTTATACCTACCGATAAGGTAGTGCATTTTCTTATGTATCTGGGATTGGCAGGGGTAGCCTCATTCAATTATATTTACGATAAGAAAGGGCATATTATAATACTCAAACTCATTGCTTTTGCCATACTTATTCCCATCTTGTACGGAGGGCTGATCGAAATCATTCAGGCCGAGTATTTTGAAGAAAGGAGTGGCGACTGGTACGACTTTTTGGCAGATGTATTGGGGGCTTTGGCTTCCCTGCCGTTTTCGCTATGGTTTAGACGTTTATTGTTAAACAAACAATTAAGAGAACAGGAAATATGAAAAAATTACTTATTACATTTTGTTCTTTATTCTTTGTATTGGGTTTATTTGCTCAGAATACCTATCCCGATCAGTATAAAGTAAAGGTGGGTGATATAGCTCCCGACTTCGAGATGAACCTGCCATCCGGCAAGACGGTAAAGCTCTCATCGCTTCGGGGTAAAGTTGTCATGCTACAATTTACAGCCAGTTGGTGTGGTGTTTGTCGTAAGGAGATGCCTCATATCGAGAAAGAGATATGGCTAAAACATAAGGATAATCCGAATTTTGCTCTTTATGGTATCGACAGAGAAGAGCCTGCCGAAACAATAGCTAAGTTTGCAAAAGCTACCGGAGTTACTTATCCTATCGGCCTCGATCCCAAAGCAGATATATTCGGACTCTATGCTGAGAAAAATGCGGGTATAACACGAAACATTATAATCGGTAAGGATGGTAAGATCGTAAAACTTACACGTCTTTTCAATATGGAAGAGTTCAACGAGATGGTAACCCTTATCGACTCTTTGTTGGAAAAGTAAAATAAGAATGAATAATATTGTAATCATTAAATATAACGCAGGCAATATCTTTTCGGTCGAACACGCTTTTAAACGACTGGGAGCAAATGCTATTGTGACAGCCGATCAGGAGCTGATAAAGAAAGCCGACAAGGTCATCTTTCCCGGAGTGGGAGAGGCCAGTTCAACTATGGAACACTTGCGGCAAACCGGACTGGATAAACTTATTCCCGATCTGAAACAGCCTGTATTGGGTATTTGTCTCGGTATGCAGCTCATGTGTTCCCATTCCGAAGAAGGGGATGCCGATTGCCTTCGTATATTCGATACCGAAGTAAAGCGTTTTATTCCGCAACACCACGAGGATAAAGTACCTCACATGGGATGGAACAATATTACAGATGTGAAAAGCGGTTTGTTCGACAATTCACTAGAGAATAGTTTTGTATATTTTGTACATAGCTACTATGTAGCCCTTTGTGAGCATACTATTGCTACCACCGATTACATTCAGCCGTTTAGTGCGGCATTGCATAAAGACAATTTTTATGCGACCCAGTTTCATCCCGAAAAGAGTGGTGATGCCGGAGAAAAGATATTGGTTAACTTTTTGTCAAACACAAAATAACAGTACATTATGGATAAATATGATGACCTTAGAAAACTGGAAGAGCTTAGGGAAAGAGGAGCTATTTCGGAGGAAGAATACCAAAGGGAAAAGTCTAAAATACTGAATGCCCCTTATACGTCACAGAAATCTCTGGGTACAGATCAGAATACTTATCTGGTGTTGATGCATCTGTCTCAGTTTGCCGGTTTTATAGTGCCCGGACTCGGATTTATCGCACCTATAGCTATGTGGCTTGTAAATAAAGATAATCCCGTAATAGACGAACACGGAAAGAATATAGCTAACTTTACGATCAGTATGATTATTTATATAATTGTATCGTGCATATTATGTCTGCTGCTTGTGGGTTTTGTTCTATTAGGTATTATCGCTATTCTTGAGATCATATTTATTATTATGGCTGCAGTAAAAGCTGCAAAAGGAGAATACTGGAAATATCCGTTGTCTATTCCGTTTTTTACCTGAAACCGTAATATGATAGAGATAATTCCTGCCATTGATATAATAGACGGTAAGTGTGTGCGTTTGTCGCAAGGTGACTATGATGCTAAAAAGGTTTATAACGAAGATCCGCTCGAAGTAGCAAAAATGTTTCAGAATGCGGGTATTCGCCGTTTACATCTGGTCGATCTCGATGGCGCAAAGGCAAAAAAAATTGTAAACAAAGCTGTATTGGAAAAGATAGCTTCCCATACATCGCTCGTTATTGATTTTGGTGGCGGAGTACAGAGTGATGAAGATATAGACATAGCTTTCAGTTCGGGAGCTTCTATGGTTACGGGCGGCAGTATAGCTGTCCGCAATAGTGAGCTTTTTACATCGTGGCTGGAAAAATATGGCAGTGAAAAGATTATTCTCGGGGCCGACTGTAAGGACGATAAGATAGCCGTATCGGGCTGGCAGGAATCTACCTCCCTCGATATCATTCCCTTTCTGAATGGCTATACGCATAAAGGTGTGAAAAAGGTAGTCTGTACCGATATCAGCAAAGACGGAATGCTGCAAGGCCCTTCAATAGATTTGTATAAGCGGATCTTGTCGGCTTTCCCTGATATGTATCTCATTGCCAGTGGAGGTGTAAGCTGCTTTCAGGATATTCTCGATCTGGAGACTGCCGGTATCCCTGCCGTGATATTGGGTAAAGCCATATACGAAAATAAGGTAACGTTGGAGGAATTGAGTAATATATGATATAATTATGAGAAGTCTATTTATATTTTGTTTGACTTTAAGCTTTCTGTTTGTCTATGGCTGTGAAAAGCCTGTAGATAAATTGACTGTGGAGCAAATGCAGGAAGATCTCAAAGCATATTTTGATACTTTAAAAGTATCTAACCCTTCACTATACCAACATTATTCTATACAGCAAATAGACAGTTTACAAGATGTCTTAAAGAAAGGAATAACATCTCCTATGACAGTGTCTGATTTCAGATATATGCTGTCAAAGGCAAATAAATATATGAATATACATACCGGTATTAAACTCAATCTTTGGGAAAACCCATTAACAGATAGCCTTGGATTTCCCGGTATTATGATTGTCGATAATGAAATATATCTGGGAAAATATAAACTTCTGGAAATAAACGGTAAACCCTATTCTGAAATCGTTTCCGATTTAGATGATTTTACTTCATGGGAATATAGTTCTTCTGGCCGTATAAGCAATATGCAGAAGATATTTCCATTATTGCTTCAAAATGATTACGGGTTTTCTTCTCCTTACCGCTGTAAGCTGTATGATCCGAATAAGCATCTAACGAAGGATTCTGTAGTTGCAGCTGTATCTGAAAATGAAATTAAGAGAATAATAAACCCATCTTATTCTATACATCATCAACCCATAGTTGATTCTTTATTTTATAAAGATGATGACATTGCTATACTCTATTACAATGCATGTGACGCATATACAGACGAAACTAAACTTCACTGGGATAAATTTACTTCCTCGTTTTTTGAAAAGGTAAAGAATTATAATATTAAATATCTGTTTATCGACGTGTCTCAAAATGGAGGAGGAACACCTCATTCACATGAATATATATTGAAATATCTGAAAAGTAAACCTTATACTGTACAGGGTAAGCATTATTTTACATTGCAGGGAGCAGAGAATCTATACAATGATAATTTAAAACGTATCATTGCTTCGCAAAATCTGAAAACAGAGGAAGAGATAGAGAAACTGGAAGAAAGTGGAATGTTTTCGACTTTTCGGAAAAGAATTGCGAATAAAGAATATTATATTGATCAGCCATATGGTAGAAAAGAAAATAATAAAGGATTTGATGGACAAGTTTTTCTCATAATAGGAAATACATTTTCTTCTGCATACGATTTTTCGGAGATTATTAAGCGTGGGCACATAGGCATCTTGACGGGTGAACCAGCCGGACAGCGTATGCCGTATGGGGGAACTTCCGAAAGTCGGTTCTTAACACATTCGGGAATCAGATTCCGTCTATCATTTACTTATTTTACAGTAGACTCTGAAATGACTGATAGCGAGGGTTTTCTTCAACCTGAGATACCATATAAACTCGATCATCAGCTAACGCTAGGTGATTATAAAGAAATAATAAGATTAAATAACGAGAGAAATTAATGCTTGCAAAAAGAATAATACCCTGCCTCGATGTAAAAGACGGCATGACTGTAAAAGGAACAAACTTTGTCAATCTGCGCGAAGCGGGCGATCCTGTTGAGTTGGGTGTGCGTTATAGCGAGCAGGGAGCAGATGAACTTGTTTTTCTGGATATCACAGCATCGCATGAAGAAAGGAAGACTTTTACGGATTTGGTAAAGCGAATAGCAGCTAACATCAATATTCCGTTCACTATCGGTGGAGGGATAAATGAGTTGGCCGATGTAGACCGTTTACTCAATGCCGGAGCAGATAAAGTTTCGGTGAACTCTACAGCTATAAGAAATCCTAAGATTATAGAAGAAATTGCAAAAAACTATGGCTCACAGGTCTGTGTATGCGCTATAGATGCTAACTTTGAGAACGGGGTATGGAGTTGCTATACAAGTGGTGGACGCAACAAGACCGATAAGGAATTGTTTTCGTGGGCAAAAGAAGCTGAAAATCTGGGTGCAGGCGAAATATTGTTTACCAGTATGAACCACGACGGAGTAAAAACCGGATATGCCAATGAAGCTTTACGCCAACTGTCCGAAACGCTGAATATTCCAATAATAGCATCGGGTGGAGCAGGTAATATGCAGCATTTCCGCGATGTATTTACAGAAGGTAAAGCCGATGCGGCTCTGGCTGCAAGTGTTTTCCATTTTGGAGAGATCGCTATAAAAGATTTGAAAGAATATCTGAAACAAGAAAATATAAACGTAAGATGTGTTTAATGAAAAAATTAAGAATGAAAAATGATAAATTTCAATCATTGATTCGCAATAAATAAAGATTCTTCATTTTTCATTCATAATTCATAATTCATAATTGATATGCAGCTTGATTTTGATAAAGTAGGCGGATTGATCCCCGCAATAATACAGGATAATGAAACAAACAAAGTGTTGATGCTCGGCTATATGAACGAAGAAGCCCTGCAAAAAACACAGGAAACAGGAAAAGTTACATTTTTTAGCCGTACAAAGCAACGCCTTTGGACAAAAGGAGAAGAGAGCGGAAACTTTCTGAATGTAGTAAGTATTAAGGACGATTGTGATCACGATACGCTGTTGATCAAAGTCAATCCGGTAGGGCCTGTATGCCATACAGGAGCCGATACCTGTTTTGAAGAAGAAAATAAAGAAGATATTCTGTTTCTGAAATACCTTCAGCATTTTATAGAAAAACGATACAAAGAAATGCCCGAAGGCTCTTATACTACATCTTTGTTTCAGTCGGGTATCAACCGTATGGCGCAAAAGGTAGGCGAAGAAGCTTTGGAATCGGTAATAGAGGCATGTAATGGTACAGACGATCGCCTGATATACGAGTCTGCCGATATGCTCTACCATCTTATCGTGTTGCTTACATCGAAAGGATTGAGTATAGAAGATCTGGCGAGAGAACTGCAGAAAAGGCATAAGAAGTAAGTGCCTGAGCAAAACTAATAACGATCAGAAATGTTCTAATAGGAGTATCGGAAAACGAATAAGCCCTGTAATAATATGGATACAGAAAAAGATGTGATACTGAAATACAAAGATGTAGATCTGGGACGTGATGGAAATATTATCCTGAGTGATATCAATATATCCATCAGCGAAGGAGATTTTGTGTATCTTATCGGTAAAGTAGGTTCGGGAAAAAGTACATTCCTGAAAAGTGTTTATTACGAAATACCATTGTCGAAGGGGCATGGACGCATATTCGACTACGAACTGGAAAGCATTAAGAAGAAACAGATACCCCATCTGAGGCGAAAAGTAGGTATCGTATTTCAGGACTTTCAACTATTAATAGACCGTACGGCTGAAAAGAACTTGGAGTTTGTGCTTCGTGCTACAGGATGGAAGAATAAGGGGTTGATAGATATACGTATCAATGAAGTGCTTACACAGGTTGGTATGCAGAATAAAGGCTATAAGATGCCTCACGAGTTATCGGGAGGCGAACAGCAACGCATTGTCATAGCCAGAGCTTTGCTCAATTCGCCTGAAATTATTCTGGCAGACGAGCCCACCGGTAACCTTGACCCTGAAACGGGTAATCAGATAGTACAACTGTTGCATACTATTTCTGAAAGTGGTACGGCTGTTGTTATGTCGACACACAACTATGCCGTTGTACAGAAATTTCCGGGACGCATTATCAAATGTGAAGACGGGCATCTGAGAGATGTAAAACTGAATAGTCAGGCAAATTAGTATTATTTGGTGAGATATTTATCTATAAGATATATTCAGTTAACAGTGAAAGTGATCTTTGAATTGAAAATCGGCAGAGCCAATTTGATTGTCAGCCAATATTTATAAAGTGGCAAAAAGTAACGAAAAATAAAAATGGTGTAAATCGTTACTTTTGTTACATTTTAGTTAAAATTGATGAGCTTGTGGAGGCGAATGCAATTTGCCCCTACAAAATGACAACGAGAAGAAGAAAAGTAACAGAGAACAAAAACGATGCAAAAGCATTACTTTCGTTACTTTTTAGTTAAAAAATAAAGGGAGATTGTTATGGAAATAAGAAAATTAGATGTATCGAATCATCACGAATTATCATTTATTGAGAACCTGTATATAGAGTCTTTTCCGCTGAGCGAACGCCGCCCTGTGGAGACAATGCTGGAATTCTATAAAAGCGATAAACCGTTTGTTATTGCCATAACCATAGAAGACGAGCAAATAGTCGGATTTCTTACCTATTGGGATCTGGGTGATTTTATCTTTGCCGAACATTTTGCCATATCGCCCGAATTCAGAAACGGAGGTTACGGACGTAAGGTAATGGAATTGTTTATCGCAGATATGTCCAAACCTATTATACTGGAAGTGGAATTGCCGACAACAATATTATCGGAACGCCGTATCGGCTTCTATCAACGACTCGGATTCAGGTTGTGGGAAAATATCCAATACCAGCAGCCGGCATATCTCGAAGACGGGAATGCTATTCCAATGAAACTGATGTCGTACGGAAATGTGGATATAGAAACCAATCTGATAGAGATAAAAGGCAAAATATATAATATCGTGTACGGTTGCTGATTTGTATTATCTATATTATTATTTGTTTTATAGAAAACTTTGATTCGGTATAAATTCAGACTATTTAAATTGTAACCCTGTACAGATGTCTGTTTACTATAAATATAACTTAGATGCGGGAGATTAAAAGTCTCATTTGGATATTTTTTCGGAATATTGTTTGTATATTCATCGATACTTTTTTTCCTTTGCTTAATAAAAATGCAATACCTCTTTTAATTAAGACCATATAATGCAAAACACAGTAAAAATTAAAGATGTTAAGAACATTGTCATCCGTTTTTCGGGAGATTCGGGAGACGGCATGCAGTTGACCGGAACTATTTTTTCCAATCTGTCAGCTATTTTCGGAAATCAGATATCTACTTTTCCTGATTTTCCGGCCGAAATACGTGCACCGCAGGGAACACTTTCCGGTGTTTCGGGTTTTCAGGTACATCTGGGTAACCAGATCTATAACTCGGGAGACAAATCTGATGTTTTGGTAGCGATGAATCCGGCTGCCCTGAAAGTAAACGCTAACTTTTTGAAAGAAGATTCAGTGATCGTGGTCGACTCCGATTCTTTTGCAAAGAGAGATCTGGAAAAGGCTTTGTTTGCAACGGAAAGTCCTTTTACTGAATTGGGACTGACTACACAGCAGATAATTTCCGTTCCGATAACCACACTGACAAAAGACAGTCTGGAAGGGATGGAGCTCGATATGAAATCGCGTATCCGTTGCAAGAATATGTTTGCTTTAGGTTTGGTATGCTGGTTGTTCAATCGTCCGTTGGATGTTGCCAATCACATGCTTTCATCCAAATTTGCCAAGAAGCCTATTCTTGTAGAAGCCAATCTGAAAGTATTGGCTGATGGATTCAATTATGGTCACAATACTGATATGACTATCTCTTCGTACCGCGTAGAAACGGTAAACGTAGACAAGGGATTCTATATAGATGTAAACGGTAATACTGCTACTGCATACGGGCTGATTGCCGCTTCTGAAAATGCGGGCAGACCACTATTCTTAGGTTCTTATCCGATAACGCCCGCTACAGATATTTTGCAGGAATTGGTGAAGTTTAAGCAACTGGGGGTAAAAGCCATTCAGGTGGAAGACGAAATAGCCGGAGTATGTACTGCTATTGGAGCCAGCTTTGCGGGCAACCTAGCAGCAACATCTACTTCCGGTCCCGGTCTGGCACTGAAAAGCGAGGCTATCGGTCTGGCTGTGATGGCTGAACTTCCGCTTGTTGTGATTGATGTACAGCGCGGAGGCCCTTCTACCGGATTACCTACTAAAACAGAGCAAACCGACCTGCGTCAGGCGCTATACGGACGTAACGGGGAAAGCCCTATCGTAGTAGTTGCTGCGGCAAGTCCTACTGACTGTTTCGATATGGCATACTGGGCATCTAAGATTGCATTGGAGCATATTACTCCTGTAATATTACTTACCGACGGATACATTGCTAACGGATCGTCGGCATGGCGAATACCCGATCTGGAACATTTTCCGCCAATTAAGGTACACGACCAGAGCCTTGTAGATGTTAACGAATGGCGTAGTGCGTTGCGCGACGATGAAAATTATGCCCGCTATTGGGCTGCTGCCGGACTCGAAGGTTATACACACCGTATTGGCGGACTAGAGAAAGATTATATTTCTGGCGCTATTTCTACCGATCCTGTCAATCATCAGAAAATGGTAGATACACGTCAGGCCAAGATAAATAAAGTAGCAGATTCTATTCCTCAGCTAGAGCTTATAGGTGGTGAAGATGCCGATATGCTTGTTGTAGGGTGGGGTGGTACTTACGGACACTTGCGCGAGGCTGTTGAGAAAATGAATGCTGACGGACATAAAGTCGCTTTAGCACATTTCCGCTTCATCAGTCCATTGCCTAATAATGCAGCTTCCATATTGCGGAAATTTACGAAGGTAGTAGTTGCAGAACAAAATAACGGACAATTTGCAGGTTATCTGATGGAAAAAATACCGGGCTTGCAGGTTGACGGATATAATAAGGTGGAAGGGATGCCGTTTTCAGTGTCCGACCTTATCGAATCATTCACTAAAAAATTGGAAGAATAGCCATGATAGATACAAATTTGAAAATGGCCTCATCACATCAGGCTAAAGATTATAAAAGTGACCAGTATGTACGTTGGTGTCCCGGTTGTGGAGACCATGCCATTCTGAACTGTTTACATAAGGCTATGGCCGAACTGGATATTGAGCCTCACATGACGGCTGTAGTGTCGGGTATCGGTTGCTCGTCACGTTTGCCTTACTATATGAACACTTATGGCTTCCACTCCATTCACGGACGTGGTGCGGCTATTGCTACAGGTGTGAAGACTGCTAAACCCGAGTTGACCGTATGGCTTGCTACGGGCGATGGCGACAGCCTTGCTATCGGTGGTAACCATTTTATACATGCAGTACGCCGCAATGTGGATATCAATATACTTCTGTTCAATAATAAAATATACGGACTGACCAAAGGACAGTTCTCACCGACTTCCGACAGGGGATTTGTGTCAAAAACATCACCTTACGGAACGGTAGAAGATCCGTTTCATCCGATAGAACTTTCGTTGGGAGCCAGAGGTACATTCTTTGCCCGCTGTATAGATGTGGATCTGTCTAATACGACCGAAGTATTGGCTGCTGCTGCCAGACATAAAGGAACGTCGGTAATAGAAGTATTGCAGAACTGTGTGATCTTTAATGATGCCATACACGAAAATATAGCAGATAAGGCATGGCGCGCCGAACGTACCATTGCGCTTAAACAAGGCGAAAAGATGCTTTTCGGAGCCAATAAGGATAAAGGGCTGGTAATGGACGGCTGGAACTTGAAAGCGGTTACTGTCGGACAGGAAGGTTATACAATAGATGACGTACTGGTACATGATGCCACTACTCAGGACAATACACTGCACCTGAAACTCGGACTGATGTCACTCGAAAACGGTCTGCCGGTAGCTTTGGGTGTTATCCGCGATATAAAAGCCCTGACTTACGATGAGGGTGTTGCAGAGCAGATAAAAGAAGTACAGGCTAAAAATCCGATTCGCAGTCTGCGCGATTACCTGATGACTAAGGACGTATGGGAAGTGAAGTGAAAGAATTCACTTTCTTCAAATAATAAATAAGGTGTCTCAGGTGAAATATTTTGAGGCATCTTCTATTTTTAGTCTCTTAAAATTTTGATAAATTAAAAATAGCCTCTATATTTGCACTCGCAAACGCGAAAGTAGCTCAGTTGGTAGAGCACGACCTTGCCAAGGTCGGGGTCGCGGGTTCGAATCCCGTCTTTCGCTCAGCTCTGAAAAATATCGGAGAAAGAATGAAGGTAATAGCTTCCAGATCAATAGATTGGAAGCTATTATTGATTTATGCTGCTACATATTCACTTTTCAGACAGAAATTACCAGCGATATATTTTAAGGAGGTCTGGGTGGTTCCGACAGCTAATTACCCAATAACTTCTTTATACCTGAATATGTAACCGAATAAACTTGGTTTCCTTCGATAAGTATGCCGGCTGTACGGTTTTGTGGAAAGTTGTCATAGTGCTTTACATTTACTGCTATAACACGCCCGTTATATCGCCAGTCGATCTCTTCGACTTCCGAATGGCCAACGATAATCCGTTTCGTTTTATAATAATCCAGAACTTTATCTAAATCTTCAGACTGGATTGGTTTGTATTTCTCCGAATCTACAACTAAGCCACGATACCAAAGCGGACCGTCACTTCCGAATAATAATTCATTTCTGGTGTGCATTCCATTTCGTTCTTTCGTCGGGTAACCTACAAAACGCCATGCCAGCTCATTTATTTCTCCAATTTTATAACTCTTCTGGATTATTTTTGGACTTAGTCCGGCATGCACAAATAGATTCTCTCCCACAGTCAGTATCAGGTAGCTATCGCGAAGCCAACGTCCCAATTCTGTATTTGCCCCGTATAATTGCGAATAAGGAATACCTGCCATTGCTGAAAATACAAGGTGTGCTTCATTCACATAACGGATATCATCTTTAAGTACAAGATCTTCATGATTGCCTAATAAGAAGTCCAAACGTCCGCCGGCATCTTCTGCTTCTTTTTCCAATTTATATATAAACCATGCGATTCCGTTATCATCACGGCCACGGTCAAGTATATCACCCAAAACAATTAGTTGGTTTTTACCATAAGCCCATTTCAGGCTATTATCTATGACTCCGTTCCCTTTCAATACGGCAACGAGAGCATCGAGGCGTCCATGAATATCTGAAACAACAAGTGTCTTATCAGGTTTCTGCTGGCGCCACGGATGTTTGATTCGCTTGTGAAGGTTAAACTCAAAGTTCACATTTGTGTTATCTCCAGCCGCATAGTAGTGGAGCTTCAGATTATCCGGCAGGTAAGTGAATGTGGTATCCATCACGTTTCCATCTGCTTTTGCTGCGACGATTCGAATGCTATTGTCAGCATTATACAATACATATAAATCTCCATATCCATGAATGGCAGCCTGTTTGCTCTCCTGAGCTAAGGCAGAAACAATCCATAGCGAAGCTAATAATAATCCAAAATACTTTTTCATCGTTTTTTATTCCCTTTTATGGTACATTATGTAATGAAAACAACCGGAAATTACTTCCGGTTGTTTTCTTCTCTTTATTTTATAATAAATTCGTTACCAGGTATAACTTAAGGTAAATGCTCCACTTGAGAAAGTACTTGAGCTGTAACGCGAATAGCCGCCTATTTTTGCTGTTCTTGCACTTTCGTCAAAATCCATAAAATAATTTGAAGTTGTACTACCTACCGTATAAAGATAGAAATAAGTCATATAAACACCTGTACTGGTTGGCAAATGTCCATTGATCTGATATTTGGTATCATCGCCGCCCGAAGCTTTTCCCGGCTCATAAAAATACCATCGTTTGGCCGAAGTATCATGAAATCCGATACTGGGATCAGGTAAAATTTGATTATTTTCATTAACGGTAAAAATAAGATCACCATACCATTCACCGGTATTGTTTAGGCACCAGTTTTCAAACCTGAATATACCGGCTATCTCCTTTTTATATAATTTTTGTTTAAAAGGATCGAATGCAGCCTTTGAAGCTTGAAATGTACAAGTGGCTTCCGCTACAAATACCCATGGTTCGAGCCGCCTGAGGGTTCCTGAATAGAAAGGCGCTCCGTCGGCAATATACAGGTCGGTATATGCTTCATCTATCTTAAGTTCAAAAGGGTAATCTGTTTCAAATGGAAGATCTTCCTTAAAACTTACTTTGAAATAGGCTGTTTCTTCGCCTGCAGCGAAAGTAACACTTTGATCCGGAAACGAGAGCCCTTCTGTACTTTTGGTTATACTGATGGGAACGGTAACCGAACCGCTTGTATTTACTCGTGAAACAGCTACATTAAGGTGTGATTCACCTGCTTCTACATTTCCCGAATTAGAATAGTCAAAGTAAGCCCGTGGAGAGGATGGATTAACTTCCGGTCCCGGATTCCATTTGTCATCATCGCTGCAAGAGAAGGACATTATCATCAACAGTCCGGATATTAAAAATGCTGATATTTTATTTATTTTATTCATATTCATTATTTTAAGGTTATTTTCCTGTCCATAATCCATAACTGTCCACTACAGACGGATCGGGATTCAATAGCATTGCTTTGTTCAAGGCGCCTTCAGATTCGTACGGTATATACAGATTCATCCATGAGGCTGTGTATCCCGGATGAGAATTGTAACGGTTAGCTGCTAACCAGTTCGATCCGGTATATCCCCGCGTGATAGGCAATTCACGTCTTTTTATATCAAAGTAAGCTAAGCCTTCGCCCCAAAGCTCAATTCTTTTCTGCGTAATTATATAATTGTCTACAAGATCTTCCACATCTGTAGGAGATATGCTGTACGAGCCGTCTGTGTAGCGGTAAGTATTTATAAACGATGTCAACGCAGCAATTCCTGAAGCCATGCTTTCTGTGTATGCTTTTGCTTCGGCTTCGATGAAATACATTTCTTCTACGCGTATGATAGGAAAGTCTACCTGTAATGCTTTGGTGTAATCTTCGGATATATCTCCCTGATTAGGACGGAACTTAAAGCCTACATAAGCATCCCGCAACGCCCATTCGGTTCCTACTTCTTTTTTATTTAATTTATCTAACTCACCTAACTGGGTATAGTATTTTTCAGGAGTCGGTTTTTTGCCGGCGTCAGCAGGATCTATCCACGTTACCTTTCGCCAGTCGCTATCCTCTATTTGGTCATAAAGATTTTTATCAATCATCCGGTAACAGTGATATTGTGAACGGCTGTACCCTCTCGAATATTCTGTAACACAGTTAGACAGGAAATTATCTACCCTGCTATAAACAGCGTCGGGAGATGTGATAGTAATGGCAAAAACCCATGAGTCGACTTTCGCTTTGTTAAATCCTTCAGTCACACTATGCCATTCTTCTTTGGTGAGCGGCGTGTACTTATCGATAACATTGCGTGCATATTGGGCTGCCTTTTGGTAGCATTCGGTGGCACTCGTTATTCCCAGTTTGTCGTATATGGCCAGGTCTTCATCATTTTCGTGAGCCATTTGGGTTTGTAAATCATCGGGATATTTCTGAAACCGTGTCGCTATTTCGAGCCACAATCGGGCTTTATAGGCATGCACTACCGAAAGGTCTGCTTTTGTTTTATTACCCCGGTTATAATTTGCCAGATATTTTTCTGCCTTGTTCAGGTCTGTCATAATGAACCTGTACATTTGATAGAAAGGTGCGCGTGGATTGTTACTGGCATTCGCCGGATCAAAATTTTCGTCTATAATTACAGAGGTAAGCCCGTAAATTTTGTTTTTCTCAGCTTCTGCATCCAATATGGCAACTCCGGTCTTTTTATATTCATACATACGCATCAGATCCATGTATGCCAATACCCTGTACACAAGAGCATTCCCATAGAGCGCCTGTATGTTTTCCGAAACTTCGTCAGGATTTCCCATCGCAGAAATAGAAGAAAGTGTATTATTTGCATTCAGCCCCATACGGTAGTAGTAACGCCATGGTTGACGTGTACGTGCACCGGTAAAATCGGCCAAAGTACACCAATATGAACTGAATTTATTATAACTGGTAGATACATAGGGGCAATCAGTAAGAGCATCGCGAATAATCATCATGCCCGGATAACCAATTTCTTGAGATGAAAGGGTTCCAAAATAATTGAAGGCATACATAAAAGCAGCCGTACTGTTAGATAATGCTTCCAGGGCAGTTTCCGAATCTCCTATCTGATCTGTTGTGGCATATGAGGTCGGCATCACCTGATCGATACATCTGACAAAGAGTAATACCGGTATGAATAATATAGCTAATTTGAATAATATTTTTCTCATAATAATCGGTTCTTTAATTAAAAATCAAATTTCAGATTTAGCATGAATCTTCGTGTGTTAGGATAATATCCCATTTCCAGATCACCGTCAAAATCACGGTTTGGAATAAAGCCTTTCCTTTTTGACAAGAAAAACAGATCGTCTACACCAGCAGAAACCATTAGTCCTTCTATTCCCATCTTTGTTACAATATTCTTTGGTATGATATAACTGAGGGTAATATTCTGAAGGTTAAGATAGTCGGCTTTGGTAAGCCATCGATCCGATGCCGAAGTAAAATAGCGATCGTCATAGTTCCAGCGCGCATATGTGTTACTCGGATTTTCGGTAGTCCAGGAGTTGTATATGTCTTTGTGAAAATTACTGCCTGTACTTCCGCTATACGGTGCTGACATCAAAGATGCATATCCTTTATCATAAGCATAACCTCCAAGTCTGTATGAAAATACAAATGAAAGTTCCAATGATTTCCATCCGAAGTTGCCTCCGAAACCACCGATTAGTTTTGGTTGCGAGCTTCCGCAATCGAAATAAGTACCTGTACTATAAGTATTGGTGGTAGAAATTTCTCCGGTATCCTTATCTCTTACATACCACATGGCTTTTCCCGAATCGTCGATTCCCGCGAATTTCTTTAAATACCAGGTTTTGTATTCCACCCCTTCTCCGTAGAAGTATGATCCACTACTGTAACCCGTACCTACTTCATCCCCATTTATATTATAAAGCTTCTGGCCTTTTCTCTCTTCTGCCAGTTTCAAAACCCTGGCTTTATTGATTGAACCATTAAAGTTCATAGAGAAACGAAAATCTTTCTGTCGGATAATGTCTCCACGAACTTCAAACTCGAAGCCACTGTTGCGCATATTTCCTACATTTGCGTAATATGAAGAGTATCCGAGTGATGTAGGTACCGAAACTTGAGCAAGCATATTAGTGGTCTTATTGTTATAATATTCTACGCCACCGGACAAACGCCCTTTGAATAACTCGAATTCGACACCGGCGTTAATAGCTGAGCGGGTTTCCCAAGTAATATTTTCGTTTCCTTTGCTCCTAAAGGTAAGGGCTTTGTCGCCATTAAGGTTTACGATATCATAAGTATCTACGAAACGGTCATAGCCAATCTGGTCATTTCCATTTTGTCCGTATGATAATTTGAATTTCAGTTCATCTACCCATTTAACTTTAAAAAAGTTTTCTTTAGATATAAGATAGGCTCCTCCGAAAGAGAAGAAATTTCCCCAGCGGTGCTTAGGATGAAAACGGGAAGAGGCATCGCGCCTGAATGAAGCATCAAAATTGTAAGTTCCTTTATAATCGTACAACACACGGCCTCCGTATCCTTCACTTTGGTATCCGGATGTATATGAATTGACATCGTTCATGGTAACAGCACCTGCAAGTTCCTGATTTTCGTAGTAATTGAACATATTAGATTTGTTGCCATATAGATAGAAGTAGTCATATTTATATGATTCGTGTAACAAGGTTGCTTTAACGTTGTGAGATCCAAAACTCTTATTAAAGTTGAGCAGTTGTTGCAAGTTTAACGTTTCGGTCTTATAAGCAGTAACAGATACTTTTCCTCCCGGATTCGACGTTCCGTAGAATGGCTGCCCCGTAGATTTATATCTCCGTTCACGGTCTGCGTATGTAACATTAACTGTTCCTGTCAGTTCGGGGATAAACGTAATGTCGATCGCACCTTGTGCTCCCACTTTTGTAGACTCGGTTCTGCGGGTTTGCAACTCTACTTCCTGCAGACGGTTAGATCCGCTTCTGATAGGGCGTGAAATACCATTGTTGTATGTTCCTTCTCCGTAATCGTATACTTTTCCGTTGCTGTCATATATGATATTTCCATCTGTATCTCTTATATATACCGGATAAATAGGGGCTATCTGGTTTACATTCGAGAAAAGATTATTTGAATTATCACCATAATCGGGGTCACTATCTGTCTTTGATTTTGACATGTCTAAGTTTCCGCTGAATTTCAGCCATTTGCGTGCTCTGAAATCACCTTTCAGGCGTCCTGTATAGCGTTCGTAACCGGATGTGCTGGTAATACCTTCAACATTGGTATAGCCAACTGATGCAAGTAGACTCATTTTTTCGCTTCCGCCTCTTATCGAAAGGTTGTAATCTTGTCGAAATCCTGTTTTGTACGTTTCATCAGTCCAGTCATCCGGAGATAGAAGGTAGCTTTCTCCATCGGTACCAGTAGTTACTCTGCCCAATGTTGCATAAGGATTCAGTTTGCCATTATAGCCTACAAGTTGCTGTCCTTCGGGTACAGTATATACAAGATATCCAAGTCCGCCTTCGTCACTGTTTTTCATCCACGATGCATTGACAGCCTGATTTGCCTGGTATGCATCGTATCCAAACTGATCACGGTAATAGTTGTACAATGCCCTGTAGTGTTGTTCATAATACTCTCCGGGATTGTCTATTACATCGTATAGGTCGCTTTTGCGTACTTTAGAGATTGCAAATTTAGCGTCGAAAGTAACTGCAATTTTCTCTTGCCTTGTAGCTTTTTTAGTTGTAATCAGGATAACGCCATTACCACCTCTTGCTCCATAAATGGCTGTAGATGCTGCATCTTTCAATACGGTGATTGATTCAACATCATTTGGGTTGATATTGTTCCATCCGCTTTCGTAGGCTGCACCATCGACAACAATGAGGGGTTCTTTTCCTGCATTGATCGAACTGGCTCCACGTATGCGGAATGAAGGTGTAGCATCGGGAGCTCCCGATGTGTTCTGAACCTGTACTCCAACGCTGGCGCCTTCTATGGCACTCATCACACTTGTGACAGGACGGCGTGAGATAGCCTCGGCAGTAACGACAGAGGCAGATCCCGTAAATGCAGATCTTTTCTGCTCACCATATGCTATTACAACTACTTCATCCATCATTACCGGATCTTCCAAAAGTGTGATTTTGAAATTTCGTTGCATTCCTACTTTTATTTCTTGTGTGATATGTCCGATGTAGGAAATAATTATTGTTGTGTTTTCAGGAACTTCCAGTGAGAAATCACCATTTATATCAGTCATTGTTCCTTTACCCGGCGCTCCTTTTACGGAGATAGATACTCCGATGAGGGGTTCACCGTCTGCATCTTTTATGGTTCCGGATATAGGTATGTCTTGTTGTTTTTGTGTTTCTTGCAGAGGCTGCTCTGTCTGTTTTTTATTAGATTCTTTTGCCTTATGTGATACGTATATCTGTTTTCCGGAAATCACATAAGTACTATTTGTAGAGGTGAACACTTTGTCAAGCACATCTCCAATAGATTCATTGTCTGCAGATATACTTACTTTTTTGTTAACATCAATTACATTATCAGAGTAAAAAAATATAAAGTCACTTTGATTTTCTATAATAGAAAAAATCTCTTTGAGTGGCTTATTATTTATTTGCAGTGATATGCGGCTATTCTGTGAATAGCTGGAACTTGCATGAGACATGCCGATACATAGAAAGAAAAAAAAGAGTGTGAATTTCACGGCTAACAATACTTTTTTACATTTAGTATTTTTTAAACTAAAAGAATTTATATTTATCATATATTTGTGATAATTTAATTAATAATCTGTGGTCAATGATTTTAATTAGATTTTTAGAATCAGAGGATACGCCAATATTCTCTGATTTTTTTCTTTTTGTGTTTTTTCATAGGCTTTTTCTTTAAGATTAATGTAAATTGTTTTTAGTTGGTTTATTTTAATAGTTTGATTTTATAGATTCCGTCTTCCAACGTATATGATATCGGTACCGAATTGGCAAGTCCGTTGAGTACGACATCAAAGTCATCTTTCAGATTTAGTTTTCCCGAACATAAATATTTGCCAGCAGCCGTTTCGCAATCTACTGTTACTCCATAATACATTGAGAGACGGGCGAGTACATGCTCGAAGGATTCTTTATTGAATATATATTTACCATCGATCCATGAAGTGTATAAGCTTGTATCCACTTCTTTTACATTCTCATTCAGGTTGCTCTTGTCATACGTATACATTTTATTGGGAGAGAGAGTGGTATTACTTTTTGTTTTTTTATTTGAAATGCTAACTTTCCCTGATACCAATACTATATTACTATCGTCTTCTTTACTATAGGCTGTTATATTGAATTTCGTTCCCAGTACTTTTATATCCATGTCCTTGGTTTTCACAATGAAAGGACGGTCAGCATCTTTCGCTACATCCAGGTATATCTGACCATCGACGAAGATCTCTCTTTCTTTTTCACTAAAATCGATAGGATATACCAGTTGAGTTCCTGCATTCGCCCATACTTTAGTTCCATCAGAGAAGGTGATGGTAGATCTTTTCCCATAAGGTATTAGTAGTTGGTTAAAACTTGATGACTGGTCTTTAGCGATATTCTTGTTGTCATCCATCGTTATACGGTCGTTCTTGTATTGGATATCTGCATTCTCGCTATCAAGCTCTACCTTTTTGTCATCCGATAGGATTAATTGAATATCTTTTGATGTAGAAAACGATGTTGTATTCGTATTCACAAAAGACATGATATCGTTCGGCTGTTCTGATGCGGAAAATCCAAAATCCTTTAGATTTAAAACGAATATAAATATTATAGCACAAGCGGCAGCAAATGAAGATATTATAATTTTCCTTTTCTTATTTGACTTATTTCCGGCTTCTCCTATGTGGATGTTTTTCCTGAAAGTATCAAGTTCCTTATTAATATCAATAGATTCTTTCTGTTTATGGAATTCAAGAGAGTTCCATATCCGGTACATAGCAAGAAACTCTTGTTTGTTTTCTTCACTTTCTTCAATCCAGCTAGAAAGAATTACTAATTCTTCTTCTGTCATTGTACCGTTAAAGTATTTTCCTAAAAAATGCTTATCCAAGAGGTCGATTTTTTATTGTTTATATTTATTAAACGATTCGTATAATGAAAACCCTACCTCAAAATATAATTATTTTAAAAAAATATTGAAATAAGTAAAATTATGAATAAAATATCTCTCTCTTGTAGGTGGAGACGGATAAGGTTTAGAGCTTTGGTTATTTGTTTTTCCACAGCTTTTATAGAAATATCTAATTGATTTGCTATTTCTCTGTTTTTAAGATTATCAAGACGGCTCAGAATAAATATTTTCTTACATTGAGTCGGTAATGTTTCTACATATTTCCAGATTTCTTCAGCTATTTCGCTTAGTTCAGATTCTTCATCATTATTTGCTTGGGGGAGATTTGTGGTAATATCAAAATGTATTCCTTTTAATATTTTTGTTTGATCATTAGCTTTTAGATAATCGATCGATTTGTTTTTGGCAACTGTATATAATAAAGTATTTGTTGTCTGGTATTTATCCCGATTTTGCCATAAAGAGACGAATGTATCTTGAACTATGTCTTTTGCCACTTCAATATCGGGAATATAAGAATACACAAATAGGCATAGCGATTCAAAATTCCTTATAAATAGGCTTTCATACACATCAAGATATTCATAGTCACTTTTATTCATTAGATAATCCTCATAAACTTATATGAACAAAAATAAGATATCTTTAAATAAATTGGAGTATTAGATCCATAATAATTGCGATTTATGTTGGAAATACAAGATTTATACAACGTTTTAAATGGTTTTATTTAAAATGAATATCATTGATATAATGCAAAATTGTTACAACTTATTTATAAATCGAATCAGTTATTTATCATTTATCTTGTAGGATTGGACTTACCTGTAATAATGGGCTATAGCAGGAAAAGAAAGAAAAGTGATTTAAGGCTTGTGTAATTAAAAAAAAGAGACTAATTTTGAACCCGAAAAGAAAAACAGGTTGCCGGAGGACGCTTGTATTATAATTTAGGACAGAAATAAGTGACTAAATCGCTACTCAGTCTTAGGGTTAATTTGGAAAAATGTTTATCTTCGAGAAGATAGCGAATAAGGATTAAAGTTCCGTCTTTCGCTCAGATGTGACAAGAGGTCACATTTTTTGTTTACAGCAAAAGCGCACGTGGTGAAATTGGTAGACACGCTACTTTGAGGGGGTAGTTTCGGTAACGATGTGCGAGTTCGAGTCTCGCCGTGCGCACAAAGGCTTTCAAGAAATTGAAGGCCTTTTTTGTTTTTAGCCTATTCCAAAATCTGATATTAAAGGTGCGTTTTTTTGAAATGAAATTATCTATAGTGTGTATCGGATAAACCAGATATGAAATAATGGAGATTTCAAAAGAATGTGTACTAACGAAAATAAGTAACCCCAAAGTTTTTCAACTCTGAGGTTCACTTTTTTTAATTTGGTTTATCAGCCTCTGTCCATACTATTCTCGTCAGGATTTATCCTGTTAAGGGCAGCTTTTACTTCTTTTTCGCTGATAATTACCAATGGTTCGTTTCTTTTGTCTTTGCGGGCTTCTTCATAACCTTTAAATTCGCCCAATGGTTTTAGTATTTGATTTGCTTTCATGATATAACAGGTTTTACTATGATTATGTATATCTAAGTAACACATCGAATGCGTTTTGTGTTGATAAATGTGCTATAGATAATATTTATGATAATTATGGTTTCCTGCCTGCTATATATTATTATGGATGAAGATTGTAATTATTTTCACATATTTCTGTTTCAGATAAAAAAAATGTATTAATTTTGTGCCATCAAGCGCATGTGGCGTAATTGGTAGCCGCGCTGTCTTCAGGTGGCAGTGACCTACGGTCGTGGGGGTTCGAGTCCCTTCATGCGCACGGATAAATTTCAAACCCTCTGATTTACAGTAGTATTTCGGAGGGTTTTTCTTTTTGGGGGAACACGTGTGAGAACACTTACCCATTTTTCTGGAAATTGATATTTTTTATTTATATTTATCAATTCTATGGGAATACGAAAGCATTTTGAACCTCAAAACATTGAAAGATGAAAAGAATATTGTTCGTATCGATTATGTGTTTGTTTTGTGCAGGAATTTTTGCACAAGATGAAGGGTATCGCGGTTATTTGTTCGATAACTTTGAGAAAGGAAAAGTTATCTATACAAAGGGAGGAATCAGTAAAGGTGATTTCAACTATGATACGTTGATTGAAAGAATGTTATTTATAACCGCTGATTCTACTGTTTATGAGCTGGCCGAACCTTCTATTATTAACAGGGTGGAAATCGGAGATCGTATTTTTGAGCATGTGAAAAATGGTCTTTTTTACGAACAGATTGTTGTCGGAAATATGAATTTATATGTGCGTCGTTTTTCTAATCTGTTATCGGAAGGGAAACCCGGTGCATACGGAACAAAATCTAACACTGTTGCTGTCGAGTTAATCGGTCAGCATGCATCGGGAGGGAAGTTTTATAAATTAAGGGTAGATGAAGATTTTAAGGTGAAATATAACAATAGTTATTTCCTTAAACTAAAAAATAAGTTTCAACGTTTTTCATCTTTCGATGCTTTAGTCAAGTTGTTCAAGGGGCATGAGGCTGAAATAAAGGATTATGTAAAAGTAGAAAACCTTAATTTCAACAATATAGAAGATATTAAAAAAGCAGTCCTGTTTTGCTCCGGACTTGCTGGAGAATAAATTATTATAAATGACGCTTGATATAGTTCTCACCGTTATTGGTGCCATACTGATCGTTATCGGTATTTTAGGCTGTGTATTGCCTGTATTGCCCGGAGTGCCTCTCAGCTATATAGCTATCGTGCTGTTGCATCTGACATCGCGTGTCGATTTTTCGACCGAGTTTTTAATCGGGTGGGGTATTGTTGTTATCATTGTGCAGGTGTTGGACTATTATGTTCCCATCTGGGGTACTAAAAAGCTGGGTGGCAGTAAATGGGGTGCATGGGGAAGTGGTATCGGTGTAGTAGCCGGTATGTTTATTTTCCCTCCCTATGGCATTATTTTGTTCCCTTTTGTCGGAGCGGTAGTGGGTGAGTTACTTAATGATAAGGAGTTTAAAGTTGCCCTTAAAGCCGGAGCCGGAGCATTTGTAGGGTTTGTAGCCGGTACATTGCTCAAGCTGGTAGTGGCTTTTATACTGGCTTACTATTTCTTCAAAGAAGTGATACTTATATTCTTTCAATAATAAAATAAAGGCGCGGATTTCAAAATCCGTGCCTTATATTATTTAGATATTAGTAGATGTCTTATCTTTCTACATAGGTGAAGTGCATAAGGGTAGAACCTCCGTCCGTAGTTTCTTCTTTATTCCATTCAGGGTTGATATAGTCAGTCTTTTTATAATAATTGGTATATTTAGCTGTTGCAGTTGTTACCAGATTGTTGTTGTCGCGGGTATATGTGTAGTCTGTAGTCTCTTTGTCAAGCCATTCATTTGTCAGATTGTTATCCGGTTTATTCATTGATTTAGAGTCATCAGTATGTATCACTTGCTGTACCTCGTTAGCTGACAATGCCAGTGGTAATATATCCATATTTTCTCCATCTGAATCCATTGCAGCCAGTAATGCTAATGGAATAAAAGTAAATGGGTTCGATTGGTTTGTATTGCACGTTAATGCATATGAACAGGTACTTTCGCTAGCATAATTTTCATCTGAATAGGCAGATACTTCAACAGCTCTTTCTACATTGTTACCATTGTAGGTTAAGTCATAGTTGAATACCTTCTTAAGCTTGTTGTTTTCCCATGTATATGTAATTGTTGTTCCCTCATCATTTACGTTCGATGCTTTTACAATACGTCCGTTCGATGTAGTAAGGGTAGAGATCCATTCACTTTTTGCATTGTCTTCCGTGTGGTCTATAAGAATGCAATTAACCGATATAATATCGGCACTGTGAATGAAATGATAAGTTGTAGTCTGATCTAGCTTTACATCAGTTTCATCTCCGTCTTCTTCTCCTATATTGTATAGATAATACACAGCTTGTGTCAGCTTATTGTTATCATCATAGGTAAGGCTGAACAGAGGTCTTTTTACCTGATCGGCGAATGTTACGTCTAATTTAGTCAGGTTATACTCTGTGAGAGGAGGCTCGATAATAATTTCATTATTATCGCTGCTACATGCTGCAAATGCAAGCACAAGAAAAAGAGGCAGGAAGTAGTTTTTAAATAGTTTCATAAGATTTAGTTTTGTGAATTTGAGTTATTGGTGGCAAAAGTATTAAAAAATATATATATCGGCAAAATTTATGTTGTTGTATTGTCGATTGGAATGCCGTTTGGCGTTTTGAAATTCCAGTAAAAAAAGTTACCTTTGAACGAGTTTTTTAATAGCTATAAAATCAAATTTTACGCATGCTCCCCGAAGATATTATTGACGAACCAGAGAATTTAGAGAACGACGAACCACAAATAGAGGACGACTCCGCCGATGGGAGTTCGCATTCCGATTATAAAGTTCCGGTAAAAGACACAGCCGATAATCAGTTACATCTGTCGGGCATGTTTCAGAATTGGTTTCTGGACTATGCCTCGTATGTAATTCTCGAGCGTGCTGTTCCCCATATAGGAGACGGGCTGAAGCCTGTACAACGCCGTATAATGCACTCTATGAAGCGCATGGACGACGGACGCTACAACAAAGTGGCAAACATTATCGGGCACACGATGCAGTTTCATCCGCACGGTGATGCTTCTATCGGTGATGCTTTGGTGCAACTGGGGCAGAAAGATCTGCTGGTAGACTGTCAGGGTAACTGGGGTAATGTGTTTACCGGTGACGGTGCAGCTGCGCCGCGTTATATAGAAGCGCGCCTGTCTAAGTTTGCGCTCGAGGTACTGTTTAATCCGAAAACAACAGAATGGAAACCATCTTATGACGGACGTAACAAAGAACCTGTTACGCTTCCCGTTAAATTCCCGCTATTGCTTGCACAGGGAGCAGAAGGTATTGCGGTAGGGTTGTCTTCAAAAATACTTCCTCACAATTATAATGATCTTTGCGATGCTTCCGTAGCACATTTGCAGGGAGAGGACTTTACACTTTATCCTGATTTTCAGACCGGAGGATATGTAGATGTCAGCAAATACAATGACGGAGAACGTGGTGGCTCAGTAAAAGTAAGAGCTAAAATATCGAAACTAGATAACAAGACGCTCGTAATAAGTGATATACCTTATGGACGTACATCTTCGTCGGTAGTAGAATCTATACTGAAAGCCAACGATAAGGGTAAGATAAAAATCCGCAAAGTAGACGATATTACAGCACAGAATGTAGAAATACATGTGCATCTGGCTGCCGGAGTATCTTCTGACAAAACAATAGATGCACTGTATGCCTTTACCGATTGTGAGATCAGTATTTCGCCGAACTGCTGTATAATAGAGGATAATAAGCCACACTTCCTTACAGTGAGTGATATCCTTCGTTTTACGACGGACAATACACAGCGCCTGCTTCAACGTGAGCTTGAGATTCAGAAAAGCGAACTGGAGGAAACACTCCACTTCTCTTCTCTCGAAAAGATATTTATTGAAGAACGTATCTATAAAGATAAGGAATTTGAAAACGCCGTTAATATGGATGCTGCCGTTGAGCATATCGACAAGCGTTTGACCAAATTTGCAAAACTCTTTATACGTGAAGTGACCCGCGAGGATATCATGAAGCTGATGGAGATAAAGATGGGGCGTATCCTCAAATTTAACTCCGACAAGGCCGATGAACTGATTGCGAGATATAAGGAAGAGATAGAAGAGATAAAGCACAATATAGAAAATATTGTAGACTATACCATTTCGTGGTATGTGATGCTGAAAGATAAGTATGGTAAGAACTATCCCCGCAAAACGGAGATACGTAGTTTCGATACCATCGAAGCCACTAAGGTGGTGGAAGCCAACGAGAAACTCTACATCAACCGTGAAGAAGGATTTATCGGTACATCGCTGAAAAAAGATGAGTTTGTGTCAAATTGCTCTGATATAGATGATGTTATCCTGTTCTTCAAAGACGGAAAATACAAGATAGTAAAAGTCAGCGACAAAATGTTTGTCGGAAAAAATATCTTATATCTCAATGTCTTTCGTCGCAATGACAAACGTACGATTTACAATGTGGTATATCGTCACGGAAAGTTAGGGCCTGATTATATCAAACGCTTTGCTGTAACAGGTATTACCCGCGACAAAGAATATGATGTAACACAGGGTAAAGAAGGATCACGGATTGTATATTTCAGTGCGAACCCCAATGGGGAAGCCGAAACGATACGTGTGATACTGAAACCAAAACCACGCCAAAAGATACTTGTGTTTGAAAAGGATTTCAGCGATATAGTCATTAAAGGCCGTCAGTCGATGGGTAATATCCTGACTAAAGCCGAAGTGCATAAAATCTCATTGAAGCAAAAAGGAGGTTCTACACTCGGTGGACGCAAAGTGTGGTTCGATCAGGATGTGCTACGCCTTAATTATGACGGGCGTGGTAAATATCTGGGCGAGTTCCAAAGCGACGATCAGATATTGGTTGTAAATCAGAATGGGGACTTTTATACTTCGACTTTCGATGTAACAAATCACTATGAAGCCGGAATTATATTTATAGAGAAATTCAATGCGAATAAGAATTGGACGGCTATACTCTACGATGCCGACCAGAAATTTATGTACTTGAAGCGCTTTACATTTGAGGCATCGGCCAAAAAGCAAAATTTCTTGGGAGATAATCCCGAATCGAAGTTGAAAATACTCACCGATACCGTGTATCCGCGCATACAGGTTACATTCGGCGGACGCGACAGTTATCGTGAAACATTGGAGCTGGATGCTGAAGAGTTTATTGCAGTCAAAGGCTTTAAGGCAAAAGGTAAACGCCTGTCTACATTCGAGATCGGCGAAATAAAAGAACTGGAACCGATCCGTTTTCCTGAACCGAAAGAGGAGGAGGAGAACGAGAAGAAGTTTGAAGTGCAGATAGATGACGACGATGATATAGACGATCGTCCGATATCTGATATATTAGATGAGATTACAGGACAGAAATCTTTGTTTAAAGATGATGATAAGGAGGGTGAAGAGTAAATATTTATTCCTGATCTTCGGGTTATTTGTTTTGGGAAGTGCCTTTTCCCAGAATAAGGTCGATACGGTGTATATCTATAAAACAGATACTACTGAGCTAATCAGCTGTTATTTTCCCAATCCGTTAGTAACCAATAATACATTCACCGCCTCCATTGGCTCTGCCAATATGTACGACACATACCTGTCTCCGTTAGAGTATAAGGGTTTTAATATCCGGCTGATGTATGAACAGATGCGCCGTACTACATGGTTCAATCGTAAGTTCCACAAACAACAGGTTTTTGAACTTGATTTCTCCAAAGGAGACAATCCTGCCGGAAATGTTTCGGAGTATTGGTTGTTAGCAAATTATCGTCTTGGCGGACATTATACGCTTTATTACAATTATGAGCACAATTTCCGTTTGGGTGTAGGCGGATTCTGGGATATCAATGCGGGAGTACTTTACAATGAGCGCAACGGCAACAATCCTGCTACTGCCCGTGCTTATACCAATCTCAACCTTTCTGTCATTGCATCATACAAATTCAAATGGTTTGTTGTTCGCTGGCAACTCGACAGCCCTTTTATGGGTATGCTGTTCTCACCTAAATACGGACAATCATACTACGAAATATCACTCGGTAATTCGGTCGGGGTGGTCAACTTTGCATCGCTGCACAATCAGCGGGCATTACGCAATTATCTGACCGTAGATATTCCGATCAATAAATATACTATACGTGTCGCTTATCTGGGATCATGGTATCAGACCAAAGTACACGATATACAGACACATCATTATACAAACAGCTTTGTCATAGGTTTCCCTATGGAGGGCGTGAAGAAGCCTAGAGAAAAAGCCCGAAATAACTACTGGGATGGGCATTGAGAAGGAAGCGTTAAGACCCCTCTTTCGATTCCTTACTTATAACTGGAAGTTGGGTGTATTTCTGGTTCTGTTGTTCGGGATTCCCCGCTTCATTATGGTACTCGATGCCAATGCTTCGGGTGGATATGGCACTGTTTCCATTATATTCCTTATTATGTGGGTTGTGCCTTTTATTTTTCTGTCGAAAGATGGCAAAAAGTATATCGGCATAAAAAAGCCTGTAAATTATTATTGGCTTATAGCGTCGTTCTTTATAGGTTTTGCTTTTTGTGCTTTGATGTTCATTTGTGCAAAGTTTCTGTATGCAGATACAATCAATAATAGTTTTGTTTATATATCAAGATCATATACAATACCCGGTGAAGCATTAGCTGCAAATAAACTTATGTTTTTCGCTATGTTTTCTCTTGTGGGGATGACCTTTAGCCCTATCGGCGAAGAATTGTTTTATAGAGGTGTGATACATGGAAGTTTTGTAGATCAATTCGGTGAAACAAAAGCTTCAATATTCGATAGTCTTGCTTTTGCACTCACTCATCTGGCGCATTTCGGAATTGTATATAATATGGACAAATGGGAATTTCTGCCTGTGCCGGCTATTCTTTGGGTTTCCGGTATGTTCATACTCTGTCAGTTACTCTTCTTGTGTAAGCAGAAGACCGGTTCCATATTGGGAGCAATCATCGGACATGCGGGCTATAATGTTGGGATGATGTATGTAATTTTTTACCATATATTTTAAACGGATATGTTCAGAGAAATCAGACGACAAAACAGAATACTGGACGACGAAGCGCGTATAAAAGAGCTATTACAGGATTCCGAATATGGATTCCTCAGTCTGGGAATGGATGAAAACGGTTATAGTTACGGCATACCTATCAGCTATGCGTATGACGAAACCACGAACAGCCTTTATTTCCATTGCGCGCCCGAAGGGAAGAAGTTGGATATACTGAAAGTCAATACAAAAATCTCATTTAGCATTGTAGGTGTTACAAAGCCTGTGGCAGAGCAGTTTACTACACTGTATGAAAGTGTCGTTGTATTTGGTAAAGCCGATATAAATCTGCCGGACGAAGAAAAAAGAAAAGCCTTGCGGCTCCTTGTTGCAAAATATTCCCCCGATTATATAGAACTGGGAGAAAAATATATGGACAAGTCATGGAACAGGACAGCAGTCTTTAAAATTGATATTGAACATATTACCGCAAAAGCAAAATATCACTAAAATATCAGTTATCTCATACGCATTTTCAAAGAAAGTGACTAGCTTTGCACAACTTTTAAGAGGAAATTGATCAATTAATAATCCGAAATTCAGACTAAATTGTTAAGTGTGAGTACATCTGATAAGTCATATTTGGGAAAGGCTATTTTATTCGTTGTCTTATCCATTGTCGCATTCCTAATATTCAAAAATATATTACCGCCCCGTTTGTTTCCGGAACACACCATTGTTACCGAGAATATTATAATAGACAGCATGGCGCTCGAAGCACAGAATGATACGCTGGCTATAGAGGAGATTCCTGTGGCTGAGCCCGATAGCACTCAGGTGAAGCCCAAAGAAAATGAAACGGACAATAAAGAAGGAGATTCGGTTCGCGAGCAATTACCTGATCCTGTAAAAGAAATAGATACCAGCCTTAGTCCGTCGCTCAGTGCCGACGGCTATCAAAATCTGAAGCGTTTCTATGCAAAGCTTCATCAACTGGAACAGGATAAAAGTGGTAGCGTACGCATCGGCTATTTCGGTGACTCTATGAATGACGGAGACTATATAGTACAGGATGTTCGCAGCGAATTCCAATCGGTTTATGGTGGAGAAGGAGTCGGATTTGTATCTGTATCTTCCCTTTCGGCCGGATCGCGTGGTTCCGTGTCGCATCAGTATTCAAAGAACTGGTTCTCACAGTCCTTTGTCAGAGTAAAGAAACCGATGAGAGCTTTCGGTATCGACGGACAGGTGTTTTTTGCCAAAGATCCTGCCGATACATACTGGGTGCGATACAAAGCTCAGGCACAGCCTCATTCCAAGATGCTGAATAATCCAACGCTATTTTACGGAAGTTCGCGTAACGGAAATGCCAGCGTAACGGTGAGGGCAGATAAAGATTCTGTATCAGTAAAGTCTCTTAATCCTTCGTCTATACTGAACGCTTTGAAACTTACTTCTCACAGTGCAAGATCGTTACAGGTCGATTTTCATAAGGCAGATTCTATCCCGATATACGGTTTCAATTTCGATGATGGTAAAGGTGTGCATATCGATAATTTCTCAATGCGGGGAAATTCCGGTCTGCCACTTTCTATACTGAGCCCTGCATTAATGAACGCGTTCGACAGGGAACTGGGTTACGACCTCATTATCCTGCACTATGGTGCGAATGTGCTCGGTTACGGATCGCTGAACTATAACTGGTACGAGAAAGCGATGACAACGGTGGTTAATAATCTGCATAAGTGTTTTCCTAATGCCGATATACTTATAATCTCTACTGCCGACAAGGCATCGAAGATAGATGGAGAAATGCAGACCGATCCGGCAGTAATGGCATTGGCAAATGCTCAAAAGAATTATGCCCGCAAGACAGGGTCAGGTTATATTAATCTGTACGAGGTTATGGGCGGCAACGGCTCGATGGTGACATGGGTAAACAATAAGCTGGCCAATACGGATTATACGCACTTCAACGCTACAGGTTCTAGGAAGATAGCAAAGCTTATATATAATGAAATAAATAAAGGATACGCCAAATACAAAGGCTCGGGTGGAGAGGGCGCAGCAGGAGATTGATTTGATGAAGTTATTGAAGAAAGCACTACTATATATATATTATTTATCTGCACTTATATTCCTGTTGCCGCTGACTATGTCGGCAAAAGGGATAAAGGGGACGAATAACGATGGGAATATTTTTTCCAATCAGGTACTGCTGTCTCCTGTTTTTGAGAAGCTATACAATCTGGAGAAAAATAAAAAAGGAAAGATAAACATTGTACATATCGGAGATTCGCATATTCAGGCGGACTTTTTTACCAATACTATCAGGGAATCATTGCAGCTTAAGTTCGGAAACGGCGGAGTCGGATTCACATTCCCTTACAGCCTTGTCAGGACAAATGGCCCCCGCTACATAAGGTATTCATGTAATGCTACATGGCAAAGCCTGCTGAATGTTTCTCCTATTGCCGATGTTGGGATCGGACTAAGTGGAATAGCTCTTTATACATCAGCCGATAATTTTGTATTGCAGCTATCCGCTACAGAGGGTTATGAGTTCAGCAATGTGAAAATTATTTACCCGACTAAAGAACCTCAATACAGAATGTCGGTTACAGCCGAGACATTGCAGACTACGGTGTCGGGTGGGAGCAGGGCTTCATCAGGGGGAATCAGGTATCATAAGGTGAAAAAAGGAGAAACTCTTTCTGCTATAGCTCGCCGATATGGCGTTACTGTGGCTCAGATAAAGAGTGCGAGCGGGCTGAGATCTAATGCAATAAGGATAAACCAAAGCCTCAAAATACCGGGAAAAGGAAAAGCAGTAGCACAGCCCCGTGTAGTGCAGTCCAATATAAATAAAGATGAGGTCGATTATGTAGATATGGTATCTAAGCCATATTACTCGTCATATACCAGTGATACGCTGATGAACTGTATTACAGTATTTCCGGCGGCAAAACGGACAATGTATAATCTGAACGGATTTGTCATAGAAAATAATAAACCCGGCGTTATTTATCATTCGATAGGCGTAAACGGGGCAAAGTTGTCGGACTATAATAAATATCCGCTGTTCTTCGAGCAGTTGCCTATATTAGCTCCCGATCTGGTTATACTGTCTTTCGGTACAAATGAATCATTCGGAAAAATGTCTGATGCCAGCTATATATTTCAGTTGAGGGAATTTGTCAATAATGTGAAGAGGCTGAACAAAAATGCTGTTATACTGGTTATGACTCCGCCGCCGTCGATGTTTCGTCGCGGGCGAACCAATACATACGTGTCCGATTACACCATAGCGCTTACCGGATTGACCAATATGCCCGTATGGGACTTGTACACGCGTATGGGCGGCGCATCGGGGATAGGACCTAAAGGTCAGTATTCACAGATGATAGCCCGCGACAAGGTGCATTATACTACATCAGGCTATCAGGCTCAGGGAATGTTGTTTGCATCCGACTTTATCGACGCATATAATAACTATAAGAAAAAACACAGAATAAATTGAAAACACTGTTCGACGATCTCAGTAATATCTATTTGCCCGACTATATAGGAAAACTATTCACCGATATAGCCCCTTATTTTGTATTCAATCCCGAACACCGCTTGTTGTTCAACAGTGCATTCTTTCTCGGCTTTTTTCTTGTCGTATACACGGTATATGTGCTGAGTAAAAACCACGATCATTTCCGTAAGGTATATCTGATCGCTTTCTCTCTGTATTTTTACTATCTGGCGGGAGGCGATACAATGGATATAAATTTATTTGGTTTTCATTTCTCTCTCAATTATTTTATACTGCTCGTTATCTGTGCCGTCGTCACGCATTTGCTTGCAGTGAAGATGTACAATAGCGAGAAACGTTCGACACAGAAGTTTCTGCTGACAGTCATTATTGTAGGCAATTTGTTGATGTTAGCCTACTTTAAGTACACCAATTTCTTCATACAAAATATGAATGCTCTGTTTCAGGGCGATTTTGCTTTGCATAATATCATACTGCCGATCGGTATCTCATTCTTTGTATTCGAGGCTATCAGTTATGGAGTCGACTTGTATCGTAAGGAAATGAAGCCCGCCGATTCACTGCTCGATTTCTGTTTTTATATAACGTTCTTCCCTAAACTGGTGGCAGGCCCTATCATCAGGGCAAAAGATTTTTTGCCACAGATGAAAAACAAGCTTCATCTGACAAAAGAAGAAGCCGGAACAGCTATATTCCTTATTCTGATAGGACTGATAAAGAAAGCGGTAATCTCCGATTATATATCTATCAATTTTGTCGACAGAGTATTTGATTCACCGATGAGTTATACTGCCTTTGAGAATCTGATGGCGGTCTATGGCTATACATTGCAGATATATTGCGATTTCTCTGGATATTCCGATATGGCAATCGGTTTGTCACTACTCATGGGCTTTAAGATTCCACCAAACTTCCTTACCCCTTACAAATCGCAGTCGGTAACCGAATTCTGGCGTCGCTGGCATATCTCACTATCGTCATGGCTGCGCGATTATCTGTATATATCGATGGGTGGAAACCGTAGGGGAAAGATAAGAACTTATTTCAATCTCTTTATGACAATGCTCATAGGTGGATTGTGGCACGGAGCGTCGTGGAAATTTGTAGTATGGGGCGGACTGCATGGTCTGATGCTGACAATAGAGCGTTTCTTCAAGCAATATATAAAAGTACCCGATAATCGTTTTACCCGTATTGTCTGTATATTGCTTACATTCCACTTTGTGGCTTTCTGCTGGATATTTTTCCGTGCCGATAGCTTTGAACTGGCAGGTGATCTGATAATGAACATCGGAAACCTTACATTTGCTCCTGCCGAGTGGCTGACTATACTGGAGGCATACAGAAATGTATTTATCCTTATTGCCATCGGTTATGTGATGCACTTCCTGCCCGAGAATTTTGTAAGTAAGGTAAAGGCTGGTTTTAACGGTATTCCGTTGATTGGGAAAGCAACGCTGGCCGGACTTATTTTCTGGCTGATATTTGCTACCGCATCCAGTGGGCCGCAACCGTTTATCTATTTCCAGTTCTAAACAATATCACAGAAGTCTTAAAAATGTGTATCCTATGCACCGCATCAAACAATACGCCTTCCACAAGACCAAATATGGCGAAGAGCTGTTAATTGATGTTGTCCGATTAAAGGATATAAAGCTATACCTGAAAGAGGATGCCGTCCATAGGTTAGGCTATCACGATATTACGCTGATTACAGATGGGCAAGGTAAGTTTAGAATCGACGAAAAGGAATATTCTGTCCGGGAAGGGGATATAATATTTTCCTCGCCCAATCAGATACGCTGGTGGGATATCGACAATATTACTGACGGCTATGCCCTGATATTTGAAAAAGAATTTTTACTTACGTTCTTCAATGATCCTGATTTTCTACAACATTTATTATATTTCAGGGACACGCATACTTTTAGTAAATTAACTCTGGGAGAAGAGTACGAGTACACTCTCCGGCTGATAAATGAAATAAAACAGGAAATAGACTCTTATAAGGAAAAAGATAAGCATATACTAAGAGCGTTGCTATATCAGACGCTGAAATCACTGGACAGAATTTATATCCTTAAAAATACATCTTCCGGTAATACCGAAAATGTAAAAAACAGACACGCCGACACTTTTATAAAACTTGTAGACATCGGATATAAGCAAAACCATTCTATTCGTTATTATGCAGACAAACTCTGTATTACCCCAAACTATCTGAATGAGCAGATAAAATCAGCAAAGGGCATTAATGCCAAACAAGTTATTCATAATAAGATTATTCAAGAAGCAAAAAAAATGCTCTTATATACTTCTGATTCTATGTCAGATATAGCTGCATCTCTCAACTACGAAAATACATCATATTTTATCCGTTTTTTCAGGAGGCAAACAGGCTATACACCTTTGCAATACCGCAACGCCAATAAACCATAAAAAGTGCTATTTCCCCCGTCATATACGTCACAAGCATTCTACAGGGAAGTAATACTTTTGTAATGAAATAATTTAAATCATTACAGACATGGATCACAAAAGCATTTCAACAAAGATCATCGCACTGGAAACAGCTGCATTAGAGAAATGGAATAACGGTAACCCGTCGGGCTATCTGGAGTTGTACACACTGGACTTTACTTATTTCGACCCATTTCTTGAGAAAAGGTTAGACGGATTTGATAAAATAGAAGCTCTTTATGAAGAGATGAGGGGTAAAGTCCGGGTAGATAAGTATGAAATGATTGAACCTGAAGTACAGGCTACAGATGAAATGGCAGTCTTAACTTATAATCTGATATCATACATAGGGGAAACGGTGTCTAAGTGGAACTGTACTGAGGTTTATAAGTTAGTCGCAAATGAGTGGAAGATTACCCACAACCACTGGTCTTTGATTAAACCTGTATAAATTTTAGTCAAAGGATGAACTGAACTCACGCTCCAAGTCTTCCAGTTCTTTCTTTATTTGTTCCAACTTTTGAATAACCTGTACTTTGCGTGTGGTTTCGTCCTTCTTTTGTTTCAGGGTTTGGCGGGCACCTTCCAGTGTCATGCCTTTCTCCTTTACCAGATGAAAGACAACAGATATATCTTCTATATCCTGTTTTGTGTATTGGCGTGTTCCCCCATCAGTTTTGCGGGGGCTGATAATATCGAATTCCGTTTCCCAGAAAATCAGCAATGACTTATTCACCTCAAAGTGCAGGGCTACTTCTTTCAGGGAATAATATAGACGGTTGCTGTTTTCTAAGTCGATTTTCATTTTTATAGTTTACTAGTTTAAAGTGTACTGATGCACTAGAAACTGATATTTTGTTGTTGACTGCTAACTGTTGACTGTTAATTGCATTAATCCATCACCTGTCCGTGATTGGCGGCTATTTGTAGCATCTTATCATATTCTTCAGGCGTAAGATCCATAAAGTAGTATTTGGCAGGATTGTCTACCTGTCCTCTCACATGTACTTCGTAGTGAAGGTGAGGCCCTGTCGATTTTCCTGTGTTTCCTACTTCTCCGATCATTTCTCCGCGAGTGACCTTTTGTCCTGCACGTACTTTATATTCGTTGAGGTGGGCATAAAGCGTTTCGTAACCGTAACCATGATCTATGATGATACATTTGCCATAACCTTGTTTCCAGTCGGCAAGGGTAACAGTTCCGTCTCCTGTAGCATATACCGGAGTGCCTATGTTGGCGGCAAAGTCCATTCCCTCGTGGAAACGGGCTGTACCGTATATAGGATCTATACGTACACCATAGCCCGAAGCCATCTGTTTCAGGTATTTATCCGAAACGGGCTGTATTGCTGGAATATGTTTCAGACGGTCTTTCTGGGTTTTAGCCATATTGAGTACATCATCGAAAGAGTTGGATTGAATGTATAACTGTTTCGATATATAATCCATCTTCTTTGTGGTCTGTATAATCAGATCGGGGCTGGGTAATTCCATCAGATGATCGTATCTGCCGGGAGTTCCTATACCCGAATTCCGTATCGACTGCGGTACGGGGTCGGCATGGAAAATAGCCCTGTACAGATTGTCGTCACGCTGCTGTATGTCGCCCAGCACTCTGGTGGCTTCATCCAGACGCTTCGATAATACTTCGTACTGTGTACGCATCAACAGATTCTCTTTTTTCTGAGCCTCTCCCCACGGCGTTCCGAAAAAATAAACGAAAGCAACCAAAGCTACAATTCCCACAATGATTCCCGATATCAGATGTCGAAAAACAGTGAAAACTCTATCCTTCGTACTAGGATAGATTCTTTCGTAAGTAAGAGTTTGCGGGTTATATCGATAGTATACTTTTCGCTTCATTTTATGCAAATAGCCATTTTTATTTTCACGAGTTCGACAAAAGTAAAGTTTTTGAACTATTTTTGCAAATTGAAACTATTAATATAAATATGCTAATGTGAAAATGTGCCAATATGCCAATGTAAATTAGTCGTTAAATAACTAGAATTGGCACATCGGCATATTGATAAATTGATTCATTAATAATATGATGACTTCCAAAGAAATTCGTGATTCGTTCAAATCATTCTTCACTTCCAAAGGACACCAGATAGTGCCATCGGCTCCGATGGTAATTAAGGACGATCCTACACTCATGTTTACCAATGCAGGTATGAACCAGTTTAAAGACATTATACTGGGCAATGCACCTATTAAATATCCGCGTGTGGCCGATTCGCAGAAATGCCTTCGCGTGAGTGGTAAGCATAATGACTTAGAAGAGGTAGGGCACGATACCTATCACCATACCATGTTCGAGATGCTTGGCAACTGGTCTTTTGGCGATTACTTCAAGAAAGAAGCGATAGAGTGGGCATGGGAATATCTGACGGAAGTGCTGAAACTGGATAAAGAACGTCTGTATGTGACAGTTTTTGAAGGAAGTCCCGAAGAAGGTCTGCAGCGTGACGACGAAGCAGCGGGATATTGGGAGAAATACTTACCGAAAGGTAGAATTATTAATGGAAGCAAGAAAGATAACTTCTGGGAAATGGGCGATACAGGACCTTGCGGTCCATGCTCGGAAATCCATATAGACTTACGTCCGAATGAAGAACGTGCAAAAATAGACGGTCTTACACTGGTAAATGAAAGCCACCCTCAGGTGATCGAGATATGGAACCTTGTATTTATGCAGTTCAACCGTAAGGCTGATAAGTCACTGGAACCACTTCCTGCAAAGGTGATCGATACAGGCATGGGCTTCGAGCGTCTTTGTATGGCTGTGCAGGGGAAAACGTCAAACTACGATACAGATGTTTTCCAGATAATAATAAAAGCTATCGGTGAGATCTCAGGCAGCGTTTATGGTCAGGATGAAAAGAAAGACATCGCTATGCGTGTGATTGCCGACCATATACGTACAATCGCATTCTCCATTACAGACGGACAACTACCATCGAATGCAAAGGCCGGATATGTGATTCGCCGCATACTTCGCCGTGCCGTGCGTTACGGATATACGTTCCTTGACCAGCACAAGGCATTTATGTATAAGTTGATCCCTGCTCTGATAGAAACGATGGGCGATGCTTATCCTGAACTTGTACAGCAGAGAGTACTGATCGAAAAAGTAATGAAGGAAGAAGAAGAATCATTCCTGCGCACGCTCGAAACCGGAATAAAGCTACTCGACAAACAAATAACAGATACAAAAGCTAAAGGCTCGTCTGAACTGAATGGTACAGATGCTTTCACGTTGTACGATACTTATGGCTTCCCACTCGACCTGACCGAACTGATATTGCGTGAAAACGGAATGACAGTGGATAACGAGGGATTCAAGTCTGAAATGCAGAAGCAGAAAGACCGTGCCCGTAATGCTGCTGCTGTGGAAACAGGCGACTGGGTTACATTGAAAGAAGGCGAACAGGAGTTCTTCGGATACGATGTTACCGAATGTGAGACTGAAATACTGCGTTACCGCAAGGTAAAACAAAAGAATCATGAGTTTTATCAGATTGTACTCAACCGTACACCGTTCTATGCCGAAATGGGAGGACAGGTAGGCGATAGCGGCTGGCTGATAAACGACGATGAAGAAATAGAAATTACAGATACAAAACGTGAAAACAATCTGGCTGTACATCTGGCAAATAAGTTGCCGCAGGATGTGACTGCCATATTCGTTGCACGCATCAATGCGAAAAACCGTACGGCTACCGAATGTAATCATACGGCTACGCACTTGTTGCACGAAGGATTGCGTGAAATACTGGGCAACCATGTAGAGCAAAAAGGTTCGTATGTGTCGCCAACTGTGCTTCGTTTCGACTTTTCACATTTCCAGAAATTGACGGATAAGGAAATACGAAAGATAGAGCGTTATGTGACAGCCAAAATCCGCGAAAATATCACCCGCGTAGAAATGCGCCATGTGCCGATTGCCGAAGCTAAAGAAATGGGGGCAATGGCCTTGTTCGGTGAAAAGTACGGAGATGATGTACGTGTGATCCGATTCGGAGACTCTGTAGAGCTTTGCGGGGGAACACATATTTCGTCTACAGGACGTATCGGTTCGTTTCGTATAATCAATGAAAGTTCTATCGCTGCGGGTATTCGCCGTATAGAGGCCATCACAGCCGAAGTATGCGAAGATTACTTCTATACGCAGCAGGAAGTATTGACCGAAGTAAAGTCATTCTTCAATAATACGCCTAACCTGGTACAGTCGTTACACAAGTTTATAGAAGAAAATTCCGAACTGAAAAAACAGGTAGAAGAATACGTAAAGGAAAAGACAGTACAGATAAAAGAGGCATTGATAAAGAAAAAACAAGTTATCAACGGTATTGATGTTTTTGTACTGACAGGCCCTTTTCCTGCCGAGATAGCTAAGGATATTGCTTTTCAGCTGAAGGGACAATTCCCAGCTCATTCTGTTTTTGTAGGTGCTACCCAGTCGGAAGACAAACCAATGCTGACACTGATGATAAGTGATGATCTGGTGAAGGATCGCGGACTGAATGCTTCGCAGATAGTGCGTGATGCCGCTAAGCATATACAGGGCGGCGGCGGCGGACAACCTCACTTTGCTACTGCCGGTGGTAAGAATGCAGACGGATTGTCAACTGCTTTACATGAAATAACAGAAAAACTGAAATAAAATTTCGATAGTAAAAATGAGCCGGTAAGCAGATTACCGGCTTTTTTTATTTTTTGTTTTTGAATCTTTTTGGAGAAAGTTTATCTATATATCAGTTAACAGTCAACATCAAGAAAGTAACTAGAAATAAAAACGGTACAAATTGATTCCGCTTCGCTCTGTCGAACGTTGTTTCGCTACTTTGACTTCGCTTCGCTCTGTCGATCGTTGATTCGTTACATTTTAGTTAAAATTGTCTGATCTATTATGTTGAGGAACGAAGCATCTCTAGAGAATGGGGAGAAGAGACTCTCCCCTATGGTCAGAGTGACAGAGAAGATAGGAAGTAACAGATATAAAAACACTGCAAAAGTGTTACCTTTGTTACCTTTTAGTAAAAGTAAGATATGAAAACAACTCTGGCTACCCTGAATGCCAAATATATACATACTTCACTGGCTCTTCGCTGGCTCTATGTAGCCAACAAGGACAGGTTCGATATATCGTTCAGGGAATATACCATAAAGGAGAATATAGAGAATATAGCACAGGAGTTGTCAGATACGGGTAGCGATGTTGTCGGGCTGAGTGTTTACATCTGGAATGTAAATCATACGAAAGAATTGGTAGCACTGCTTAAAGAAAGAAATCCGCAGCTGATTATTGTATTAGGTGGCCCCGAAGTGATGTACGAACCTGAATATTTCCTCCAAAATTGGAATATAGATTATGTGATAGGAGGGGAAGGCGAGTTTGTACTGGGAGAACTGCTTGCTGTTTTGGAGAGTGGAAAGCCTGTACAGATTGTAGGTGTTTCGTCACAAGACAGTATTAGCAGAGTGATAGTGCAAGCAGATCTGGAAAAACTAGCCTCACTGGATTCTCCGTATATGCTCGAAGAGGACAGGTCTGAAATAGGTAATAAACTTGTGTATTTCGAGACTTCACGCGGATGTCCTTATCAGTGTCAGTATTGCTTATCATCGTTAGAGAAAGGCGTGCGTTACTTTCCGCAGGAATATATTGTAGAGAATCTGCGCTATCTGATAGAAAGCAATGCAAAGCAGATTAAATTCCTCGATCGTACTTTCAATCTCAACAAGGAACACACGCATATGGTCTTCGACTTTCTGATTACCAATTACCGTCCGAATCTGAGTTGCCAGTTTGAAGTATATGCCGACTTGTTGAAAGACGAAACGATAACGTATTTGAATACATATTTACCAAAGAACTATTTTCGCTTCGAGATAGGAATACAATCTACATACGAGCCTACAAATGTAGCCGTAAAACGAAAACAGGATTTTCCTTTACTGGCGGGCAATGTAAAGAAGATAATGCAAGGAGGCAAGATAGACCTTCATCTCGACCTGATAGCCGGACTACCATACGAAACATTCGACCGTTTCCGTAAATCATTTAATGATGTATTTGCACTCGGAGGAAAGGAAGTTCAACTGGGCTTTCTGAAAATGCTGAGGGGTACGAACCTCCGGCGATTTGCGGACAAGTACGGTTATAAGTATGATGAGGATGCTCCGTATGAAATAGAATACAATGCCGATATTTCACGTGTTGAACTCGACCGCATTCATGAGGCGGAACATGCTCTTGAAAAATTCTGGAATAGCGGGCGTTTTGTACAGACGATGGAGGCACTTTTTGTAGATAGATATAAAGGACAATATTTCGAGTTTTTCGATGAGGTCGGGCAGTTCTACAAAGAAAATAATTATCCTCATCGTGGGTATCAGTTAGAAGACCTTTTCAGGTATCTGCACGCATTTCTGATTACGAAAGATATTGACTTATTCCCGATCTTGCGTGCCGATTATTACGGTAATTTTACCCGCAGACCTCAGGGATTTTGGGAAGATACGTTGGGCAAGCAAAAGCGAAAACAGTTGCTGTATCAGATAGGACAGGATAAGGCTTTTTTGAAAGAGTATAATCTGACGCGAAAGATAGTGGAGAAGCAGGCTGCTTTAGATCCCGTTTCCGATGACGAATTATTGTTGACTATTTTTCTAACAGACGGTAATAAGGCTGAACGTTTGTCTGTGGGGTATATACTGACTGAAGACCTCTGAAAACAATAAGAGCAGCCCATCTGTAGAGCCGCTCTTATATATCTTATTGTATTCGGTTTTTATTTGCCGCCGCCGAATAAACCGCCGATCATATCGAGCAGTCCGCCGCCGCCTTTGTTCTCTTTGCTGTCGTTACCACCACCTAGTGCCGATTGTAAGATGTCGCCCAGATCGAAAGAGTCGTTCGGGTCGTCGTTCTTCTTAGAGATCAATCCCATGATGGCAGGGATTACAGTAGATGCAATACCGTTGGCTACGTTTTTGTCCAAGCCTACTTTCTGAGCCAGAGCCGAAACTACTGACGACTGTATAGAGCTTGTCAGAGCATTGCTTGCATTCGAGTTACCACCGAACAGTCCAAGCAGGTTTGTAATATTTCCCGGAGTAAGCTGGTCTTTAAATCCGTCCAGAATGGAAGATGTAGTTGTTTCTACTGCTGCCTCTCTTTTTTCGGCAGGAACACCCGCGTTATTGGTAATGGCTTCCAGAGCCTGATCTTTTACAAGATCCATGATTTTGTCTAGCATAAATTTGTGGAATTAAGTTTCTAATAAGAAGTCTAACGTATTTGTGTGTTATATTGTTTAATAATAAAGTTTGTTTAAGTTAAATGGTTAAATACCCGTCTTAATTTATACAGAGGTGTCTGTCTTTCGTCCGTCCAAAAGTAGGAAAAAGGAAGGACAAAATCAATAGATTCAACAATAAAGATTTGTGTTTTTAATCAGCTTTGGCTATTAGCTGTTTACGATATTCTTTCCAGTTGGTGTATAGCGCCTCCATCGATGGCAATACAATATTCGCTCCGGCATCAGCCAGTATCTTTTCGGGTATAGGGCCGGTATTTATGGCAATGGTAAATATACCGGCAGCTACAGCAGCTTCCACGCCTCTCGGTGCATTTTCGATCACAATAGCCTGATTTGGTTTCAAGTGACCGGCTTTTTCCAATCCCATCAGGTAAGGCTCGGGATGCGGCTTACCATGCTTTACGTCAAATGCGGTTACTATGCGCTCTTTGCTGAATAGTCCGGGAAAGTTTGTCTCTATTTTGTTTATCAGTGTCGGTTGCCCCGATCCGGTTACGATGGCACATATAAGCCGGTCATCGTGTACCTGTTTTACAAAGTCGTAGGCATAAGGGATAAGGCTGCCGTCGTTGTATTCTGAGAATAGTTCCGTCTTCCGTTTATATATAGCGTCTGTTTCTTCGGGTGTGGCATTGCGATTACGTTCTCTGTTCATCAGATGATTGATAGTGCTTCTGCCTACCATACCTTCGTACAGGTAGAACTCATCGGCAGTACTGGGAATATCGAATTCGTCCATCGTTTCTTTCCACGACTTGGCATGCCATTTCATAGAGTCATACAGTACTCCGTCCATGTCGAACAGAACAGCTTTGAGATCGAAACTTTTATAATTGTGTTGTTTGAGGTAATTGGTGAATGCTGTAGTCATAAGATGAAAATTAAGGCACAAAGATAGGGAATATTTCTGGGTATGAAAAAAGACGGTCTGTACAGGCCGCCTTTTCTAATTATACTTTAAGTATTCTTATTTTACTTCTGTGTATTCAAACTTCCAGATAGTTGTTTCATCACCATTTTTGGCTGTCATTTTGGTAGGATATCCGTTTTCATCATATTCGTATGTCATAGCATCAACATCGCTATCTTCTTCCGATGTTATCTTTGCTATATTATTTGTTTTAGCCAGCAGGAAGCTATATAAGTCATCATCTGAATTTAGCAACACTGCCTGCCACATCGTCATATTAACATGTGTGCTTATACCGGTTTTATTGTCGTATTCATACGAATTATTATATGTATATTCATGCAACTCATCATCTCCTTCAACGCCACTATTAGATACATATTTATATGTTTCTTTTGCCAGACGTTTGTTGCTGTCATAAGCAAATACAGATTCTTCCTTGTACGGAGAAGTGGTATATCGAATAGCTTTTTCGGGGAAATTAGTAGAATTTACAGCCCAGCCGTAAGTGCCACGATTATTTATCTCAATTATGGAATCAGTCTTATATGTGAAGGGAATTACATAAGGATCTCCATTATCTACATTGCCAACACTATATTTCTGTGTCCACTTTACTAAACTGCCAGTTGTGTTATATTCAAAAATGTCTGTTTGAGTTTCATTTTCTTCAGGAGAAGAAAATACCATAGAAGCCACACGATAATCTTTATCATAGGTTATGGCAAGGGTTTGTTCGTCTGCTGTTCCCGGATCGATGGTGATTAGGGATGGGACATACTTTTTATCATCCGTATTTCCATTACCATTGTTATCGTCATCATCGCTACACGAAGAGAACCCCAGAGAGAAGATTGTTGCCAGCATGATAAGCGGCATAATTTTGTAGAATGTTTTCATTTTGCTTGTCTTGTTTAGTTTGAATTAGAATTTATTGGCGGCAAAGATATGAATTAAAAGATATCCTTTATATAATATGTGAAAGAATCTTGATGTATTGGAATTTTATTCTTAGAAGATATTGAAATGTAAAAATGTTAGATAAAATCAAAAAAGATATCTTTTTATTTGTATTTCTGAAAAAATGAAATAACTTTGTCAACCAATAAAGAAAAGATCACAATGTTAGCACATAGTATTATTATTAGTTCACTCATTATCCTCTGGAGAAATTTAGGGTGAGCATTGCTATGTAGTATAATCATAAAGAATAAACTTGAGCCTTTCTCACTCTGTAAAAGATGAGAAAGGTTTTTTTTTGAGAATAACGGCCCCTCCAACCTCCCCAAAGGGAGGCCTTCTTAACAGGAACTAAAGGAGGGATAAATCTTGAAATTATTAAATACTGAAATATTGAAATCTAAAAATTATGGACAAGTTATTTATTTTTGACACAACACTAAGAGATGGGGAGCAAGTTCCGGGTTGCCAGTTGAACACAATCGAAAAAATAGAAGTAGCCAAAGCCCTCGAATCACTCGGTGTTGACGTTATCGAAGCAGGCTTTCCCGTATCCAGTCCGGGGGACTTCAATTCGGTAGTCGAAATATCAAAAGCCGTGACTTGGCCTACAATATGTGCGTTGACCCGTGCTGTTGAGAAAGATATCGAAGTAGCAGCCGAAGCTTTGAAATATGCTAAAAAGAAGCGTATACATACAGGTATCGGTACATCGGAGTTCCATATCAAATACAAATTTAATTCTACACAAGATGAGATACTCGAACGTGCGATAGCCTGTGTAAAATATGCTAAACGCTATGTAGAAGATGTGGAATTTTATGCCGAAGATGCCGGACGTACCAATAATGAGTACTTGGCGCGTGTGGTGCAGGCTGTAGTGAATGCCGGTGCTACTGTAGTGAATATTCCCGATACAACAGGCTATTGTCTGCCGACCGAGTACGGCGCAAAGATAAAATACCTGATAGACCATGTGGATATGAAGAATGCAATACTTTCTACGCATTGTCATCAGGATCTGGGTATGGCTACCGCCAATTCTATTATGGGAGTGCTTAACGGTGCCCGTCAGGTAGAGGTGACAATAAACGGAATTGGCGAACGTGCAGGGAACACTTCACTGGAGGAAGTTGTTATGGCTATAAGGAGCCATAAAGAACTAAATATAGAAACGAATATAAATACACAGAAAATATATCCTGTCAGCCGGATGATTTCGAGTCTGATGAATATGCCTGTGCAACCAAACAAGGCAATAGTAGGGCGCAACGCATTTGCCCATTCATCAGGAATTCATCAGGATGGAGTGCTGAAACACCTGTCTACATACGAAATCATCGATCCTAAAGATGTTGGAATAGACGACAGCGCTATTGTACTGACTGCCCGTAGTGGGCGTGCCGCATTGAAAAACAGGTTGTCATTGCTGGGTATTGAGGTAAACGATGATGATCTGACTGAAATATACCAACGCTTCCTTGAACTTGCCGATCGTAAAAAAGACATAACGGATGAAGATGTACTGATCTTAGCAGGAAAAGAAACAGATAAGATGCACCGGATCAAACTCGACTTCATGCAAACGACTTCCGGTAAAGGAGTGAAATGTATCGGAGTTGTAGGCCTTGATATTGCAGGTGAAAAATTTCAGGCATCGGCTACCGGTAACGGTCCTGTAGATGCAGCGATCAAAGCGGTAAAAGAAATTATAAAGCGCCAGATGGTGATTGAAGAATTCCTTATTCAGGCTATTAACAAAGGTAGTGACGATACAGGGAAAGTACATATGCAGGTTTCACACGAAGGGCAAAATTACTATGGTTTCTCTGCCAATACAGATATAGTTGTTGCTTCGGTAGAAGCCTTTATAAATGCAGTAAACAAGTTTGTTAAGTAATATATAATCAACGATTCAATAGATAAAAATGAAAACATTATTCGACAAAATCTGGGATGCGCACGTCGTATCATCTGTAGAGAACGGACCAACTCAGTTGTATATAGACCGTCACTTCTGCCATGAGGTAACCAGCCCACAGGCTTTTAACGGGCTTCGTGACAGAGGGTTGAAGGTATTCCGTCCCGAGAAGACGACAATAACAGCAGACCATAACACGCCTACTATAAATCAGGATCAGCCCGTAAAAGATCCTATCTCGAGAAATCAGCTGGATACCCTTTCCAAAAATGCAAAGGAGTTTGGTATAGATCTCTATTATCCGTTAGGACATCAAAAGAATGGTGTAGTTCACATCATTGGCCCTGAAAACGGATTCACTCAACCGGGTATGACTATCGTTTGCGGTGACAGCCATACTTCTACTCACGGGGCATTCGGTGCTATTGCGTTCGGTATCGGTACCAGCGAAGTGGAAATGGTGCTTGCTTCACAATGTGTATTGCAATCGCGTCCTAAAACCATGTGTATTACATTTAACGGAAAACTGAACGAAGGCGTTACAGCAAAAGATTTGGCGCTGTATATGATCTCTAAACTGACAACAGGCGGTGCTACCGGCTATTTCGTAGAATATGCGGGAGAGGCTATCCGCAATATGTCGATGGAAGAACGCATGACGCTTTGCAATCTTAGTATTGAGATGGGTGCTCGTGGAGGTCTTGTTGCTCCCGATGAAACTACTTTCAACTATGTGAAAGGCCGTGAATTCGCTCCAAAAGGAGAAGAGTGGGATAAAGCACTTGCTTACTGGAAAACATTGAAAACAGATGAAGGTGCAAAATTTGATAAAGAACTGACTTTCGATGCTGCCGATATTCAGCCGATGATTACCTACGGTACAAATCCGGGTATGGGAATGGGTATCACAGGTACTATCCCGACACTTGATGAAATAGACGAAGCCGGACGCATATCGTTCCAGAAGTCGATGGACTATATGGGTTTCAAACCGGGCGAGAAGGTAGAAGGAAAGCAAATAGACTATGTATTTCTGGGTAGTTGTACAAACGGACGTATTGAAGACTTCCGTGTGTTCGCAAACTTTGTGAAAGGAAAAAAGAAAGCCGATAATGTAATTGCATGGCTTGTTCCCGGAAGCTGGAAAGTAGAACAACAGATCAAAGATGAGGGACTTTATGATATACTGAAAGATGCCGGATTCGAGTTGCGTCAGCCGGGTTGCTCAGCTTGTTTGGCGATGAACGATGACAAGGTGCCTGCCGGAAAATATGCGGTATCTACGTCGAACCGTAACTTTGAAGGCCGTCAGGGACCGGGTGCTCGCACTATTCTTGCAGGGCCATTAGTGGCTGCTGCTGCTGCGGTTACGGGTAGAATAACTGATCCGAGAAGTATTAAGTGATAAGACTAATTTTCTAATATGCCAATATGCCAATGAAAGAGACAGGGAACATAATCATAGACTTATCTTTTAAGTTTGCACTAGAGATAATCTCTTTCTGTGAAATATTGGAGTCTGGAAGGAAATTTGTAATTGCCAATCAATTATTAAGAAGTGGCACTTCGATAGGGGCTAATATAAGAGAAGCTCAGAACTGCGAGAGTAAAGCTGATTTTATTCATAAAATAAAGATTGCGGCAAAAGAAGCCGAAGAAGTGGAATATTGGTTGGAATTATGCAAATATTCTGAAAATTATCCATTCGAGGACAAATTATTAGAAGATATTAAAACATTACAAAAGATAATTAATAAAATAATAAATACAGCTAAAAGCAGATAATTGATATATTGGCATATTGTCTTATTAGCACATTAAAAGTTATTATGGAAAAATTTCAAACACTAACATCGACATACGTTCCACTACCTATCGAGAATGTGGACACAGACCAGATTATACCAGCTCGCTTTCTGAAAGCGACCGACAAAAATGGTTTTGGAGATAATCTTTTTGCCGACTGGCGTTACAATAAAGACGGAAGCCCGAAAGCAGATTTTGTACTTAACAATCCTACTTATAGCGGACAAATCCTTGTCGCTGGAAAAAACTTCGGTAGCGGATCGAGCCGCGAGCACGCAGCTTGGGCAGTTGCCGGATACGGATTCCGCGCAGTAGTTTCGAGTTTCTTTGCAGATATTTTCAGGAACAATGCATTGAATAACGGTGTACTACCAGTTATTGTTACACCCGAATTTCTTTCAGAAATATTAGCCAGTGTCAATGCCGATCCGAAAGCAACACTGACTATCGATCTCGAGAAGCAAACGATAACCAATAATGCAACAGGCAAGTCGGAAAATTTCGAGATTAACCCGTATAAGAAAGAATGTTTGCTTAAAGGCTTAGATGATATCGATTATCTGCTTTCTAAAAGAGAACTAACAGAGAAATACGAGGCCGATTTATCTCACTAATTATAGGTAATGAAATTCAAAATAGTCCTTATATTATTAATTTTTATCCTGTCCGGAACACTTTGCACATTGAATGCAATCAAACCGGATAGAAAATACCGCTTTTATCCCGAAAAACTCGGTTTGATCTATAAAGAACTCGATGTAACAACAAAAGACAATTTGAAAATCAAAACATGGTTTTTCCCTGCACAGGATAGCTTGTCGGAGAAAGAACAGGAAAGAGCATGGGATGAGAGTAAAAAGAGGGAATATAAGGTACTGGATGAAACGAAGCGTCCGACTTTGATCATCTGTAACGGGGATGCCGGAAATATGTCATGGATACAATTACATCTTGCTCAGGAAATGACGACGCGGGGTATAAATGTAGTGACATTCGATTGGCGCGATTTCGGGGAAAGCTCAGAATGGCCTATGGATACCAATTATATGTGTTATACGGAAATGCTGTGGGATTATGATGCTGTAATCAATAAAGTGGTAAAAGAAGATACTGTTGATAGCTCTAAAATAATATTGATGGGGTGGTCTACAGGTAGTTACCTCTCTATGATAGCAGCTTACAACAACCTTTTCGCTGGTGCTTATATTGGTATTGCTACACCTTCCTCTTTTGAAGAAGTGATGCCTGTTATAAAAAAGGTACAAAATAAGAGAGATGAAGAAGTGATAATTCCAACGGATTTTCCAACGCATCAGATGCCTGTCTATATAGCTCCGGAGTTTAATAAGCCGACTTTCCTTATAGTTGGCGATAAGGATGACAGAACGTTCCCGTCTATGAGTCAGGATATATACAATCTTCTGCCGGAAGGTGTAGAAAAAGATATATGGGTGGTCGAAGACGCGGAGCATGGAGGACGATATGGGCCTGTCACGTATAATTTTCAGAACTTTATTACAAGGATAGATAAATTTATCAAAGATATTTTTTGAAAGAGTTTAAAATATATTTCCAATGATAGAAATAATGGATACTACCCTGAGAGATGGAGAGCAAACGTCCAGCGTTTCTTTCTCTACTCAGGAAAAAATGAGTATAGCTCACTTGCTGCTGGTCGATCTGGGTGTAAACCGTATCGAGATAGCATCGGCACGTGTGTCGAACGGAGAATTCGATACCGTGAGCAAGATCGCTGCATGGGCTAAGTCTACAGGGCATATAGACAAAATAGAGATATTGGGTTTTATAGATAAAGGAGTTTCTCTTGAATGGATCAAGAAAGCAGGATGTAAGACTATAAACCTGTTGACAAAAGGTTCGTATAAACATGTGACCGAGCAACTCAGGAAAACACCGGAAGAGCATCTTGAAGACATTCGGTATGAAGTAAACCTTGCTCATGAGATGGGTATCACAGTCAATGTATATCTTGAAGACTGGTCGAACGGTATTATCCATTCCGAAGACTATGTTTACTTTATGATGGACGGACTGAAAGACTTGCCGATCAGGCGCTTTATGCTGCCCGACACATTGGGTATACTCAATCCGCATAGCGTATGGCGGGCATGCCGCCGGATGATAAATCGCTATCCGGAGCTTCATTTCGATTTCCATGCGCACAACGATTACGATCTGGCTGTGGCTAATACAATGGTAGCGGCCGAAGTAGGAGTAAAGGGTGTGCATGTGACAATGAACGGATTGGGCGAGCGTGCAGGAAATGCTTCGATGGCGAGTGTGGTTGCCGTTTTTCACGATCAACTTAAAATTAAGACTTCGATAAAGGAAGAGAATATAAATAAGGTGAGCCGTGTTGTAGAATCGTATTCGGGGCAGATTATCTCTGCCAATCAGCCGATTGTAGGTGATAATGTATTTACGCAGTGTGCGGGCATACATGCCGACGGTGACAATAAGAACAACCTTTATTTCAACGATCTTTTTCCCGAGCGCTTCGGACGTGTCCGAGAATATGCTTTGGGTAAACTTTCGGGTAAATCGAATATCCGCAAGAATATAGAAGCATTGGGTATAGAGCTTGACGAAACTGAAATGATGAAGGTGACAAACCGTGTTATCGAATTGGGAGACAAAAAGGAAATCATTACGCAGGAAGACCTGCCGTATATCATATCCGATGTGTTGAAAAACAACGAAAAGGAGAAACGGATAAAGATATTGTCTTTTGCGTTTCTGCTCACCAAAGGTCTTCGCCCGACAGCTACCGTAAGGATAGAAATAAACGGCGAAGAATACGAATGGACAGCACCCGGCGACGGTCAGTACCACGCATTCTCCAAAGCTCTGTATAAGATATATACCCGCTTGGGTAAACCTACCCCTACATTGACTAACTATGCTGTATTCATACCACCGGGCGGACGCACCGATGCTTTGGTTCAGACGGTGATTACGTGGGAGTTTAAAGGAAAAACCATCAAGACACGCGGACTGGATGCCGACCAGACAGAAGCAGCTGTAAAGGCAACCGAGAAGATGTTGAATATGATAGAGGAAATGTAATAGCCCCTCCAACCTCCCCGATGGGGAGGCTTAAGTTCCCCTTGGGGGATTTAGGGGGCCGCAATATAAAAAATAATAATTATATGAAATTAAACATTGCTGTACTTCCCGGTGACGGGATCGGACCTGAGATTATAGAGCAGGCATTGAGAGTGACCGAAGCTGTTTGCGAAAAATTCGGACACGAGCTTTCTTATGAATACGGATTGGTAGGCGCATCCGCTATCGATCAGGTAGGAAATCCATATCCCGATGGCACACATGAGTTGTGTATGACATCCGATGCCGTTCTTTTCGGAGCTATCGGCGATCCTAAGTATGATAACGATCCTTCGGCAAAAGTACGTCCCGAGCAGGGGCTGCTTGCCATGCGCAAAAAACTGGGGCTGTATGCAAATATTCGTCCGGTGAGCACATTCCCGTCTCTGATACATAAATCTCCATTGCGTGAAGACTTGGTACAGGGAGCCGATTTTATGTGTGTGCGCGAGCTCACGGGAGGTATGTATTTCGGACGTCCGCAAGGTCGTAGCGAGGACGGTAATACAGCATACGATACATGCGTATATACCCGTGAGGAAGTGGAACGCATTCTTCATCTTTCGTACAAATATGCCCAGATGCGCCGCAAGAAAGTGACAGTAGTGGATAAAGCTAATGTGCTGGCTACATCGCGCCTGTGGCGGCAGGTTGCGCAAGAGGTGGAAAAACAATATCCTGATGTGGAAACGGAATATATGTTTGTAGACAATGCAGCAATGCAGATTATACAGTGGCCTAAACGTTTCGATGTCTTGGTAACTGAAAATCTCTTCGGAGACATTCTTACCGATGAGGCATCTGTTATCACAGGCTCTCTGGGAATGTTACCGTCGGCATCGATAGGTATACACACATCTGTGTTCGAGCCTATACACGGATCGTATCCGCAGGCAGCAGGAAAAAATATTGCCAATCCGCTTGCTACCGTACTTTCGGCTGCAATGATGTTTGAGTATGCGTTTGAACTGAAAGAAGAAGGCGAGCTTATTCGTCAGGCAGTAGCAGCATCTATGGATGCGGGAGTCGTTACCGAAGATATTTCGCTAAAGAATGGCAAGGTACACTCTACATCTGAAGTCGGTGACTGGCTTGTAAATTATGTGAAAGGATAGATAAACATCAGATTTGATAGACAAAGGCAGAACTTAATTGTTTTGCCTTTCTTTTTTAACACTATCAATGCAGATTTATTTATTTCTATAGCCAATTTTTTATACTTTTGGGATTCAATTATTAAGAGATGGCATTCGAGAAACTTTATAATAACTTCCTTATCTGGAAAACCCAGCATGTAAAAGAGAAACAGATGGTATTGTTCGTGAGTTTCCTTATCGGGGTACTTACGGCATTGGCTGCTTTTATACTGAAAAGTCTTATTCACCTTATTCAGCATGTACTGACATCTCCTTTCCTCACGGAAGGAGCCAACTATATCTACCTGATATATCCGGCTGTCGGAATACTTATTGCCGGCCTGTATGTAAAATATGTGGTAAAAGATGATATCAGTCACGGGGTAACCAAGATATTATATGCTATATCGCAGCGGAAGAGTTTTATTAAACTCCACAATATGTATACATCTATTGTGGCCAGTTCTATCACTATCGGTTTCGGGGGATCGGTAGGGGCCGAGGCTCCGATCGTACTTACCGGATCGGCTATCGGTTCCAATCTGGGACGTTTCTTCAAAGTAGAGCAAAAGTACCTGATGCTTCTTATCGGCTGCGGGGCTGCCGGAGCTATTGCAGGAATCTTCAAAGCACCTATCGCCGGACTCGTATTCGTGGTAGAGGTGTTGATGCTCGATCTTACTACATTTACCGTATTGCCCTTGCTTGTAACATCGGTAACGGCTGCTACCCTGTCTTATCTGACAATGGGTACTAAAGCCATGTTTAACTATGCGCATACAGATGTTTTTATACTCGAGCGTATACCTTATGTTATTCTGCTCGGTATTTTCTGCGGACTTGTTTCCTTGTATTTTACACGGGCTATGGACTGGTTCGAGAGTCGATTCAGAAAATTGAAATACTGGCAGAAATTTGCCATCGGGGCAAGTATTCTCAGTATCCTTATATTCCTGTTGCCGCCACTCTACGGTGAAGGTTATGATACGATAGAGGCATTGATAAATGGTCAGAAAGATTATGGTAGCTTACTTGATAACAGTGCATTCTTCCAGTTTAAAGATTACCGTTGGACACTTATCATTTTCTTATCCGGGGTTCTGCTGATGAAAGTATTCGCTTCTAGCGCAACGAACGGAGCCGGAGGAACAGGGGGGATATTTGCACCCTCATTATTCTTGGGGTGTATATCCGGATTTATTTTTGCTTATGTGCTCAATCATTCCGAATTGGGAACGTATGTGCCGTTGCTGCCCGAAGAAAACTTTGCTCTGATGGGTATGGCCGGAGTGATGGCCGGAGTAATGCACGCGCCATTGACAGGTACATTCCTCATTGCTGAACTTACGGGTGGCTACGAATTGCTGTTGCCGCTGATGATTGTTTCTATCTGTTCCTATGTAGTTATCAAATTCTTCGAGCCGCACAGCATCTATTCGATGCGTCTGGCTAAAAAAGGCGAGCTGATAACTCACCATAAAGATAAAGCCGTATTGACATTGATGGAAATAGAAAAGCTGATAGAAACGAATTTTCAGGCCATACATCCCGAAATGACATTGGGAGATATGGTAAAAGTAATCTCTCGTTCATCACGCAATGTGTTTCCTGTATTAGATGATAAAGGCCGTTTCTTGGGCATTGTTCTTATCGATAACATCCGCAACATCATGTTCCGTCCCGAATTGTATAACCGGTTTACCGTATCGCGTGTGATGACGTCACCTCCGGCAATTATTGTGGTAGGTATGACAATGGAGGCTGTGATGAAGAGCTTTGATGAAACCAAAGCGTGGAATCTGCCTGTGGTGGACGAAAACGATGTATATCTCGGATTTATTTCCAAATCCAACATTCTCGATGTCTACAGAGGAGTCTTAGCTGACAATTTTGTGGAAGAGTGAAAGTATAGCATTCCAAATTTCTTTACAAAACATGTCTAAAAAAGTAAAATCTATAAAATGTCCGCAATGTGGCAGTGTAGAGAACACGCTCATAAAAGAAGACTACTACAGATGTAATAATTGCGGAACACAATATTATCTTGATAACGATGATATAAACATTAATGTAACTCATCGCGTAGAAGGTTCACGTAATACATCGAACACTAAGAAAATAGTGCTCACCGTTTTCTTCTCTTTCCTTTTCGTGTTTTTCCTTCTTTTTCTGGTAATAGGCATATTAATACCTTCAAAATCACCATCGACAAAAAGCTATATTGGTGGTGACGGATACAGAGGGGTTGTCCTCGATTCGCCTGTAGATATAAACGGTAAACCATATATACTGACTTTATCCAACAAATTGTCGACAGATAAACAGGAGAGTTTCTACTCATTCACAGATCCAACTGACCTGAAAATCGTTAAGACAGAAAAGTTACCCAATGTTGGCAAATTGAGTTCGATGTCGCAAGACCTGTATATCCGCAGATTTACAACTGGAGATATTTATCTGATTGTAGACCAGAAGGTCTTATTCAAACTCGATAAAAGTAGCATGACCTTTGATGATGTTACGACAGACATGTTTAGTGGAGACTCACTTTATACTTCAGGTATAGCGAATATACACCCGTATGTTACTTATCATGGTGGAGATTGTTTCAAGGTTATGACGAATATGGGTAAGGAATACTATTACTATCCCCGTATAAAGCAAAGCTATACCAAGAGTAATATGTCATACAATGCAATGGATAAAGAATCATTACGCTCCGACTCGAAAGAAGCTGTAAAATTTGTTTTTACCGAGAAGCAATGGGATTCGATGGAAATGGATAATGTAGATGCTACCCAGCTTCTGAAAGTTATATATCAGGATAATGGAGGAGGCCCGTCAGATACATATTTCACTCCGAAGTGGCAAGATCAACTTGGAAAGCTAGAACTCAGTTGGGGGTATCGTTCCGGTCGTATAGTTTCTTATAAGAACCTTACACCGGGCAGGCTATATTTCAATCCTGAGATATTCTATTCCGACAAAGATCATCTGTTACTGAAAGTTACGGCTACGGCTTCTAAAGAATCGGCAACCAGCCTTCAACGTATCAATACCGAAACAGGAGAACTGATGTGGACGGTTCCATTAGAACTCAGTAACAGCAGGTATGTATATTATCTGGACAGGTCGGTACATTCAGGGAATAAGTTTCTGCTGAAACTGAAAGATGGTACCGATGATTATTATATAATAGACGATGACGGTAACAACGGGAAGCACTTTAGTCTGAAATAACGCAATAATAGATTAAACAAGAACACAAATAAGTATGGCAAAACAGATAAAAGTAATAAAATGTCCTCAGTGCGGCAGTACCCAGAAAACGCAACTGAAGGAAGACTATTACCGGTGTAATAATTGTGGTACGGAATATTTTCTCGATAATGACGATATAAATGTAAATATAAACCACAAGGTAAGCCCTACTGCAAATGTAAATACAACGAAGATCGTTCTTGGCATTGTGGGCGGAATTGTTATTCTGTTCTTCTTATCGTTGATGGTAAGCCTTTGTCGTGGACCTAAAAAAACGACCAGAAGTTATGGGACATATGAGAGCGCTCGTACTCCTGCTGCCACCGTAGAGGAGAATCCGGATGCACACGAAGACAGTTATTCTTTTTCCGTATTATTGGTAAAAGATAATAAGCCTGTTACATTCTCAGTTGTAGAACGAAGATATGGCGAAAGAAGAAGCACCAAAGATGAGCGCGACGGATTGTATTATGTTTTTCGTGATCTGTCTTCCGGTAAACTATTGAAAGAGGAAAGGATAGGAGAGAAGCCCGATCGTAGCGATTATAAGTACAAGTATTTCAATAGTACAGGCAAGTCTTACTTTATTCTGAACAAGCGCGATATATATGAGGTGAGGGCTGTCGATCTGGCTTTTACCGATGTTACAACAGAGGTTTTCGACGGAGAGTCACAGTTTGAATCGGGAATAGCCTCAGCTGAATTTATTTCAGACGACAGAGGTGAAGGTTTCAATGTGATGACTAATATGGGAAAGAATTTCTATTATTGTCCCGGAGTGAAAAAAGTATATACCAAAGACGGTTTTTATAGCAAATCTCAGGATATGAATACATTGCTTCCCGGAGCCAAAGATGTAACATATTATGTGTTCACCTCCAATACACACGACTATCCGGAGGAAGATTTACAACTCTTGCGTATAACATACAAATTCAATAACGGAGGTCCCGAAAGTAAGCAGATGCGTCCGGGATGGTACAAGCATTATGCGCACTGGGGATTGATCTCAGATAATACGCCGTATAAAAAACGGTTGGTAAGATCTGAAATAGGACGTGTAGTAAGCCATGCAGATGTTACACCCGGCAGAATGTATTTTTCGCCGAGTGTTCTCTACCATGACGATGACAATATTCTGATAAAATTTAAGGCTACTGCCGCACCCGACGCTCCGGCATCTTTACAGTTGCTGAAAACAAACGGAGAAATCATTTGGACTGAGGCTGCCGAAGAGTCATTCAGAATAGAGCCGGATAAAGGTGGTATAGTAAAAACAGATAACGTATTTGCACTAAAGATGGATAATTACCGTTTTCTACAAATAGGCACAGACGGTAAAGGGAAGAAAGTAATAGAATTACCGAAGAAATTCGATTGAATAAATACTAAATATCAAACAATATGGGACTAAAGAACTTTTTCAGAAAACAGTTAAGCACTGTTATAGAATGGACAAACCAGAGCCCCGATCTTTTGTTTTACAAGATTGAAACTCCTACCGATGAGATAAAAAATGCTAGTAAATTGATCGTTTCGCCCGGACAAGGCTGCATACTAGTGTATGATGGTAAAGTGCAGGATGTGATCACCGATGAGGGTACATACTTCCTCGAGTCGGACAATCATCCGTTTATTACCACTTTCCTGAAACTTCGCCAGATGTTTGAGAGTGAACATAAAATGCACATCTATTATTTCCGCACGGCAGAGATCTTAAATATAAAATGGGGTACGGCTACCCCTGTGAAGTATGTAGATGCTATATACAAGTTTCCAATAGAACTGGGTGCATACGGTAATTTCTCGGCACGTATCGATCAGGCGCAGACTATGTTCACAAATATTATTGGTTCTAAAAACCGCTATACGACAAATGATTTGCAAAGTCTGATTTCGGCGCGCATAGCTCCGACTCTGGCTTCGTATATGGCACAGGCGAAATATTCGTACAGCGATATAGATGCACATCTGGCTGATATGTCGAACGAAACGAAAGATTTGTTGAACGGCACTTTTGCCGATCTCGGATTCGAACTTACGGACCTCCGTATTCAGGCTACTTCGTTCGATGATGAAACCAAAGACCGCATAGATAAGATAGCCAATATGACGGCAGAAGCCCTTTCGGCAGCCGAAGTAGGACTCGACTATGTTCAGTTGGAGAAACTACGCGCATTGCGCGATGCCGCTAAGAATGAAGGCGGGTTGGCAGGTGCAGGATTACAGGTGGGTGCCGGACTTGAACTGAGTAAATCCCTGATAAACCAGAAAGATCAGGTGATAGCAGACGGAGCGACAGATGATGCCGTAACCCGACTGAAACAACTGAAAATGCTTCTTGATGAGCAGATTATCACTCAGGAAGAATTTGATACGAAGAAAAAGGAAATTCTGGACGGGATGTAAACGTGTTTTTATATCTTTGTATTTATAAACCCTAAAACGATAAGTAGTTATGAAGATTTTTATAGGTGTTTTATCAACAATAATTATACTCACGGGTGCTACACTTACTATACTGGCATTATGGGGAATTACTCCCATCGAATGGCAACATATATGGAAAACAGGTGTTTCCATTGCTATAGTTTGTATCACATTCCTTATACTCTGGCTTGTGCGTATTCTGTTCTTCAAGAAAGACCCGTTCAATCCGTCTAAAGGAAATAAGGCGCATCCGATAGACTGATACACTAATATTCTTTTTTACGAAATAGCCTCTCGTAAAGCCACAAAGGCGGCGATTATAATTTAATATTATTCTTTGCTACTCTGTGTCTTTGCGAGAGTTTCATTTTTATGTAAATTTGTGTCTAAACAATCGAAATAGATGAATAAAAAAGATTTGCGTATCGTTTTTATGGGAACGCCCGATTTTGCTGTCGAAAGTCTGCGTATCCTTGTCGAAAACGGATATAATATAGTAGGAGTGATCACTATGCCCGACAAGCCGAGCGGCAGAGGGCACAAAATACAATATTCGGCAGTCAAGAAGTATGCTTTGGAGCATGATCTGCCGTTACTTCAACCCGAAAAACTGAAAGACGAATCGTTCCTGAAAGACTTGGCAGCGTGGAATGCCGATCTGCAAATAGTAGTGGCTTTCCGTATGTTGCCCGAAGTGGTATGGGATATGCCTCGTCTGGGGACGTTCAATCTGCACGGTTCACTGCTGCCTCAGTATCGCGGAGCTGCACCGATCAACTGGGCTATCATAAACGGTGATAAAGAAACCGGAGTTACTACCTTTTTCCTGACGCACGAGATAGATACAGGTAAGATCATATTGCAGGAAAAAATTGCTATAAGTGAAAACGACAATGCCGGAAAAATACATGATGAATTGATGCTTTTAGGTGCAAATCTGGTGCGTAAGACGGTGGATATGATCATAGAAGATAAGATATCGGCTGTAGATCAGAGCCGGTTTTACAAGGATGAAGCCGATCTGAAAGCTGCCCCGAAGATATTTAAAGAAACCTGCCGTATCGATTGGGATAAGCCTGCAAAAGCTATTCATAACCTGATACGCGGACTGTCTCCATACCCCGCTGCATGGACAGAACTATATGTAGACGGCAAAGAGTCGCAAATGGTAAAGATATATGCTTCGGAGGTGGTTGAGGACGGTAAACCGCATACAATAGGTAGTATCAGTACCGATAATAAATCGTATCTGCATGTGGATTGTGCCGATGGTTCGGTCAGCATTACCGAAATACAGTTTGCCGGAAAACGTGCCATGAAGATCGATGAAGTGCTCAGAGGGTATAAGTTTGAAGATGGGGTGTATTTTAAATAAATATTTTTATCTATATAAGGTGACTTTTAATCGATAATGAAAAATAAAATCGACTGAAATGAATACAAAAACAGTTTTAAGCTATCTGCTTGTATTAATTATTGGATTGGCTGCAGGCTTCTTTGTAGGCAAAGGAAGTAGCAAGGGCGATAAAGATAATCAGGAAGGAACAAATACGTCTAAGCACGAGACTCTGAAAGGGGAAGATTATTCTGATTGGCTGCATGTCGATCTATTGAAATACCTTCAGACTAAAGGCTTTGATTTCAAGGCAGAACAAACTCAGTCGGGAAGCTTCTGGGGGGTACCTATGGATTATAAAGGTAAAGATGGTGAAGTCTATGTCCGACTTCATGAAACCATGGAAAAAGCTCAGAACAAAGCTTCTGGCTTGGGAACAAAGGGTTTCTCCTGGGGAAAGTTTATGTTCAAATCGGATAATGAAAAACTTTTAAAGAATATCAGTGCGGTGCTTGATAATAAATATAACGATGATTATGAATTACTGAAATCAGTCATAACCACAGAATCAACAACTGGTAAATCAGGGACAGGTACCAAAGGAAATATGCTGGAAAAGATTGATTTGGAAAAAGTCAATACAGGATATTATACAGGAGGTGGTATTTGGGCTCCATGTGTAGTGCTGACATTTAAAAATATATCAGATGAAGATATTACCAATCAGGTAGGAGTTGAAGTTGTATTTTTTGATGAAACAGAAAAAGAGCAACTGTCTGCAAAGACGAAATATCTTGTAGGAGTGGTGACAAATACACGCTTAGCAACCGGTAACTCTCGTAAAATTGATTTCTCATCAGAATTAGGCTGGAACAAAATTCCTGATAATAAAAAGATTTCGGCAAAAATATATGTTGATAAGGCATTGGTGAAAACTGTTCCTATAAATGATTTTGAGATTTCGTTATTAGGGAAAAAAGTTACCCTGCACGGTGATGTCGATTTTTAAAATACAGAGCTAAAAAAACAATGCAAATCCATTACATTCGTTACATTTTAGTTAAAATTTTAGCAGTAGCCTTGTAGGGGTGAATAATCATTCACCCGTTTGGATGGTCTGCGGGCGGATGCTATTCGCCCCTACAGGAAAAAAGTGACAAGAAATGGAAACGGTACAAATTGACTTCGCTTCGCTCTGCCGATCGTTGATTCGTTACTTTTTAGTTAAAATTGAATGTGTAGCTTAGATATAAATATAACAATATGAAACATTTGACTTGGATAGTCCTTTTCTTTCTATTTTCACATTCGGTATATTCGCAAGCAGAAAAGGCGAAAATATCGGAATATACAATGGATTTGTATGATGAATCCAGAGAGCGGACTATACCTTTAGCGATATATTCACCCAAAGATAAAAGTAAGGGCGTGGTTATTATGAATCATGGATATGGACGGAATAATCCCGATTCGTATAAGTCGTATTCAAAAATAACAAAGGAACTGGCTTCACAGGGCTTTTTTGTCATAAGCATCCAACATGAATTGGCTAATGATGAATTACTGGCTATGGAGGAAAATTTTCTGGAAACCAGAAAGCCGAATTGGCAAAAGGGAGTAGACAATATATTGTTTACCATTCGTGAACTTAAGCAGATACGTCCTAATTTGGATTGGTCGAATGTCAGCCTGATCGGGCACTCTAACGGTGGCGATATGGCGATGCTGTTCGCTACGGAGCATCCTGAGTATATTAAGAAAGTAATATCGTTGGATCACAGAAGGATGCCTATACCTTTGACTAATAGTCCAAAACTTTATTCTCTGAGAGGTAGCGATTTTGAAGCCGATAAAGGTGTTATTCCTTCAAAAGAAGATCAGAAGAAATATGGTATAAAGATCATAAATTTCACAGATATAAAACATGGCGATATGGATGATAAAGGATCTGATAGCCAGATGCAAATAATAAACAGTTATCTAATAGATTTTCTGAATGAATAAATTGTGGAAAATCTGTAATCTTTGTAAGCTTTTAGTTAAAATCGGATGTGGATTAGTTATTAGATAAAGAAGCTAAACATTTAGTATATGGAGTTGAAAAAAATAATATTATGGATTGCAGTGTTGGCTTTCATAGAGTTAGCAATTAGAACAATTCTTAATTCATATTATATGGGTGTTGAATCTGTAATAATTGCTGGTTTGCTCGATTTGAGGCCGACAGTTAATATGGGAATGGCATCAATGAATATTTGGAAATATATTCCTTTATGTGTTTATGCTCTGATTGTACTATTGCTCTATCGTTATTTGAAGAAGAAATCGCTGTATACAAAATATTTGGATGTATCTTTTCTTTTAATTTTTTCTGCTGTTCTTGTTTCCTTTGTATCAAAAATATTTAGTAACGATTTAAGTTATGTATATTTGAAACACCTATTTGCTTTTAGCTTGAATGATGTTTATTTTATTTTAGGGGTTATTGTATTTATTATATACTTATTTCAGATAATAAGGAAAAAGAATAAACCATCTTCTATATAATAAATGAATAGAAGTGAATAACTAACAAGGAAAAACTAACAAGAAATGAAAACGGTACAAATTGACTCCGCTTCGCTCTGTCGAACGTTGTTTCGTTGCATTGGCTCCGCTTCGCTCTGCCGATCGTTGATTCGTTACATTTTAGTTAAAATTGAAAATACATACTCACAACATATAATTTATATAACGTGCAAAAAGTAATAAAATCTACCGATCTGAATAAAGATCTGACCGATATACTTAACAACCTTTCATTCGACAGGCTGTTTGTCCTTACCGATGAAAATACGGATAAACTTTGTTACCCGTATATAAAAGATAACGAGCAGATTGCCCGCGCCGGAAAGATCGTAATTAAGGCAGGAGACAATAATAAGAATATAGAACAACTGTCAGCTATCTGGAAATACCTGTCTGAGAACGGGGCTACACGCCATTCGCTGCTTATCAATTTGGGCGGTGGTATGCTTACTGATATAGGCGGGTTTGCAGCAGCAAGCTTCAAGCGGGGGATAAAGTGTATCAATATACCGACCACGCTGCTTGGTGCAGTAGATGCGGCAGTAGGAGGGAAGACGGGTATCAATTTCAATGGATTGAAGAACGAGATCGGTGCTTTTGCCCCTGCCGAAACAGTATTGATAGACTCCGTATTCTTCCGCAGTCTCGATCATCAGAATTTTCTGTCGGGATATGCCGAAATGGTAAAGCACGGACTGATAGACAGCGATAAAGAATGGCAGGCTACTCTATCGTTCGATACGGAAGAAATAGACTATGAAAAACTTAAACAACTGGTAGTAGATTCGGTAGCGGTCAAAGAACGTATTGTAGAGATAGACCCGTTTGAGAGAGGAATACGCAAAGCCCTGAATCTGGGACATACCATCGGACATGCTTTCGAGAGCCTATCATACGAAATAGGAAAGCCTGTACAGCATGGCTATGCAGTGGCTTGGGGTATTGTTTGCGAACTGTACCTGTCGCATAAGTTCTGTAATTTTCCTAAGGAGAAACTATATAAGACGGTACACTTTATAAAAGAGAACTATGAAGGTTTCTTCTTCGGTTGCGACCATTATGAAGACCTGTACGCATATATGAAACACGATAAGAAGAATGAGTCGGATACGGTCAACTTCACTTTCTTATCGGATGTGGGTAAAATAGAAATCAACCGTACCGCAGATAAAGAAGATATCTTCGATTCGATTGATTTCCTAAGGGAGAGTGTCGGGCTTTAAAGCCCCTCCCGGCCTCCCCGAGGGGAGGAGTAAGCTAGTTTATTTTTAATTCCTCCCCTTGGGGAGGTTAGGTGGGGGTTATTTTTTCAGGCGTAGCACTTCGATCCAGTAATCGTCGGGGTCATTGATAAAGTACAGCCCCATATCGTGGTTCTCGTAGCAGATGCAACCCATTTCACGGTGGTACTCCCTCGTCTGATCGTAGTCTCCATCGACACGGATACACAGGTGGCTTTCGTTCTCGCCCAACTCGTATGGCTGTGGATGATCTCTGAGCCATGTCAGTTCGAGCGAAAACGGAGTAACGCCATCACCCAGATAAACAAGGATAAATGAGCCGTCGGACGACTCTTTACGTCTAACCTCTTTCAGTCCTAAAGCTTTGTTGTAGAACTCGATACTCTTTTCCAGATTGGTTACATTGATATTAAAGTGGTCGAATCTTCCTTTTATTTTCATCGTTCTTTGATTTGTTAGTTATCTTGTTAGAATTCAATACTTTCACCTTTGTGGCTCCAGCAGATGTACCTGGTGCCGTATGATTCGGCTGTAGGTGCAAAAGGCGCAATGCTTTCGTAGCCATTCTCGCTGAAGTGCATAGGTGCAAAGATATCGGTTTTTATTGTTTTAACGAACTGTTCGGCTCCTTTCATGTAGTCTTTCCCCAAACGCTTGTCGATAGGGAACATCGCCAGATCGAGGTGCTTTACATTGTCTGCCAGCAGGTTTAGCTCTCTGCTGTAAAAATCTTCGGCTTCCTTTATCTCTTCGGGCGTAGACTCTTCGTTCCAGTGCCAGTTATTGAGGTCACCTGCATGAAATATCGCTTTATCCTTTGTCCTGATCAGGAATGAACCACCCAGATCGGTAGAGCCGAAAAGCTGTACAGATAAGGTACTGTCTTTGTATGTATCGAGCTTGTTCATATAGATACCTGCATCGTCGGCCGCTTTCTGATTGATATAGATATCCTTTGAGAAGATGTAGATGATATCAGGTCTTTCCTGCTGCCATTTTAGTATCTCCCTGTTGAAGTGATCGTGATGCGAGTGTGTGCTGAGTACATAGAGTTTCCCTTCACGTTTCAGCAATTCGCTATATACGATGCCTTTACTCTTGTTGTCGTCCGAATCTTTGTAGTAGTCTATAATAATGGTGAATCCGTCTCCCTCTATAGCAAAGCCGCTATGGTAAATGTATGTCAGTTTCATTTTATGGTTTATAGTTTTGTATATAGTAACAAAAATCCGGCTGATAGGGTTCAACGGATTCCGTATTACTGGGATGAATGGGCTGAACCTCTGACGGATATGTCACCACTTATTTCTTATTCAGCTTACTATGCTTTATTCCGTATGTAAAGTAGATGATGAATCCTAGTATAGTCCACCCGATAAGTCTCGACCATGTACTCCAAGGCAGTGATACCATCTGCACTATACAGATTGCCGCACCAAGCAATGGAATAAACGGAACGAACGGGGTTTTGAACGGACGTTTCAAATCGGGTTGCGTCTTGCGAAGTACAACAATGGAGATACACACAATGGTAAAGGCCATTAACGTACCTATCGACACCAATTCACTGAGAACATGCAACGGAAATAGTCCGGCAATGATAGCGGTGATAACGCTTGCAAATATAGTGGCATTGTGTGGCACTCCGTGCTTAGAATGAACCTTTGAGAATACTTTCGGTAGCAGTCCGTCTTTCGATATGGAATAGTAGATACGCGACTGTCCGAGCATCATTACCAGAATAACGGAACTGAGCCCTGCAATAGCTCCCAGTTTTATAAACGGACTCAGCCATGCCAGACCCGCTCCTGTGCGGTCGATAGCCAGAGCAATAGGTGCTTCTACGTTCAGTTCTTTATAATTGACTATTCCGGTAAGGACTGTTGTTACAGCAATGTATAATATAGCACATATCAGCAGGGAGATGAGTATCCCTTTTGGCATATCTTTTTGTGGGTTACGGGCTTCGCCTGCTGCGGTTGACAGAGCGTCGAAGCCGAGATAAGCATAAAAGACCACAGCAGCCCCTCTGAGAATACCTGTCCATCCGAATTGTCCGTATCCGCCTGTATTTTCAGGGATATACGGCACCCAGTTGCTGGTATCTATGTACGATAATCCGAATCCGATGAACAATAGGATGACGCTGACTTTGATAACGACTATGATGTTGTTTACAAATGCCGATTGCTTAATGCCACCTATCAGGAATGCCGAAACAAATCCGACAATGAATACGGCCGGAAAATTGATAATCTTTCCTGTCCATACCCAGCTTCCGTCTTTCAGATGATCGAATGTCGCTCCTGCCAGTTGTTGAGGAAAACTTATACCCCAGCCGTTCAGCAGACTGAGCATATAACCCGACCAACCTACGGCTACACTGGAGCAGGCAAACAAATATTCGAGTATAAGTATCCATCCTACAAACCATGCCAGTACTTCGCCCATTGTAGTATAGCTATATGAATATACGCCTCCCGAAACGGGGATCATTGCGGCAAACTCAGCATAACATAATCCTGCCATAATACAACCAAGTGCTGATATTATGAACGAAATAGTCAGAGCCGGTCCGGCGTACATAGCTGCCGCTTGTCCGGTTATTACAAAAATACCTGTACCAACAATGGCTCCGATGCCAAGTGTGACCAGATTGGTGGCTGACAAGCTTCTTTTTAGTCCGCTTGCCGATTCGTCCGGCTCACTTAGTACAGCCGAAATATCTTTTTTCTTGAATAGTTTATCCAGCATGATTTAAAATTTGTACAAAAGTAATGAAATCGGAATAATTATAGATCTACAGTGAATATTAATAATAGAAGAACATAAGATGCCGGTTGATCAGAATGTAGTTTGTTAAGGAGAACATTTATGAAAATCTTGTTGTTTTATCTATAATGAATAAAATAGATTATGACACAGATAAAATTGAAGCGTGTATATGAAGGAATGGATGATAGCGACGGTTTCCGCGTATTAGTAGATCGCCTGTGGCCGCGTGGAATGAAAAAGGAGCACCTGCATTACGACCTTTGGTCTAAAGATATAACTCCGTCACCCGATTTGCGTAAATGGTTTCACAATGATCCTACAGACCGATGGGATAGTTTTGCAGCTATGTACACAAAAGAATTGAGTCAGTCGGAAGCTGTAAAGAAATTTATAGAGATTATCAGACCACAAAATACGGTGACTCTATTGTATGCTTCCAGAGAGCCGGAACACAACCATGCAAAAGTATTGAAGGCTTATTTAGACAAAATGTTAGTAAATTGACTGAATAACCTGTCGTTTTTTGTTAATTTTGTTTTTGTAGAAAAATATCAAAGATATACATATATGAAAATATCTATTATAGGAGCAGGAAATATGGGTGGAGCTATTGCTTCGGGATTGGCGGTAAGCGGAAGTATAGCCCCGCAGGATATTACGGTGATAGATCATAAAGGCAAGAATGTACCCCGTCTGAAAGCGATATGTGAAGACCTGAATATTGTGGTCGAAGATTACACTTCCCTGTCAACAGCCGATATCGTTATCGTAGCGGTTAAGCCATGGGCAGTAGAAGGCTTGCTGAAAGCACATAAAGCTTCGTTGTCGAATCCGAAGCAACTAATTGTGTCGGTTGCTGCAGTAGTTTCGTTAGAACAGCTGGAAGAATGGACATTGCCCCGTAAGCCTGTTTTTCGGGTGGTGCCTAATACCGCTATAGCGGTAAGGCAGAGCATGACATACATTGCTTCCATAAATGCCGATAAAGAGCAACAGACTCAGGTGGCGCGTATTTTTGCCCAATTAGGAAAAACCGAGATAGTGGAAGAGAAACTGATACCAGCTGTCACATCCCTTACATCGTGCGGTATCGCATTTGCTTTTCGCTACATCAGGGCTGCGACCGAAGGCGGTGTGGAAATGGGTGTTTATCCCGATAAAGCAAAAGAGGCCGTTTTGCAAACACTGCGTGGTGCAATAGAATTGCTCGAAGCTAATGGAACGCATCCCGAAGTGGAAATAGACAAGGTGACTACAGCAGGTGGCATTACCATAAAAGGGTTGAATGAAATGGAGCATGCAGGTTTTACTTCATCCGTTATAAAAGGACTGAAAGTCAGTAATGTGAAATGAAAGATTATCGTTGAAAATCTATATATAAAAGCCCGTTCTTATGATTCGGGCTTTTTGTTTCTGTTTATAGAATAGGGTTATATACATGCTTGTTTTATAGATTATTATAATATAGTTGGTAATAAAAAACGGAATCGGACACGATGATTTCACATATATATATTATCTTTACAAATTCGTAATAAACTGCCCTTTCAGAGAGTAGAAAAGTGTTACGCAGAGGTTGAAACTTTATACTGTTTCCATATTTTAAGGAATATTTGTTAACCAGCCTCACCCAGATAGAAGAAAGAAAAACTATATATAATGATTTACAAATGGAATTACGAAGACCTAACAACCCAGCAAAAAGAGCAAAGAGATAAGCTCGCTAAAAAATTAGGCATAAGCCCTGTTCTTTGCCAGCTTTTGATACAGAGAGGAATATCTTCGGAGGAAGATGCCTTTAAGTTTTTTCATCCCAACCTGAAAGATCTTCACGATCCTTTCTTGTTGCCCGATATGGATAAAGCCATCAAAAGAATAGAGAAGGCACTGGGGCAAAAGCAGCGTATATTAATATACGGTGATTATGATGTGGACGGCACTACTGCCGTAGCACTTGTATATAAATTTCTGCGGAAATTTACGACAAATCTCGATTACTACATTCCCGACCGCTATGACGAAGGATACGGGATTTCGGAACAAGGTATCGACTATGCCGAAGAAACAGGCGTGAAGCTGATTATAGCTCTTGATTGTGGTATCAAAGCCATAGAAAAGGTCGCTTACGCAAAAGAAAAGGGAATCGATTTCATTATCGGAGACCATCATATGCCCGATGACGTATTGCCCGATGCAGTTGCTGTAATAGATGCAAAACGGATTGATTCTACTTATCCTTATGAGCATCTTTCGGGTTGTGGAGTAGGCTTCAAACTTGTACAGGCGCTCGCCCAGAACAATAAAATAGACTTCTCGGAACTGACGGACCTGCTCGATCTGGTCGCTGTGAGTGTGGCATCCGATATTGTGCCTATCACGGGAGAAAACCGTGTGCTTACGTATTTCGGATTGAAACAGATCAATTCAAATCCGAGTCTCGGACTGAAAGGCATTATCGAGATATGCGGGCTTACTTACAAAAGCATAACCGTAAATGATATTATCTTCAAGATAGGGCCGCGCATCAACGCTTCGGGGCGTATGATGAAAGGAAAAGAAGCCGTTGATCTATTGTTGGCTAACTCGATAGAAGATGCACGTGAAAAAAGTACAAATATAGATCATTATAATGATGACCGCAGGGAACTGGATAAACGGATAACCGAGGAGGCTATTCAGTTTATAGACGAAACTGTGGATATGAAGAAGAAAAAGAGTATCGTCGTTTATAATGAGGGTTGGCATAAGGGGGTTATCGGAATCGTGGCTTCCCGCCTTACTGAGAAATATCTGCGCCCGGCAGTGGTACTTACCCAGTCGCATGGACTGATAACAGGCTCGGCGCGTTCAGTGATGGGTTTCGATGTATATAAAGCCATCGAAGCGTGTAAAGATATTCTTGAAAACTTCGGAGGACATACCTATGCCGCAGGGCTTTCACTGAGAGAAGAAAATCTGGCTGAATTTAAAAGGCGTTTCGAGGAATTATCATTGGAAATGATAGCCCCTGAAATGATGCGTCCTCAAATACATGTCGATGCGGAACTGTCATTTAAAGAGATAAACAATAAATTTACCGAAGATCTTGCTAATTTTGCACCTTTCGGCCCTGAAAACCTCAATCCGATATTCGTAACGTGTGAGACAATGGACTACGGTACCAGCAAGCTGGTGGGTAAAGACAATGTGCATCTCAAACTGGAGATGATAGACCGCACCACCTCAACGCCTGTTAATGGTATTGCTTTTCGCCAGAAGGAAAGCTATGAGAAGGTGAAAAGCGGCGAGCCGTTCGATATTTGTTATACATTGGAAGAGAATACGCATAACGGAAAGACCAACATACAGTTGTATGTAAAAGATATAGATACAGGACAACTTTGTTAATTATATAAACAATGAACATTATGAAAAAAGCACTGTTATTTTCTTTGACAATCGTTTTGTTATCGTTCACTGCTTGCGGAGGAAAAGCCAAGACAGCAGAGCCCGAAAACAAGACATCAGATACATTGAGTATGGTACAGGAATATATAAAAGCCGATGTTTACGAAACCAACAATGGTCCCTTGAAAGTAACTCTTGTAGGACACGGTTCGGTAATGTTTGAGTATAATGGAAAGGTAATTCAGGTAGATCCTTATTCACAGGTAGCAGACTATACAAAGTTGCCTAAAGCCGATCTGATCATACTTACACACGAGCATGGCGATCATCTGGATACAGTGGCTATCAATGCAGTGAAAAAAGCAGACACACACTATATTGTGTCTAAGGTGTGTAATGAAATACTCGGATATGGCGATGTGATAAGCAACGGCGATCATTCGCATTTCGATGTTGTTCATATCGATGCTGTGCCTGCATATAACATTGTGAATAAAAAAGATAATGGTGAAGCCTATCATCCAAAAGGCAGAGGGAATGGTTATATATTCACATTCGGAGACAAGAAAGTATATGTAGCCGGCGATACAGAAAATATACCGGAGATGGATAGCTTGAAAGGAACGATCGATATTGCTTTTATGCCAAAGAATCTGCCATATACAATGACAGACGAAATGTTTATAGATGCAGTAAAGAAGGTAGAACCTAAGGTTGTTTATCCATATCACATGTCGGAATTCGATCAGGAAAAAATAGGTAAGGCACTGGAAGCTACCAATGTGAAAATAGAGGTACGTTCGATGAAGAACTGATATAATCAGATAATACAATGATGTGCCAATGTGCCAATGAATGAAATAATAAAGCATTGGTATATTGGCATATTGATTTACAGACTATCCATAAGTAAATGATAATGAATCAGCAGTTGGTACATTTATCTAAGAAAATACTATTTGTCGAGTTTCTTGTCCGCGCTAACCGATTCTACGGTAAAGGTTCGGTAAGGACAACATTGCCGTATGATGCCTTTTTCTATACCGGCTTATCTAAGGCTGACGGACTATTTGTTCCTCATATCGCTTATGATAACGGAAAGCCTTATGTCTCGTCAGAAATTCCACAGGATTTGTATACTAAGATATTTAAAGACAATACGAATATAGTCTGTTCTGTGACAGAAGAATATCTTGACAAGAGTAATATCTGGCATAAAGGGCAGGCTGATTTATCCAGTAATAAAACAGGAATAAACGGCAATCAGGGGCAGTTGTCATACGCAAACTTTAGGAGTATTGCTCCTTATGGATTCAATATAATAGATATGGACGATGCTGGAACTATACAAACAGATTTTCCGCGTGACGGCATCGTTTTAGAAATAGGTGTGGGGCAAACGTTGTGTTTCCTGTGTAGGAGAGAAGAGAGGGGTGACGGAGAATGGTATATCCCGAACCTGAATCTTGTCCTTTTTGTAAAGAACCACGGATTGCACGATACTTTGGAGGTTAAGTCTCAACGGGATATAAACAGAATGGCCGAATGGCAACTGTGTAATGAGAAATTCAGTTTGCGTGATTTTAGAAAATCCAGTCTGAATTTCGAATTAGGCTGATTTTATTTATAAACGAATGGATATCTATCACGAAATACTCAAACGGTATTGGGGCTACGATCAGTTTCGCCCTTTGCAGGAAGATATTATCCATTCTGTCAGCGCCGGAAAAGATACGCTCGGGCTGATGCCTACAGGTGGCGGAAAATCATTGACCTTTCAGGTGCCGGCAATGGCAATGGAAGGTCTTTGCCTTGTCGTCACACCGCTTATTGCCCTGATGAAAGATCAGGTAGATAATCTTCGCGACAGGAATATAAAGGCATTAGCCGTATATTCGGGAATGACACGTCAGGAGATCATTACCACACTGGAAAACGCCATATTCGGTGACTTCAAATTTCTGTATGTTTCTCCCGAACGACTGGCTACACAGTTGTTTTTGAGCAAGCTGAAAGAGATGAATGTTTGTTTGCTTGTAGTAGACGAATCGCATTGTATCTCGCAGTGGGGTTATGATTTTCGCCCCTCATATCTCAAGATAGCAGAAGTACGTCAGTTCATTCCCGATGTACCTGTTCTGGCTCTTACCGCTACTGCTACACCGGAAGTGATAGACGATATTCAGGAGCAACTTCACTTTAAGGAAAAGAATGTATTTAAGAAAAGCTTCGAGCGTAAAAATCTGGCTTATATTGTCCGCAGCACAGAGAATAAGCCCGAAGAACTGACAAAGCTGCTTATGCAGGTTAAAGGCTCATCGATCATCTATGTACGCAGCCGCCAACGGACAAAAGAAATATCGGATTTTCTAGTGCAAAACGGTTTTTCATCCGACTTCTACCATGCAGGGTTGAGCAGTGCCGATAAAACCCGAAAACAATCGAAATGGAAGAATAATGAAACCCGTATTATCGTTTGTACCAATGCTTTCGGTATGGGAATTGACAAGCCCGATGTGCGGCTTGTAGTGCATACCGACTTGCCTAATTCGATAGAAGAGTATTTTCAGGAAGCAGGACGTGCCGGACGCGACGAAGCATATTCACAGGCGGTAATATTATATGAGAAAAACGATAGTGCGAAGCTGAAAAAACGGGTGAGGGATGAGTTTCCCGACCGTGAGTTTATTCTGCATGTGTACGATTCGCTTGCATACTTCTTTCAGGTTGCAGAGGGCTATGGTGTAGGCATGATATACGATTTCAGTATCCGTCAGTTTTGTGCCTCATACAAACTGCCCTTGTTGCCTACTCATAATGCACTGAAGATTCTCGATCTGAGTGGCTATATCGAATATACGGAAGAGATAGATAACCGTTCGCGCCTGATGTTTACTGTTTACCGAGACGATCTGTATCATTACGACTTTGACCGGAAAAACGAACAACTTATAAATACGGTTCTACGTCTCTATACAGGGCTTTTCACCAATTATGCAGGTATAGATGAAGCCGAAATAGCGATTCGTCTGGATATGACACGAAAGGATGTCTATGAAATGCTGAAAGCCTTAGATAAGCGTAATATCATTGATTATATTCCCCATAAAAAAACGCCATTGATTGCCTATACACGGCCACGTGTAGAATCTAAACACCTGACCATTCCCCGTATTGTGAATGAGGACAGGAAAGACCGTTTTGGAAAACGCATAGAGGCAATGAACCACTATGCAGAACAGACGGAAACTTGTCGCAATCGTATTTTGTTGGCTTATTTTGGAGAGACGGAAACACAAGATTGCGGACAATGTGATGTTTGCCTTTCCCAAAAGAGTGGAGGTTTATCAGATAGCATATATAACGAAATAGCAACGGCTATAAAGGAATTACTATCAGAGGAAAGGGATATATCATTTGTTGTGAATGTTCTGAGCGATTTCTCTCAAAAAGATATAATCGAAGTTGTCCGATTTATGGCCGATAGGGGAGATATTGTCCTGCATGTAGATAAGATAAAGATTAGGACTCTGTAAATAAAAGAATTAAAGCTCCTGATGTACTACCAGAAGCCTTAATTAATTACGAAAAGATGTGTTTGATCAGAATCTGTATCCTATGCCTAAACTTATAGTCTGCGTATCTATACTCGATGTTTTATTTTTGGAACGAAGATCGTATCCCAGTTGATAACCGGCGTTTATCATTAGTCCGTTTTTAAATTCATATCCGGCAATCACTCCACCGCCCATATACCAATGGCTTAATTCTACTTTATTTGCTCCTTCAACGCAGTCGTCCAGTCCTTCTTTTCTCGAATCGATACTGAAACCATAACCGATGTGAGGACCAACACCGAAGAAGATTTTGCCACTTCCGGCTTCAAATTGTCCTAATGCATATATAGGAATTTCTACCGAAGCATATTTGAATTTGACTTTTTCATTGTCACTCCAAACCTTCTTTTCCGTATAGTTGACTAATAGTTCGGGTTGCAGGGCAAAATGTTTGTTAAACTCTATTTTGGAGAAACCTCCTATTGAGGCTCCGGCCTTAAACGAGTCCTTACCCTGATGGTTTGTAAGTTTTACATTTGTCAGATTGCCGTTTAGCTTTATACCGAAAGAAGTCGTCGTTTGCGCGTTCATGTTTAAAATAAATGCTCCGCAAATTGCCATGATAGTTGTAAGAATAATCTTTTTCATAATGTTATTGTTTTAGTTAATTCATTATTAGTTATTTGTTGTTTCTGATACAAATATATAGGCATATACAAAGCCGTTTTGGATTTGTAGACTAACGGCTCTGATTTGTAGACAAAAGGGGGGATTTTTTATACAGAAGATGTTTTATATAGTTTTGGATGAACCAATATAGCCTGTTTTTTAGTAGTCAGGGAGATAGATTTTACACAATCTTTCTTAATATAGAGTGACAAATAAATACTTTTTTGTTAAATGAATACACAAATATATTATCTTTGCAACATTATCATTCATACTAAAATATGGACATTGTCTTAGCAGTATTAGTTACTCTTTTTTTCGTATTCTTAAATGGTTTTTTCGTCGCGGCTGAATTTGCTATAGTTAAAGTAAGGTCTTCACAACTAGAATTGAAGGCTCAGGCCGGAAGCCGCGTAGCTACTCTATCAAAACATATTGTCACTCACTTGGACGCATACCTTGCTGCTACTCAGTTTGGTATTACGATTTCCAGTCTTGCCTTAGGTTGGATTGGTGAACCTGTAGTATCTAAAATGGTAGTCGGTTTCTTCGATTTTATTGGTGTTAATTACGAATCATTCTCAATATTTGGTATTACTATTACGATTAAAGCGATAAGTATAGGTATTGCATTCCTGCTTATCACTACACTACACATTGTACTTGGAGAATTGGCTCCTAAATCATTAGCAATCCAACGTTCCGAGCAAACAACTTTGGCTATAGCCTATCCATTACATGCCTTTTATTGGATATGCCGTCCGTTTATATGGGTGCTGAATGGTGTTGCCAATTTCGTGATCAAGGCAGTCGGATTACATGTCGTTTCCGAACAGGAAGTATATACGAGTGACGAGTTACGTTATCTTGTAGATCAGGCAAAGGAGAGTGGTAAAGTAGACGAGACTGAATTCGATATTATCCAGAATGCTTTTGACTTTTCAGAACGTACAGCACGCCAGATCATGGTACCGCGTACACAAGTTGTGGCGATAGATGCCAACGACTATGACGAAAAAACACTGGAGTTCGTTATCGAAGAAGGCTACTCACGTATTCCTTGTTATGAAGACAGTATCGACAATGTTATTGGAGTTGTCCATCTGAAAGATATATTAAAAAAGATGCGTATAAGCGGGTCGGTGGATATCCGTTCCATTGTGCGTCCGGTATCTTTCACACCTGAGACGAAGCGTATCGGTCAGTTGTTGAAAGAATTTCAAGTGAAGCATCAGCAGATAGCGATGGTGCTGAATGAATATGGCGGTGTGGAAGGTGTTATCACAATGGAAGACATTCTGGAAGAACTTGTTGGTGAAATACAGGACGAATACGACAATGAAATACCGTTTGTTGAACAAACAGGTGATAATACATATTCCGTGATAGCAACAGCCGCTATATCCGATATTAATGACGAATTGCCGCATCCGATAGATAAAGATAAACAGTACGATACTTTGGCAGGTTATCTGATCGATAAGTTCGGACGTATTCCTAACACACACGATAAACTGGAAGCGGAAGATTATCAGTTTACCGTAATAAAGAAAAATAAGACTTCTATCGTTGTCGTTCAGATGCGCGATCTGATTGAGAGCAACGAGAGTGAAGATGCAGATCAGCCAAGAACCAACCAGATCTGAATAAATAGTTCAAATGGATTTTAAACTTCAATATACTGATAGCCGCTCGAAGGCCAGAGCCGGACTTATTACAACAGATCATGGTCAGATAGAAACTCCCATTTTTATGCCTGTAGGTACGCAAGGTGCCGTGAAAGCAGTGCATATGACAGAGTTGAAAGAAGATATACATGCCCAGATAATACTGGGAAATACATACCATCTGTACCTCCGTCCCGGATTGGAAATCCTTCGTCAGGCGGGAGGTCTTCATAAGTTCAATAGCTGGGATAAGCCTATTTTGACTGACAGTGGAGGCTTTCAGGTCTTTTCACTGGCAGAGAATCGTAAGCTGACCGAAGAAGGTGCCCTATTCCGTTCACATATAGACGGATCGAAGCACTTCTTTACGCCCGAATCCGTTATGGATATACAGCGGGTGATAGGTGCCGATATTATAATGGCATTTGACGAATGCACACCCGGTGATGCCGACTATGCCTATGCAAAAAAGTCTCTCGATCTTACCGAAAGGTGGCTCGACAGGTGTATAACGCAGTTCAATAGCACAGAATGCGAGTATGGCTACAAACAGGCTCTTTTCCCTATTGTGCAGGGCTGTGTTTATCCCGACTTGCGAAAAAGGGCTGCTGAGAATGTGGCATCAAAAGAAGCCGAAGGTAATGCTATCGGAGGATTGGCAGTAGGTGAGCCGACCGAGAAAATGTACGAAATGATAGAGGTAGTAAACGAAATACTGCCTGCCGACAAACCCCGTTATTTGATGGGAGTGGGCACTCCGGCCAATTTGCTTGAGGCAATAGAAAGAGGAGTGGATATGTTCGATTGCATAATGCCGACACGTAACGGGCGCAACGGACAGCTGTTTACCCGTAACGGTATAATGAATATGCGTAACAAGAAATGGGCAACTGATTTTTCACCTATTGACGAAAATGGTGCTTCATTTGTTGATACTTTATATACAAAAGCATATCTTCGTCATCTGTTTATTACAGACGAGATATTGGCTTTGCAGATAGCGTCGATACATAATCTGGCTTTCTATCTTTGGTTGGTAAAGGAAGCACGCCGTCATATTATTGCAGGCGATTTTACAGACTGGAAGAAGTCGGTAATAGATGATGTTTCAAGACGGATTTAATATATCGAACCGACAGATTTTATGATAATTAAAATCATTTGCCTATACGGTAAATACAAAGTAAATAACCGATAACAGGGAAAATGAAAATACTATCGATACTCGACAGGTATATAATTAAGAAATTTTTGGGGACTTATATATTCTCCATCATTCTTATTATATCCATTTCCGTGGTATTCGATATTAATGAAAAGCTTGATAAGTTCTTGAACAACAATGCTCCATTGAGGGCTATTGTGTTCGACTATTATATGAACTTTGTTCCGTATTATACAAATCTGTTCAGCGCCCTCTTTGTATTTATTGCGGTTATCTTCTTTACTTCCAAGCTGGCAGATAATTCCGAGATTATAGCCATGCTGTCCAATGGAATGAGTTTCAAGCGGCTGATGAAGCCATATATGATTTCGGCGGGTATTATCGCTATATTTTCTTTTGTGCTCAGCAGCTTTGTTATACCTCCGGCAAATAAAGACCGCATTGCATTTCAAAATAAATATGTTAAGGATAAAAGTGTGGATTATGCTACCAGTATACAATTACAGGTAGATCAGGGTGTGATTCTTTATCTGGAAAGGTTTGATAATAAAACCCGCGAAGGTTACAATCTTGCATTAGATAAATTTGAGGATAAAGAATTGAAATCGAGGCTTATTGCTACCCGTATTCAATATGATACTGCAAATCATTGGGTGTTGAATAATTATTCTATCCGCGAATTTCAGGGAATGAAAGAGGTTATCACCTCAGGCTCGAAACTGGATACGACAATTAATGTGGTTCCAAGTGATTTCCTTGTATCGGTAAATGACTTTGAGCAGATGACTACCCCTGTACTTTATAAGTATATCCAACGGCAGAAGGAGCGTGGTCTGGCCAGTGTGGGAGATGTGAGTATAACCCAGTTTGAAATAGAGTTTCACAAACGCTTTTCCTCTGTTTTCTCAGCCTTTATTCTGACTTTGATCGGAGCCTCACTTTCTGCTCGTAAAGTGAAAGGAGGGATGGGCTTGAATATTGGTATCGGGCTAGGATTAAGCGTATCTTATATTATGTTCCAGACAGTGAGTTCTTCTTTTGCTGTTTCGGGAACAATGCCACCAATGCTTGCTGTATGGGTTCCTAATATCCTGTTTATGTTTATAGCCGCCTATCTGTATTCTAAGGCACCGAATTAAATGAAGAATGAGAAATTAAAAATAATAGCTCATAGCTATTTATCACCACCCGAAAGCCTCTTCACTCATCCAGTCACCTTGTACTTTCAGCACTTGTTCTATTACATCACGGGCAACACCTTCTCCGCCTTTACAGTGTGAGATATAGCGGGCTATGTGTCTTATTTCATGAGCAGCATCAGCCGGAGCAACAGACAGCCCTACAGTTTTCATTACATGATAGTCAGGTATATCATCCCCTGCATACATGATTTCTTCCGGTTTGTAGCCGGTACGCTCCATATAGTCATTTAGGTCGTTTATTTTGATCTTTGACTTCATATAGATATCCTTGATGCCTAAGCGGGAGAAACGCAAGCGTACGGCTTCTGTATCGCCTCCGGTGATGATGGCGGCACCATAACCATGCTTTACAGCCAGATTAATAGCATAACCATCTTTTATATTCACCATGCGCATTGGTTCACCTTCGGGCGATAATGGGATAGAATCGGGAGAGAGTACCCCGTCTACGTCAAATATAAATGCTTTTATCTTACTGAGGTCATAATTAATCGTGCTCATTGTTCCTGACTTGTTTTATGGATGTTTTCACTGATCTGTTTGTACAACTGTTTGATGTCGTTGTCTTCAATCAGGCTGATATGTTTCTCGATCACATTCTCATCATAACGAATAGCTGGCCCTGTTTGTGCTTTCTCGGGACTTAGAGTATGTACTTTGGCAGCAGTTTCGTCTATCAGAGGGAGCGCTACATCGAATGGCAGTCCGATTTTTTGTAGAAACTGTTTCGACAGGGTGTACATATGATTGGTGAAGTTACAGGCGAATACTCCTGTCAGATGTAGATATTTTCTGTCCTCCGAAGATAGATGGAAAACCTTGTCTGAAAGCTGTTGGGATATAGCTTCGAGTGTAGATAGACTCTTAGCATCAGACGCCTCTATAAATACCGGAATGCTTTTCCAATCTACTTCTCTGTCCTTGCTGAATGTCTGGAAAGGGTATAGTACACCGTAATGTATTGTATAATTGTCTAATATATCAGCCGGAATACTCCCAGCTGTATGTATCCACAATCCGTGATTACTCCGGATTTGCGAGGCTACTCCTTCCAGTACAGAATCTTTCAGTGCAAATATATATAAGTCGGCATCGTCTATAATATCTTTCAGATCGGTGACAGGTACAGCGTGAACAGCTTTTGCCAACTCTGAGGCAGACTCTAATGTACGGCTATATACCTGTATTATATCGAATGATTTGCTATAGAGGGCTGTAACAAGGTGAGTTGCTACATTGCCTGCTCCGATACATACAACTTTCATCAGTCTTTCTTTTTAGCAGTCAACACCAAAGCTACGCCTGCTATAATGAGACCTATAGGTATTATGAGATTTGAATAGTTCGACATCCAGCCGAAGAACAGATTGGCATTCAGTAATGCTCCCACTCCCAGAAGTACCCAGCCCAGAACTTTCTTGGGTTGAGTAGCAATGAAAACCACACCTGCAATGAGAGCAAATACACCTACACTCATTATGTTGTCACCGTATGGGATGCTGTCTAAGAAACCCAGTTTGTCAAGTAGGAATATTACTCCGAATATAAGGATGATTATTCCATACGACAGACGGTCGTCTGATTTATTAGTTGAAGAGCTCATAGCTTATCCTGTTATCTGATTGATATTGAACTTTCCTATATGTATTTTCTCCCATTGGAGCTTTTCTTCATCAAAAGGAGGTCTCTCCTGTGCCTTATGTCCGAAAGCAATAACAGACAACACCTGAAACTGCATAGGTATATCGAACAGTTCTCTGATGTATTCATCAGAAGGCGTATCAGCCATCGTATGACGTTCGCGTATCTGTACCCAGCAACTACCCAATCCTAAATCTTCGGCCTGTAGCTGCATCATAATAGATGCAATAGAAGTATCTTCAATCCAAACATCACTTGCAAAAGGATCGGCCAGTACTACAACAGCTAAGGCGCATCCGGCAATCAGCTTGCTGGCTGTCTTTTTGCAGAGCGATAGTTTTCCCAGCATTTCCTTATCTTCGACAAGCAGGAATTGCCATGCGTTGGAGCTTTTCGATGTAGGCGACATCAGAGCCGCTTTCATTATCTTTTCTACCTGTTCGGGGCTCAGAGGTTCCTCTGTGAATTTGCGAGTGCTTCTTCTATTTATTATAAGTGATTGGAAATCGGTCATTTTGTGTATTTAACGTCTTGTTAAACTTTCTATTTCTTCATTAAGCTCTACTACACTTTTCACACCCTCTGTACTGTTTTTGCGTAAAAGGATATTCAGTGTCTGCATAATAAGCTTTACATCCAGCGCTATCGAATAGCCATTGATGTATAAGAGGTCGTATTTCAGCTTGTCTCTGACGGAAGTATTATATTTACCCTGTACCTGAGCCAGACCGGTTAGACCTGCTTTTACTCTGTGACGGAGATTGTATTCGGGAATATCTTTTTCAAACTGTTCTACGAAGAATGGACGTTCGGGGCGCGGTCCTACAATACTCATATCACCTATCAGTATATTGTATAATTGCGGTACCTCATCCATACGGGTAGCCCTGAGTATGCGCCCTATTTTGGTTATACGTTTATCCAGTTCATTGGCTAAAACAGGACCTGACATAGCTTCGGCATTCTTTACCATTGTTCTGAACTTGTATATTTTAAATATCTTATTGTCTCGGGTTATACGTTCCTGTACATAGAATGCCGTTCCGCTACTTGCTTTAAGGACACAATATATAAAAGCAGCCGGAATGAAAAATATGATAAGAGCAATAGATCCCAGAATAACATCCATTACTCTCTTAAGAGTTTCACTACTACCCGAAAGCCCGATTTCTCGTACATCGAGTACCGGAGAATCGTCTATTTGCAGGAAGTGTGCATTAAATTGCAGAATTTCGGAGTTTTTAGGCTGGTATAGTACTGTCCGGTTTTTTTCTACACAATATAAGATAATATCCTGTTTGATACCCTCTTCCACATCTTCGGTGAGGAAGGTTACATCGCATTCTTCGATGAAGTTATAAACATCAGGATAACTAGGGGCGCAGACATGTTTTATTCTCGACCACATACCTCTCGATTCTAAAAGCTTATATGCGAGAGCCTGAGCTTTCTCGTTACCGATAACCAGAACAGATTTTCCTTTATTAACCCTGTAATACATACGATTGGCAAAAAAGTGCCAAAGCGAGATAAATAATATTTGCAGGGCTGAACTTGTCAGCAATATACTGCGGGGGTATGCAAATTCCCTGAACAGGAAGCTTATACCCATCGTTATAAACAGTAAAGCAAATATGGTCAGTACGACAGTGTAGCCAATGCCCAACAATGAAAAATCCTTAGGTTTATCCAGTTCAAATATATGACTCAGAATAATATAGCTGATGATCATATAAGGAAAGATAGACCAGAAAGCATTATAGTTAATCAGGAAATTGTCTAAAGCGTCTTTAAACAAATAAAAGGCCAGTATATTAGTTCCAAGTATGATCGCCAGGTCTAACAAGGGTATTATTATTCTGAATCCCTTATAACCGAATATGCTCTCTATAAATTTATTCATCGAATGGATTGCTTACTTAATGATACCTTTTAAGGTGCAGTATTATTTCTTTTTACCTTTTCCCTTACTTTTAGTTTTGCCTTCTGATTTACTTTCGGTCTCATTTACTATTTTCATAGCAGCATCGAAGTCCAGACTTTCGGGAGATACGCTTTTCGGAATCTTATAGTTGCTTTTCTTGTATGCAATATATGGTCCGTAGCGTCCATTCAGTATTTGAAGATCAGCATCTTCATTGAAAGTCTTGATTACTTTTTCTGCATCTTTTTGTCTTTTATCTAAGATGAGCGGAATAGCTGCGTCTATGTCCACATTGTACGGATCATAGCCTTTCGGCAGAGATATAAACTTCCCGTCATGTTTGATATATGGACCGAAGCGGCCTGTTCCTACAGTTACATCTTTTTCTTCAAATTCACCGATAGTACGTGGAAGTTCAAACAGTTTCAGTGCTTCTTCCAATGTAATATTAGCGATGGATTGTGTTTTTTGAAGCCCTGCAAATTGTGGTTTCTCATCTTCATCCTGTACACCTACTTGTACCATTGGCCCAAATCGACCGATTTTTACTGATACCTGACGTCCGGTTTTTGGATCCGATCCTAATATGCGTTCGCCTATCTTATGGTCAGTTTGCATATTTGTAGCAGATTCTACAACCGGATGGAAAACCTTGTAGAACTTATCGATCATCTTGGTCCAGTTTTCTTCTCCTTCGGCAACCTGGTCAAATTCTTTTTCCACATTAGCCGTAAAGTTGTAATCGAGTATATCAGGGAAATATTCGGTAAGGAAATCATTCACAACCATACCTATATCAGTAGGGATAAGTTTACCCTTGTCGGCTCCTGTTATTTCAGTTTTTTCGTTATCCGATATTTTATCTTTCTTCAATGTGAGTACATTGTATTGGCGTTCGGTACCTTCAATGTTCGATTTCTCCACATATTCCCGATTCTGGATAGTCGAAATCGTAGGAGCATAAGTAGAAGGACGACCGATACCTAATTCTTCGAGCTTCCTTACCAGAGAAGCTTCACTGTATCGGCTTGGACGCTGGGTAAAGCGCTCCATGGCTACAGTTTCCTTCATATTCATTATTTCCTGAGGCTTCACAGGAGGCAGCAGGCTTGTTTCTGTATCCACATTTTCGTCGTCAGTTCCTTCCAGATATACATGAAGGAATCCGTCGAATTTAATTACTTCTCCGACTGCTGTAAACTTCAGGTCTTTGTTGTTCGATATACCTATTGTAACAGTTGTCTTTTCCAGTTCGGCATCAGCCATTTGTGAAGCGATCGTTCTTTTCCAGATTAGTTCATACAATTTCTTTTCCTGAGCTGTGCCCGAAATAGCGTGTTCCGATATATATGTAGGACGGATAGCCTCATGCGCTTCCTGAGCACCTTTTGCTTTGGTAGAGAATTGTCTGACCTTTGAATATTGTTTTCCGTAAGCCGATTCAATTTCGCTTTTAGTTGTATTGATAGCCAGTCCGGATAGGTTTACCGAGTCGGTACGCATATATGTGATCTTTCCCGATTCGTACAATTTTTGAGCTACCATCATTGTCATCGATACGGGAAAACCCAGCTTCCGGGAGGCTTCCTGTTGCAGGGTAGAGGTAGTAAACGGTGCAGCCGGAGATTTTTTCATCGGCTTGGTTTCCACATCATCTACTTTGAAGTTGGCCTTTTTCAGTTCTTCGAGAAATGCTAATGCTTCTTTTTTAGTTTTCAACCGTTTGTTCAGTTCCGTCTTAATTTCGGAAAGGACGCCATTTTCTTCTTTTGTGAAAATGGCTGTAATACGGTATGCGGCTTCTGCCTCAAATGCCTGTATTTCGCGTTCGCGCTCTACAATAAGGCGTACAGCTACAGACTGAACTCTACCGGCTGACAGGGCAGGCTTTACTTTGCGCCACAGCACGGGCGATAATTCAAATCCTACGATTCTGTCTAAAACACGGCGCGCTTGTTGTGCATCGACCAGATTGACGTCTATCTTTCTTGGATTTTCTATAGCATGTAGTATAGCATCTTTTGTAATCTCATGAAAGGCTATTCTTTTTGTCTTATTTTCGTCAAGTTTCAGTGTTTTGAACAAGTGCCATGAAATGGCTTCTCCCTCCCGGTCTTCATCGGAAGCAAGCCATACTGTATCAGCCTCTTTGGCAGCTTTTTTGAGTTCGTCCACTACCTTTTTCTTGTCGCTCGGAACTTCATATAGAGGTGTATAGCCATTTTCCAGATCTATACCCAGATCTTTTTTCTTCAAGTCTCTGATATGTCCGTAACTGGACATGACTTTAAAATCTTTTCCCAGAAACTTTTCTATGGTCTTGGCTTTAGCAGGAGACTCTACAATAACTAAATTCTTTTGCATATATTTATTAAGGCTTATTCTTATAATGATTGGATATACTAAACATTAGTTATCCGGATTAAATATTTGTATTGACTCGCAAAAGTAATGAATTTGTTTTAAAAATTAGAATAAAAAAACTCAGAACGGATTTTGTTATGCTTTTTATTTATAGATAAATAAATAATAAAAAAATAATGCACCGGAAATTTTCGGTGCATTATTTTCTAATTGAATAATATGGGTTCCGCCGGTATCGAGAAATCCGAATAGCCTTTTTCTTCAAAATCATATTCCGATAAAACCGTTTTGGCTATCGTAAGAAAGGCTTCAAGATCATATACTATAAAATCGATATATGAAAAATGAAATCCTGTAGCTCCGCCCAAACTATTCGCTATTCCGTAAAGCGTTGTTTGTGCAGCGATTTTATCTTCTATATCACCCCTGAAATTAACGATGTTTTCGCGGGGAATATTTATATTCTCAAAAAACAGAAATCCAAAAAATATTCCGTCTTTTTTTGCTTCTTCAAAACGGCTGTTATCCTGATTGTAATAGTCATTCAACAATGAAGTACATGACGTATATCCCGAAAATATATCTTCGCGGAGCTTCCATCCCTCTTTTTCGTTTGGCTCCATTCTGTAGCCGCTGTATTTCTCGGTAGGATTTTCAAACCTTTGCCAGTTGTTATTATCGATAGTCCTATCTATTACAGATTTCAGATCGGTGATCGTGATCGAGCTTTTATTCAATTCTTTATCTGTGAAATCGATATAACCGATATATTCCATTGTATATATTTCGCCGATATACTGATCGAGAAGGATAAAAAACATCGAATAACGTTTGTTCTCGTCCAGTGCCATCAGTTTAGGGCAGTATATTTCTATATTGACCTTGTTCTTTTCATCATCTATTTCAGGATAAATGACGATATCGCCGGCAGATATGTCGGTGTCGTACATTCTCATAGCCCATCCGTCTCCTGCTTGTCCGGGCTTAGCTGAATAAAAATTCCATTTTTCCCAAAGATGTTCCGGTGCATAGCGTAACCAGTAGTGTAGTTGCATTAGTTTCGATCTGTCTCCTTCCGGAGTAAGTATCAATTCGTACTTGCCCGCTTTGTTTATGCCCATCTCAAAGTATACTTTATGAAATGCAATTTTTAATATACTGTCTACGAAGTTGAGAAGTGTTTCTCCTTCAACTTTATTGTCCATCATTTCCCTGATTTGGGCTTCTTCTTCAGAAAAAGACTTCCAGAATTTACTGATTCTGTTTTTAAAGGATTCTTGCATAAAATAAAAAATAAAAGTCGTGTGTTAATTGATTGTCTTTACCTATATAGGGGTCTACTTCATATTTCTGAATCAAAGATATAAATTAATATTTCCCTGTTGAAATTTTTTTATATAACATAACATTAGCACTTCATAACACTAAGTAGCATAATGGAAGCATATTTTAAGTTTTGTGATAATTATATTTGCCTACATAAAGTTAGAACGAACAAACTATGAAATTATTTTTACTGACAGTTTTATTTTGTCTATCATTATTTTCTTTCGGACAAGATTATTTGTTAAAAGGTACTGTTACCAATGAGTCTAATCAGACTGTAGAGGCCGTAACTTGTATTCTGCAAAATATAGACGATACACTCTATATGAAGACGGTTATAACAGACGCAGCAGGCAGATTTGAATTTGACGGAATAAAAAGCGGTAGTTACAGGCTGAAGCTACAACATCTGGCTTATGAGTCCGATGAACATACGATTATTGTAAATTCAGATGATGAATCGCCTCCGTTTGTCCTGCGGTCATTAAGTAAAGATCTCAACGAAATAGTTGTGAGCGGTGAACGCCCTGTCGTAAAGGCTGATGCCGGAAAGCTTATTTATGATGTGCCGCAGCTGATCAGGAACAAGGCTGTTTCCAATGCTTATGAATCATTGCAAAATGTTCCGGGCGTAATCGGAACGGGCGACAATCTGCAACTGGTCGGTTCTTCGGAATATACGATATTGATAAACGGACAGCAAACAAGTATGTCTAAAGAACAGCTGATCGGTTTGTTGAAAACAATGCCGGCATCACGTGTGGGCAATATAGAAATAATGTATAGCGCCCCGCCTCAATATAACATACGTGGAGCTGCCATCAATGTTATACTTAAAGATCAGTCGGAAGGTGTACCCGTATTGCAGGGAGAAGGTAATATGGAATATCGTCAGGCATTCTATGCCGGATATGGAGCGCGAGCTAATCTCATTTATACCAAGCCATCGTTTAATGCAGACCTCACAGTCGGTGTCGATAAATCGAAAGGATGGGGAGGCAGTCATATGTTTGCGATACACCACTTCGATGGACATAAATATGATATTACGCAAGACAACAGGTCGAAGAACGATTCGCGTGATCTGAATATAAGACTGGGACTTGGTTACACATTTAAGAATAAAGATAAATTACGATTGGTCTATACCGGTAATATAGGCGATTCGGAATCTACTCCTTCATCTAAAACCGTATTCCTTCAAGATGAGAATCCGTATAGTAATATACGATCGTACAGTGAAAAGTCTGGTGATGATAACCTCCACAACTTGAAACTGGAATATAATTCTCATAAGAAGTTGAATATCGGTGCAGATTATACATTTTACAACGATCCGGCTACCGAAAGGTATTACGATTACTCGGAGGAGAATGTTTTGCAGAGGACTTTTAAGACCGAGACAGGACAACGGATAAACAAAGCCGTGCTGTTTGCCAATCACACTGTGGCTTTACCTTCAAAATGGAATCTGAATTACGGAGCTAATTTTACAATGTCGGGCAATAACAATAAATACGATTACTACAGAACACCGGAGAGCGCTACAGTGGATTCTGTAAATAATACTAAACAAAAGGAATACAGTGGTTCGGTCTTTGCCGGATTTACTAAAACTTTCGGAGCTAAATTGTCGGCACAGGCGTCCGTATCGCTCAATTACTATAGGGCTACAATAGATATTATGGGCGATAGAAAAACACTGTGGAATGATTTTCAACCCTTTGTAAATGCCAACCTGACATATACTCATAATCCGGATAGGATATTGCAATTCTCTTTCTCGTCCGATATCGATTATCCACCCTATTGGGCGTTGAGTACCGATCGTTTTCAGATCAATGCTTACTCATTGGCAGAAGGCAATCCCGAACTGAAATTCTCACGGAAGTATAAAAGCCAGTTGGTATTCATCATGAAACGGAAGTATATGGCAGGTGCATTCTTCGAGCATGTTCCGGACAGATATATACAGTTGCCATACCAGTCGCAGGATCGTTTGGAGAACGTCTTCCAAATGGTGAATCTCGATTATGCCAGACAATACGGAATGTTCTTCATTGTGCCGTTCGCAATAGAAAAGGTCTGGGATGCCAAAGTGACGCTGAATCTTATGCGGCAGGAACAGAAGAAGGATGACTTCTACGATACCCCTTTCAACAGAAGTATGAATACATTTGTGGTGAATATGAGCAATACATTCAATATATCGTCTAAGCCTAATATTAAGCTCGATGTGTCGGCCTTCTATATGTATGGAGCCATTCAGGGCATCTATGATATCGGGCAGATGTGGAATATGGATACCGGCCTGAAATGGACTTCTTCTGATAACCGTATAGAACTGATGCTGCGCGGACAGGATATCTTCAAAATAGGAAAGCAGACGACGAAAATAGACTATATGAACCAGTACAATACGATGCGCATCAACCCGAATGCTCCTGCCCTAAAACTATCATTTACTTACCGCTTCGGTAATTACAAAAAGGCTAAAATAGAAGAAGTAGATACGTCGCGTTTCGGTAGATAAACACTCTTTTCAACATACTTCAATATTGCACTTTCAGCTCTCCGGCAGTGACTTGTCGGGGAGCTTTTGTTTTTGTTAATATCTTTTTATACATAGTTGTTATAGAATGAGATATACATATTAAATTTGTACTCAAATCTTCAATAAATGCAAGCATCAATCACCGGTAAAAAATACTGGTATCATCTTATCGCTATTTTCACAGTTATAGTCTGGGGTACTACATTTGTCTCCACCAAACTGCTTATCAACTACGGCCTGTCGCCTATCGAGATACTGTTGTATCGGTTTGTGCTGGCGTATATAGGTATCTGGTTTATCTGCCCGCGCAAGCTGTTTGCCGATAACAAGAAGGACGAACTGCTGTTTGTTGCCACTGGTCTGTGTGCCGGTTCACTCTATTTCGTCCTTGAAAATACGGCTCTGAAAATTACACTGGCATCCAATGTCTCGCTCATAATATGTACAGCGCCTATATTCACTGCATTTCTGAGCCACCTTATCTACCGCAAAGAGAAGATCAGATCGACACTCATATTCGGCTCTGTAGTAGCACTCATCGGAGTCGGCTTAGTCGTATTTAATGGCAGCTTTATATTGCAGATCAGCCCGTTGGGCGACATCCTTACCGTACTCGCCGCATTGTCGTGGGCTTTCTACGGAATCATTCTCAAAAGGCTCAATAAGCACTATTCTACTCTGTTTATTACCCGTAAGGTATTCTTTTATGGTATCATAACCCTGATTCCCTTTATACTTTTGGGAGACAATGTCTTTCATATATCTTTGCTCACTATTCCGGTTGTAGCAGGCAACCTGCTGTTCTTGGGAATGGTAGCATCCTTACTATGCTACATCACATGGAATACGGCAGTAAAAGAGCTGGGTGTAATGGAAGTATCCAATTACATATACTTTGTACCGATGGTAACATTGCTCACATCGGCAATCGTAATAGATGAACAGATCACAGTCGTTGCTCTGCTCGGTTCTGTACTTATCCTGTTCGGGGTATATGTTGCCGAAAAAGGATTCCGTTTCAGACTGAGGAAGGCTGCCTAAAATATCATCTTATACCCGATTCCCCTGATATTAATGATCTGTATCTTACTATCCAGCGCAAGCTTTTTACGCAGTTTGACGATAAAGACATGGAGGCTGCGGGTATTGAAAAAACTGTCGTCACCCCATAATTCCAACAAGACTGCTTTGTTCTCCACTATGTTATTCCGGTTAGCGCACAACCTTTCCAGTATGGCCGTTTCGCGATGCGAAAGCATCTCTTCCTTTTGCGGATGTGAGAGCCTTTGCATGAGAGGATCGAAAGTATATTGTCCTATCTCGTATATTTTGTTCTGAGGTGCCTGTTGCTGCATACGGTTAAGCAGTGCTTTGATACGTACAATAAGTTCCTCCATGCCGAACGGCTTTTTCAGGTAATCATTTCCGCCTGTCTCAAAACCCTGTACGACATCGTCAGTCCTTGACTTTGCACTCAGAAACAAGATAGGAGTGTGCTTGTCGCTCTGCCGGATAAGTTGGGTCATACCGAATCCGTCCAGCTTCGGCATCATAATGTCGGCAACAACGATGTCAGGCTTCATTTTGTGGAACATTTCCAGCCCTTCGTTGCCATTCGCTGCACAATCTACCGTAAATTCCCTTTTTTCGAGCGAATCTTTTATGATCATAGCCAGAGATGGCTCGTCCTCTACCAATAATACCTTTATTTTCATATAATTATTATATTAAAACAAGTGCCTTGTCCTTCCGTACTATCTATTTCTATTTTCCAGTTATGCTTATCTACAATGGTTTTCACATAGTACAAGCCCAGCCCATAGCCCTTTACGTCATGTATATTCCCTTTCGATACTCTGTAAAACTTGTCAAACACCTTGTCCAGTGAGTTATGAGGAATACCTATTCCATTATCGCGAACAGATATTACAGTAGCGTTTCCTTTCCGGTAAGCCGAAAGATTTATCTCTACACTTTCTCCTGAATATTTGATCGCATTTTCGATAAGGTTGCTGATCACATTGCCGAAATGCAGCCTGTCACCTTCTATGGTTATATTCTCAGGCTCGATGTCGATATTGAATGTAACCGGTTTTACGGAATTCAGCATGAACTGACTTTTTTGCTTATCGAAAACAGCTGATATATAGATTCTTTCAGGTGATAGCTTCAGGTTTTTCCGTTCTTCTACCGACATGGTCAGTATCTGTTCCACGAGACTATTCAGATAGGTTAGCTGTTCCTTCGATACAGTCAGGTATTTATCCCGTTTTTCGGGCTCGTCTCCCATGCCGAAATTCTGCATGGCGTCTACAGCTGCATAGGTAACCGATATGGGTGTTTTCAGCTCATGTGTCATATTATTGATAAAATCACTCTTTATTTCGTCAACGGTCTTTTGCCGCAAGATTATCTTTAACAAATAGATATATGATATGATAAGGAAAATGACCATTAGAGCCGAAATGCAGATCAGTCCCGTCATACTTTTAAATATATGCCATTTAGGCTGTTTCAGATACAGATGATAAGCCTGTGTTTTGTTTTCTGTAAAAGGAAAGACATATTCTTCATATTTCAGCCTTTCGGTAGTAGAGATACTATCCGGTAGGCGCATCAGTACAGAATCATTGGCAATATCTACATATTCCAGATAATAAGGGATATTTATATCCAATACAGATAGTTCTGCGTGTAATATACTGTCGAAGCGGACAACATTCACCTCCTTCAGAGAATCTATTGTTCTGTGAAAACCCCGTTGAACCGAGACGTTCATCTGTTCAGCATTACTCCATATACTCACTCCATTCTTTTTGTTCTCTATACGTACTACTACATCCGGCATTTTTTGTTCCGGATCGGTCATTATTCCATTTTGGTTTTGTGGCGGAATACTGTCGAGTTCCTGCAACTTATGAATGTCTGTTATCCTCAGGGCAATCTCCTTAAAGTCCGCATTACTCATCGCATTCATTATCGCCAGTTCCATTTTGCGGTATTGCTCGTTATGGAAATTCACAAGCCAGTATGCCTGATACCCGCATACCAAAACAAGTAATGCCAATATAATGAATGCAATAAGTCTGAATCTGAATTTCATAATCTATACTAAATCAATAGTTTAAATAATAATTAAATTGAAATTTTAATTAAAAAGTAACGAATCAACGATCGGCAGAGCGAAGCGGAGCCAATGTAACGAAACAACGTTCGACAGAGCGAAGCGGAGTCAATATAATATTTTTCCCCCTTGTAGGGGCATCCCTTGTGGGTGCCCGTGTATGACAAACTAAATAGACAGAAGCAAGCCACTACCCCTACAGTTAACGCCAATTTTAACTAAAATGTAACGAATGTAACGAATTTTAGCTACACCTTGTTCCACTGAACGATGCTTCTAATTTTTAGTTTACTAACCTGCTAGCATCCCTCTTTTTTCTAGTACACTAGTAGACTAAGAACTAGTACACTAAATTTAAACTAAAATGTAACGAATGTAATGCTTTTGCATTGTTTTCAATTCTTGTTACTTTTCCTCCTGTACGGGCTAACAATCATTAGCCCGCTTTTATTTTCATCGGGCGTAAGATTTCATGTCTCTACATTTTATAATTCTCATCATCCTATAGATAAAGAATCGACAGAAAAATACAACCTGTTATACTAAGCTTAACAAAAATAATTAATCGCTCCATGATAAAAAATAGCGATAACACTAAATAACAGTAATTATGTCTGGTAACATTAACAACTCATAACTCATTATTAATATTTGGGAACATCTATTTACTTCGTAATTCGCAACTTTTCACTATCTTTGCCCTCAATTTTTTTAAAGCAGGTTTTATACGCACTATGAGCAAGCGATTTTCAGAATACAATCGGTTTAACTTGTCCGATATCAATAAAGAGATATTGGAAAAGTGGGATAAGGAAAATATATTCCAACAGAGTCTGGATGTACGTGCGGGAGCTCCCTCTTTCGTTTTCTACGAAGGGCCTCCGTCGGCAAACGGCATGCCCGGTATTCACCATGTAATAGCACGTACCGTAAAAGATATTTTCTGCCGTTACAAGACTATGAAAGGCTTCCTTGTAAATCGTAAGGCCGGATGGGATACACACGGATTGCCAGTCGAACTTGCGGTGGAAAAGAAGCTGGGTATAACCAAAGAAGATATCGGGAAGAAAATATCTGTAAAAGAATATAACGATGCCTGCCGCAAGGAGGTAATGAAATATACAGGAGAGTGGGAAAACCTTACCCGCATTATGGGTTACTGGGTAGATATGAACGATCCGTATGTGACATATGACAGCCGTTATATCGAAACACTTTGGTTCCTGTTGAAAGAACTTTATAACAAAGGATACCTCTACAAAGGTTACACCATACAGCCATACTCGCCTGCTGCGGGTACAGGCCTTAGTACGCACGAGCTGAATCAGCCGGGCGCCTATCGTGATGTGAAAGACACTACGTGTGTTGCTCAATTCAAGATAAAATCGCCGAAAGCAGAAATGGCTCAGTTTGGTGATGCCTATTTTCTTGCATGGACGACTACCCCTTGGACATTGCCATCCAATACGGCTTTGACTGTAGGGCCTGAGATAACCTATGTAGCCGTGCAGACATACAATCCGTACACTGGTAATCCGATGACTGCTGTTTTGGCGAAATCACTTATGTTCAGTATGTTCAACGAGAAAGCTAAAGATCTGGCTCTCGAAGATTATAAGCAGGGTGATAAACTGATACCATACAAAGTCGTAGGAGAGTGGTTAGGTAAAGACCTTGCCGGAATGGAATACGAGCAGCTTATCCCTTGGATGAATCCGGGAAAGAATGCCTTTAAGGTGTTGGTCGGAGACTTCGTTACCACAGAGGATGGTACAGGTATAGTACATACCGCGCCGACATTCGGTGTAGATGATGCCAGAGTGGCCAAAGCTAACGATGTGCCTGCATTGCTGTTGTTGGACAAAGACGGCAATCAGCGTCCTATGGTAGACCTTACGGGTAAATATTTCCGTATAGAAGACCTCGATGCGGAATATGTAAAAGAAAATGTAAACGTTGATCTATATAAAGAATATGCAGGGCGTTATGTGAAAAACGAATATGACGACACATTGCCTGCCGATGCCAATACACTGGATATAGACCTCAGCGTGATGCTGAAACAGCAAGGACTGGCATTCAAGATAGAACGTCAGGTGCACAACTATCCGCACTGTTGGCGTACCGATAAACCTGTACTTTACTATCCGCTCGATAGCTGGTTTATAAAGACTACAGCCAGTCGCGAACGTCTGATAGAACTGAATAAGACTATCAACTGGAAGCCGGAATCGACAGGTACAGGCCGATTCGGCAAATGGCTTGAAAATCTGCAGGACTGGAACCTGAGCCGTAGCCGCTACTGGGGTACCCCGCTGCCGATATGGCGCACCGAAGACGGAAAAGAAGAAAAGTGCATAGGTTCGGTAAAAGAACTTTACGAAGAAATGCAAAAGGCCGTCGATGCCGGTTTTATGAAAGAAGTTCTTTGGAAAGACTTCCAGATAGGCAATCTGGATAAGGCCAATTATGAAAAGATAGACCTTCACCGTCCGTATGTAGACGATATAATACTGGTGTCCGATTCGGGGCAGCCAATGACACGCGAAAAAGACCTCATCGACGTCTGGTTCGATTCGGGTGCGATGCCGTTTGCACAGGTATTCTATCCGAATATCAGTGAAGAAGAGTTCAATAAAGTTTATCCTGCTGACTTCATAGCCGAAGGAGTAGACCAGACGCGCGGATGGTTCTATACATTGCACGCGATCTCTACAATGTTTAAAGATAGCATATCGTTCAAGAACGTTATCTCTAACGGACTTGTACTCGATAAGAATGGAAACAAGATGTCGAAGAGTAAAGGCAATGTTATCAATCCGTTCGAAGCAATAGAACAATACGGTTCCGATCCGCTTCGCTGGTATATGATAACCAATGCTTCGCCTTGGGATAACCTGAAATTCGATATAGAAGGAGTAGAAGAAGTGCGCCGTAAGTTTTTCGGTACATTGTATAATACATACTCATTCTTTGCCCTGTATGCAAATGTCGATGGATTTACATTCAGTGAAGAACTGATACCTGTAAACGAAAGACCCGAAATAGACCGTTGGATCATATCATTGCTTAATACGCTTATAAAAGATGTAGACGAGAATCTGAATGCTTATGAGCCGACTAAAGCCGGACGCGCAATCTCAGACTTTGTAAACGACAATCTGAGTAACTGGTATGTACGCCTCAACCGCAAACGTTTCTGGGGTGGAGAGATGACTAAAGATAAACTGTCTGCTTATCAGACATTATATACTTGTCTCGAAACAGTGGCTAAACTGATGGCTCCGATATCGCCATTCTATGCCGACAGATTGTTTTGCGATCTGACCAATGCAACAGGACGCGAAAATATAGCATCTGTTCACCTGACAGACTTCCCTGCTTATGAACCATCTGTGGTAGATAAGCGTTTAGAGGAGCGCATGCAGATAGCGCAGGATATATCATCGGCAGTATTGGCACTTCGCCGCAAGGAAAGCATCAAAGTGCGTCAGCCATTGATGCAGATCATGATACCTGTGATGAACGATGGTCAGAAACAGGACATAGAAGCTGTTCGCGATCTTATATTGACAGAGGTCAATGTAAAAGAATTGAATTATGTAGATAATGCGGCAGGTATATTGGTGAAGAAGGTTAAACCCGACTTCAAAAAACTGGGACCGCGTTATGGCAAAATAATGAAACAACTGGCAGCCGAAGTACAGGCTATGTCGCAGGAAGCAATCGCAGCATTCGAGACAGACGGTAACTATTCGTTCGATATAGACGGACAGACAGCTACCATAGAACTTGCTGATGCGGAAATAATATCGGAAGATATACCGGGATGGCTGGTTGCAAATGCAGGAAAATTAACAGTGGCTTTGGATGTAACTATCACCGATGACCTCCGCAAAGAGGGTATCGCACGTGAATTGGTGAATCGTATACAAAATATACGTAAATCTACAGGCCTTGATATAACAGACAGAATAGTAGTGAAAATATCTGATCAGGAGCAGATAAGAGAAACAGTATCAGATTATAACGACTATATATCATCTCAGGTTCTTGCTGATAAAATAGAATTAACAGATGTGAATAATGGTCAGGAAGTAGATATGGATGATTATATTTTGCAAATAGAAATAGTAAAAGTCTGACAAAATAATTATCTTTAAGAAAATATAAACAGGATGTTCAACTTTTAATACCAAAGTTATGACAGAAAAAACAAGATACACAGATGAGGAATTAAGTGAATTCCGCGATATAATACTAGAGAAGCTGGCGAAAGCGAAAATAGAGTATGATGGACTGAGAGCTGCTATCACCAATGCAGACGGTAATGATGTAACCGATACATCACCTACATTCAAGGTGTTGGAAGAAGGTGCATCTACACTGTCGAAAGAAGAAGCAGGCCGTCTGGCACAACGTCAGATGAAATTTATCCAGAACTTGCAATCGGCACTTATCCGCATCGAAAACAAAACTTACGGTATTTGCCGTGAAACAGGTAAACTGATACCGAAAGAACGTTTACGCGCAGTACCTCATGCTACATTGAGTATCGAAGCTAAAAACAGCGGAGTAAAATAAAACCAAGAAATAACTATGAAGGGAAGAAAAAATAGGCGTGTACACATCTGTTTTTTCTTCACTTTCTTTACGGGATTATATGGACAATAAGAACAGAGGATTAATAGCGATTCTGGTTATAGTTCTGGTTATTATAATAGATCAGGCTTCCAAAATATGGATAAAAACACATATGTATTTGGGAGAAGAAATAAGTATAACCAGTTGGTTTAAAATCTATTTTGTGGAAAATCCCGGCATGGCCTTTGGTCTCGAACTGGGAGGAGAAGGCAACAAGGCTTGGGGGAAACTATTCTTATCCCTGTTTCGTATAGTAGCCATTGGCTTTATCGGTTACTATCTGTACACTTTGGTGAAGAAAGGATATTCCAAAGGCTTTATAGCCTGTATTGCACTTATACTGGCAGGTGCATTCGGTAACATTATCGACAGCGTCTTTTATGGCGTTATTTTCTCTGAAAGTTATGCAGGACATGTAGCCTCATTTGTTCCTATAGGCGAAGGCTATTCGAGCTGGTTGCACGGCAGGGTAGTGGATATGCTTCAGTTTCCTCTTATAAAGAGCACATTCCCTTCATGGTTCCCGGTATGGGGTGGAGAAAAATTCGTATTCTTTAGTCCTATATTTAATATTGCCGATTCGGCTATCACTGTCGGTATTTTTATCCTACTTATTTTTTATCGTAAGACATTATCAATATCTTTGGAAAAAAAAGATAACGTCTGACTTATGCAGCGCAGTACCATCTTTATTATAATCACAGTCCTTTTGGTTTTAGGCTCATGTAGCCGGAGACCGAAATATGTACTGTCCGAAAATAAGATGGTAGAAGTATTGTACGACATACAAATAGCGCAGGCAATTTATAATAGAGGAACAGAATTTAATACCAATGAGAAGAAGGATGCTCTGGTTGAGGGTGTGTTGAGAAAACATAAAGTCTCACAGGCCGAATTAGATTCATCCTTACTCTGGTACTCCGATAATATAGCCTATTATGAAGCGATAAACGATTCGGTTGCATCTCGGTTGAGTGCCAAAAACAAAAGGATGATGGACGAGTTGAATAAGCCGAAAGGGAAAGTACGGAGAACCGACCTGTTGATACCGTCGTTCTACAATCTGAGTGCTGCTACACCGACAATGTCATTCGATATAGACTCCTTTAAAATTAAGAAACTCGATCTGACTAAATTCAATATACGGTTCGATGTGCAGGGGCTCAATGCCTTACAAAAAGTTGAGGCGGCTGTTTTCTTCACATATAAAGATACGCTGATAAAGAAAATCGTTCCACTCGATAAAAATGAAGCTTATACATTCAGTAAACCACATTTGGCAGATAGCCTGTTGAAAGGTGTATCAGGTTATGTCCATTTAAAAGAGAGAGGTTCTGATTTGCCGTTAAATGTATCTTTATATAACATAAGTTACATTGATTCCATTTCGTCGAATGTTCCGGCTCAGGCTCAATCCGATTTACCTGCCCCGACAACGAATAAACCATCAACTACAGCCGAGCCTGTAAAACCTGTGGAAGCCAAACCTGCAACACCTGCTACTACTGAGCAGAAAGACAGGAAGTCTACAAAGCCTACAGCTGCCGAAGAAGAATTAAGAAGAATATCAAGAGGTGCCCGATAGTGCCGGTAATAAACCATGAAACGTTATTATTCCCACTATACATTTATATATCCCGATATCAGCCTGAAGAATCATATCGTTGAGCTGAATGATAACGATGAGATTACAACATATTTTCCGTTTGGAACAGAAATAGAAAAGACCGAGTTTTATTCGGGACTGCTAATCTTTTTGCCCGATACAGTCTCAGCAACAGACTCTTTAATTAATAATATAAAGTCAGAAGTCCGCAACCGGTTTGCAGAATCAGATATTCCGGACGATCAGCAGGAGATAAATATAATAAGATACCATAAGAAATAACATGCTTGTTGCCAATGACATAAAACCTTTAGTTTCAGTTATAATGCCGGCATATAATGCTGCCGGATATATTGCTGAGTCGATAAGGTCGGTGATGAAGCAAAGTTATGATAAGTGGGAACTTATAGTCGTCAATGACGGATCTCAAGATACTACAGAAGAGGTTGTTCAGGATCTGCAAAAGGAAGACGATCGCATAAAATATTACTTTCAGGAAAATAAAGGTCAGTATACCGCCCGCAATCAGGCATTAGAGGTTGCACAAGGTGAATTGGTCGCTTTTCTGGATAGCGATGATATATGGTTTCCCAATAAACTGGAAGTGTCGGTTGAAGAGCTTCTTTCTTCCGGCCACGATCTGTTTTTTACAGATGCGTATACTTTCTATCAGTTGTCTGACCTTGAAGACTCATCCTCTCTGAAACCTTTAGGAGTAAGTACACGTGTTTATGAAGGTGAGGCTGCAATCCGGCTCTTTATAGAACAGAACCGCATACCGATACTTACTGTGTTGACAAAACGGGATATATTGATCGAGGCAGGAGGATTCCCCTCTTTTCGTATCGCCGAAGATTACTGCCTGTGGTTGAAGTTGTTATTTAAGAGTTATACATTCCGAAGTATCGATACTCCATTATCGGCTTACAGGCTGAGAAAACATTCTATAATGTCGGAAGTGAAGAACGAAAGCAAAGAAGTATTGGATATGCTGATGTATCTCTCTGGCGAATATCCACAGATACGAACAGATTATAAACGACAGATAAAACATTGGATAAGGCAGTTTATTAAACATCGTCTGGATGAAACGAATAGTGATATGCTGAAGCAATACTTTATATTCTTCAACCAGTCTACAATGTTAATAAAATGCGCATTTTCTTGCTGGAAAGTATTACCTTTATCAGTTTTCCGGAAAATATTGAAAACTGTATTGTAAATGAAGAATCTAGTATCTGTTGTTATTCCATGTTACAATTCGGCTACTACCGTAGGCGAAACTATAGATTCCGTTATCGGACAAACATATAGCAATATCGAGATTGTATTAGTCAATGACGGGTCACCCGATAATCTGGAAGAGGTTGTAAAACCATATCTGGAAAAGTATGATAATATAAAATATACAAAACAAGAGAATAAAGGCTTGGCCGGAGCCCGCAATACCGGAGCTAAGCTGTCTACAGGACAATATTTTCTTTTCTTGGATTCGGACGATCTTATTGCTCCTACTTATATCGAAAAATGTGTAACAGTATTGGATAAACAGCCCGATGTTAAACTGGTTTTTTCTAATGGCTGGATGTTTGGGGCCGTAAAGAAAAAATGGAAATTCTCTAAATACAACTTTAGGGAATTGATAATGATGAATACGATCCATGCTTCGGCTGTGATGCGGAGCGAAGATTTCTATAAAGCCGGAATGTATGATGAAAAGCTCAGAATATATGAAGACTGGAATTTGTGGATCGGTATGCTGAAAGAGGGAGGGGATGTGGTTTTGCTTCCCGAACTATTGTTTTATTACAGAAAACATGAGGATAAATCTTCATTGACAGACAGCAGGGAAAAGGATGCTGCATTTGAGCGTGAAAACCGCCAGCGAGTGTACGATAATTACAGAGAGTTATATCTGAAAGAGTTTGGTACAGAAATAGATATGCTTGAACGAATTTGTATTCAGCACAGGACTATTGAGCGTTACAAAAGGAAAGCAAATAAGTGGTATCGTAAGCTGTTTCGCTTCTGATATTTGACCATTAAAAATAAATAAGGACAATGAATATAGTTATAGATTGCGAACGCATGAAGTATCCCAATACGGGACTATATACTTTCGGTGATAAATTTTCCCATGCTATCAATAGTGTGATTTCACAGGAAGATAATATCTCTTTCTATATAGATCGCCGTACAGGTAAGTTTATGGGTGAAGATGCCCGATATATCGAGAAGCGTCTTTTGGATAAATTATTGCCTGTTCCGGTGAAGAATCTGGATATATGGCATACTACATATCAGTTGTCCAAATATATTGGAGGAAGCAAGAATACGAAGAATGTACTGACTGTGCATGACCTCAACTTCTTGTACGAAAAGACCTCGCCTTCGGACATTGTAAGATACACTAAGAAACACCAGAAGCGGATAGACAGAGCCGATTATATTGTTGCTATTTCCGAATTTGCCAAAAAGGATATTCTGGAACATCTCGATGTAAAAGGGAAGCCTGTTACTGCGATTCATAACGGGTGTATTCTTCCCGAATATGAAGATTTCGATACACCGGCATACAGACCGCAGAAACCTTATATACTGGCTATAGGAACAGTAGTTCCGAAGAAGAATTTTCATGTATTGCCTGCAATATTGAAGAACAATGATTATGAACTTGTAGTTGCAGGAATAAAAAGTGACTATGTGGCAAAAATAGAAGAAGAGGCAAAACGACATAACGTAGAAGACCGGGTGAAGATAATAGGAGCAGTGTCTGATGCTGAAAAGTATTGGTACCTTAAAAACTGTCTCGCCTTTGCATTTCCGTCTCTTGCGGAAGGTTTCGGTATGCCGGTGCTTGAAGCTATGCGCTTTGGCAAGCCTGTTTTTATTTCCAATCTGACATCGTTACCTGAGATAGGAGGGAAGTATGCCTATTATTTTGAGAATTTCGATCCTGAATATATGCAGGGTGTTTTCGAGAAAGGAATGGAAGACTATATTGCCAATAAAGAGAAGCCTGAACTGATAAAGCAACATGCTTTCTCATTTAACTGGGAAAACTGTGCAAGACAATATTATAAGGTTTATCAGAGTTTACTGTAACAGATAATGGAAACGAATAAGGACTGCATCATAGTGTTCCCTGTTTATAGGTCTCTTTACCGGTGGGAAAAAGAATGCCTGAAACAAGCTGTAGCTATGACAGAAGGATACCGGAAAGTATTTATAGCCCCGTCTTCCATGACACTTGATGATTCTTTTGGCGATTTATCAGATATAGATGTTGTCCGGTTTCCCGATGAGTATTTTTCCGGAGTAAGCGGCTATAATAAATTGATGCTGTCCATCGAGTTTTATCAGGCTTTTACCGATTACAGATATTTATTGATACATCAGACCGACGCTTATTTGTTTAAGCCCGAATTAAGTTATTGGTGCGATAGAGACTATGATTATGTTGGTGCCCCTTGGTTCAAACCACATAAGTTAACGAAGACACGTATCTATAATTTTCTCTTACGTTATTTCCCTTTTCTGTACTCTGATTCGGCAGAACGACGGCATCGGGTATATAATAATGTGGGTAACGGCGGATTATCTTTACGAAAAATATCATCTTTCTTATCTGTGTTGAATTCTGTTCCTGCACATATACTGGACAAGTATAAAGACATTCAGCAAACCGACTACAATGAAGACGTATTCTGGGGCGTGGAAGCAGTAAAGATTAATAAATCCTTTAAGAAACCCGCTTGGAGAGAAGCATTGACTTTTTCTTTTGAAGAATACCCTTCGATTGCTTATGATATGAATGGCAGACAACTACCTTTCGGCTGTCATGCTTTTAATGTTCATGAAACTGACTTCTGGAAGCAATTTATACCACCTCTTTCTCATTATCCTGATCGGGATTAAGGCACAGGATCGTACCCGTGTCCTCCCCACGGATGGCAGCGTGCTATACGCTTCGTTGCCAGCCAAAAGCCTTTAAACGGGCCGTGCTTTTTTATAGCCTGTATTGCATATTCCGAACAGGTGGGAGTGTAGCGGCACGATGGAGGCAGCATAGGAGATATGCTGTATTTGTAGAAATACACAGGCAGTAATAATATCCAAGACAGTACCTTTTTCATCCCTCCTTATTTTCACCCGATCTTTCGGTCAGAACAGTTATTGTTTTCAGTATAGATTTCTCTATCTCATTGTATGTTGGCAATTCATTTTTCAGATAAAGGAACGCTATGTCCATCTTTTTCCCATTCTGAAATAGCAAATCCGAAAAATGAGCTTTATTTTGACGGAAAGCCTCTCTTACCAGTCTTTTTACACAGTTTCGTTTTACAGCCCGTTTAAATTTCTTTTTAGATACACTGATCAGAATGGTAGCATGTCTGTTTTGTTCATCCGCTTCGTCCTCTATATAATATACTACACGCAGAGGATAGGCTATAAAAGATTCTCCTTCCGAAAAAAGCCTGTCGATAGATTTTGTACTGCACAGCCTCTCTTCTTTAGAAAAGGTTCTTTTATGATTTGTATCTGTTTCTGTCATCCTCTATAGATAAAAATAGTTTACAAAGATACATCAATATCTCAGTATCTTTCTTATTCACTTCTTTGTTTCGGGCATCATTATTGCATAAATAGAGACTTTTACCATCAGAAAAATGTTAAAGTTTTCAGAAGTTTGTTTTTTATTGTAACTAATCCGAAAAAGAGAGCGTCATAATATATGTAAGTAACAAATAAGGAAATTTTAAAACGAATTAGATTATGAGCTCAAGATTAACCCTTCTGATTATATCACTTATACTGGCAATCTCAGTACAGTCGCAAGTGAAAATATCCGGCACTATTGTAGATACGGAAACCAAAGACGCAATAGAATTTGCCAATATCGCATTACTCAAATCAGACTCGACCTTTGTGTCGGGAGCATCGTCCGATGTAAAAGGGCTTTTTGCTTTCAATAATATTCCGTCCGGTGACTACATCGTATCGGCAGCCTTTGTAGGATATGGTAAAAAATACATTCCACTGAATCGTATTGAAGGAAATACCGATCTGGGGAATATAGACCTTAGCCACTCGGCTGTTGCCCTGAAAGATGTCACCGTAACAGCCAGTGCCGTGATACAGAAGCCGGATCGTAAAATAATAATGCCGACCGAAAACCAGATAAAAGCATCGAATAACGGGGTTACATTACTTCGCAACCTGCAACTGTCACGTATAGTAATCAATCCGATAAATAATACGATCACAGTTCCCGATGGTAAACCGGTGCAACTGCGTATCAATGGAATCGAGGTTACCAGTGCAGAAGTAGTTGCCCTGCAGCCTGCCGATATTATACGTATCGAGTATCATGACGAACCGGGTATGAGGTATGGTGATGCCGCTGCCGTTATAGATTATATAACCCGCCGTAAGGAGTCGGGCGGAAATGTGTCTGCCAATCTGGGAAATGTATTCTATGATATGGATTGGGGTGAAAACTTTGTCTCAGCCAAAGTAAATCATAAGAAATCAGAATTCGGGGTTAACAGCTATTGGTCGCGCAGAGGTATAAACTGGACACGTGAAAATACCGAAACTTTTAATTTCCCGGACAAAACGCTGGAACGTAAAGAAGAGGGGGAACCCACCCGCTTTAAGAATAACAGAGTCAATACTGCACTCAATTATAGTTTGCAAGAACCGGATAAGTATCTGTTCAATGCTACATTGAGATACAACTACAACTATTCACCGAATGAATTTACAGACAGGAAAAGCACTATCTTTTCATCTGATAATGACAATCCGTTGTCGATACTCGATCATACAACATGGAAGAGTGTAACACCCTCTCTGGACTTGTATTATCAGCGCAATCTGAAAAACGAACAAGTGGTGATATTTAATGTTGTTGGTACATATATCGATTCCCGTTCATCCCGCCTTTATCAGGAACGCCGGCAAGATCAACTGAATACTGATATATATTCGCTCGTGCTGGGTGATAAGTATTCCTTCATAGCAGAAGGTATATATGAGAAAACCTTTAAGACCGGTAAATTATCGGCAGGGCTGAAACATACACAAAGCTACACCAGTAACGAATATAGCGGTAATGTATCTACAAATGTCGGGCTCAACTTTGCCGAAACTTACGGATACGCTGAATATCAGTTGCGCAAGGGTAAATTCAACTACTCACTGGGACTGGGAGTAATGCGCTCATACAATAGTCAGGGAGCCGAGAGTAATGAGAAGTACATTTTCCGTCCTACGTTGCGTGTCGGATACAATATCAGTGATAACGCATATATACGTCTCCATAGCTATATATCAGGCTATTCTCCATCACTCTCAGACCTTAACAACGTAGTGCAGGCAATAGATTCGTTACAGATACGCAAAGGTAATCCGGCTCTTAAGACAGTTATGTTTACTTCCAGTACGCTGAACGCCGGATATAATAAAGGAATGTTCGGAGCAGAGTTTTTCATGCGATACACGTATGACCGCAAACCTATCATGGAACAAATAAGCTTTGGAACCGAAGGTCTTGAAGAGGGCAGGTTTATCCGCACTAACATCAATCAAAAAGGATTTCATCGCCTGAATATGCAGTTGACATTGAAGTTCAAACCTTGGAAAGACTATATTACGCTAAGTGTTTCACCGGGATTGAACCGCTATATAAGCGAAGGTAATACTTTCACACATACCTATAACAACTGGCGCGTACCTGTACAGCTATCGCTTAATTATAAGCGTTGGTCGGTCGCTGCAGAATGGCATCCCCGCTGGAACAATTATTGGGGAGAAACGCTTAATATAGGTGAAGAAATACACATCGTATCGGCAGGCTATAACACTCCGAAATGGTCTCTGAATCTGGCAATGTTCAATCCATTTACCAGCAAATATACACAAGGAAGCCGCAATCAGTCGGTACTGGCTCCGAATGTATCAAATGTATATACTAATAATCTGAAACGCATACTGATGCTGAACTTTTCACTGAATCTCAATTTCGGACGTCAGTATAAAGCCGGAGATAAACGTATGAATAACAACGATTCGGATGCCGGAATAATGAAAGGAGCGAAATAGTACAGATTATTATTTTAACTAAAAAGTAACGAATGTAATGAATTTTGATTGTTTTTTATTTTCGTTACTTTTTTAGTTGCTCACTGTTCTCCGAATTCAAAGATCGCTTTTCTCTATAGATAAAATTTTTGGTTTTTCATTTTAAAGATTATCTTCTTTTCGGTTTTGCCAATTTTTAGAGTTTTGCAAAAAAGACTATCTTTACAGCCCATAAAGCAAGGACAAACATGTACAGCATAACAAATTCAGAAATAGATTGATGGTTCTTTTTCAATCGCTTGCTCTGATTTCAAATTAATTATCTTTCAGCCGGAGAAGATAAATCTGTTTTATAATAAATAATCATACTTTTATTTATAGATTAACTTCCGAACTACTTTAATCTCAAATTATGAATCTAAGATTATTCTCTTTAGCCATTATGCTAGTAATGGTTACAGCTGCACAATCTCAAGTGAAAATATCAGGTACTATTATAGATGCAGATACACAAACTGTGTTGCAATCGGCAAACATTGCATTGTTAAGGCCTGATTCTGTTGTTGTGTCTGAAATCCTATCCGATACGGAAGGCTCTTTCCATTTCCGTGACGTACAACAAGGCGACTACCTGCTATCCGTTTATTCGGCGGGGTACGAGAGCAGGTATATTCCGTTAAGGCATGTCGAAAAAGATATAAATGTAGGAGATATATTGCTGACTCAACTGGAGATCTCTCTTAACGATATTACTGTAACTGCCGGTACTATAATACAAAGACCCGATAGAAAAATTGCCATACCGTCGGCAAATCAGATTGCTACGTCGAATAATGCTATGACATTGCTTCGCAGCTTCCATTTACCCCATATTATTGTTAGTTTTATTAATAATAGTATATCACTGCTTGGCTATCCTGTGCAACTGCGTATGGACGGGGTAGAAGTTACGTCTGCAGAAATTATTGCATTACAGCCTGCCGATGTTGTGCGCATCGAATACCATGACGATCCTGGTATGAGATATGGTTATGCACCTCTTGTTATTGACTTTATAACTGCTAGAGTCGAATCGGGCGGAAATATAGCAGTAGATCTGTCAAATGCGTTCGATGTGAATTCCGGTGAAAACGTTGTATCAGCTAAAATATATCATGAAAAATCGACATTCAGTATCAATTCTCATTGGTCGCGAAAAGGTTTTGACTGGACTAAGGATAATAAGGAAACTTTCGTTTATCCCGATAGGGTGTTAGAGCGTGTAGAAACAGGAATGCCTACAAAGTATAAGATGGATAAAGTCAATACAGCCCTGACTTACAATCTGCGCGAATCGGGTAAATATCTTTTTAATGCCACATTTCGCTATAACTACGATTATGTTCCAAACAGTATTATGGATAAAGACAGGAGTGTAGTATCTACCTCAGATAGCGACATTCCTGTTACATTATCGAGCCGCAACTCGATGAAGAATCTGAATCCCTTGTTAGACCTCTACTTTCGTCGTAAACTGGGAAAAGACCAGACAATCATATTCAATATTGTAGGTGCATATACCGATTCACGGGCATCCAGTTTTTACCAGCAATCGATATCAGGACAGCCGATTGGTGAAGTGGATATGCTGATGCTTGGCGATAACTATTCGTTGAAGGCAGAAGGTATCTATGAGAAAGCTTTCGGGATGAATAAGTTATCAGCCGGATTAAAGCATACACAGATCTATACCGGATATGAATATAGTGGAGCTATGGCTGCGAATACAGGCATTAACTTTGCCGAAACATACACTTATGCAGAGTATAAGTTCCGGTATAGTAAATTCAACTATACTTTTGGTCTGGGGCTTATGCGCTCATATAACAGTCAGGAAGGGGAGAGCAATACCGATTATATTTTTCGTCCGATGCTGCATGTAGCTTATATGATCAATAATAATACATACGTGCGTTATAGCGGTTATGTGTCGGGTAACCCACCGTCTTTAGCCGATCTTAGCGATGTAACCCAGCCTATAGATCTTATGCAGGTGCAGAGAGGTAACCCCTATCTGAAAACAAAGTGGTTTAATTCCAATACATTGGATGTCGGATATAATAAAGGGATATTTGAAGCCGACTTACAGGTTAAATATACGTATTATCACAAACCCGCTATGGGGCAGGTGACCTTTGAAGATGAGGTCTTTGTGCATACAAATGTCAATTACAAGGAATTTCATCGCCTGAATACAAGTTTGACACTAAAGTTAAAACCGTATAAAGAATTTATAACATTGGGTGTTGCACCGGGGCTTAACCGCTATATAAGTAAAGGAAACGATTATACCCATACGCATAGCAACTGGAGGATTCCCATTATGCTGACAGCCAATTACAAGAACTGGATATTCAACGCTGAATGGAATCCCCATTGGAACGAGTATTGGGGTGAAACTCTCACTCAGGGAGAGAAAATGCACCAGATCGAAGCCGGTTATAATACTTCCCGTTGGAATCTGAGTCTGGCTTTATTTAATCCGTTCGGGAAAGAACATTCTGTGAGAAATTACAATGAGTCGAAATTGGCCTCTAGCAAATTAAGGATTTATACAAAAGATCTGAATCCTCTATTATTGGTAAATTTTTCCTTCAATCTCGATTTTGGCCGCCGGTCTAAATAAGGAAGAAAGAAAGACATTTCATTCATCCAGCATATCCAGTAATTGCAACATACCCAGATTGGATGCACGCATTATATTGGCTTCACGAAATTTACCGAGTTGATATTTCTTTGTCACCTGCTTCCCTTTACAGATTGTGCATATCCAGACCGTGCCTACCGGTTTTTCTTCCGTTCCTCCGTCAGGGCCGGCAATACCGGTTGTAGCTATCGAGCAATCCACATTTAGAGCTTGTTGTGCGCCCTGTGCCATTTCCATAGCTACAGCTTCGCTTACTGCGCCGAATTGCTGTAATGACTCTTTTGATACATGCAGTATATTTATTTTTTCTTCGTTGGCATACGATACTACTGCCCCTTTGAAGTATTGGGAAGAACCGGCTACCGATGTAATCAGGTGAGCTATATTACCACCTGTACAACTCTCGGCTGTACCCAGTGTAAGGCCTTTCTCGAACAGACGCTCTCCTAATATTTTTTCGATATTTGAGTCCTTGTCTGCAATGATAGCATCACCCAGTAAACCATGTAGTTTTTTTACCTGCTCCTCCAGTTCTGCCTGACGATGTTCGCCCCTTACAAAAAGACGTAGTTTTACCATGCCCGGAGAAGGCAGATAAGCCAGTCCGAATCCTTCGGGCAGATTGTCCTCAAAGTCGGCGATGTGTATTGCCAGTGCCGATTCGCCATATCCCCTGACTATAAGTACACTTTTCAGGTAAGCTTCGGTCGTAAATCTTTCCTGTAAGCGTGGCAGAATTTCGTTTTCCATCACATAGCGCATTTCGTAAGGTACACCCGGCATCGACACCAGTACCTTTTCTTTGTGGTCGAACCATGTAACGGGAGCAGTACCCACTCTGTTTTGTATTACAGTGCAGTCTTTAGGAACATACGCCTGATTGTATGTAAGCTCATTTATAGGGGTAGAATGTGGAAAAACATTCTGTATATTTTCGAGTACCGCCTCATCGAATATCATCGTTGTGCCGAAGTACTCGCAAAGTGTTTTCTTTGTTATATCATCTTTCGTAGGGCCTAGTCCGCCAGTCATCAGTATAACGTCTACCCGCCCGAAAACATCGTTTATCGTATTTTTTATTTGTGCGGCATCGTCGCCTATCGATTGCATTTCCTCTACTTCATATCCGGCCAGAGTAAGTTTGTGGGCTATCCATGCCGAATTGGTATCCACAATCTGGCCAATAAGTATTTCATCGCCGATTGTCACTATTGCTGCTTTCATACTGCGTTGTTGAATTTAGTTTATGAAGCTGCAAATTTACAAAATAAGGTAATCATTCTGCCTTTAATCGGTATATTCTTTTTAGTATTATTACCAGCCTAAAATCCCGTAACCAACAATCTTCTGGCAGCATTGATCCCGCATTTCTGGTATTGGTTGTACGCGGCTGCGGCAGCCTCACGGACAGCAGCATTCGTTCCGCCGTTTATGTAGGTTCGTACGGCATCGTGTACAGTATAGGCTTCGGCACTCATCAGGTGTGTCGACCATACCAATGGTTTCGCTTTTGCCGCCCTCAGATAAGGAGTGAAGTATTGTTTGCTGGCACAGGCAATGATGATAGCATCGCGCTGCTTACCGTCCTTATTTTGATATGTATTAGCCAGCTTGAAGTCCATTAGCCCGTTGTGTCCCACATACGATACCAGTTTGGCATTGCCGCTGATACCGATTACCGTCTTACCTACCATGATTGTGTCTTTCTTGCTACCTGCACACGACTCTAGAAAGTCTATTGTGCAGTCGCTGATATATTTGCCGTCATAGGCATCAGCTACCAGATAGTAATTTTTTGTTTTGTGTTTGAATACGATACGTTCCAGAATGACATCATCGGCTTTGTATCGTCTGATCTCTTTCCAGTCGGCGCTTTTCCTGAACATGGTACGCATACCGTATCCGCATCCCCAATACAAATTTGTGTGAGGGTCTTGCCCGTTGCCGATACCTTTGGGTACTTTCACAATACCCTGATATTGGTTGTCGCAAAGAGCTACCATGATGTGGATTGTTTCAGCCTGTTGTGCCGACAGGTGAAGTATAAAGAATAGAGATACGAGGGTAAATAATAATTTTTTCAGCATGCTTCTGTTACTTTTAAGGTTATTAATATCGAAACGATATTAATAGATAAAGTAAAAGCTGAAATTCCATAAATTTTAAGCGAAATTATTTTTATTCAATTACAACCCTGCCGAAAATATCAGACTTAACTTCTTTCTTATTACCCTTTTCGTCTTCTATGATTGTCCTGCCGAAAATGTCTTTTTTCACTTTCACTTTATTACCCTTTTCGTCTTTGAGGATAATATCCCCAAAAATATCTTTTTCTACGGTTCTCTTCTTTCCGTCCTTATCTTCGATAACAGTTTTCCCCGAAAAATCTTTTTTGATCTTTATTTCTTTTCCGTCTTTATCTTTTACAACAGTAGCTCCGAAGATGTCTTTTTCGGCTTCTATTTCATTTCCCCTTTCATCTTTTATAGTTAGCACCCCGAATGCACCTTTCTTCACTCTCGTTTTTTCATTGCGGTTACTTGATATAAACTCATCCAGATTATATTCTTCTATGATCTTTTTCTGCTGCTCTTCCTCAGACTCTTTTGTGTTTTGAACTACAGTATTCCGTTCTGTTGTATTATTATACCTGACATTGGCAATGTTGCGCGAAGATGATACAGTACAACTATTGCAAAGTAACAATAGCGTAGCTAATATAGTGGTTGAGTAAATATATTTTTTCATAGCAATAAAAGTTAATTGTTAAACAGATAGCGTTGTATCATATTCATAAATATTTTCTTTTCAGAGCCTTGCTGCTTCATCATCGTATTCCATACATTCTGAGAATAAGTGAGCTTATTTCCGTTACTGTCTTCATATATCATTTCATCGAATATATTTTTCGATAAAGAGGCCTTTTCGTTCTGATTATTACTGAATTGTTGATAACCGAATATATCTATTTTATATTCTTCCTTGTAGTTTTTCAGATTCCGGCACAGATTCCTCATCCACGAGAAGATTTTTGTATCATCATTACCGAATCTGTTTATCATGTAATCCCAGTATTCCTTCGAGTATTTTATTTCGTTGTTATTGTTGTCGCTATATGTCCATGCGTCAAAAATATCTTTCTTCAAAGAGGCTTTACTATTATTGCTTCCCTCATATTGTAAATAACCGAATATATCCCTGCTTGTTTTACTCTTTTGGCCCTTGTTGTTCTCAATAATGGTATTATCAAAAATATCTTTACCTATCGTGGTCTTATTTCCCTTGTTATCTTCTATAATAGTGTTACCGAAAATATCTTCTTTGATAGTTTTTTTATTCCCCTTGTTATCCTCTATGATAGTATTGTCGAAAATATCTTTCTTGATTGTCTTCTTATTTCCCTTGTTATCTTCTATAATAGTGTTACCGAAAATATCTTCTTTGATAGTTTTTTTATTCCCCTTGTTATCCTCTATGATAGTATTGTCGAAAATATCTTTCTTGATTGTTTTCTTATTTCCTTTGTTGTCTTCTATGATAGTGTTATCAAAAATATCCTTCTTGATCGTCTTTTTGTTTCCCTTATTGTCTTCAATAATGGTATTCCCAAAAATATCTTTTTTAATGGTGGTTTTATTCCCTTTATCATCTGTGATAATCGTATTGCCGAAAATATCTTTTTCAACTTTTTGTTTATCCCCTTGTGAATATATGTATAAGGAGAATACAGCTAGTAATGAGAGTGTAAGAAAGCGTTTCATAGGCATTATTATTAGAGACTAATGTTGAACTATAATAATAAGACCAAAGATAATAATAATAGTTTAATCGGGTTTCTCTTTATTTTTCTCAATGCTTCCATCCTTTGCAACAGGGTAGGGTGCGAGTAGTGAAAGAATACGAACAACGGATCAGGATTGAGATTGCTCAATGATTTTACCGAAAGTTTTTTCAGTCCGCTGATAAGTGGTTCAGCCAATCCGAAACCGGCAGCGTAGGCGTCAGCCTGATATTCGTTTTTGCGACTGTGTACGCTCGAAAATATTCCGATGATCAATGATATAGGGGTAAACAGGATAGAAAAGGCGATCAGTCCCAGATGGAATGATGGCTCTTCTCCTCCCAATGCCGTTGCGATCTCCTGATTGTCGAGAAACCATGATAAAAGAAACAGGATAACGCCTGTGTACAGGATGGATATAAACATGCCTTGCAAGGTGTGTCTTTTCTTATAATGGCCTATTTCGTGAGCCAGTACAGCTACTATTTCATCCGTGTTGAGGTCGTTGATAAGCGTGTCGAACAATACGATACGCTTCTTTGCTCCGAATCCGGTGAAGTAAGCATTTGCTTTTGACGAACGTTTCGAGGCATCCATCACATAGATATTATTCAGCCCGAATCCCACTTCCGATGCAAAAGCTTCGATGGCATCACGTAGTTCTCCGGCTTCCAGTGGTGTTTGCTTATTGAATAACGGAACGATGATGTTGGAGTAAAACAACGTCATAAAGAGTGAAAACAAAGTGACAACTCCCCATGCGTACAACCATGCGTATTCGGCCAGTGTTTCATATAGCCAGACAATCAATGCCAGTATGCCCCCGCCTAAGACGATGGTAAGAAATAGTCCTTTTAGCTGGTCGAGCCAGAATGTAGTTTTTGTCGATTCGTTGAATCCGAATCGCTCTTCAATTACAAAAGTAGCATAGTAGTCGAGAGGCAGGGATATTATCTCGTTAATAACGTAGATAATGCCGAAAAAGGATAGAGTGAGTATTATCTCATTGTCGATATATTGTCTCAGGTATTCGTCTAACCATCCGAACAAGCCGAGTATTAAGGCTACAAGCAGAATCACAAATGAGACCAGACTTGTGTAAAGCCCGAATCTACTGTTGACTTTCTGATAAGCCTGTTGTTTGGCATAATCTTCTTTGTCGTATATCCCTTCCAGTTGAGATGGGATATCAGGGCTCATCCGTCTGCGATTACGATAGGAAAGATATTGCGACCAGACGAAATCGATGACTGTTATAAGAAGAATAGCAATGAGATAAATAGACATATTTTAGATTGTATTTTTTGTATTGTTTATCATAGTTTGTGTGTTGGCTAAATCTACATCACTACCCTCGAAAATGGTGCAGCATCCATTGAGCAGAAATCCCCATCGTGATATTTGAAATATCCGGTCATGGCTATCATAGCGGCATTATCGGTCGTATAACCGAACGGCGGGATAAATACTTTCCATCCGAAACGTTTAGCATGATCTTCAAAAGCATTGCGTAAGCCCGAATTGGCTGATACACCACCTGCTACAGCAACTTCCTTTATATCGAGGTCTTTAGCTGCACGGCGCAGCTTGTCCATCAATACTTCTATGATGGTTTTCTGTAACGAAGCACACAGGTCTTCCTTATTCTTTTCTATAAAATCGGGGTCTTTTTTCAGTTCGTCACGCAACAAGTAGAGGAAAGATGTTTTCAGTCCACTAAAACTATAGTCGTAGCCTTGTATATGTGGTTTATTCAGTTTGAATCTGTCCGGATTCCCTTCTTTAGCCAATCGGTCTACTACAGGGCCACCGGGATAGCCGAGCCCCATTACTTTGGCACATTTGTCGAATGCCTCTCCGGCAGCATCATCTATCGTTTGCCCGATAATCTCCATGTCTTTGTACGACTTTACCAGAATGATCTGTGAATTTCCTCCTGATACGAGCAGGCAAAGGAAAGGAAACTTCGGCTGATTGTCGTCCGCTTCGTTTTCTTTTATAAAGTGTGCCAGAACATGTGCATGCAAATGATTTACATCGATCATCGGTATATTCAACGCAGAAGACAGACCTTTGGCAAACGATGTGCCCACCAGTAACGAGCCCATCAATCCGGGCCCTCTTGTAAAAGCAATGGCTGTGATGTCTTTTTTGTCAATACCTGCCTTTTTCAACGCCTGATCTACTACCGGAATTATATTTTGCTGATGTGCCCGCGAAGCCAGTTCGGGTACTACACCACCGTAGCTTTCATGTACCTTTTGGCTCGATATAATGTTTGATAAAAGTATGCCGTCCCTGATTACGGCAGCGGCTGTGTCGTCGCACGAAGATTCTATGCCTAATATGGTTGTCATCGATTTTTATTTTTGAAGTATAAACGCCTCAGTAGCTATATTGTTTGGTCTCATTAATCAAATAAAACGCGTATATTCCCGTTTATATTTAAGCTACAAAAGCGGTACAAAATTAGGAAATATAAACTATCTTCGCAAAGAAGAATTCTTAAAAGGAAATAAATGATGTATATGAAACATATAACTTATCTGTTGGTTTTTATCACTTTGTCTATTGCAGGTTGTTCGGGAACCGTAAAAAGTGATAGCAGTACACAACAGGAAAACACAACGATAATCAGGTTTGATAAAGATATATACAACTACCTGCAACAGCCCGACTCTGTAAAAGAATCGGTACTGAAAGTAGAATATCCCTTACTGCTGCCTGCATTCGGGCGTATAGCGATGGACAACAGCGATCCGGTGACTTTCTTTCCGTCACTTCGCGAATATTTTTCTCATCCTATGCTGATGCAGATCTATAAAGATGCACTGAAAACATTTGACGATATATCTGCCTATGAGCAGGAAATAACAGCAGTCAATACTCTTATCTCCGAGAACCTTCCCGGAAGGAAGTTGCCGCAACTGGCTATGCACGTGTCCGGCTTCAGGGAAAATGTAATTATACTAAACAATCTTATCTCTATATCTACCGATAAATATCTCGGTAGCGAATACGGAGCTTACAGAGATTTCTTTCAGCCATACGAACGTCAACAGATGCAAGCTAAGTACATCGTGCGTGATTATGTAAAAGCATGGTTGCTAAGTGATGTGATAAAATCGGAAGAGGAAGGACAGACATTACTGTCGGCAATGGTAAACGAAGGTAAAGTATTATATGCCTTGTCATTATTATTGCCCGAAAAAGAAGTGACAGACCTCATCGGATATACTGCTGCTCAGAACGATTGGTGTAAGCTAAATGAAAAGACTGTATGGCAGGGGATTGTAAAGCAGAATCAGTTGTATTCTACCGATCACATGATCGTAACCCGATTCATCAATGATGCTCCATATACAGCCACTGTATCGAAAGAGTCGCCGGGTAGGATAGGGTGCTGGGTTGGCTGGCAAATAGTGAACCAGTATGCCAAGAAGAAAGGCTTTAGCCTGCAGGATATTATCGATACGGATGCGCAAACGATATTGAAAGAAGCTAAGTATAATCCGTAAGCTGTAAGTATAGAAACTTTAACTAAAAAAGTTATTAACAACCTGTTCAAAACTAAAGTAGCCATTAAGCGTTATTTCTTTTATCTTTGGTTTAAAATTTAAAAAGGTAGGAGATAAACAAAAGAATGGCGGACGCGAACAATAAGAATCAGGGAAGACGTAAATCAAAGGAAACCAATTTAATGCCCGATATAGGTAAGATACAGCCTCAGGCTCGCGAGCTGGAGGAAGCTGTATTGGGGGCGCTTATGCTCGAAAAGGATGCCTATTCACTCGTCAGCGATATACTGAAACCCGATAGCTTTTACGATTCCATTCATCAAACGATATACAGAGCTATTGTAGATCTGGCAGTACGTCAGGCTCCGATAGATATGCTCACCGTTGTTGAACAACTTAAAAAAGATGGCGAGCTCGAAGCCGTAGGCGGTCCTGTGTATGTGGCGCAGTTGACCGAGAAAGTGGCTTCGGCTGCTCATATCGAATTCCATGCACGCATTATAGCCCAGAAATATCTGGCACGCGAACTTATCTCTTTCTCTTCTCTCGTTACCAATAAAGCATTTGATGAAACATCGGATGTCGATGACCTGATGCAGGAGGCAGAAAGCAAACTGTTCGAGATATCGCAGGGAAATGTAAAGAAAGATGTTACTCAGATAAATCCGGTGATCAAAGAAGCCCTGAATCTCCTCGAGATCGCAGCCAATCGTCCTGAAGGACTGAGCGGTTTGCAGACAGGTTTTATGGCATTAGATAAAATAACATCGGGCTGGCAAAATTCAGACCTTGTTATTATAGCGGCACGTCCGGCGATGGGAAAAACGGCATTTGTACTTTCTATGGCAAAGAATATGGCTGTATCTTACAATTATCCTGTGGCTTTGTTTTCACTCGAGATGTCGAATGTACAGTTGGTAAATCGTCTGATTGTAAATACTTGCGAGATACCCGGTGAGAAGATAAAGAACGGACAGTTGGCGCCTTATGAGTGGGAGCAGCTCGACTTCAAAATAAAGGAGCTTTACGATGCTCCGCTGTTTATAGATGATACACCGAGTCTTTCGGTATTTGAGCTTCGTACCAAAGCCCGCCGTCTTGTGCGTGAACATGGTATTAAGATGATTATTATCGACTACCTTCAGCTGATGAACGCCAGTGGCATGAACTACGGTAGTCGTGAGCAGGAGGTAAGTATGATCTCGCGTTCGCTTAAAGGACTTGCCAAAGAGCTGAATATACCTATTATTGCCCTATCACAGTTAAATCGTGGGGTAGAAGGGCGTACTGGAGCAGAGGGGAAACGACCTCAGCTATCCGACCTCCGTGAGTCGGGAGCCATCGAGCAGGATGCCGATATGGTATGCTTTATTCACCGTCCCGAATATTATAAGATATTTGAAGACGACAAAGGCAACTCACTTATTGGATTGGCTGAAATTATTATAGCTAAGCACCGTAACGGAGCTACAGGCGATGTCCTCTTGCGTTTCAAAAGCGAGTTCGCTCGTTTCCAGAATATCGACGACGATTATAATTTCGGTGCAGGTCAACCTTTCACTTCCAAGATTAGCAGCAGTGCTCCAGAAAGTACCGGAACAGGATTTCAGCCTATGCAGGGAGGTGGTAACGACTTTGTTCCGTTCTAATCAATAGCTTTTTATTAATAAATATAAAAAGTACGGGCGTAAAATTTTACGCCCGCTTTTGTTGTAATAATTCTGTTAATGACTTTACTTATTACAAAAAAAATAAGGACTGATCTATCGAAAGACCAGTCCTTATTAAAATATAGTTTAAGTTTTATTTGGTTTCAACTACCATGTCTTTATTCTTTTTCTCTCTCTTGAAGATAAACCATGCTATCGGAGTAGCCACGAATACAGACGAATATGTACCGATAAAGATACCGATGAAGATAGCGAACGTAAAGCTACGGATTGTGTCACCACCCAAGAGGAAGATACAGAATACTACGAGCATCGAGCTTATTGATGTATTCAATGTACGGCCTAATGTAGAGTTGAGGGCTTCATTAATCGTTTCTGTAATATTACGTTTAGGATACATATTTTTGATTTCACGGATACGGTCGAAGATCACAACCTTGTCGTTGATCGAATAACCGACTACCGTTAGTACCGCCGCTATAAACGATTGGTCTATTTCCATCGAGAACGGCATGATCTTGTACAACAGTGAATAAAGTATGATAACCATTATGGCATCATGTGCCACAGCGATCAATGTACCCAGTGAGAAGGCAATGTCGCGGAAACGCAACAAGATATATAATGCCATACACACAATAGCGATCAGTACGGCGATTGTTGCAGCAGATTTGAGGTCGTCGGCAACACTTGGTCCTACACGCTGAGAACTCAAGATGTAGTTGTCGATAGTTGTTCCTGCAGGCAGGAATCCTTTAGCCGCCAGTGCGCTGGTCATTTTTGCTCTGATTTCAGCTTCTACAGCGTCAGTAGCCTCTTCTACCTTATAGTTGGTAGTGATACGTACCTGACTTGTTGTTGAAGACTGACTTGCAGAACCACTGGTTAGTACAAGTACGGTCGATCCTTGAAACTCAGGAACCAACACTTTCTCTATATCGTCGGCATTAACCTTATTCTCGAAACGTACAATATAGTTACGTCCACCTGTAAAGTCGATACCGCCATTCAGTCCGTTGATGAACAATGAAGCTGCTCCGGCTATTACCAGTACGACAGTAATGATTATAATATGTTTAGTAAGTCCCAGGAAGTTGATGTGGGTTTCTCTAAATAATTTCTTTGAGATAGGTGTAACAAAAGTAAGGTTTCTAAGTTTACCTTTATCGAACATATATTCGTAGAAAATACGGGTCAGGAACACGTTGGTGATGAACGATGCAATGATACCGATGATCAATGTTGTTGCAAAACCTTGTATAGGTCCTGTACCGAAGTATGCTAATATAATAGCGGTAATAACCTGCGATGCGTGTCCGTCGAATATGGCAGAGAAAGCATGTTTGTAACCGTCTACTACAGCTGTTTTCACATTCTTTCCGGCTCTGAGTTCTTCTTTTGTCCTTTCATATACAAGTACGTTAGCATCTACTGCCAGTGCCAGTGCCAACACGAGACCCGTTATACCCGGAAGTGTCATTACTGCACCGAAGGCCGCCAATATACCTATCGTAAAGAATAAGTTGACAAGCAAGGCGGTATTTGCGATCATACCCGGTATGAATCCGTACACCAGACAGATATATAGCATAAGGATTACAAGAGCAAGAATAAACGAAGCTATTCCGGCGCTGATAGCCTCCTGACCTAGTGATGGACCCACTACGTCTTCCTGTACAATGTGTACACCGGCTTTCATTTTACCCGATTTCAATACGTTCTCCAAGTCTTTTGCATCTTCTACGGTGAAACGTCCCGAAATCTGAGAACGTCCGCCTTCGATCTTGTCATTTACATTCGGAGCCGAATATACGTGTCCGTCCAGTACGATGGCGATTGCACGTCCTTTTTCAGCACCTGTGATCGTAGCCCAACGCTGAGCACCGGTAGAGTTCATCTGCATGTCTACTACCCATGCTGCTCCGTGTTGCCCCTGATCGGCTTTCGCTGAGACCACAACATCTCCGTCGAGTGCCGGACCTCTTTTAGTTCCGTCTCCGCGAAGAGAATACAATGCAAAATATGTTTCTTTCGGATCTTCTGCTTTGAAGCCCCAAGCAAATTTCAGGTCGCCCGGATAAAGATCTTTATATTTGTTCAGAATGGCATTTACTGCTGCTGTATCGTTTCTGTTTACCTGTCCGACAATAGCTCCGTCGTAAGGCATTCTCTGGATCAGTTGATCCAATGGTTTGGTAAATCCAAGATTTGAATTATCTGCAACATTTGTTGTTACTGCCAACGAGTCTGTTACAGCTACAGCAGTTGAATCAACTGTAGTGTTTCCGCCGGCATTGTTAGCCAGAGCTTCTCTCGAACGTTCTGTCAGCATGCTGAAATATCCTTGTATCTCTGTACTGTTATATGTTTTCCAGAATTCGAGGTTTGCACTACCTTGTAATAGTTTTCTTACACGATCCGGTTCTTTAATACCCGGAAGCTCGATGAGGATACGCTCTGCACGGTCAAGTTTTTGAATGTTAGGAGCTACTACCCCGAAACGGTCGATACGTGTACGCAATACATTGAACGAGTTGTCAGCAACGCTCTGCAATTCGGCTCTCAATACCGATATTACTTTATCGTCTTTGTCAGTAGCAGTAATCTGATCTCTCAGTTTTGTACTGAATACTCCGGCAAGTTTGTCGTTGCCGTTAGCTGCCTTAAATTTGTTAACGAAAATGGTGATATAGTCACTGTTACTTCCCTTGTAGTTTTCGTCGGAAGCTTCTTTCAACGCTTTGTTGAAAGCTTCGCTGTCGGGGTCACCCAACGAGCGGAGAACTGCTGCTGCATCTACTTCTACGATTACACTCATACCACCCTTAAGGTCTAGTCCTAGTCCGATTTCTCTTTCGCGACAAGCTTTCAGGGTATATCCCATGTCGCCGGTGAAGTTTAACCAGACTTTTTCTGTAGACATTGAGTCGAGGTAACGTGTGTACTCTCTGTTATACAATTCGTCGTACAATGATTGATTGTCTTTTGCATTAGCCGAAGCGTAAGCTGTAGCGATTTTCTCAGCTTTAGAATCGTAACTTCTGGTGACAAATGTAAAAGACAAATAGAATAAACATACCAATGTGAGGAGAATGGAAAATGTTATTACAAAGCCTTTGTTTTGCATTTTAGATTTTACTTTTGTTATTTATATATTGTTTTCTATTTCATTCATAATAAATAAAATACGTATATGTCCGGAGCCTGCTTTCCCTAAGATGAGGCTAAACTGAGACATATACACACTTTAAGGCGTGCAAATATAATCTTTTATTCTTTACAAA
>JBEBPN010000010.1:0-116533 GCA_040395895.1 Dysgonomonas hofstadii
GGGGCGATAGCCCGTTTGTCCCTTTTAGCCGGCAAGCCGTTGGTGGGTCGGCGAGAAACGAAGCACTAGCGTTTTGTTTACTTTTGAGCAATGTCAACCAACGGTCACAGGAGCGAAGCGTATGTAAAAGTGAAAACAAGCACAGGAGTGCGCGTTAGATATGAGCTAAACTTATAGAGATTAATGCAAATAGTAGTTAAGCTTAAAATAATCGAATATATAATATGATCCAATCCCTGATTCACATACCCTATAATTCATATCTAATATGTTCTATAACATTTTTAAATTTTTAATAATTAATTAATTGCTTGATTATTAGATGTATGTATTCATCTGGATTGTTTTTGTGTGCGCACACATATTGTTTAAATAATTATTAGTGATACATTTGTAATAATATAAAGTGTGTGCGCACACAGTGATATGTTTTAGATTAAATGAAATGAAAGATAATAAAAATATACGCATCATCGATATCGCTAAACTGGCTGAAGTATCACCCGGCACAGTCGATAGAGTGCTGCATGGCAGAGGGAAAGTATCACCTGAAAAGAAAGCAAAGGTAGAGAAAGTCCTGAAAGAAATCAACTATGAGCCAAATATGGTGGCTCGTTTTCTGGCTTCCAAGCGTAGCTATCGATTTGCGGCTATTACTCCTTCATATTCGGAAGGCAGCTATTGGGAATTGGTTTGCGACGGTATTGAAAGAGCAACGGTTGAATTGCGCAAGTTTAATATCAGTACCGAGTTTTTTCAATTCGACCAATACGACCGCAGTTCGTTCAACAAAGCATTGAAAGCATTCAAGCAGAAAAATTTTGACGGTGTGCTCATTGCCACCCTGTTTGGAGAACATGTTATCAAACTGTCGAAAGAACTGGACGAAAAAGAAATACCATATATTTATATAGATTCCGGACTTTCAGGACAGAACGACCTGTCTTATTTCGGTGGCGATTCGTTTGCAAGCGGTACTATTGCGGCTAAGCTGCTTTTGGGACAAGTCGGATTCGATGCCGATGTGTTCTTTGCGCATATACGCTTCAAGTACAAAGAAATATCCGTACAGATGAAGACCCGTGAGCAGGGCTTTATGGATTACTTGCAAAAAAATAATTATACAGGGCGCATACATCATATAGAAGTCGATCCGGATGATCATACACAAAGCCTCAAAGAACTCGAGAACGTGATTAAAAACAGTTCCGGTCTGGTCGGTGGCATTGTATTAAACTCACGTGTGTATGAACTGATCGGATTGCTGACCGAAATGGATAAATCGCTGTGTGAAAGGATCAGGCTGATAGGACACGATGCCATAGAACAGAATATAGAGGCTCTGCGCAATAGTCAGGTTTCATTCATTCTCTCGCAGCGTCCCGAGCTGCAAGGCTACGATGCAGTAAAGGCAATGGGAAATTATTTTCTGTTCAAGCAGATACCCGAAAAGGTCAACTATATGCCTATCGATATACTGATAAAAGAAAATATAGATTTCTATAACAATTATAAACTCTAAAAACTAATCTCATTATGAACGACAATTTATTCTGTGTAAAAGGCAAAGTAGTGCTGATTACCGGAGGATGCGGTATTCTGGGTTCCGATATGGCTCAGTATCTCGCAAAACAAGGATGCAAAGTAGTAATACTCGACAGGGTAGAAGATAAAGGAAAAGAACTCGTAGCCAAAATAAAAGCAGATGGCGGAGAAGCCATGTTTTTGGTGACAGATGTTCTTAAAAAAGAAATATTGGAACAAAACCGCGAAGATATTGTAAAAGCTTACGGTAGAATTGATATACTGGTGAATGCTGCCGGAGGAAATATGCCGGGTGCAACTATCCCGCCGGATAAGACAATTTTCGATCTGGAAATAGATGCTTTCAAAAAAGTAGTCGATCTTAACCTTTTCGGTACAGTGATTCCTACTATCGTATTTGCTAAAGCGATGGTGGACAGCGGTGCAGGTAATATAATCAATATCGCATCCGAGTCGGCGTTACGCCCGTTGACACGTGTAGCAGGTTATGGTGCGGCAAAAGCAGCAGTAGCTAACTTTACAAAATATATGGCGGGTGAACTTGCACTTAAATTCGGAGAAAATTTCCGTGTAAATGCTTTAGCTCCCGGTTTCTTTATCACAGATCAGAACAGAGCGCTTCTGCTGAATCCTGACGGATCATATACCGACCGTTCCAAAACGATTCTGGCACACACACCATACGGGCGTTTCGGCGAAGCTGACGAATTGTTGGGCTCTCTTCACTATCTGATCAGTGATGCCTCTAAATTTGTATCGGGTACTATCCTTGTCATTGATGGAGGTTTCGATGCATTTTCCATCTAAATAATTAGCAGATTAGCAAATTCGGAAATTGATTTCAATTTGCTAATTGGCATATTTTCAAATATTCAAATTAATAATCATGATATTAAGTGAACAAACATGGCGCTGGTACGGACCGAATGACCCCGTATCGCTTGCCGATATCAGACAGGCCGGAGCAACAGGTATTGTAACGGCATTGCATCACATCAAAAACGGAGAAGTATGGACAGTAGAAGAAGTACAGAAACGCGTAGATGAAGTCAAAAAAGCAGGACTTACATGGTCTGTCGTAGAAAGCATACCTGTACACGAACATATAAAAACGCAAGAAGGCAATTACAAACAGTATATAGAAAATTATAAAGAAAGCATACGTAATTTGGCTAAGTGCGGAGTAATGATAGTTACATACAACTTCATGCCTGTACTGGACTGGACACGTACCGACCTGGCATACACCATGCCGGACGGATCGAAAGCGCTCCGTTTCGAGCGTGCTGCGTTTATAGCATTCGAGCTTTTCATACTGAAACGTCCGGGTGCTGAAAATGATTACTCTGCCGAAGAAATAGCAAAAGCAAAAGCCCGTTATGAAAGTATGTCTCAGGCAGACAAAGACCTGCTTGTTCGCAATATGATTGCAGGATTGCCGGGCGCAGAAGAAAGCTTCACATTGCAGGAGTTTCAGGCACAGCTCGACAGATATAAAAATGTAGATGCTGAGACGTTACGCAAAAATCTGATAGAATTTGTACGCGAGATAGCTCCTGTAGCCGATGAGGTAGGGGTGAAACTGGCTATTCATCCCGATGATCCACCTTATGCTATACTTGGATTGCCTCGTATATTGAGTACCGAGAGTGATTTCAACAAATTGGTGGAGGCCGTGCCTAATATGTCTAACGGACTATGCTTCTGTACAGGTTCGTTCGGTGTAAGAGCTGACAACGATCTGCCTGAGATGATAAAACGTTTGGGCGACCGTGTAAACTTCGTTCACTTGCGTGCAACACAGCGCGATGCAGAAGGTAACTTCTACGAAGCCAACCACCTTGAAGGAGACGTAGATATGTATGGTGTAATGAAAGGATTGCTCGAAGTACAACAGAAACGTAATATTTCGATTCCTTTCCGTCCCGATCACGGACACCAGATGATAGATGACCTGCATAAGAAAACTAATCCCGGATATTCATGTATCGGCCGCCTCAGAGGATTGGCGGAATTGCGCGGTCTCGAAATGGGAATAGCCTATACATTATATAATAAGTAAAGACTGTTCTAAAACATAGATTTTAAAGAGACTATCCCGAAAGTAAAAGGGGTAGTCTCTTTTGCTATTTAAATCAAAGGTGTTTTAAAAGTGTTTAGATGCGAAGCCGCTGGTTCTCAGGAGGACGGGAGCATACTAAAGTATGTGACCTACGACTGATGAAGCAAGCAATGAAGCAGATGAATGCTTTTAGGACATCTTCTTTTGTGTTGTAGAGCATATTGTTGTATTGCTGTTTTTAGTTAAAATGCTTAATGTGCGATATTTACGCTCTTATTTTTAGTCGATGTTGTTGTTTTGTAGGGTTATATATTTATATTTGTAGGGTATTTGTAGGGGTGTATTTCTTTAAAAAAATAGCATCTCTGACGATTTTTGCATTTAGATTTTTAAGTCTAATACGAAACTTTTAAAATTTAAATCAAATACCTATGAAAAAAACGACACTTCTCAAATTACACTCGCTAGTTTGTTGTCTTTTTTTGTTATTGGCCTTCGCCAGTTGCGAAAAGGATGATGAGACCGAATCGGTGAGATTTGAAATCGAATGCGAAAACTCTTCTATTGAAGGAAGCTTTGTGCAGAATGCACAGATGTCTTCTCACAATACTTTCAATTTGCATTATCAGGGAGGCGGAGCTTCAGCCAAAGTTAGTGCAAAGGAAATAAATGGTGTATATATATCTGAACAGTCGGTAGAACTGGTTGCTGATGGTTCTGTGAAAATCCCGATCGAAGGAAAACCTATCGAATTGGGTGAATTTACATTAAAGATAGATGTACAGATAAACGGAAAGTCCTACTATTGCAGCCAGATTTTCGAGGTGGCGGAAGACACCGACCCGAATGCGCCTATCACTTTCACAATGGATGAAAAATACAATAGTATAAATGGACTGACCGAAGCTGTGGATATTCCGTTTACAGTAGATCCGTTTATGTCCAGTATTGTTGTTGCCGAAGCCGTTGAAGGATTGAACGTGAAGGTTACAATAGATAAGAAAACCGGAAACGGAATACTTACACTGACACCGGGTGACAGCTTTATCGGTGGAGTATTAGATCTGATTGTATCTTTTGGTGCACGCGAAGAAGTGCCTGTCGCTATTACAGTTTCGCCATTTGTAAATGGAGATGGAACAGCTGCTGCACCTTATGAAATAAACAGTGTAGAACTGCTGAAAAAAATCCAATATCTGTCGAATAAGAACTTTAAACTGACTGACAATATTGATCTTGAAAGTGCTTCATGGCAAGCTCTGGGTACAGAAGCGGCTCCGTTTGCAGGTTCGTTTGACGGTAATGGTAAAACAATATCAGGCATTAATATTACAGGAACCGAGAATGTAGCATTGTTCGGTTATACAACTGCTGCCGCTAAGATCAGTAACCTTACTATTTCAGGTTCGGTTACAGGTACGGAATATGTTGCAGGCCTTGTTGCTGTAAATGCAGGAACAATAACTAACTGTAATGCAGCAGATATGAACGTTACGGGCGAAAATTACCTGTCAGCTATTGCAGCGAAAAATACAGGAACGATCACATCTTCTACTCCTGCCGATATATTGGTGTTTACCAACTTCCCATCCCTGATATCTGAAATAACAACTACTGTTACCAAACCGTTGAATTACACGCCGGCTACAGCTGTAGCTACAATCGCACAGCAACCGGAAAACGTAACAGCTTCTATATCGGGAGCCTCGTTAGTCCTTACGCCTCAGACAGGGTTTATAAGTGCTGATATGAGCGTAAAAGTAACATTAGGTAAAGTTGCGTCAGTAGAAAAAGCGATCAAACTATTTGCTGAAGAGCAATTTGACGGTGGAGACGGTACAGCCGCAAATCCATTCCTGATATCTAAAGCTACACAGTTTAGCAAAATCCGCGATTATGCAGATAAGAACTTCAAGATGACAGCCGATGTCGATATGGCAACGTTGACAGATCCGGCATGGACACCAATACCGGCATTCTCCGGAACTATTGACGGAGGAGGCTATCAGGTGAAAAATCTGACCTATACTTCTATCGCTACTAAGGGTGGTATTATAACCAATAATATAGGTAATATTAAGAATATCGCATTTACCAATATCGATATCAAAGCTACAGCAGCATTCGGTGTTATTGTAGGAGACCATAATACCGGAACTATCGAAAATGTGGTAGTAAAAGGTGTTGTGAGTTCAACATACACAGGCGATATACTTGGCGGTGTTGCCGGTGAAATATCCGGAGGACAAATTACCAATGTATATGTAAACCTTGCGATGGATGCAACCTGTGGTATGGTCGGCGGTATTGCCGGACGTGCAAAATCAAGTGCAAGCACTATATCCTATTGTACAACCGAAGGTAGCATAGATATTAAAGCAGGTAAAACCAGAATAGCCGGTATAGTAGGACGTGGAGAGACTGCGGTAATTATCAAAAACTGTCTGTCGACAATGAATATCAATGCTTCGGTAAGTGGAGCTAATGGTGTTGGAGGTATCTTTGGTGCTAACAACAATAACGATATGCGCATCGACGAATGTATGTTTACCGGAAAAGTAACCAACGTATTTATGTGTGGAGGTATAGCCGGTGTAGCAGCCAATATTCGCAACTGTGTGGTAGAAGGACAAGGTGCAACTGTAGCTTCGGCAATGATCACTGTAGGAGGTACTATAAACACTTCCAGTACGGGAGGTATTGCCGGAACAGGTAAAAAGACAATGAAAAACTGTATCGTTCGCGATGCTGCATTTACCGGAGTTACATCTACCTCATTACCTATATCGGGTATCGTGTCGACTTTCCAAAATGATGGTTTCATATCCAATTCGGTAGTTAGCAATGTATTGCTCAATGGTACTACAGTACATGGTATTGCCGGTACAGCAGCCAATGGTACAGGAGCTAATGCAAACAACTATTCTTCAGGTGTATTGTACTACGAAGGCGGTGTTGCAAGCGGATATACGCCTGATAACAATGCAGCAGGACTTGACGGGGCACCGAAAACATCAGCAGAACTCACACAGGTATTCTACCAGTCTCTTGGTTTCGATTTCACAAATATCTGGAAATGGGACGGAGGTAAGCCGGCACTAAGAAATGTAGGATATAACGGAACTATTTCGCCTACAACATTAAGTTTACTCAGAAAAAGATAATTTAACCTGTCGGGACTTCTGTTTATGGAAGTAATACAAGGAGAAGTCCCGACTTTTCTAATACAAAAATTTATCATGAGAAATATAATCAGAAATTATACTAAGCATACTCTTTCCTTACGGAATTATATGGCATTCATATTGGTTCTTGCGATAACACTTTTTTCATGTGAAAATTCAGAATTGAAAACAGCAAAAGATGGTGATGGAGTACCGACTCTGAAAGCTGCTGTTAACAGTTCTTCTAAAAAAGGTGTCGGAATGAGTACCAATACAACAAATGGTGTATGGTATCAGAATGTGAGCAATCTGAATTCTAACTGGTATTACACTTGGGGTACATTTATTCCCGATGCACAGCAGGCAAATGCGCCCGATAGCGAATTCGTGCCTATGCTATGGAGTGGCGGTGCTGTTACAGATGCCAACATTGCCAAGCTGAATACACTATATGAGCAAGGTAAAATAAAATATGTACTTGGATTCAACGAACCCGACCTCAAAGAAGAAGCGAATATGACCGTAGAGGTAGCTCTTGAAAAATGGGCATATCTGTGTCAGAACCTTAATCCGGGTATAAAACTGGTGAGTCCGGTAACGTCTTATCCATCAATGAAAGAAACGAGCTGGATGGTACAATTTATGGATGCAGCGATCGCTCGCGGCCTGCGTGTCGACTATGTCGGTGTACACATCTATCAGCCGAACACTGCTACATTATTTACCAATCCTATCAACGACGTATATGCCCGTTGGGGAAAGAAAGTATGGCTTACTGAATTTGGTGTAAGAGATGAAAATACAGGAGGCGATCCGGCTAAAAATCGTTATACCCGCGAACAGATACTGGCCTTCATGGAAGTGCTTATTCCTCAGCTCGAAAGTATGGAATCTGTTGAGCGTTACGCATGGTTTAGTGCCTCGCCTACAATGGCCGGACTATGGCCTTGTGGACTGATCAATGCCGATGGAAGCCTGACTATAAACGGACAGTATTACAGCAACTTCGGAATGGTAGAAGATTCTGAATTTGCAGGGGGAGACGGCTCGGTAAGCAATCCTTATCAGGTAGCCAATGCAAGCCAGTTTAACCGTATCCGCGAAGATGTTAGCAAAAGCTATAAACTGATAGCCGATATAAACCTTAGTACATTAGTTTCTGCATGGACGCCAATTCCATCATTTTCAGGAAATATAGATGGTGACAATCATCAGGTAAAAGGACTTAAATACGGAACTATCGCTACTAAAGGTGGATTGATCACAAGCAACACAGGAAATATCAGGAATATTTCATTCCCTGACGTAGACATTACAGCCACATCGGCTTTTGGTGTTATCGTAGGCGATCATAGTGTAGGTATTATCGACAACATCGTTGTAAAAGGTACACTGAAATCTACCAATACAAGCGATCTTCTCGGTGGTGTAGCTGCTGAAATTTCAAGCGGACAAATATCAAACGTATATGCTAATCTGACTATAGAAACAACTTGCGGAATGGTCGGCGGAATCGTTGGACGTGCCAAAACAGGAGCATCTGTAATTGCAAACTGTACAACGGAAGGAAGCATCTCGGTAAGAGCACTTAAAACGCGCATCGCAGGTATAGTAGGACGCGGCGAATCGGCTGTGGCTATCAAAAACTGTCTGTCTACTATGAACATTAGCGCAACAGTAAGCGGAGTAAATGGAGTAGGGGGCATATTCGGAGCCAACAATAACGATAATATGAGCATAGACGAATGTATGTTCACCGGACGACTCAACAATGTATTTATGTGCGGTGGTATTGCAGGAGTTGGAGCCAATATCCGCAACTGTTTGGTAGAAGGACAAGGTGCAGACATGTCGTCACTGATGATCACAGTTGGTGGAACTATCAATACATCCAGCGGTGGCGGTATTTGTGGCACAGGAAAAGGCATTATAGAGAATTGTGTTGTTCGTAATGCAGCATTGTCGGGAGTTACCACCACAGCTTTACCTATTGCAGGTATATCGTCTACATTCCAGAACAATGGCTATGTATCGAAAAGCGTTGTGAGCAACGTACTTCTCAACGGAACTACGGTTCATGCGGTAGCAGGTACGGCAGCCAATGGTACAGGTGCGAATGCAGACAATTATGTATCCGAAATACAATATTTTGAAGGAGGAGTACTTAGCTCGTATGTACCTGTTGACAATAAGAGCGGACTGGACGGAGCTATAAAGAAAGCAGCCGACCTGTATGAACGATTCTATCGTGCCCGCGATTTTGATATGACTAACGTATGGCGTTGGGATACGGATAAACCGGCTCTGATAAATGTAGGCTACAAGGGTAACATCGCATATTAAATAAAATCAAAGAGAAGCTTCTTTCTTCGGAAAGGGGAAAGAAGCTTTCTAAACCTGAAATAATAAGAAATAATAGAAATATGAAAAACAATCGAACACACACATTGCCATATCAGATCGGTCTGAAACTGATGGTATTATGTATGGTATTCTTTATGGTCGCTTGCGACAGCTCGGAAATTACCCCTCCGGTAAAACCAATAGTTGAGGAAGAAGAGCCGGAAGTGCCTGTAGAAGATACCTCAGTAAAAAAGGGTATGGGTATGAGCACCAATACGACAGTAGGCGTATGGTGGAAAAATGTTATCAACATGAAGGCCCATTGGTTTTACACATGGGGTACATTTATTCCCGAGGATCAGATTGAAAGCATGCCGCAGAATTGCGAGTTTGTACCGATGTTCTGGAACGGAGCGACGGCAACTCAGGCAAACATCGACAAACTGAATACACTATACGAAGAAGGAAAGATAAATTATGTTCTCGGATTTAATGAACCTGACCTGACAGGAGAAGCAAATATGTCGGTTAGCGAGGCGTTGACTAAATGGAAATTTATATGCGATAACCTCAATCCGGGTATAAAGCTGATCAGCCCTGCTACATCTTATCCTTCATTATCCGAAACCAGCTGGATGGTACAGTTTATGGACGGAGTAGCAGAACAAAATCTGCGTGTAGACTACATCGCCGTGCATATCTATCAGCCGAATACAGCTACATTATTCACCGATCCATTAAAAGCCGTTTACGAGCGCTGGGGCAAAAAGATTTGGATTACTGAGTTCGGAGTAAGAGACGATAATACGGGAGGCGATCCTGCTAAAAACCGTTATACACCGGCACAGATGTTGTCTTTCACACAGACGCTTCTTCCACAGATCGAAGATATGGAAGGTGTAGACCGTTATGCGTGGTTCAATGCTTCACCTACCATGTCAGGATTGTGGCCTTGTGCGCTTATAGATTCCAATGGTTTGCCTACGATTGTAGGAGATTATTACAGCTCTTTACATCCGAATACTAAAATAGCAGTAGCAGAATAAAGAATAAACAAAATGGTTGGTAAAAAAAGCTTCATATTGTTTTTATTACTAGCTATTCCTTTCATCAATGGAATGGCGCAATTACCCATAAATATGGGTAATACATATCTGGAGACATTTAAGGACAAATGCGGAAGTCTTGAGAAGTCACAGATATGGAGTATTGCGCCCGGAAATGGAAGGTATGTTTTCTTTGCATCGAACAACGGTTTGGGCGTTTACGACGGAGTACGCTGGGAAGTACGTAATCCCGGTACAGGCAGCATTATGAGAAGCCTGTATTTCGATTCCAAGACAAACACACTATACAGCGGTTCGGTTAACCAGTTTGGAAAGTGGACTCAGGATAAATTCGGAAAATTCCAGTACACCCCTATATGGACAAATAAGGCTAAAAATATGTCTGTCGAATTCTGGCGTGTCGATTCTCCTGTCAACAATGGCGGTAATGTCTATGCACAGTCGCACCAGATGATTATTCGCTACAATATCAATACACAGGAAGTAGACACGATCAAAGGACTAGACAATTTCAGCTATATGCATATTGTTTCGGGTGATGTATGGGTACAGTCCAAAGATTTGCTTTACAGGATGGATGCAGATAAGAAGTTTCAGAAAATAACATCTGTAGACGACCGTATCATATATGCGGTAAGAAGGGCATCTGATAAAAAGATACTGCTTTTCCTCGAACACAAAGGCGTATTTGTGCTTTCTGACGATTATACTAAACTGACTCCACTTAACGTGCAGGCAAATACCATATTGGGTAAAGCTAAAATATTCACAGCCAGAGAAACCCGTAAAGGACAATATCTTGTAGGTACTACCAGCGGCGGATTGTATATTCTCGACGAGAGCGGAAATATTATAAAAAATGCAGGAGAAGGCAACGGCCTGCCTACATCTACAGTATTGAGCGTAGGAATAGATAACTACGAAAATATATGGATGGGGCTCGATGCCGGAGTAGCCACGCTGGATATGGAAGGAAAAGAAACCTATTATACACCGAAACCATCTATCGGAATTGTCAGAAGTGTAGTGCCTCTGCAAAACGATATTTATATCGGTTCCAATCAGGGAGTATTCAAACTTACATCCAAAGGCGATTTTTATAAAATAGACGGTACTTCGGGCTCTGTGTGGGCTATGCACAATATTGGCGGTGAATTGATTTACAACCACGATTTAGGACTGTTCAGACTTAGCGGAGACACACCGGTGCGTATCAAAGAAGGCGGAACAACCACCTTGACGCAGTCATTTGTCGATCCTACCTGTTTTGTCGGAAGCGACTATTACGGTCTCAGCTTGTACCGGATGGTCGATGGTAAGCTCAATTATGTAAGTAAGATAAAAAATTATGAAGGAGCTTCCCGCCATATGTTATTTGACAAGTACGGCTACCTGTGGCTGATGATTCCACGCGACGGATTTGTACGCCTTACCTTATCCAAAGACATGACTTCGGTAGAAGACATCAGGCAATATCATGTAGCCTCGTCTGAGAACAAAGAATTCATGCTGATGACAATGCTCGACGATCACATCGTATACTACGACGGTTCTTCCCCTCTTATGTACAATGTGCAGGATCAGGAACTGGCAACGGATAAAGGCCTGTCTGAATTGTTCCGTATATCGGGTTCCGATCTGTTGTCACTGACTCAGTTCGATAATGTATTCTGGTATCAGACCCCGAGCGATATAGGTTATGTAGTGCGAAAAGGAGACAAGCTGGAGAAAAGTGCCGGTATATTCTCACACATCTACAACAAACGTATTTCGCCTGCTGTCAACAAGTTGGATATGAACACATACGCCGTAGGTTATCAGAGTGGAATAGCATTTTCACAATTAAGTAAAAATCAATCCAATCGTTTAGAAATAAGAATGATGGAAGCTTATGGCGTAGGTAGTCCCATATATTACGACTTCGATAGTAAACAGTTTGAACTTCCTAACAATAAGAAGATAATCAACATATATCCTGTAAATCTGAATGCCGACCGTGTGATAGAATATCGTATACTCGAAATAGATTCGGCTTGGGTAAAAGAGACTGTCGATAACTATCTGACTCTTACACATCTCGAATCAGGCTCATATACTATTCAGTTGCGCAATGCGAACGATCAGGATGGTCAGCCGGCACAGGTTTCCGTAAAGATAGATGTCCCTTGGTATATAAGTACCCTGATGATCTTTGTATATGCTTTCATCTTAGGATTTATTATACTGCTCATCTCACTCTTTTACAAACGTAAGACCGAGAAAGAGAAAAGGCGTATCGAACGGATCAAACAGGCACAGGTAGACAAACTGGAGAAAGAAAACCTGATTCAGTCACAACTGATACTCGAACTGGAAAAAGATAAGCTGGAAATAGAATTGCAGGAAAAAGACAAGCGGCTCGCTTTTATCACCATGAATGGTGTAAAACGCAATAACCTGATGAATGAACTGAAGCAGGAAATACAGGAAGCCGAAAAATATGAACAAAGTAAAGAAGCTAAGCAAACCATAAAAAAAGTAATAAAGAAAATAGAGGGAGAACTCGACAATAACGAAGATTGGGAAATATTTGAAAAATACTTTAATGTAGTTTTTGGCGGACTGCTCGAACGGCTGGCCGTAAAATATCCCCAACTGTCGCAGGGCGATCTCAAATTGTTAGCCTATCTCAAATTAAATCTAAGCAATAAAGAAATAGCCAATTTGCTCAATATCTCGTACCGCAGCGTGGAAATGGCAAAATACAGACTACGAAAAAAATTAGACTTGGAAGCAAACGACAATTTTAGCTCAATTTTAAACGAAAGAAATTAATAATCAATTAGATACTAATATTATGAACAGAATTTTTGTTTTGTCGGTATTACTACTGATCTGCTCATGCTGTAGCCTTTTTGCTCAGCAACAGACTACAAGTCCGGGAGCGATGGTAACCGTAAAAGGTGTCGTAACAGACTCACAAACAGGAGAAACCCTTATAGGTGTGTCTGTGGTACAGAAAGGTGCAGCCGTAGGTACGATAACCGATATAGACGGCGCATATACAATGAATGTTCCGCTCAATAGCACTCTGGTTTTCAGTTATGTGGCCTATTCGCCGCAGGAAATCAGAATAACTGCTGCCGGAGAACTCAATGTACAGTTGAAGGAAAACAACGAACTCGATGAAGTAGTTGTTATCGGTTACGGAGTGCAGAAGAAAAGCCTCGTAACCGGAGCCATTACCTCCATCTCGTCTAAAGATCTGGCTCAGACCGGACTGATGCGTGCCGATCAGGCAATGCAGGGACGCGTGCCCGGAGTAACGGTGATGAACAATAGCGGACAACCCGGAGCAGCAGTCAGCATTCGCATACGTGGTGCAGGTACCAACAACAGTACCGATCCGCTTTATGTTGTAGACGGCTTTATCATGGGTAATATTGAATCTCTCAACCCATCTGATATAGAATCGATGGAAATACTTAAAGATGCTGCTTCTGCGGCCATATACGGAGCACAGGGAGCAAATGGAGTTGTTCTGATAACAACCAAAAAAGGAAAAGAAGGTGAAAACCGCATCGAATACAACGGTTCATACGGAATACAGAATCCACGCCGTTATCTCGACCTATTGGATGCTACATCCTATGCCCGTATAATGAATGAATCTGCATACAACTCAGGTAAAGCATTACCATACACCGAAGAGCAGATATCCGCTATGGGTAAAGGAACAGACTGGCAACGCGAAATAGCGAATAAAAATGCGCCTATAACCACTCATCAACTTTCATTGCTGGGCGGTAATAATAAATCCCTGTATAATACTTCTATGTCATATTTTATGCAGGAAGGTATATTTGCACCCGGCAAATCGAAGTACGAGCGCTATACAGCACGTCTGAATTTTGAAACCAACTATTTCAACGGCTTGTTGAAAATTGGGACAAACTCCGATGTATCCCATGTAAAGAGAGAATCTATTGCATCCAATCAGGGAAACTCTGGTCCTATATCTTCTGCTATCAATATAGACCCGATCACTCCTGTATATGACGATATGGGTGACTTTGGCGTATCGCCGTATGTAGCTACCGAAGTAGTGAATCCGGTTGCACGTATCTATTATACGCACGGCTCGTCCAGTTATACACGTATCAATATGGCGGGATTTGCCCAGCTGGCTTACAAAGGATTTACCCTGAGATCAAATCTCAATCAGGTTATTACATATAACGAATCGAGAGGTTATACACCACTATACCGTCTCAATAGTTCCAACTTTACCAATGATACAGGAGTTAGCAAATCCATGTCTCAAAACTTTAATTTCAACAACGATAATACATTGTCTTATGCTAACAAAATTCAACAGCATAACTTCTCGGCAATGGTTGGTAACTCGGTACGCAAAGGTAACGGAACAGACGTATCGGCAAGCAAACAGGGCTTGTTATATGACGATGCAGAATATGCTTACATCGCATTGGCAAAGAAACAGGGAAGTGACGGAGCAGGCGGTGGAGCATACAAGAATGCTTTCCTTTCATACTTTGGGCGTATTAGCTACGACTTCGACAACCGCTATATGATGACAGCTACCTATCGTATCGATGGTTCGTACCGTTTTGGGCCTAACAACCGCTACGGACATTTCCCTTCCATATCGGCAGGATGGAATGTGACAAACGAGAAATTCATGGAAAACGTAAAATGGCTCGATATGCTCAAAGCCCGCGTTAGCTGGGGACAAACAGGTAACGATGCCCTCGACGATTGGCAATATGTATCTACTATCAGCACATGGGGCAAAACCTATTATTTCGGCGACGATGAGCAGGCTATCGGTGCAGCACCGGGACGTACGGCTAATCCTGACCTGAAATGGGAAACATCAGAACAGTTCAACATCGGTTTCGATGCCCGCTTCCTGCGCGATTTTACAACCACTATCGACCTGTATCGCAAGACAACAAAAGACCTGTTGGTAATCATTCCTGCTCCTATGTACATTGGTAATCTTCCGCCTTGGGGCAATGCAGGTAGTGTACGCAATCAGGGTATAGAGTTTAGTTTGGGATATCGTAAAGACCTGAAAAAAGACTGGTCGATAGATGTTACCGGAAATATCTCTTACAACCAAAATAAAGTACTTGAAGTAGGTAACGAAAACGGATATATCACAGGAGGTAGCGTTATACAAATGCAGAACCTGCTGATGATGGAACCCGGACAGCCTATCGGTTATTTCTATCTGAACAAAACGTTGGGAGTATTCCAAAATCAGGCACAGATAGACAACTATAAGAGTTCTGACGGAACGGTTATTCAGCCTAAGGCAAAACCGGGAGACCTGATCTTTAAAGATAAGAACGATGACGGAGTAATAGATGTACTCGACCGTGAATATTGTGGAAGTCCGCACCCTAAATTTAACTTTGGATTCAGTTTCTCTACCAGATATAAAGGTTTCGATTTCAATATGTTCTGGACAGGACTTGCAGGTCATAAGATATTTAACGGGCTACGCCGTTGGGATTTGCAGACAAGTAATTATCAGACAACTGTAATGGATCGCTGGCATGGCGAAGGTACTTCAAATTCGTACCCGCGTATTACTTCCGACGATCAGAATGGAAACTTTACCACTGCATCCGATTTCTTCCTCGAAGACGGATCGTTCCTTCGCCTGAAAGATATATCGTTGGGATATACATTCAAGCAATTAGAGAAATTCCATGTCAGACAATGCAGGGTATATGTTTCGGCGCTCAATCTGCTCACGTTTACCAAATATACAGGTTATGAACCTGAGGTGACAGGCGGGGTGATGTCTCAGGGAATCGATAGGGGAGTATATCCTCAGCCTAAGACATTTACAGTTGGTTTAAATCTTTCATTCTAACCCGAACTCTAAATAATACAAGAATATGAAAACTCGATTAAAATATATTATCATTTTGGCAGGATTCCTGTCAATGACGGCCTGTGGCGATATTCTCGACCTGAAGCCGATTACAGAAGAACTGGAAACAAACTATTATAAGAATGAATCGGAGTGCTTTTCGGGGCTTGTGTCCGTATACGATGTATTACAGTGGGGAGCATTGAACACTCCCGGATCAGGTGCAGGTAGCATTCCTTTTGAATGGATCAGTGAGGTTATGGGCGACCGTTGCTATGCCGGAGGTGACAATGCCACTGACGGAGCCACAATGGAACGTTTCAACAGAGGTACGCTCAACGGCGATGTAGTGAATGTACGTTCGCTGTGGCGGAAATACTATTCAGGCATCTATCGTGCAAATTTGTTGCTTGAGAAATTGCCCGATGCACAGTTCGATAAAGAATCGAACAGAGAGCGGTTTGCTGCCGAAGCTAAATTCTTACGTGCATATTTCTACTTCGATCTGGTACGCTTATTCGGAAATGTACCTCTGATAACGAAAACTTTGTCAAGTAAAGAATTTGTTCAGGAGCAGGCTGCACCCGAAGCCGTTTACGGACAAATAATAGCCGACCTGCAGGATGCAATGAAGGTGTTGAAGCCATACAGTGAGCTACCGAAAGCAGAACTGGGACGAGTGACCAAGAGCGCGGCTCAAGGGCTACTGATACGTTCATGGTTATATTACACTGGTTACTATAACCAAAGCCAGATGGGTGATATAACGTTACAAAATATACTGTCTATAAGCGAAGATCTGATAAATAATAGTGGGCATGGTATGTTGTCTAACTATGGGGACTTGTTCTCTCCGCTAAATGCAAATAATGCAGAATCGGTATTTGAAATTCAGTTCTCCGAAAAATCATATCAGGGATGGGATAACTCGAACCGTGAAGTAGCAGACGGTAATCAGGCGGTATTATTATGGTCGATGCGTCTCAATGCAGGAGACAAATCTAAATATGCCGATGGTTGGTCGTTTGCTCCTATCTCAAAAGCTTATTACGATACATTCAACGATGCCGATGCGCGTAAAGCAGCTTCTTTTGTCGTACCTAAAGATGAGGGGGTAAACTATAAAGCAGGTTATCAGGATTCGGGTATATTCCCGCGCAAATGGGCGGCTCTGAAAGAGTTTCAGTCGAACAAGGGTGATGTGCGCGTAAACTATCCGTATAACAATCCTGTTATCCGTTTCTCCGATATTCTGCTGATGGCAGCAGAGCTTAACCTTAAAGGCGGTGATAATGGCAAGGCATTGAATTATTATGCAAAAGTTCGCCAGCGTTCTATGGGTAGCGCAACAAGCGTTCCTTCGGTTAGCCTGGATCTTATCTATGCAGAACGCGATCTTGAATTTGCCTGCGAAGGACTTCGTTACTGGGATTTGATGCGCAGAGGTATAGACTATGCAAAACAAAAGATCGACGAAACAGACCCTTCCGGAAATGATGTATATACGCAGAAGTTTAATTATGCAGCTAAAGGTTTGTTGCCGATACCTACATCCGAGATCATCAACAGTAATTATAAATTACAGCAAAATCCGGGTTATAATTAATTATGAATTATGAATTATAAATTATGAATTGCGGAGCAAATCCGAGTCAATATGAATTATTGCTTGCAACTCATAACTCAGAAATAAAATTAATGATATGAAAAAAATAATATCACTTGTCATCATAGCCCTTTCATGTATGTGGGCATGTTCACCCGACAATCCGGCAATGGATTTTGAACCTATTCCGGACGATGGACGTATCAAGGTTGTAGATATGGCCGACGACAATTCCTTTATGTTCGTAAACGGCCTGTTAGGTGATGTCCTGCCTCCAAAATGGGACTTAGGAAACGGTCAGTCGGCAGTAGGAGATACTGTATATGCAGGTTATGCTTTTACAGGTACATACACAGTGAAAATGACATATTATGATGGAACAAAAGAAATTACCGTGTCACGTGACATTAAGATTACGCAGGATAATATGGCACTGGTAAGCGATCCGGTATATGATTTCTTAACTGGTGGTGTAGCTGCCCTGAACGGTAAAACATGGGTGCTCGATTCGCTTCGTACAGGCCATGTACGCTTGTGGAAACGCCAGACCGGACAGGAATCGGACGATAAGAAAGCACCGCTTTTCTATGCCGGAACAGGAATGTATGACGATGAAATAACATTCAAACTATTAGGTGCAGAATGTACTTATGAAAATCACGGACAATCGTATTCTCACGGAGGTACTATCGATGGTATCGCACAATATCGTATCAATCAGTTGAAAGAGATGGGAACGGTGACAAGTGTGGCCTCATCGCCTAAAGGAGACTTTATAGTAAACTATACACCGGGTACGCAGCCGCAAAAGTGGTCGATAACCAAACGTGAGCAGAGCGGAAAAGAAAATTATTATCTGAAACTTACAGGCGGGGCTTATATGTTCTTCTATCGTGGAAACCAGCCATCCGATATCGAGTACAGAATAGACTCTATCGGTGAAAACTATCTGCGTGTAGTTCATGAAGAATCATATCCTGCGTCGCGTGCTACTGCCAAATGGGAAGACCACTACATATTGGTACCTAAAGGATATCCTATTCAGCCGGAAGTACCTGAAACACCGGATCCTCCTAAAGAAGAGGCGATCAAGGAAGGGTTTGAACAAGCTTCTAAATCTCTGACATTCGTATTATCCGGTATGGGAGATAATACTTGGGGGCTTCCGTCTTACTCTGTTGTACGTAACGTTAGTATGACAAACCCGAATCCGTCAGATTCTATAGTACGCATAGTACGCGGAACCGGTAGTAATGAACAGCTTACGCTGACGCGCAACTATACATTTGATCTGGAAAGTAAGAATAAACTGAAAATGCACGTTTATCTGCCGACGACAAATAATTATGACGGTGTAAACCTGAAACCGACGGTAGAAGTACGTCTGGTAAACAGTAAGAATACAGCGCAGACTGCAATTATTACTAAAACACTGACATCTACAGATTTCGGTAAATGGGTAGAACTGGTATTCGACTTCTCGGGAAGTGCAGCCATCACCACCTTTGATACATGGGTGATACAGTTTGGCGGCTCGTATGCTTCAAATGTACAGGCCAGTCCGGGAATATTCTATTTTGACAACATTGAATTAACTAACTAAAAATATAATACAATGCGATTAAAAAGTAAATTATTGGTGTTTGCCGTCTTGTTCTGTAATCTGCTGGCTTTCGGTCAGACTACACAAGGACTCGATCCGCTTGTGCAGAATGTTTACAACAGACACCGAATCAGCCTCAACGGTTATTGGCACTATGTAGTAGACCCGCTCGAAACAGGGTATTATGATTATCGGCGTATGCCAAATCCCGATGGATTCTTCAAAGATCATCAGGTAGATAATGTAAGTACATGGAAGGAGTACGATTTCGATACGGCTCCGGTAATGCCTGTTCCGGGAGACTGGAATACGCATTCTGACAATCTTTTCCTCTATGAAGGAACGATCTGGTTCAGACAGCAATTCCTGTACACACCAAAGTCGGGCAATAAAGTATATCTGTACTTCGGAGCATCTAACTACGATACGAAGATATACCTGAACGGAACGAAAGTAGGAGAGCACGAAGGAGGTTATACACCGTTTAACTTCGATGTTACCGATATCGTAAAATCGGGCAATAACAAGCTGGTAGTGAAAGTAGATAACAAGCGCCGTGCCGATGCCGTACCTACAAATAACTTCGACTGGTTCAACTATGGTGGTATCACTCGCGATGTGATGCTGGTAGAACTGCCTCAGACCTTTATTCAGTCATACAAAGTTCAGTTGAAGAAAGGAACAGCAAATACCTTGGAACTGAAAGCCCGTATGTCTGATAAAAAAGCTGGACAAACAGTAACTATTGAAATCCCTGAACTAAAGGTTAAACAGACTTTGACAACTGATGCTTCGGGTATGGCTTCTGTAGAAATAAAAGCTGCACCTAGCCTGTGGTCGCCTGAGTCGCCTAAGCTATATGATGTATTAGTATCGTCAGCTACCGATAAGGTAAATGATGAAATAGGATTTAGAACAATAGAAACACGCGGTCGTGAGATATTCCTGAATGGAAAACAAATCTTCATGAAAGGTATAAGTATTCACGAAGAAGCGGCTTTCCGTAACGGCAGAATATTTAGTGAAGATGAAGACCGTACATTGCTCAACTGGGCAAAAGATCTCGGTTGTAACTATGTACGTCTGGCTCACTATCCGCACAATGAACAAATGGTGCGTCTGGCTGAAAAGATGGGCTTACTTGTATGGTCGGAGATTCCGGTTTACTGGACTATCCATTGGGAGAAAGACTATGTGTATGCAAATGCGCTGAACCAGTTGGACGAAATGATAGAACGCGACCAGAACCGTGCTAATATCTTCGTATGGTCTATAGCAAATGAAACTCCGCATAGCGATCCTCGCGACAAATTCCTGTCATCATTAGCAAAATATGCACGTGAAAAAGACAATACACGTCTGATTAGTATGGCAATGGAGCGCAAAGACAAATCGAAAGAGATTCTTTCCATCAACGACAATATGAGTGAGTATGTCGATATCATCAGTGTAAATCAGTATGTAGGCTGGTATGATGGTACCAACGAAAAACTCGACCGTGTGAAATGGGAAGTTGACTACGAAAAACCGTTGATGATCAGTGAATTTGGCGGTGAGGCAGTCTTCGGGCATCATGGCGATGTAAGCCAGATATGGACAGAAGAATATCAGGCAGAACTGTATCGCAAGACGCTGAGAATGATAGATGAACGTATGCCTTATGTATCAGGTATATCACCTTGGATATTGAAAGATTTCAGATCGTCGAGACGCTTGTTGCCTAACGTTCAGGACGGATTTAACAGGAAGGGTGTTATTTCTGATCGTGGCGACCGTAAGCAGGCTTTCTACGTGCTTCAGGAATGGTTCAAGAAAAAGTAATTATTTAAGGTTGGTGAAAGAGTAGCAGGCCCATTTTGTCTGCGACAACAAGTCTGCTGCTTTTTTCTAAGAAAACAATTATCTGATATTTGAAATGAAAAAATTAATATATCTGTTATTGCCTCTTCTTTTTTTGAGTTTTATTATTTCTAAAAAGTCAGATGTAAGAGAAAATAAATATATCAGGGTGGAAGGTAAGAATCTGATTAAGCCTAATGGAGAGAAATTTCTGATACAAGGCATTAATCTCGGTAACTGGCTCAACCCCGAAGGATATATGTTATTCTTTAAGGATGTAAATTCCTACAGGCTGATTAATGACGCGTTCAGTGAATTGACCGGACCGGATTTTACAAGCTGGTTCTGGCAGGAATTCAGGAAAAATTATATAACGCATGAGGACATAAAATACATCAAAGGAACAGGTATGAATTCGGTTCGTGTGCCTTTTCATTATAAGTTGTTTACCGATGATAACTATATGGGAAAAGATAAAGGGCAGATCGGATTTGAGATATTCGACCAGCTACTGGAATGGTGCCGTCAGGAAGAACTTTATGTGATTCTGGATATGCACGTGGCACCCGGTGGGCAAACAGGAGATAATATAGACGATAGTTACGGTTATCCTTGGCTGTTTGTCAACGAAGAGAGCAAAAAGCAGTTCTGTGATATCTGGAAGCAGATAGCCACACACTATGCCAATGAACCTATTATTCTGGGCTATGATCTGGTGAATGAGCCTATTGCCCATTACTTCAGGCCTGATTATGATAAATTGAATACAGAATTGGAACCGCTTTACAAAAGGTGTGTAGATTCTATACGTACTGTAGACAAGAATCATATTGTCCTGCTTGGCGGTGCACAGTGGAACAATAACTTTAAGGTGTTTAAAGACTCTAAGTTCGATGATAATCTGATGTATACCTGCCATCGCTACAAATGCGATACACTGGCTTCTCATATCGGTGATCTGATAAATTTCCGCGACAGTGTCAATCTTCCGATGTATATGGGTGAAACAGGCGAAAATACAGACGAATGGGTTGGTGGTATGAGGCGCATGCTCGAAAATAATAATATCGGCTGGCATTTCTGGCCGTATAAGAAAATGGGTACACGGGCATGTATGACTATTATTCCTACCCCTGAAAACTGGGACGTGATTGTGGAATACACAAAGGCAGACAGGAGTAGTTTTGCAAAAATACGGGAAGCTCGTCCCGATACTGAGGTTGTGAAAAAAGCAATGACAGACCTCCTCGATAATATGAAATTTGCAAACTGTACTAAATACGAGGGTTATACAAAGGCTTTAGGTATGGAACCCTAAATAGGGGAGATTATTCATGTATTATTGAAAAGATGAGGCTGCTCCTATATATCGGGGCAGCCTCTCTTTGTTTGTGAAGTTAATTAAAATTGATTCACTTTTTTGTAATAGCTTTTTTGATACCGTCCAAATTGTCGTTAAACTCTGCCAGTTGGGCAATAACCAGTCCTGTCTGGTTATTTTGGTCGATACCTGCAAACTTATTATTTTTGTTGAATATATCTTTTATATGTACCCAGCGTTCGCTGTCACTACCTGATAAGATGCCTGCTATCTCTTTTAGTTTCAGTATATTCGCCTCACTGTCTGATGTTAGTGTCTGCGATTCGCTTTCGTAGTGGGTAAGAATCAGCTCGCTTATTTCTTTCTTGTTCATTAGCGGAACAATCTGGCTCACCAGTTTATTCATATCCCTGTACGATCCTTGCAGTTTGAATGATGGTTCGGTACGGTAAGCATCCTGCATGGCGGCGCTGGCGATATAGTTCTGATTCACTTTCAGTACAGTATCTCTTACCGACAAGCTGTTTTTCACTACAGCAATGAAGTCGTCCACATCTTGTTGCATATGGTTGCCTTCCAGATCGGGCATCATTTCGCTCTTCGTCTCTACATAGTCTACCAGATTGTAGAAGTCTGTAAAACTTTTGCTTGCTATCTTCTGCATATACGGATTCTCCACGATTGCATTTTCCAGTAAACTGAGCTTAAACAATGTATCCGAACCTCCGATTACATCACCCAGATTGTACACATCGGCACGGTTGGCCAACATATCCGGTATCTGGAACTTCTCGCCGCTTTCGGTGTACGGGTTACCTGCCATGATCACGCAGAAGCGTTTACCGCGCAAGTCGTAGGTCTTACTGTCTCCTTCAAATATACCATCCATCTTGCGCTGTCCGTCGGCAAGTGAAATGAATTTTTGCAGGAACTCCGAGCTACAATGCTGAATATCGTCTACGTAGAGCATCACATTATCAGCCATCTCGAAGGCAAGGTTTATCTTTTTCAGTTCTTCGCGTGCTCCCGAAGTTTTAGCTTCGGCCGGATCGATAGATGTAATGGAATGACCGATAGTAGGCCCGTTGATTTTTACGAAGTTCAGTCCCATGATGTTTGCCAGATATTCCATCAGGGTGGTTTTACCATATCCCGGAGGCGATATCAGCAGCAGCATACCCATACGCGCCGTGCGTTTATTGTCTCCCGCTACACCGAGCTGTTTAGCCAAGTTGGCACCTACCAGTGGCAGGTACGTTTGGTTAATGAGTTTGTTGCGGACAAAAGATGTAAGTACACGTGGTTTCAGTTCGTTTATTTTCAGAGACTTCCTGTAAGAAGCTATCATTTTGTCTTTCAGTTGTGTAAACTCATTGAAAGTAGGTACACTGATTTCGTAGAAATGAATTAGTTTCTGAATGAAATCGTGATAATCTATCGAATACAAATTGTTTACAATCACCGGATGGCTACCTCTCAGGTCTGCTATCTCAATCTGGTCGGGACTGCGTCTCAATTCATAACGGAAATCGGTCAGTAACAGCAGGCACGAAGTTTCGCCCACATATTTCTTATACTTGTTGTACTTATCTGATAAATCTATGAATGACAGCAGCCAGTTGCGTACCAGATAGAAACGTTCTACATCACTGAACGAATCTTCGGCAAGGTCTGTTTTAAAGTTCTCGGTCAGTTTCTGTTTTTTCAGATAAGTTGTGAACTCTTTCTCCAGTTCCTGTGCCTGTTCGCTGACTGTAAACTCAGGGTTTTCGGCAAATTCGCAGAACAGGTATGTTGCGATTTGTTCAGGACTCATTTTTGAGAAATTGAAACGGGTATTCCATTTCACGAACATTTCCTGTATCTGTTTAATAACATACTGATAGTTACCGGATGCCGGGAACGCCTTCAATACATTGTTTGCCGAGACGATCAACCCATTCAGCAGCTTTTTATCCTCAGGGTCTACACCGTGCCAGAACAACTGTGCGGCAACACGTTCCTGCGGACGAAACGACAATAATCCTAATTGCTGATGGATCGAAGTTAGTTTCTCGAAAATAGTTATTGCATCGGCATCGTGTACACCTTTCATATACGATTCGGAGTAGCTCTGTTCCACCCGTCCCGAGATAAACTGTTTCAGATTGAAATCCTTTGATTTCAGGCTTTCGTTGAATGCCAGATAAGCAAGGTATTCGGCTCTGTAAACCAAATTGTTTTCAGAAACTACTTCCTGCTCCCATATATCGCGATAACGGTTTATATCGCCGTCCTGCATTTCGTGGTAAAAGTTTGTTCCTGTAAGATGGTACAGCAGCCTGTCGTCACGCCTTACCACCGTAAGGTCGAGTGATTGCTTGTTTACGGCGAACTTATGGTTGCCCAGTGCAATGATATTTTCCCCATCTACAAACAGTTCCGACTTATCTTTCAGTATGCGTAGCGCATCTTCGAGGGAAGTCTTGAGGCTGTTCTCCAGATTTTCAGCTTTCGATACGTCTCCCAGATTTTTCAGGTCATCAACCAGTTTGCGAACTTTGTCGACCATGAGGTCGGTAGAGTAGAAGGCTTGTATTTCTTCCTTCGATTTGAAAGACTGTGCCTTGTTTTCTACATTTTTCAGTACACGCAGACCGATTTGCTCGAGAGAAGAAGTGCGCCTGTTGATTTGTTCTATCAACTGTGCTTTTCGCGCATCGAATACTTTTACTACCTCATTTCGCTTGTCGGATATAATGAGAATGAAATCGTCGAAATCGGCAAACTTACTTTCCAGTTCCTCTATCTGTACACTGACTTTCGTAAAATATTCATCGCTCTTTTCGGGCGATGTAGCCAGTTCCAGATAGTTGACGATACTCTGTTCGAGCAGGGTAAGCTGAGCACGGAATTCTCCGGCGGCCTCTTTGCTTTTCAGCGAATCTACTTTCTTTTTCAGTTGTGCCCTGACTTCGTTCAGCGAGGCGAATATCAATGATATTTTCTCAATGATCTTTGTTGTCTGGGTAGTATCGTCTATTTTCAGGCTGTTGAGTATGTCTATAAGCAATTCCAGCTCGGAAGATATCAGCTTACAGTTTTCTTCTATCTTGTTGGCATCTATTACTTTCTGTACACTTTCAACTTCTTTTTTCTGCTCGGCTACCTTTGTTTCGTACGGAATCAAGGCTTCATCACGCAACAGGAATTCGACAGTCTTGTCCGATAGCTTACCGGCTGTAGTTATCAGCGTTTCTTTCAGCTCTTCTATTTTTCCGGTATCTATGTATTTCTGATTATTCAGTTCTATGACTTCTCCCTGCATCTTGCGGGTTTCGGCCAATAGTTTAACCAGCTTGTCCAGTGAATCGAATTTTGCATTCTTGATAGAGAAGAGCAGCGCATCTACTTTGTTAGCTGTTGCTTCCAGTATGTCTGCCGCGTATTTCTTCTGGGCTTTGACTTTCTCGAATTCGTCGATGGCTGTGTTAGCTATCTCCTTTATTTCGACCAGTGGTTCGGACAATTTATATGTAGCCTCGTCCGATACCCAAAAATAGGCATCGACAATATCGTTCGATTTCTTTACAATGTCTTCGTAAAGACCTTCATAAGTATCTTCTTTGTTTATCAGGTGAATAACTTCCTGACATTCGGCCATTGCCTTTACAATATCCTTGTTACCTATTTTGTAAAGAATGTTATCTCTTTTTTCATAATTTTCTATCAGACGGACAGAGTAGGGGGTTTGCCATATCTGTACCTGATGATGTCGGGAAGCCTCCTGTTCGCTGCGGAAAAATATCAGCGTACCATCGTGAGACAAGGTAAATCCGTTGCAGATAATCGGTGTTTCGACCTGTTGGCGGATGATGTTGTACGACATGATAACGTAGATATTCCGTTCATTCTGATAGAATATGTAGAGGAAATCTTCGCCGTTGGGTGATGCCACTTTACGGAAAAATTCCAGATTATTCAGTTCGCTTTCAAATATCTTGTGGTCGCCGTTTTGCAGGTAATAGCCATTGGGGAATATGATACCGTGATTGTCGGGCAGGAGTATTCCCGCATCATTCAGCATCTTTATATTGAGTACCTCTTTGGTACGTGTATTGAATACAAATGTCCTGAAATCTTCCTGATATGGTTTTATCCTTACCAGAATGAGATTTCCCAGATCGGCATAATAGTATTCGGCATCGTCGAGCTGCTGGTCTTTATTTTCTACCTTTTCGGAATATATACCTTTCCCTGTCTGTGTATTATCTTCTATTTTGAACGTAATGTCGCCACCTACAGCTTCGATAAAGACTTTGTCGAGGATAGACACATGCGGGTGAACACCTAGGCGGCGGTCTTCGAGATTAGTCTTTATCCATTTGAACTCAAACTGCGGAGCTTTTAGTACTTCGTGTATGCTTCGGTCGTCCTGATAGATCAGCTTGTTGCCTTTTATCAGCCACTTGAAGGCTTTGAGGTCTTCTATGCTTTTGCTGGTCTGGAAAACCATGTAAAGATAGTTCTCTGTACGCCTGAATTTGGAAAAGATTGAATCCCTGTAATATTTATACAGATTCTTATAGTCGGTAATGAATACAGGATCGTCTATCAGCTCCAAAGTCTGCGGAACGAACTGATTGTTTTCGAGTGTGTAGATGCTGAAAACGTCACTCAGCTGTATATCGGTGCGCAATCCGAAATGGACATTGTACCCGAATATATAGAGGTTTCCCAGAGCCATAATACCCCTCGAAACACAGTTGTTTTCCGTATTTATGCGTTGGTTTGCTATCAGGGTGAGGTCTGATGAAGTGAACACGTCTTTTCGTGCCTCATTCAGTGAATTGAGACGGGTTGACAATGTGTCTTTCTGGGTTTGCAGGCGTTTCCTTATGATTTCATAAGTGCCTGCTTCCAGTGATTCAGCAGCTTTGTTTTGTTCCAAATCTTGCATATAATTAAACTATATAAGTTTTACTTACTTTAATTCAATGAGATGTATTGTTTTTATACTGTCCCTTGAGAGCGTTAATGATAAAATATTCTTTTCTGATGTGGCTATTACAGTGTCGAGTTCTATGTTTACATCATTCATTTCATATACCTTACGGTGCAGAAAACTGAGAACAGGCACATCTTTGTAAATCTTTATAGAAACGTCTTCCGCTGTATATTCCCATGATTCTATCTCTCTGTATGTTGTGTAATTACCCGTGATAAACGATTTTTTTAGTACGATATTGCTAGAGTCTGTACTCCATAGTAGTATAAGAAAGCTTCCCACTAGTATAATTATCGCGGCAGGAACAATAACCAGAACTGTATAAACTTTTTTTGCCGTTTTGTCTTTTATTAATTCAAGTATATAGGCTATCAGGGTGAGTATGAGTAGATAGAAAAACATACTGAACCCTGTATTGATAATCTCGTATTTCGATTTAATATCAATAGCGTTGCATGCAATATATGTAATGCAGCCAATCGCAGTTATGTATAACAAAACTCTTTTTGCCTTTTGCGAACTACTTGAAAAAACAGATATAGTAACTATCGGAAACAATATCCAAAAGAAAAGCAATATTAAATTTTCCATATTTATAAGCCCTGCATCATACATACATCAGTACGATGCAGGACTAAATATAATTTATCAGCTTAATTTTTTGTTGGAAATACCCATTGATTTAGCCATTCCCATCAGGTTGCTAAGGAATCCTTTGTCGTCCTCAGTTGTAGCCTGTGCCTGCATTTTCAGGATAAGTCCGGCAATGCTCAGGTTCTTCACATCTTCGGTAGATATGCCCATTTGATTGGTAAAGTATCTGATACGTTCGATGAGGTCGCCTTCCGATGTTCCGTTACCGATAAGGGCTCTCTTGATCTGAGTAGCGTTTTCGCTTTCGTTCACTAAGCGGTCAAAGCCTTTGGCATTGGATATTTGTTTAACGATGTTGTCGAAGAACATTGTTTCACCACCCACGATGTCGATGTCGGCGTTTTTAAGCGCTTCTGATAATACAAGTGCCTGTGCGTCTGCAATGTCTTTCTGTATCTTGATTTGAGCCAGTTCCACGTCTTTTTCTTTCTGTAGGGCAAGTTTAAACTCTTCGTGTTCTTTTCCTGCACCGTCCAGTTTCTTCATAGCGGCTGCTTTTTCGTCGATTCCGGCTGCTTCTGCCAGTGCTTTCTCTTTGATCACTTCGGCTTCCATCAATCCTTCTTTCTTCTTCGCATCGGCTTTCGCTTCAATACCGGATGCTTCTGCTTTTGCTTTTGCTTCTATTGCAGTTGCTTCTGCCAGTGAAGTTTTCTCTATGATGCTTGCTTCGCCGGTTGCCGATGCCAACGCTTTCTCTTTAGTTACTTCGGCTTCTACCAGTCCTTCTTTCTTCTTAGCTTCAGCTTTCGCCTCGATACCTACAGCTTCCGCTTTCGCTTTTTTCTCTATGATAGTAGCTTCTACAGTACCTTGTTGTTCAAGGGCTTCAGCTTTCGCTTTGATTACTTCTGCTTCTGCAAGTCCGTAAGTTGCATCTTCGCGAGCTTTGGCATCAGCAAGGGTTTTGCGAGCTTCGGCTTGTTTATTGGATGCTTCTTTCTGTGCTTCTGCATCGATAAGCAATTCTTTTGCTTTTTGTTCGGCAGCCAGTTTTTTTGCTTCGGCAGCCTTTACAGTTTCTATCAATCTTTGTTCAGCTTCCTGTGCGGCGGTAGTGATACCTACTTGTTTCTGACGGTCAACGGTACGGAAGGCTTCGATGTCCTTCATGTTCTGTTGCTCTTCTACAACACCTTTTTCGAGTTGTACGCGTTCTTTGATCACGTCCTGAATGTTTTTTCTTTCAACCTCGATCACGCGCTCTTTGTCTATCTGAGCAAGGGTAACGATACGTTCGCGTTCTGTTTGTTCCAATGCACGGTCTTTCTCTACGCGCTCAAACTCAACAGCTTCGGTACGTTGCTTGTTTTTCTCTGCGATAATGATTTGGCGAAGTTTGTTTTCTTCCTGCACAGCAAGGCTTTCTTCGGTACTGATACGTACGGTTTCCGATTTCAGGCGTTCTTCTTCGCGTACTTTCTGTATTTCAGCGCCTTCGCGTGCTTTTACGTTATCTATTTCACGTTTTTGCTTTTCTTCTTTTTCGGCAAGTTGTCTTTCCAGTTCGAGAATAGCTTCGCGTGCTTCTACGTTTTGTTTTTTAATCACCTTTTCTTCTTCTCTGCGTATCAGATTGGCTTTGATATTCTGAGCAGCAGTCAAATCGGTAATTTTCTTGATACCTTCCGAGTCGAGGATATTTTCAGGACTCAGGAATTGTAATTCTGTTTGTTCAAGATAGTCGATTGCACAGTCGTCGAGTACGTAACCATTGAGGTCTGTTCCGATGATGTTGATGATCTCGTCACGGAATTCACGGCGTGCTTCGTATAGTTCGATGAAGTCGAATTTTTTACCAACGGTTTTCAATGCTTCCGAGAATTTAGCCTCGAAAATATCTTTCAGTGTGGATATGTCGCTGGCTCTTTCGCAACCGATAGATTGTGCTACGTTGATAACGTCGTTTACCGATTTGTTTACCCGCACAAAGAATGCCACTTTGATGTCGGCACGGATATTGTCTTTACAGATCAGCCCGTCATGCTGCATTCTTTCTATTTGTACTTTTTTGAGGGAGATATCCATGATTTCCATTTTGTGGAATACAGGGATTACATACATTCCCTTGTTGAAGGCAACATGTGAGCCACCTACTCCGGTGCGGACAATGGCTTTCCCTTGCGGGATCTTTTTGTAAAAGGATGCCAGCAGTCCGAAGATAATCAGTATAATACAGACTACAGCAGCAGCAATAATAATAATGATTTGTTCCATAGTGATTTTTTAGTTTTTATAGTTTTGTTTATGAGTTAATTATTTCTATATTTTTGTTTCTTTAATTTGATAATTTTAGCCCGAAAAGGTACATTAACAAGCCGATAATGGCTGTAATCAATAAGAATAACATTACTAAAATTTTAATATTGTGTTTCTCACAAATATATGTATGCAGTCTCTATAAGTTTCTGAGGCTTATTTCTTTACTTACATAGTATATCTTCTTATCGTTCGATTCGTCAGCTATCAGCACATAGTCGCCATATCTTAGCTCTTCACCGTCAATGCTTATCACATTCAGCTTTATCGGATTCTGGTCTACGATAAATTCGGCAGTGCCTATTTTCTGATCTTTTATGTTGGATAGCATTTTACCCGAACGCCCTAGAAAATCTATTGCTTCTTCGCCTTTATAACCGATCTCCTTAAATATTTTTACCATAGGGTTTGTTGCCAGTTTTGTACAGAACAGTCCGATAATTCCTATCGGTAATAATATAAGTAAAGACCATAATCCCCAGCCCGTTACATTTACAAGCGACGTTGTTACCAGTGATCCTATCCACATAAATAGTTTCAGCGTGGATATGATGAGCATGAACGGTACCTTGCCTACATTCATAAAGTTGAGGAACTTCATAAAGAATCCGGGTTCGTTGTCTGCGGCGACATCTGTATCTGTATCGGCATCTACATCCACATCGGTGTCGATCTCCGTACCCGGATATATATTGACGTCGGGTACATCTACATCGGCGTCCACGTCCAGATCGAAGTCCACATCCAGAGCGTCGAATCCGGCTCCGCTGAGGAATGTGAACAGCCAGAAGACAACTATAATACCCATTATGACTGTCATAACAGCATTGGGTAGCGGGTGCATCAAGTTATGTAAAAATTCGGTCATAGTATATAAAGGTCAAAAGTAATAAAACAATGTTTATTTCAAGATTTTGAAATTCAAAATTTCGGATTTTCCTTTAAGTCTTTGATTCTGAAATCCAAAATCTTGAAATCGAAAATTTAGATCATTCCCAGTTTACGTTTTATTTCGTCGAGTTCTTCGTTCACCTTTCCGGCGTCTTCGCCTATAGCCTTGTCTATTTCTTCATCTACGGAAGTTCTTTTCTTGGCTATATCTCCATAAGCCTGAGCCAGTGCTTCTTCTTCTTCCACTTTCTCTTTCATGCGTTCGAGCATGCTTATGGTACTGTTGCTGTCTATCTGTGCCATCTGTTTGTTTACTTCTTTTGTGGCACGGCTTACTTTTATTCTCGACTTTAACGTTTTCAGTTCATTCTCCCATTTGGTGATATTGAATTTGAGAATTTCCACATTCTTCTGGATCTCGTCAGCCGAATTTTCGTGTACCACCTGTTGTTCGGCCAGCGTAGCAGCTTCTGCCAGAAGGCTTTCTTTCAATGCCAGTGCTTCTTTGGCAAGCTTCTCTGCTGTTTCGAGTTCCAATTCCCCTTTTTGGGCTTTGGTCAATAGCAATACAGCTTTATTCTCATAGTCCTGTGCACCTGTTTGCTTTTTAGCTTTATCGTTTTTGGTACGGATAGCCATAGCTTTTATTTGTGCCAGTGCTTCCAGTGCCTTATCGAGGTCTTCGCGCATTTCTCTTATCCCTTGTTCCGTCATGCGGATCGGATCTTCCATTTTGTCGACTGCAGAATGTATTTCCGCTTGTCCGATTCTCAAAAGTCTTTTAAAAATATTCATGATTTTATCTTTTAGAAAATTCAATAATCTGTTCGTAGTATTCGCTTAGTAATAATCCCAGTGAGTTTAGTGCCCCTTCAAATTCGTTCATATCCAGATTTTCTATCTGCAATGTATATCTGAATATGACTTTTTTGCCTTCTTCATCGAGTACAAATGCCCCGTGTATGATATCCCTGTTCTTCTTGAGTAAGGCTTTATAGATATCTTTATCATCGCTTTTCAGTTTGAAGATAAATTGCTCCACTATCAGGATGGGAGGCGCAACCCCGATAATCAGGTTTTTGATTCCGTCGGCTTCGCTCTCGATGAGAAATATGCCTTCCTTCTCATTCTGGTAAGATACAGAATAACCGAGCTTGGAAATGTACGATTCTATTTTTTTGAAATACATAAGTTATATGTTTAAGTTATGAGTTATAAATTATAAATGAGCATATTCAAATTTGAGAATAATTTTATTGAAAAATTAATTTTTCGCTTTTCATTTTTAATTCTTCACTATTTTTCTTATGTTTGCAAATATTTTTAGCTAAATTACTAATAAATTTTTAATGTGCAAATATTTTTAGCAAAAAATGTCGCAAATAGGAAAAAATATTAAAAAGATACGGAATGTAAAGGGGTTGAGTCAACAAGCCTTTGCTGACCTGTTTCAGCTTACCAGAGGTAATATCTCGTCGTATGAGGAATTCCGTGCAGAGCCTAAAATAGAAGTAATAATAAAGATTGCTAAATATTTTGGCATTCCGCTGGCTGATATCATTGAAAAAGATCTGTCGGTGAATGAGCTTTTGCACTATAATGCAGAATTGGTATTGGAAACGGAAAAACTAAAAATAGCTCAACAGCTGCAAAAAGTCTCTTATATTCCTGCATTATATATTAACGATTATATAAAGCAATATACGGATGAAGAATTCTTTTATCATTTGCCGTATATCGTAGTGCCCAGCAGTTCCAAGTTCCGGTTGTTGGCATTCGAGATCGACAATCAGGATATATTGCCGGCAGGATTTAATTACCATAACGGGGATATTCTTGTGTTGGAAAACGTAGTGAAAGAGAATGTGCATCGCATTGTGGACAAACTGGGAATGATGGTGGACGCCGAAGGTATGAAGATAGGCGTGTATAAGGAAAAGGAGGATAAAATAGTCCTTTCGTTGAACGAGTGGGTCGAATATCCGTTCGATATGGATTCTAAGGCTCAGTATTGGGTAGTGAGGGCGTCGTATTGCCAGATGGTGTAAAGGGGGATAACAAAATATAAAACAGCCCGGATATTACAGAATATCCGGGCTGTTCTTTTATTCTAGATATATTTTATTCTCTTCCGAATATAATGATGGTTTTGCCATCTTTCTTCATTACAAGCTGATTGTCGCTTTCTTTTACCAAATTTATTTTGCCTGTAAATGTTTTTACAAATTCGGCTTCCATTTCCATGTTGTTAATGCAGGCCATACGTGTAGTTGCAAGAGGATTTACGGTCAATACATCATTCTCTAATGTAAATGTACCGTTGTATCTGTTGCATCCGGTAGTTCCCGAAAGTCTTTTCTCCGCAAAGTTTAATTCCATCGTTGGCATTTTCTTTGTGTCTGTTTCTGCCTCGCTTTTTCCGTTCAGCGATTGCAGTTTCCATACTCCGGACAGGTCGGATGCTCCCAGCGGTTGCGCGCGCGAGAATACCAATGTTGTTTTGCCATCCTGTGAGAATGTAAGCTCATCGCCTTTAATTGCCAGCTTGGATTTTCCGTCGAGTAATTTGAATAAAGTAGATTCTTCGTTTCCGCAGAACATCATGGTAGACATCATTTTCGATCCGGTAAATTCATCTTTATTTAAAGCGAAAGTTCCTCCAAATCCGTTGCAACCACCATTACCCGACATTCTTCCTTCTGTAAAGTCGAAAGTAACATGCGGTGTTTTATTAGGGAATGCTTCTTTTACATCTTTTCCGTTTATTGATTTCAATACCCATTTGTCGGCTAATTGATCTTTTGATAAAGTTTTAACCGAATTACAGCTTTGTAGTGCGAATGTGGCAATAGCTGCCAATGTAAGTAGTTTTAGAAATTTCATAAGTTCTTTTTATTTATATAACGTTATTGTGTTTGTAAATGTTCTGTTAAAAGACTAGATGCAAATGTAGACAGTTTAGTTGCATGAACTACTAAAAATAATCTTATAAAATATGTAAAATATATTTGTCTTTATGTAAAGTTTGTTTTACATTTGTGTTGTTAACTTTTAAATATATAAAGTATGGCTACAAAATTTTTATTTCCTCACAGATGCAAGATGATAGGATTCTTCGTTCTGGCAGTCGCATTCCTATTTGGAATTATATTCAATAACTATTTTGAAGGTTTCTGGATTGTAGATGTAAAGTTCCTTACATGGATGAAGTCAGAGAATCCGGCTTCATTTAGTAGTGTGGATATGACTTTGACCATTACACTGTTTTTATTTATTACCGGAGGTTTACTGGCAGCTTTCTCTAAAGAAAAGGTAGAAGATGAGTTTGTATCGAGTCTGAGATTATCCTCTTTGATGTGGGCTGTGTTTATAAATTATGTTATCTTGTTACTTGCTGTTTTATTCATATACGGCCTTAATTTTATAAATGTCCTGATGTTCAATACGATCACTATTCTCCTTATATTTATTGTAAGATTCAATTATTTATTTTTTAGGTATTCAAGAACACTCCCGGATGAAAAATAATATAAAAGTAGAAAGGGCTATAAATAATCTTACGCAGGAAGAGTTAGCGAGAAAAGTCTCGGTAAGCAGACAGACCATCAATGCAATGGAATCTAATAAATATGTGCCGTCCACTATATTGGCATTAAAGATTGCCCGTGTTTTTGGTAAACCTTTGGAAGATATATTCTTTTTGGAGGAAACAGATTAGATACTTTTGAATATCAGAATAATAAAGGATAAATGAAAAAGTGAAGAGAAATGAGAAAGTTTATCTATAAGATGTCAATGTGCTAATTAGCCAATATGCCGATGTGCCAATGATAGCGGTCTTTGATATAAGTAAAAAATAAAGGAAAATCTGTAAGCCTTGTAAAGTTTTAGTTAAAAAGTGGGGAGTCTTGTAGGGGCGAACAATCATTCGCCCGCTTTTGAAAGAAATGTTCTCACTTTCGGGCGAATAATCATTCGCCCCTACAATAGGATGCAAAAGTGTCAGTAATGTCAGGTTTTAGTTAAAAAGTAGTGTACTAGTTTTTAGTCTACTAGTATACTAGAAAAAAGAGGAGTTAAACTAGCAAGCTAGAAACATCGTTCAGCAGAACAAAGTGTAGCTAAAACTATATACTAGTAAACTTGTCAGGTTTTAGTTAAAATTTAGAGTATAATAGGAACAAAAAACGGGCAACCTTAAAGATTGCCCGTATAGCAGAATTGAAGGAGAGTTATCAGTCGTTTTTAATTAAACTCTTTTTCTAACTGTTTTACCCAGTCTTTGACGCGTTTGTCTGTTTTGTCATGCTGGTTTTCAAAATCTATAGCCAGACCTAAGAATTTGTTGTCTCTTAGCGCCTGAGAGCCTTCAAATTTATATCCATCTGTTGAAGTAAGACCAACTATCTTGGCGCCTGCCAGCTCGAAAGTCTGAGCAAGCAGACCTATTCCATCCACAAAGTTTTCGGGATATTTCACCTGATCACCCAGTCCGAAGATAGCAATTCTTTTTCCCTTCATTTTCAGCGATTCCAGTTCTGGTCTTATTTCGTCCCAGTAACTAGGTAGTTCTCCGTCGAACCATGTGGAAACTCCTACTATGATATTGTCATAACCCTCGAAGTCTTTATTCCATGCGTCTTCTACAGGTATAATATCTATCTGGAGATCTCCGAACGCAGCTTTTACCTTTTTGGCTATGGTCGCTGTCTTGGTTGTACTTGTTCCGTAAAACAATCCAATTTTTTTCATAATTCAGTTACAAGTTACGAGTTACAAGTTACGAGTTTATTTCCAATAACTTGTATCTCTATATTTTAATGTTATACTATTTCCGAGTCACAAGTTACGGACTTTGTTACAATTTTGTAACTCGTAACTTGTAACTCGTAACTACTTTTAATATTCCAATAACTTCTTAGCTGCCTCGTAGATGCGGTCTTCACCCGGCAAAACGGCTTTTTCCAATATCGGGTTGAAACCTACCGGAGTGAAAGTAGAACCTACGCGCTGAACCGGTGCATCGAGATGCTGGAACAACTCGGTTCCTATCATCGCTGCTATTTCGGCTCCGAAACCGGAGAATACCTTGTCTTCGTGTACAATGAGCGCTTTGCTTGTTTTCTTTACAGATTCGGCAATCGTTTCTTTGTCCAGTGGTACAAGGGAACGAAGGTCTATGACTTCTACATCCCATCCGTCTTTAGCCAGTTTCTCGGCTACAGCCAAACTGAAAAGTACTGTGTTGCCGTATGTAATAATGCTCAGGTCTTTTCCTGCACGACGGATGCGCGCTTTTCCGAACGGAACTTCAAAATCGTCGGGTATAGGTGTTGCAGCGTCTACAGAGTTGTAGAGGGATTTCGGTTCCATAAATACGGTGAAACCTTCGGAGCGCATACTGGTACGAAGCAGTCCGGCAGCGTCATCGGCAAATGACGGATAGACAATACGTGCACCAGGTAGTCCGGCTAATACGCCTTCGAGGTTTTGCGAGTGGTATATACCGCCACCTATATATCCGCCCGAAGCCAGACGAAGCGTAATGTTAGGAGAGAACTTACCATTGCTGCGCCAGTAGTCGTGTGTACATTCGATGTACTGTTCCATAGCAGGCCAGAAATAGTCAGCAAACTCGGCACCTTCAATCACAACACGGATTTTAGGATCGAAGCGGCTCATACCGTTGGCTGTACCTACAATGAAGTCTTCGGCGATAGGCGCGTTGAATACGCGTCCTTCTCCAAATTCCTGCTGCATGCCTTTCGATACATTGAATACACCACCTTTATCTTTGTTGGCAACGTCCTGTCCCCAAAGGAAAGTATCGGGATTGTGACGGAATTCGGCTTTCAGCGTTTCATTGATGGCTGTTACCAGATTCTTCTTTTCCCCGTCTTCGTTGTGTGTACCGTCCACATATTTCTTAGGCTGATAGGGTTCCGGTGTAACAAATTTGAAGATAGATGCCGGATCGGGATCAGGTGCAGCCAGTGCCTTTTTATTGGCAGCGCTGAGGTCTTTCTTGGCTGCGGCTTCTATTTCTTTCAGTTCCTCTTCAGTGAAGCGGTTGTAACGCAACAGCATACGGCGGAATTTCATCAATGGATCAGCCTCTTTTACATACTTCAATTCGTTCTCGTCACGATAGAGTGTATGCTTGTCTGAGTTGGAGTGTGAACCGATACGCACACAGTTGGCATGTACCAGTACAGGCGCCTGATTCTTTATCGCATATTCGCGTGCTTCGGCCATTGTATTCATCGAGTCGAATACATCTTTACCGTTACAGTGTACAATCTTCAGGTTTTTCAGTCCCGAATAGTTATCCACTGCCTTGCGGTTGGCTGTCTGGTCTTTTTTCGGTACGGAAATTCCGTATCCGTTATCCTGAATGACGAATATTACAGGTAGTTGTTCTCTCGATGCTCCGTTGATAGCTTCATACACATATCCTTCCGACATAGCCGATTCGCCGTGTGAGGTGATCGCTACACCTGTATGCTTGTAGTATTTGATTGCACGGGCAACGCCTACTGCATGCAGGTCGTGGTTACCGGTAGCAGACGATACATTTTCGATATGCCATTCCGGTTTGGCAAAGTGGTTTGACATATGACGTCCTCCGCTTGCAGGATCGGTAGCCTTCGATATACCGTTCAGTATTAGCTCTTCGGCAGTAATACCTGCCGAAAGGGCTGTGAGCATATCTCTGTAATAAGGGAACATAAAGTCCTCACCTTTGGTGAATGCCTGTCCCATAGCAAGCTGTATGCCATCATGACCTGCATAGGGTGCATGGTACGACCATCCCAGCGATTGCAGGAGGTAGGCTGGCGCTTTTTCATCGATAGCCCGTCCGAGAGTCATCAGGTGATACCACTTTTTCAGTGTCTCTTTATCTGTTGTCTTTATATCGTATTTTTTCATATTTCTTTAAGTTAGGCCTCCCCAACCCCTCCAAGGAGGGGCTTATTCCTCCCCCTTGGGGAGGTAAGGAGGGGCCGGTATTATTATTTATTCCAATTTTCCAGATATTGGGCAATGCTATACAGGAAGTTACCTCCGAGCATACCGTCTATCACACGGTGGTCATAAGACAGTGACAAATACATCTTATGACGTATAGCTATCACATCACCTTCCGGGGTTTCTACTACAGATGGTTTCTTTTCGATGATACCTACACCTAGTATTGCTACTTCCGGCTGATTGATAATCGGCGTACCGAAAATGCTCTTAAACGAACCGAAATTAGTAATAGTAAATGTACCGCCTTGTATTTCGTCCGGCATTAGTTTATTTGCACGAGCCTTTTTAGCCAGAGCATCTATCGAAGAGGCCAGTCCGCTCAGACTCAGTTTGTCAGAATCTTTTATTACAGGCACTATCAGGTTGCCATCGTTGAGTGATACGGCAAAACCTACATTGATATGCTTTTTCTCTACAATGTTGTAGCCGTCTACCGAAGAGTTTACACGAGGGAAATCCTTCAGCGCTTTGGCTGTGGCTTCTACTATGGCAGGCATGTAAGTAAGGCTGATACCTTCACGCTTCTTAAATGCGTCTTTGTTCGCTTCACGCCAGCGTACCAGTTTGGTTACGTCTACCTCGATAACGTTAGTTACGTGCGGAGATATTTTCTTGGATGCAACCATACGGTCAGCAATGATGCGGCGTATAGGATCCATTGCGATTACTTCATCACCATCCGATACTGCTACAGGAGCAGCTTTAGGTGCACTTTCCTGTTGAGGTGCAGGTGCTGCTGCAGGTTTCTCTACTTTTGCCGGTTTGGCAGCAGGGGCAGGGGTAGAAACACCTTTTTTCTTATTGTCTATATAGCGTTCTATATCACGTTTGCTCAGGCGGCCTTCAAATCCTGTTCCCGCTACAGAGTCGAGTTCGTCCTGACCGATTCCTGCTTCTTTTGCTTTTTGCAGTACGACAGGAGAATACCATCTGTCATCCGATTTTTTGGTCACTTTCTCTTCCGATACGGATGCCGGTGCAGCGGCCGGAGCTTTTTCTTCTTTCGTTTCAGGTTGAGGTTGTGTAGCTGGAGCTTCTTCCTGTTTGGCAGGTGCAGCCGGTTCTTCTGCTGTGTCTCCGTCTTCGCCTTCGAGTTGTACAATGGCTACTACTGTACCTACGGCAACAGTGTCGCCTTCTTTGAATAAAATCTCGAGTATTTTTCCGGCAACAGGCGACGGTATCTCCGCACTTACCTTAGCCGTATTCACTTCAAACAACACATCGTCTTCTTCTATCGTATCGCCGACTTTTACCGACCACGATATGATAGTTCCTTCTGTAATACTTTCGCCCAGTTTGGGCATTTTAATTTCAAATTTTGACATGGTTTATATTTTAGTTATATGTTATTGATTTTCTTTCTATTATAAGATAATATTAGTATCTGCTTTCTGGTAGTTTCCGTGAAAGTTCCATTCAGGGGTCGCATATTTATTCTTTTCAAGAGTACGGATAGCTGAAATATCATTCTCGTTGAGCTTATAGCTTTTGTTGCCAGTACTCTCGTTGAGGAAATAGTTCATTATATATTTCTTGAAAAAGGTTATATCCAGTGGTTTCTCAAGATGTTCGAGAATATTGGTAACAGGGCTTTTCACCGATTTTACATATATTCTCTCATCCTGCTTATTTTCTAGTTGCTTAGGATCGCTTTCCAGTGTGGTGATCAGGCTGCTGAGATCGGACGAGAAAAGCAATGTAGCATGAAACATGACTCTGTCTTTGTGTACGCATTGTGCGCTTCCCGATATTTTCAGTCCGTTGATATTTATCGCTCTCCGTGCGTCCGATTCGGCATGTATACCGATTCTGGATAGAAGATCAATGATCCTTTCTGTAAACCGGTCGAAGTTCACATTCCTGTTATTCTCTATAAATGTGAGATTGAGATTGCCTGGATCATGAAATACCGTTCCTCCGCCCGAAAATCGTCTGACTACCTTTATATGATTCTTCTCTACAAAATCGAGATTGATCTCAGCCAACACATTCTGATATTTGCCTACTATCACCGATGGCTCATTCTGCCATAGCATGAATATGTCCTCAGAGAAATTCTTTAGCAGATATTCTTCTGAGGCCAGATTGAAATAAGCGTTGGTATATGTGTTGTCGATACAAAGCATATTTTATATATTATTTATGAGAACAATACCTCATGTATGATTTCGCTCACGGTAGGGTGAGGATATACATGTTTGCGGAATTCTTCTATAGTGTTGCCGTTCTCGATGGCGATGCCTGCTATTACTATCAGTTCCGATACGGGATTACCCAGCATATGACAACCGATAATGCGGTCGCTGTCGTCTACTATGATTTTGCAAAGGCCATTTCCTGTCTCGTTTTCTGCAACAAAGCGTCCGGCATAAGCCATCGGCAGTTTCAGTACACGGAACGATTCGCCGTTTGCAGTCAGTTCCTCTTCGGTTTTGCCAACGCCTGCTATTTCAGGGTTGGTATATACTACACCCGGAATGGCTTTGTAACTCATCTTGTCATCTTCTCCCACAATGTGACTGATGGCGACTTCTCCTTCACGTATAGCGGTATGTGCCAGCAGTGAAAATCCGGTTACGTCTCCGGCAGCATATACTTTCGGATGGCTTGTACGCATATATTCATCTACCTTAATACCGCCTCTGTGGAGCTCTATATTCAATTTTTCCAGTCCGAAGTCTTTAGTTATTGCTCTACGTCCTACACTGACCAGTATTTTATCGGCAGCGATGGTTTCGGTTTTTCCTTTCTTTTCTACCACTACGCCGTCTTTGGTCACTTCTGTAACTTTAGTGTTGAGATGGAATTTTACACCTTTCTTCTCATATTCTTTACGAAGCATGGCCGATGTTTCTTTATCCATTGCTCCTAGTATTTCGGGCATCATTTCTATCACATTCACATCTACGCCCATACTATTAAAGAATGAAGCAAACTCGATACCTATAACTCCTCCGCCTATAATGGCAAGCGATTTTGGCAATTCTTTCGATTCCAGAGCTTCTTTCGATGTCCAGTATTCTATATCTGATAATCCTTTGATAGGAGGGATAACTGTTTCTGATCCGGTACAAAGCAACATATACTTTACCTGATAAGTTTCTTTATTGGCGGATATGCTGATCAGCCCGTCTTTCTCACCTTCTATAAGGGCTGTATCGCTGACTACCGTTACGCCGTTAGTCGATAGCTTGTAGCTTACACCTGCCGTTAGTTTTTTTACGACCTTATCTTTACGGCTGATGATTTTATCCATATCGAATGCAGGATCGCCTTCGACGTTTATACCGTATTTGGCAGCTCCCTTGATATTGTCAAGTGTTTTGGCTGAGTACAGAAGTGTTTTTGTGGGGATACATCCTTCGTTAAGACATACACCTCCAATGTATTTTTTTTCAAAAAGTACTGTCTTTAGTCCGTTTGAGGCAGCTTTTTCTGCTGCATTGTAACCGGCCGGTCCACCACCGATAATTGCTAAGTCAAATTCCATGGTCATCTTTTAAAATTTAAAATTGCACAATTAAATTGTGTAAAATACAAATTGCTTTTGTAAATAAAACAAATATATGAGGGGTTTAGTTTTATAGATTTTAATTATTGCTTGTAGATTATTTTTATGTGTTTTGTGCAGGCTTTGTTCCGGGAGATAAAATCTGTATAAAAGATCATAAAATAGAAAATATATTGTTTTTATTCGTTACCGGTAGAAAAATGTTAATAAATTATTTTCAAATCATGAACACTTATTCTATATAGGTAAAATGTAAAATCATCCGGTTATATTATAAATAACATATAAACAATAAAAAAGTTGGGACGATGTAGATAAACAGTCTTCTATTTTGTACTTTTGTTATTTGATATAAATGATGTAATAATGGAATTAAATCAAGACTTCGATTATCGAATTTTTGACTCTTTGATAGAAAAAAATGTACGCTTTGCCATATACAGGCTTGCCCGCGAGCAGGAACTTAACCTTGTATTACAAGTATCGGCAACTGCTGCAAAACTAAATACGTTGCCGGACTTGAATTTAGAAAAAGGTTTTGTAATAGCGCCTTTTCATATCTCAGCTGATACGCCTGTCATACTGATTCGTCCTGATAGGTATATCAAAGGAGAAAGTAATATTTGTAATTATCTTACGGCCGAAAGTTTTGAGAATAATACCTCTCAGATAAATATAAGTAATCAATCCTCAGTTGATTTGTTCGAGCAATATAGTTCTATTTATAAGACATTTCATACAGCTTTAGACAATGGTGAATTCCAGAAAATAGTTCTGTCACGTACTTTCGATGTAAAGCGCACTAACGAATTCTCGGCAGGGATATCATTTCGCAAAGCATGTGACAAATATCCCGATAATTTTGTTTTTCTGTGCAATACACCCGAAACCGGAATATGGATGGGTGTGTCGCCCGAGTTGCTTGTATCGGAACAGGACAATGTATACAAGACTGTAGCATTGGCCGGAACTAAGGTTCCTTCGACTGAAAACTGGGACGATAAGAACCGGAAAGAACAGCAGATTGTTGTTGACTATATGCAGCAGCAACTGGATAAGGTAAGCAGCGAGATAGTAAAGAATGGTCCTTTTACGGCGCGTGCCGGTAATATAGAGCATCTGAAAACGAAGTTCTCTTTCAGTCTGAAAGAGGGTTTTAAGATAGGAGACCTGCTGGATCTGCTGCATCCGAGTCCGGCTGTGTGCGGTTTCCCTAAAAAGAGTGCCTTCAATTTTATACTGAAAAATGAGTCGTATGGACGCAGGTATTATTCTGGTTTTATAGGCCCATTGGATATTGAGGGTAGAAGCCGCCTATACGTAAATCTGAGATGTATGCAGATCGGTACAGAGCAACTTCGCTTATATGCAGGAGGTGGTGTGATGCCGTCTTCTGAAATAAGATCGGAATGGGAGGAAACAGAAAATAAATTGCAAACGATATTGTCAATTATAAATTGAATTTCAAGATTTCAGGTTTCAAAATTAATCTTGAAACCTGAGATTTTGAATTGAAAATCGGCAGTAGCCAAATCTTGAAATTATTATATGTTTTCAGTAAAGAAAAATGTATTACAAACAGTAGCCTTGCTCAAAGAATATGGTGTGAAGCATGTGGTGATGTCACCCGGTTCGCGTAATGCTCCTCTGTTGCAGACCTTTTCGCAGGATAGCTCTTTTGAGTGTCATGTGATAGTGGACGAACGTAATGCTGCGTTTCATGCTTTGGGCATAATCCAGTGTGTAAAAGCACCTGTTGTTGTTTGTTGTACATCGGGTACAGCACTGCTCAATTTTGCGCCTGCTGTTGCAGAGGCATATTATCAGCAGTTGCCGCTTATTGTAGTCTCGGCAGACCGTTCACCCGAATGGATCGGACAGATGGATGGCCAGACATTACCACAGCCGGGAGTTTTTGGCTCAATGGTGAAAAAAGCCGTCAATCTACCTGAAATAAACACCGCACAGGATGAATGGTTTTGCAATCGTCTGCTCAACGAAGCGCTGATAGCCTGTACTACCGATGCGGCAGGACCTGTGCAAATCAATATACCTATTTCCGAACCCTTATTTGACTATTCGGTAGAAGAATTACCGGAAGTGAGACGCATCCATTCAGCTTGTACCAATAAATCTGTAGATATAAACCCTTTTGCTGCGAAATGGTTTACATCACCTAAGCGAATGATCGTTGTAGGGCAATTATTCAAGTCACCAGAGCTGGTGAAGATATTGGAGAATCTGGTAAAGCGTGGCGATTGTGTGGTCTTTACCGAATATCTGTCAAACTGTGTTTCACCGCTATTTATATCGGATTTCGATGCGTGGCTGTATGCCATGCCCGAAGAAAAGAAAGCTGATTATGCGCCCGATCTGGTGATCACATTGGGTGGACATATCGTGTCGAAACGCCTAAAACAATATCTCAGGGCCAATAAACTAAAAAGCCATTGGCATCTGACTCAATCGGGAGAGGTCGCAGACTTATTTCAGTCGCTGACCGATCTGATAGAAGCAGATAATAATAAGTTCTTGAATGATTTGTGTGCTGCTATTCCTGCCGAAACAGTTAAACAATATTTTGACCTATGGAGGAACACCTCGGATGTTGTAAGAGAACCATTGGCGGATATACCTTTTTCTGATTTGCAGGTAGCAGGAGCTTTTGTAAAAGCTTTGCCGAAGGGTGCAATGCTTCATTTGGCTAACAGTTCTACAGTGCGTAATGTACAGCTTTACGCTCAAGATCCATCTATAGAGGTTTTTTGTAATCGTGGTACCAACGGTATAGAAAGCTCATTGCCTACGGCTGTCGGCTTTGCATCTGTATACAAGGGTATTACATACCTGATGATAGGCGATCTGAGTTTCTTCTATGGTATAGGCTCGCTGTGGAATATCAGCCATGTCCGGAATTTACGCATTTTGCTCATTAACAATGGGGGAGGAGGGATTTTCCATCTGTTACCCGGACTGAATAAAGCTCCGTCACTCACTCAATATGTAGCGGCAACTCATACCGGTGATGCCCGTAAATGGACAGAAGCTACGGGATTTGAATACCTGTCGGCAAATAACAAAGAAGAACTGAACACTAATCTGGCTATACTGACAGATGAAACACTCGACAAATCTATAATACTGGAAGTAACTACTGATATGGAAGTCAGCAAGCAGGTATTTAAAGAGTATTATCACCAGCTAAAATCGTAATGTAGAATGAGAATAGTAATTGCTTTCTTACTCATTTCCCTATTTAGTGCATCTGCTTTTTCGCAGGAGATGTATAAGGTACAAGGTTTTGAAAAGGAAGTGCTTTTTCTGGGTGCAATCAATTCGGGAAAACTCAAAGTATGGGGCAATGATAAAATAAAATATATAGCAAAAGACAGCCTTGAACAAGTCGAACAACTGAGTTTCAGGGAAACATTCGCGCGCTTTGAATCGGAAGGTCTGCAAATTACCGCTTCAGGATATGAACCTTTCTGGAACCTGAAATTCAGAGGAGATAGACTAACCGGAATCTTTGTTAATAAGGAGATCGATACAACTATACAGTTTTTTTATCCTGATACATTGGGCTGGGGCTGGTCTATGATGTTCGGGTCAGGAGACAATCGAATAACAGGGCTTATTCACCGTCCGGTTTCCGATTGCCACTGTGAATTTGAAATAGAGGAAGATACCTCATTCTACGAAATATTTGTATGTGTTGAAGGCACTGTTTATGAAGGATGTGTATTTGTAAATAAGAAATAAAAATTGACATATTAACTAATCAGTAAATTATATAAGTATATGGCAACAAGAAAATGGGAAACCATAAAGGAATATGAAGATATACTATTCGATTATTTCGAGGGTATAGGTCGTATAACTATCAACCGTCCACGCTACCGCAATGCGTTTACGCCGACTACAACAATGGAAATCAGCGATGCACTGCGCATCTGCCACGAAAATCAGGATATCTATGTCGTTGTGCTTACCGGAGCAGGCGATAAAGCTTTCTGTGCAGGTGGAGATCAGAACGTAAAAGGCAAGGGCGGATATGTTGGTAAAGACGGAGTTCCTCGTCTGCAGGTACTTGAGGTGCAAAAACAGATACGCTCGCTGCCTAAGCCCGTTATTGCTATGGTAAACGGTTATGCCATCGGTGGCGGACATGTTCTTCATGTGGTTTGTGACCTATCCATTGCATCCGAAAATGCTATATTCGGACAAACTGGTCCACGTGTAGGCAGTTTCGATGCCGGATTCGGTTCGTCATATCTGGCACGTATCGTAGGACAAAAGAAAGCCCGTGAAATATGGTTCCTTTGTCGTCAGTATTCAGCGGAGGAAGCATTGGAAATGGGACTTGTGAATACAGTTGTTCCATTCGACCAACTTGAAGACGAAACTGTGAAGTGGGCACACGAGATGATGCAGCACAGCCCGATGGCTTTGCGCATGATCAAAATGGGGCTTAATGCCGAACTCGACGGACAGGCAGGTATTCAGGAGTTGGCAGGAAATGCCACGCTATTGTATTATCTGACAGATGAGGCACAGGAAGGTAAGCATGCATTCCTTGAAAAACGTAAACCCGATTTCAAGAAGTTTCCTAAATTTCCGTAAATAAGAAAGTTACAAGTTATAAAGTTACAGGAAATACATCGTGTTTTCAATAGCTTCGTAACTTGTAACTCGTAAGTGATATGCTGAAAACTCGAATCATTCCCTACACACTCCAATTTAAGCGTCCCGCTGGAACTTCGCGTGGAGTGTATCACGACCACAAAGTATGGTATGTAGTAGTAACTTCGGCTTCCGATCCCGAACGATGGGGAGTAGGAGAGTGTGCCCCTTTGTTCGATCTGAGTTGCGATTATGATGAAGATTACGAACGTAACTTACAGCACTTCTGTCGCAAGCTTGAAGAGGATGGAAAACTCGATACAGAGGCTTTACGTCCATTTCCATCTATTCTTTTTGGATTGGAAACAGCTTTGTTGCAACTGGAACAAGGTAGTTTTAGACTTTGGGACACTGCATTTGCCAGAGGTGAAAAAGGTATTCCCATCAACGGGCTGATATGGATGGGCGATTACAGTTATATGCTGGAACAGATAGAGTCGAAACTAGCTCAGGGTTTTCGCTGTATAAAACTAAAGATAGGGGCAATAGATTTTGAACAAGAACTGGATTTACTTCGTTATATACGTCAGCATGTAAGTATTCATCGGTTGACTTTGCGGGTAGATGCCAACGGGGCTTTTTCTCCGGCAGATGCTCTAGATAAGTTGAAATGCCTTGCAGAACTCGATTTGCATTCTATAGAACAGCCTATCAGGGCAGGGCAATGGAACGAAATGGCGCGACTGACAGCATCGACACCTTTGCCTATAGCATTGGACGAAGAGTTGATAGGAGTGAACAATCCCGAAGAAAAAAAGCGACTGCTGGAAACTATCCGTCCGCAGTATATAATATTGAAACCGACCTTACATGGCGGAATAAGCGGTTGCAACGAGTGGATAGGCCTGGCAGAGAAAATGAATATCCGTTGGTGGATAACATCTGCACTGGAATCGAATATCGGGCTGAACGCTATAGCTCAGTGGTGTGCAACTTTCGATAATCCTATGCCGCAAGGACTGGGTACAGGTGCGCTTTACACGAATAATATGGAAATGCCTTTGCATATAAAAAGTGATTGCCTATGGTATGACCTTTCTATGACACCTGATCTTGAAATCTTTAAATTTTGAAATTTTGAAATCTGAATCATATCAACTTTATATAAAACGGCAAACAATAACCATCAAGGGCGGAGTGTATCTGCCCGATACTTTCAGAAGTAAGGGGATTCCCGCCTTTGCTCTCAAATCGGAGTTTCACAATCAGTTGTACCTGTTTCTGAAAGATTGGTTTTCGCGCTCTCCGTTTCTTAAAGTGCAAACATCCGGTTCTACAGGTGTACCTAAAGAGATACTTGTGGAAAAATCGCGTATGATGCAGAGTGCACAACTTACCTGCTTGTTTCTCGGACTAAAGGGTGGCGATAAAGCTTTATTGTGTATGTCGCTCGATTACATAGCCGGTAAAATGATGGTGGTGCGTTCCCTTATTGCCGGACTCGATCTTTATCCCGTGCCTCCATCGGGTAATCCGCTGAAAGATACGGATACAGCTTTCGATTTTGCGGCGATGATTCCCATGCAGGTCTATAATAGTCTGCAGAATGATGTGGAATGTATTCGTCTGATGAAAATAAAAAATTTGATAATAGGCGGCGGTGCAATAGACACTCAACTGGAATCACAACTAAGACCGTTTCCAAACAATGTTTATTCCACATACGGCATGACCGAAACCCTTTCGCACATTGCCCTGAAAAAACTGAATGGAGCTGATGCTTCCGGTAATTATATCCCGTTCGATAATGTTGCACTGTCTCTCTCAGATGATAATACTCTGATTATAGATGCACCATTAGTCTCAGCTGAGCGGCTGCATACCAATGATATTGCTGAGATACACAATGACGGCAGCTTTCGCATTTTAGGACGTAAAGACAATGTTATAAACAGCGGAGGAGTAAAGATACAGGCTGAGGAAGTAGAAGCTTTACTAAAACCATTTATAAAAAGTACGTTTGCCATTACTTCATTACCCGATCCTAAGTTTGGCGAGATAATCGTACTGGTTACGGAAGAAGTTGTAGATGAATCCTTGTTTGCAGATAAATTACCTGTATATTATATGCCGAAGAAAATAATTCAAGTGAATGCTATTCCATTGACCGAAACAGGTAAAATTAGCCGTGCTTTATTGAAAGAACGAATAAAAGACAGATAGTCAGACTATATAAAATGTAACAGAATTAAACAGGGAGTGTAAAATATTTTTACACTCCCTGCTCTTTTGTTAAATCACAAGTTTTTGATAACTAGTTGTTTATCGTTTTTGGCACGGATTTAGTTTCAATATTAGTAAAATGGAACTAAACCCAACCAAATATATGAAATACTTATTACTAACTGTCGCTATCATTCTAAGCCTTACTGCTAACAGTCAGGAAAAATGGACTTTGGATGAATGTATGCGTTATGCGATCGAAAATAGTCCGAAGAAAAACAAGCAAGATGCTCAGAACAGCATCTACCACCAAAGCTATTTAGAAGAGGTAGGCAAGCTGTTACCTTCACTTAGTGCGGGAACAAACGCCTATTTTAACTTTGGTAGGGGGCTCGATTCGGAAACTAATGCGTATACCGATATAAACTCATTTAGTAACGATTACAGTTTGAATTCGTCTATGATATTGTTTGACGGATTGTCTAACATCACACGTGTAAAATTACAGAAAGTGAACAAACTGATGGGAAAACAGGAATTACAGGAAACAATAGATCTTGTAGCATACGAAACGATGGAAGCTTTTATAAATGTATCCTATTATTTGGAAATGGTGAAACTGGCAGAGCAGCAGCTCGAAGAAAGCACGTCGAATGTAAAACGTATAAAGCGTATGGAAGAACTGGGTATGAAAGGCGCAGCCGATGTGGCCGAACTGGTAGCAAAAGAAGCTGCTGATAATTATAATCTTACCCGTCAGAAAAATATACTGGTAATAGGGATTATAAAACTGAAAGAGAAAATGAACTTCCCAATAGATGAAAATCTTGAGATAGCCGGTATGTCGATGGATGAACTGATAACTAAATCGGAAGATTCAGCCCTGTCACTATTTGAGAAGGCTAAACCATATAACCCGAAAGCTATGGCAGCAGAATCGTCCCTACAGGCGCAGAAATTATCGTACAGGGCTGCAAAGGGTGGTTTATTTCCTACTATTTCGGTAGAGGCGGGTATTGGTACCAACTTTTCCCGTTATATGGACGGTAGTGAGTATTCGTCTTTTAAGAACCAGCTAAAGGATAAGCGTGGACAGTATGTCGGCTTCAAACTTTCCATTCCTATATTCTCCGGTTTCTCCCGTTCGGCTAAGGTGAAAAAGAGCAAAGCACAAATGGTTATTGCCCAGAATGAGAGAGACGAAACGTTGCGGACACTATACAGCGAGATCGAACAGGCTGTAGCCGATATGAACGGGCAAGCCGATGAATACTATCAGGCAAAAAAACAAACCGATGCTATGGCGATAGCACACAATGTGAATCAGCGGAAATATACCGAAGGGCTGATAAGTGTGATCGACCTGCATACCAGTGCCAACCGCCTGTTGCAGGCAAGAGTGGATGAAGTAAATGCACGCCTGAAATATGAACTGAAACACAGGCTTGTCAACTATTACAGAGGCATTCCATTTATAGCACAATAAGGTAGGAACAAATTTTATAAATATAAAAAACGAAATACTATGGACAAGATCATAGAAAAGAAAAAAGGATTACAGAAAAAACATATCCCGTTTGTAGCCGGAGGTGCAGTGCTTCTGTTGATTATCGGATGGATTATATTCGGAAACCATGCCTCGAAGCTGAATGTGGAAAAAGAAAAAGTAACGGTGCAGGAGGTATCGAAAGGTATGTTTAACGACTATGTACGTATCAACGGGCAGGTACTGCCCATAAATACGATCCATCTGAGTGCAATAGAAGGAGGAATGGTCGATCAGAAGCTGGTGGAAGAAGGCTCGGAAGTAAGCAGAGGACAGACTATTATCAGCCTTACTAATCCCCGCCTGAGCCTAGATATACTCGATAGTGAAGCGCAACTGGCTGAAAAACAGAACTTTCTGCGTAATACACAGGTGGCTATGGAACAGGAAAAACTGAATCTCAGAAAAGAAAAGCTGCAGCTGGATATGGATGTAGACAGGAAGAAACGGAAATATGAGCAGTACAAACAGCTTTATTCTGAAAACCTTACGTCCAAAGAAGAGTATTTGCAGGCAAAAGAAGATTATGAATATGCCGTAAACGGACGCAAGCTTGTAGTTGAACGTCAGAAACAGGATTCCATATACAGGAGTGTTCAAATATCACAAATGGAAGAAAGCTTGCATAATATTCGTCAGAATCTGGTACTGGTACGCCAGCGTGTCGATAATCTGAATGTGAAAGCACCTGTAGATGGGCAACTGGGAATATTGGAAGTTGAGATCGGACAGACAGTATCATCCGGCGAACGTATCGGGCAGATTAGTGTATTATCTGATTACAAAGTGGAAGCAACGATCGACGAACACTACATAGACCGTGTAAAAGCCGGATTGGATGCCACATTTGAGCGTCAGGATAAAAACTTTGCACTGCGTGTACGAAAAGTATATCCTGAAGTAAGAGACAAACAATTTAAGACAGATTTCGTATTTGAAGGAGAACGCCCCGATAATATACGTGCCGGACAGACTTATTACATCAATCTGCAACTTGGACAACCGGCAGAAGCTGTGCTGATACCACGAGGCCCTTTCTATCAGACAACCGGAGGACAATGGATATTTGTGGTAACTGTAGATGGAGACAAAGCTGTGAGACGCAATATCACGATTGGACGTCAGAATCCGAACTACTATGAAGTGACCGCCGGATTAGAACCGGGCGAGAAAGTAATTACCTCGTCTTACGATACTTATGGTGATGTACAGGAACTTATATTGAAATAAGAAAAAAAATAACACACACGCTATGAAAAATCTGACTTTAGCATTACGTTCATTTTTCAAAAAAGGAAACAGTAATATAATCAAGATAATAACACTGGGCACAGGATTGGCTGTCGGTCTTATCCTCTTGGCAAAGGTAAGTTTCGAGCGAAATTTCGATGACTTTTATCCCGATGCCGGCCGTATCTATCAGGTGTGGTCAGCTATGGAAAGCCGCGAATCGGGGCCACAGGAATGGGGACAAGTCAGTGGTGCTATTGCTCCGGGCATGAAAGCGGAAATTCCAGAAATAGAAGCAGCCACACGCTTTACATGGCTAGCTTGGGATGATGCAGTTTTTTCCGATAATGACAAAAACCGTTATAAGGCCAGTTTTATTATGGCTGATAGTTGTTTCTTCGATGTATTGCCTCGTCCTATGATAGCAGGTAATGCCAAAGAAATTTTGTCGCGACCGCTGTATGCTATGGTTTCCGAATCGGTGGCAAAAAAGATGGGAGGTAATGTTGTTAATCGTCAGATCGAGTTAGAGTCCCGTCCCGGAAAAATAATTACGATTGGAGGCGTATTTAAAGATGTACCCGAAAATTCACATGCACGCTACGATATAATAGTGTCTTTAAGTTCATTACCGAACTTTAGTTGGGATGGACGTGAAAACTGGCTCGGAAACGAACGTTACATGGCGTATGTAAAACTGCGCCCTAATGTGCAGCGCGAAAACCTGTATCCCGCAATGCGGAAGATGCAGGAAAAATATCAGGATATAGAACGGCTAGAGAAAGAGAATAATTTCTCGATGAAGTACCTGTTGCTTCCTCTGACATCGCTGCATAGCGATTCACCTGATGCGAAACGTCTTATACTGTTACTTTCTATTATAGCCTTTGCCCTGATCATTACGGCAGTGCTCAATTATATACTTATCGTGATCACGGCACTGGTAGGTCGGTCAAAAGAGATAGCCGTTTACAAATGCTATGGGGCAACCGAAAAAGATGTAACCAAGCTGATGTTTACCGAAACGTTGTTGCACTTCTTCCTCTCTTTGCTATTGGCTGTTTTGCTTGTCACCTGCTTTAGGGGAATGATAACTGATTTGCTGTCGGCATCATTGGGTGCGCTGTTCAATCTGCGTTCATCTTTGTTCCTTCTGATTGTCTGTGTATTCATATTCCTTGTTGCAGCCATTGTGCCATCATATATACTATCTAGGATTCCGGTAGCAACAGTTTTTCGCAATTTTACACAGTCGCGCAGAGGCTGGAAACTCGTTTTGCTGTTTGTTCAGTTTGTGGCTGCATCTTTCCTGTTTTTGTTGCTTGTAGTTGTCAGCAGACAATATCAGGTGATGATCAACGACAATCCGGGTTACACTTATCAGAATACTATGTATATGAATGCCTTCGGCGTTCCGAAAGCGAAAGTGCAGGCTATGGTTGACGAATTAAGCCAGTTACCACAAGTAACAACAGTTGCTACAGCCAGTAATTTGCCTTTTAATAGTATGTCGGGCAATAATATCAGTTTGCCGGGAGGAAATGAAGACCTGTTCAATATAGCCGATATGTACAGGGCTGATGAAAACTATTTTCCATTGATGGAAATTCCGGTTATCGAAGGGAGTGGGTTTGACAAAAACAGTACAATGAACGACATCTTGGTCAGTAAATCATTCAAAGAAAAGATGAAAACCCTCGTCGGCTGGGACGAAGTGGTAGGAAAAGATGTGAAAGTATCAGAACATGGATTGTGCCGCATTGTAGGCGTATTTCCCGATATCCGTCTGGGGTCGATAAGTAATCAGGATATGCGGCCTTCTGTATTGCTTTATGCCGAAACTCCGGCTTCTACTTTGTTGGTAAAGTTGAATACAATGAACAGCGAAAATATAAAATCAGTGTATGAAGTGTTGAAAACAGCATTGCCCGAGCGCGAAGTCGTATTGTCGCCATACAGTGAAAATATGGTAAAGATGTATTCCGGTGAAAAACGATTCCGCAATGCCATCACCATAGGTGGCATTATAACCATACTGATAACCCTCATTGGGTTGATCGGTTACATCAATAACGAGATTGTACGCCGTACATCCGAAATAGCTGTGCGCAAGATAAACGGAGCTACACTTACCGACATACTGCGACTGTTTGTGAAAGATATTCTCTATATCGCCCCATTGGCCATTATTATTGGTGGCATAACGGCAGTAGTCATTAGCAACAAGTGGATGGAGAACTTCAGCGAGAAGGTTTCTATATCACCCTTGCTGATCGCTTTATGCGGCTTGATTATCCTGCTTTTTATTGAACTTATTGTAGTAATTAATTGTCTTAAAATAGCGAATCAGAACCCTGTAGATTCACTGAAAAACGAATAATTATGAGAGCATTATTAAATAATTTCTTATACACTCTGAGGAAGTTTAAAACCTCTTCGGTATTAAATATACTGGGACTTACAGTAGCCTTTGCTGCCTTTCTCATCATAATAATGAAGGTAAACTTTGAATATAGCTACGAAAAGTGCCACCCGAATGCATCGCAGATATACAGGCTGGATAAAGGGAATCTTAAAGTAGGTGACCAGTTTGCCATAATTCATTCGCGCGGATTTATCGATGACTTTATACAGTCGTCTCCGCATATCAAAGCTGCAACTATCCTTGTTCCTTATCTGGGCGTAAATTATTTTATGATAGAGGAAAACGGGGTTCAGAAAGGTTTTAAGGAAAAATTTGTAACCTGTTATCCTCAGATTACGGAGATGTTCAATTTCGTAATGACCGAAGGACAGGTCGATTGCCTGAATGCTCCTGAGAATGTAATTATACCTGTATCGATGGCAAAGCGGATATTCGGAGAAAAATCAGCCATAGGGAAACAGATATTATTAACCGGCCAGCTGTGGGGTAAGCAAAAGGGAGGATCACTTACGATTGCCGGTGTATATAAAGATTTTCCGGAGAATACACAGTTGCACAATGCCATATATACGAAAATGTCTGATAGTTATGCTGTTAATGACTATCAGAGCCAGAATAATATTTGCTATGTAATGCTTGATAAGGGTGTTGATCCAGCTGATGTTACAGAAAATTTCAATAAACATTTCGATTTTAGTAAGCTTGATTTGACAGACCTATCAGCAGAGCTTACACCGCTGGAATCGATATATTTTAGAAACGAATTTCAGGATGGGTTAGTTGTAAAAAGCGGGAATCCTCTCACTCCGGTTATTCTTATATGTATCGGCATACTTATAATCTTTATTGCAGCTATCAATTATATGAATTTCAATATGGCTCTGGCACCGATGCGGATAAAGAGTATCAATACGCGAAAAGTGCTTGGCAGTACTGATGCTTCGCTACGCATGGGATTGCTGGGTGAGGGCGTCATTGCTGCTCTGATTTCTTATGTTATAGCTATTTTGATAGTGTACGTTCTGTACACTACACGATCGGGTCATCTTATCAACTCCGATAATATTTCGTTTGGCGACAATCTGATTTTGATAATTCTTGTTGGCGTGGTGGCTGTCGTAGTAGGCATTCTGGCAGCTATACGCCCCGCATATTATATGACTTCACAATCTCCGGCTCTAGTGCTGAAAGGTTCTTTCGGATTATCTGCTTCAGGCAAAAAGCTGAGGAGTACACTGGTAGGGATTCAGTTCTTTATATCCATTGTTCTGATTATAGCTTCGGCATTTATCTACAAGCAGAACAAATATATGCAGCAATATACGCTTGGTTATGAAACTGAAAGAGTAGGAATAGTAGAGCTAAATCAGAATTTAGCCGGAAAAGACAAAAATACCTATGTGAACAAGCTGAAAGAAAATCCCGATATCGTTGATGTAGCCTTTGCTCAGGAACGGTTTGGGGCGAGCGACAACTACCGTACATGGGGGGCAAAATATGGTGATAATCATATCGGGTTCTATTCTATATCCGTATCGTGGAATTTTCCGGAAGTGATGGGTATAAAAGTACTTGAAGGTCAGCTGCCTGATGAAAATGTAGAAAAAGCTGACAGCTATAAGGTATCATATCTGATAAATAAAACATTACATAAAAAATATAATATCAGTCCCGGCGATTTTATTGATGTGGAATGGATGCGAGAAGATGGGGGTGGACAGGTTTTGGGGGTGATAGATGATATTAAGTTTGCTTCACTCAGACGACAGGTAGATGATATGGTTTTTGTTTTTAATGATCATAACCAGCAGATGTATTCTTATGTAAAGATAAAAGCCGGAGCTAATATAGCACAGATTGCAGCTTTTGTAGAGAAAACGATTGCAGAGATAGATCCGGCCTATCCTGCAAAAGTGGAATTCTACGATGAGGTGTTCAATCATTTATATAAACGGGAGAAGGAATCGGAGTCTGCTATTACATTATTTTGCCTGTTGGCTATAATCTTGTCTGTTGCAGGAGTATTCGGTCTGGTTGTTTTTGAGTGCGAATACAGGCAAAAAGAGATAAGTATCCGTAAAGTATTGGGATCATCTGTTGAGGAGGTGCTGTTGCTCTTCAACAAAACGTATATGCAGATTCTTGCTATATGCTTTATCATTGCGGTGCCTGTCGCTTATTACATTATCAATCGCTGGCTCGATAATTTTGCATACAAAACTTCCATAGACTGGTGGGTATTCCTACTGAGCGGGATGGTAGTCCTCATCATTTTGATGGTTACAGTTAGCTGGCAAAGCTGGCGGGTAGCTATATCCAATCCGGTAGACTCATTGAAAAACGAATAACAAATTAAAATATAAACAAATTAAAACTGAATGTTATGATACAAATTAAAGATCTAAAAAAGGTATTCCGTACGGAAGAAATAGAGACTATGGCATTGAACAGTATATCGATGCACGTTCGTAAAGGCGAGTTTATCGCTATCATGGGACCATCGGGCTGCGGCAAGTCTACCTTGCTGAATATACTTGGGTTGTTAGATAATCCCACTTCGGGTAATTATCTTCTGGACGGAACCGAAGTGGGCAATCTGAAAGAGAAAGACCGTACATTGACCCGAAAAGGGAATATAGGCTTCGTGTTCCAGAGTTTTAACCTGATAGAAGAAATGACTGTTTTCGAGAATGTAGAACTTCCACTTACCTATCTGAAAATAAAAGCTTCGGAACGAAAAAAGAGAGTTGAAGAAACATTGAAAAGAATGAGTATTGCACATCGTTCGGGGCATTTCCCTAACCAGTTGTCGGGCGGACAACAACAACGTGTAGCTATAGCCCGTGCTGTAATAGCAAATCCGAAGCTGATATTGGCCGATGAGCCTACAGGTAATCTGGATTCGAAAAACGGAAAGGATGTAATGGACTTGCTCACCGAACTGAACAAGGAAGGCGCAACGATAGTGATGGTAACCCACTCGCAGCACGATGCTTCGTTTGCTCACCGTACTATAAATCTGTTCGACGGACAGATTGTTACAGAAGTAGAAAGTAGAATGTAGTTATCCATAATAGTTTCCATATCCGTAATACAAAAGGGGAGCAAAAGAAGTATTTCACCTTGTCAGCATTGCCTTTAGGTAATCTTCTGCCCCTTTTGTATTTTATACACAAAACATATAATCATGAGGTTTGTCAATTTAAAAATATACGCTAAGTTTCTGTCGCGTAACAAGCTGTACACATTTGTTTCCATGTTTGGTTTCTCTGTATCACTTATGTTTGTAATCATACTGGGTATCTATGTACAGCAGGAAACATCATACGATGATTTTCAGAAAAACAAGGATCGTATATTTCTGATGACACACGATGGCGAACATAATTTTGGTAATACAGTAGCCCAGCTTGTTAAAGATCAATGCCCCGAGGTAGAATCCTATGTCCGCACTCATGGGCGCCTGGTATCTGTAGGTAAGAAGGGTGAGAGCATAATTAATGCAATGAGTTTGTTTGCCGATTCTACATTCTTCAGTGTGTTCACTTTCAATCTGATTGAGGGAAATCCTTCTCAGGTATTGGCTGCCCGCAACTCAGTAGTACTAACCCGTGATTTTGCCAACAAAGCATTTGCTGGTGCTAGTCCTGTTGGAAAAACGATGGTGATTGACGGCATGGAACATACTGTTACCGGCATCATGGAGAATATTCCCCAGAACACCACTTTACCTGATGCCGATTTTGTCGTAAACTATAATTCTATCACAAATTACTGGGGAAGCTGGGTTCTCGAAACTTCCGGTAACTTCGGGTTCACTATTTTCCTTTTGACAAAAGAGGGTGCTGATATACAGCCTAAAATACCGATGATACTGGACTTGCTGAAAAAAGATATCTGGTTCTATAGAGACGGATTTACCAATGATCTGAAGCTTACACCACTAAAGGATGTCTATCTGAATGTCAAACGGTCGGGTTATGGCGATCTGCGCCTGAACAGTGGTACACTTATAAATGTATATATCGGTATAGTCGTCCTTATCCTTATCATAGCTTTGCTCAATTATGTAAATCTTACAGTTGCACAATCGGGATTCAGAGGAAAAGAAACTGCTATAAAAAAACTATTGGGCTGTGATCGTCGCGATCTGATAGTGCAGTTGCTGTCCGAGTCTTTTGTTATGACCTTTATTACGTTTTCCATAGGGCTTGCGTTGGCTTTTCTTACCGAACCGTTTTTCAACAATAGCTTGAATACAGAACTGGAACTGGCACAGAAAATAAGCTTGCCTTTTATCGGCTTTTCTTTAGTCTTTATTTTCCTTATTTCGGTCGTATCCGGATTGATTCCGGCACTTGTAATATCGGGATTCAATCCGATAGAAGCAGTGAAAGGTACATTGAGCCGAAAAGTGAAATCTAATTACTCTAAAGTGCTGATAATATTTCAATATACAGTTTCGATAATTTTACTGACTTGTTGTTTTTTCATGCAGAAACAATCTCATTATCTGCTGAATTATGATCTGGGTTTCAATAAAGAAGGCATTTTGGAAATGACCAACAAAGACCTGAATAAAGAACAACTAAATGGTTTCAGGGCAAAACTGAATTCTATACCGGGTGTCGAAATGGTTTCCTACTCAAGTGGAACGCCTCTCGATGCCGGTAATAACATATCGTATGAAAGAGATGGTGAACGATTTAGTTTTATGGAATTCTATGTAGATTCTGTGTTCTTTAAAATCTATGGCATTACTATTGATCCTACCGATGTACAAGCTTCTACGAGCACATATTGGGTAAACCGTAAAGCTTATAATGCACTTCATCCCGATCCGGCTACACAAGAGGCAATATTCGGACCGTCCGGCGACGAACAAAAAGTTTTGATTGCCGGTGTCTTCAGCGATTTTAATATTGCCACTTTACATCAGGAAACAGGGCTTCTCCGTATTCGTATGCTTAGAGAAGATGAAACCCCCTACAATATTATTATAAAAACATCGGCAGGTGCAGACAGGTATAAACTGGCCGAACAGATAGAAAATGAGTATAAGAAATACAGCGGGGGGGAAATGCTGGAAGGACCGAGATTTGCAGATGATATTATCAACGACAATTACCAGAAAGAGCAAAAGACTGTCGCTATAATGTCTGCTTTCACGCTGCTTACCATCATTATTATGGTGATGGGAGTATTCGCCATGTCGCTCTACATTGTACGGCAGAAGCGTAAGGAAGTAGCCATTCGTAAAGTAAATGGTGCTACTATAGGCGAAGTATTGCTGAATCTCAGCACAGGATCGTTGATCTATGTCGCAATCGCGTTTGTAATAGCCTCTCCGATAGCTTACTATGCTATGAATAAATGGCTCGAGGATTTCGCATATAAGATCAGTCTCGACTGGTGGGTATTCCTCTTAGCCGGATGTACTGTATTGTTGCTGACATTGGTTTCGATAAGCTGGATGATATGGAAAGCCGCTAATCAGAACCCTGTGGATGCAATACATAATGAATAGAAAGAACCTAACTATATGAAACAATTTATAAGGAATTTCAATAAACAAAAGACCGTAGGTCTGCTCAATATATGCGGGCTCAGTCTTGGTATCATGGTTGCAGTTACTATCGGTTTGTGGGCTATCAGTGAACTCTCTTTTGACAATTTCCACAAAAACGGAGATCGGATGTATAGGGTTGTACAGACTTTCGACCTGAATGGTAAACCGATAAAGGCAGCAACATGTTTCAAGCCACTGGGCGAAATTGCCGCTGCCGAAATTCCACAGATAGAACAGATGTGCCGGATATTACCGGATATTAATGGTATCGAGGTAAATAATATTACATACTTCAATGTGTCTACAGCCATAGCCGATAACAATTTTTTCTCCTTCTTTACTTTTCCGTTGAAAGAAGGAGATAAGAAAACAGTATTGTCCTCTCCCGATAAGGTAGTACTATCCGAATCGGCAGCCCGAAAATACTTTCCCGACGAAGACCCTATAGGTAAAATACTCTGGTTTCACGGATATAAATTTTCGGTATCGGCTGTAATGTACGATGTTCCACGAAATTCGCATATGCAGTACGAGATGGTCTTTCCTTTATTCGGTGATTACAAAAACTGGCAATGGGATAGCAGTTTCAATTACGACACTTATTTCGTTCTTTTGCCGAATGCGGATATTCCATCCATAGAGAATAAATTGGTAGGCATTAATAAAAGAGGAATATCTTCATTTATCCGTGATGCTAAAATTGAAGTACAGCTGGAACCGTTAAAAGAAGTACATTTCAGTAAGACCAGTGCAGGCTTCGATCATGCCGTCAAAGGAAATAAAAGTCTTTTGCAGACATTTATAATAATAGCTGCAACCATTTTGCTGATAGCTTGTATCAACTTTACAAACCTATTTATATCTACTTCGTTTATCAGAGCAAAGACAATGGGTATTAAAAAAGCATTGGGTGCGGGCAAAAAGATGCTCATTATAGATTTTTACAAAGAAACAGCCATATATGTGTTGATTTCGGTAATAGGAGGGGTATTGCTTTCAATGTTGGTTCTTCCGGTGTTTAACGACTATGTGAAGTCGAACGTGGTAATTGATTTCACTTCGCCTGCATTCTATCTGTTCATTTCCGGATTGATTATAATAACTACTGTCATAGCCGGATCTTTTCCTGCACTGCAAATGACAAAGTTCGACGTTATAGAAACGCTTCGCGGTAAATTTCGTGGAAAAAGAATGTCTGTATTCCAGAAAGCACTGATTATTATTCAGTTTACATCATCTATCAGTTTGCTCATCGTTGTGCTTTTCTTTGCCCGTCAGATCGATCATATACTGAATCAGGATTTGGGATTCGATAATAAGAATATCATTTATATGAATGGCTGGCGCGACTTTGGGAGCGATTTTAAGACTTTGCGTGAAGATTTGATACGTGATCCTTCTATATCCGATGTAGCTATGAAGCAGTATCATCTGCCTACCGAAATGGGTAACGGGATAGGGGGGATAAATCTGGAGACAGGGGAGCAAATATTACTTGATCTGTCAGAGGTATCACCTAATTACTTCGATTTTTTCGGTATGGATTTCGTTGCCGGAGAAAATCCTCTGACATTGGAGAGCGCTCCTGCTGCGCGATATTGTGTGCTCAACGAACGGGCTGTAAAACTCTTAGGACTGACCGATCCGATAGATAAAACTTTTATGATAGCATCTATAGGAGGAAAGCTCAGCGAACAGGAAGGGCAACCGTACATTGTAAAGGGGGTTATAAAAGATTCGTATGTAAAATCGTTGCATCAGGAACCCGATCCTCAAATGTATCTGAACCTTTCGCGTGACGATCATAATCCGATATTCTTTAAGGTAGCAGGTGATCCCCAGAGAGCTGTAAAGGTTATAGAAAAGAAGTGGAAAGAAATGATACCTAACGTACCATTTGAATACCATTTTTTGGATAAGGCGTACGAAGCGCAATATGCATCCGAGATCAATTCGAGAAATGTATTGAGCTATGCTCTGATAATTACATTCCTTATTACGGTTGTTGGCCTCTATGCAATGGTGTTTTATTCTACCCAGCGCAGGATAAAGGAAATAGGCATACGCAAAGTGAATGGGGCAACAATAAAAGATTTACTGTTGTTGCTCAACAAAGATATCGTAATCTGGGTAGTGATTTCGTTCATCATAGCCTGTCCGGTCTCCTATTTTTTTGTCAATAATTGGCTACAAAACTTTGTTGTGAAAATATCGCTGAGTATATGGATATTCTTGGGGGCAGGACTATTGTCTTTCTTCGTTGCCTTGCTGACAGTTAGTTACCAGACATGGAAGGCTGCCAATATGAATCCTGTGGACGCGATACAAAATGAATAATATACTTTCCATTTAAGGTTGATTGGAGAGAGGGGGAGCATTAGAATTTCATATAGAATATTCTTTTGCTCCCCTTTTTATTTTTTAGAGAAAAGTTTATCTATAAGATATCAATGTGCTAATTAGGCAATATGCCGATGTGCCAATGAAAGCGATCTTTGAAAGTAGTGTACTAGTTTTAAGTTTACTAGTGTACCAGAAAAGAGGAGAAAAGTAATAAAAACCGAAAATGGTGTAAATCCATTACCTTCGTTACTTTTTAGTTAAAATTACCTGACCTGTTATGCTGAGGAATGAAGAATTAATAATATGTATAGAAGAGACTCTTCCCTTTGGTCAGAGTGACGGAGAGGATAAAAGTAACGATAAATAAAAACGGTGTAAATCCGTTACCTTCGTTACATTTTAGTTAAAATGGATAACCGTATCAGAATGACATACTGAAAACAGTCCATCCGTCCTTAGTGTAATGTTTCAGGTTGCCGCCATGCAGTCTCATTATATAACGCGACACGCTTAGCCCGATGCCATTACCCGATTCTTTGGTTGTAAAGAAAGGAATGAAGATATGCGGGGCTATGTCGTCGGCTATCGGTTCGCCGTTGTTGCTGACATCTATGTTGATCCTGTTGTCCGTCTCGGTGGTTTTTATGACTATCGTGCCTTTCTTGTCTTTATGAATAGCTTCTATGCCGTTCTTTATCAGATTGACAAGTATCTGCGTGATTTGTGCCTCATCGGCTTTCAGCATATAAGACGGAGCATGCGGGCGAATCTCTATTTCGATCTCTTTGCCTTTGATTTCGTATGACGATAGCAGCACTGTTTTTTCCAACAAAGGTATCAGGTCTATATCCTGTAACTGAGGCTTGGGTATTCCCGTAAATTTGCGGTACGACTCTACGAATGTTATGAGCCCCTTTGCCGTTGTATTGATTGTGTCGAGTGCCTCTATGGTGTTTTGTACAGACTCGTCGTTACTCGCATTTTGTTTTGCCTTGTAGGAGAAAAGCAATGTTTCGGTAAGCGATGTGATAGGAGCTATGGAATTCATTATTTCGTGCGTCATCACACGGATAAGCCGTATCCATGATTCCATCTCTTTGGCTTCCAGTTCATTATCGATGTTACTCAGGGTGACTATCTTCATCACGCCTTTCTTCATCGTTATTTTGGATGCCTGTATACTTATCTGCTTCTCTTCCCGTTCGTTGGCTATCTTTAGCGATGTGGCATTGCCCGGTTCTATCGAGCGGAATATATCGGGCAGGGTTTTGTCTATGACGTTCAGCTGATTGAGGTGTGTAAAGACAGGCAGCCCGAGTATCTGGTTTACAGCACTGTTGGTAGTCATTATATTGTTATCTTTGTTCAATATAATAATACCTGTAGATACGCTTTCTACAATGAGGCTCAGGTACTTCTCATTCTCGATGACCTCTTTGCGTGCTTTGCTCAGGATATCCTTTATGCGGTTCATCATCCGGTTGAGTTCCTTTTCCCGTTGCGACAGTCGGTCTTCGGTAAAGTTGAAAGAATAGTCTCCGTTGTCGAGCGCGTTAAGCAGGAACAGTATATTCTGATTGAACTTGAGATAGTGCCTGTATAGCTTGTAGAGGGATAGCAGGACAACAAAAACAGAGCTCACGGCATATACATACTCAGCCCTGATGAAGAAAAAGGTAGCTGCTGCAACTGCTGCGATCAGCAGGCAGATATAGAGGAAGAGTTTATATTCTATCGACTTGAACATGTGTATATTATGAAAGTCCGTATTTTTTCATTTTATTATATAGGGTAGGACGGGTTATGCCCAGTTCGGTAGCGATGGCGGATATATTTCCGTCGTATTTTTTCAGAGCCTTTTCTATCAGTATCTTTTCCATTTCGTCCAGTGTGATGGATTCTATGATGGCTTGCTGATCGTTCGTATCCCGCATATAGAAATCCGATGGCTGCAACTCTGTTCCATCGCTTAGTATGATGGCTTTTTCTATTGCATGTTGTAGTTCGCGCACATTTCCCGGCCACGAGTAGCTTTCGAGCTTAGCTATGGCGCTGTCGCTCAGATGTAGTCCCGGTTTGTTGTACTTTTTAGAGAACCGTTCGAGAAAGAAAGCGGCAAGCAACGATATATCTTCCTTGCGGTTGCGCAGAGGTGGTACTTCTATCTGGATGGTATTGATTCTATATAGCAGGTCTTCCCTGAATTCGTTGTTGGTGACAGACTCGAACAGGTTGCGGTTTGTAGCACTTATCAGGCGTATATCTACAGCGATCGGTTTGTTGCTACCTACTCGTACTATCTGTCTCGATTGCAAGGCGGTCAAGAGTTTAGCCTGTAGTGTATAGCTTAGATTGCCTATCTCGTCCAGAAAGAGCGTACCTTTGTCGGCAGCCTCGAATTTACCTGCCCTGTCGGCACGGGCATCCGTAAATGCACCTTTTACATGACCGAAGAGTTCGCTCTCGAATAAGGTCTCGGTGATGGCGCCCATATCTACGCTGACCAGCGTTTCTGCCGACCGCAACGACATGCTGTGTATCTTACGGGCGATAACTTCTTTTCCCGTGCCGTTCTCTCCGGTTATCAGTACATTGGCATCGGTGCGTGCTACCTTCTCTATAATAGAGAGCAGGTTTTGCATGATTTCAGATTTGCCCCAGCATACATCGTTCTCCTTGTTCAGTTCCGAGTTGAGAACATTTTGCTTCTCTTTCAGCTTCTGTACTTCCTTTCTTGACTGACGTAGTGCCAGAGCCGATTGGAGAGTAGCCAACAGTTTGGCATTATCCCAAGGTTTGACAACAAAGTCGCTGGCACCTTCTTTTAAGGCTTTCACAGCAAGTTCTATATCGGCGTATGCAGTGAACAAAACGACAGGAAGCTCGGAGTCTGTTTTCTTTATTTCCGACAGCCAGTACAAGCCTTCATTTCCGGTGTTTATGCCGGCAGAATAGTTCATGTCGAGCAATACGATGTCGGGATTCTTTTCCCTCAACGTGGAAACTAACATATTGGGAGACGATAGCAAGTGTACTTCTTCAAAGTAGTTGTTGAGCAGTATGCGTAAGGCACTTAGCACGTTCTTATTATCGTCGACAATCAGGATACTTCCGTTCTTCATTTCGGGGTTTATTAGTCAGTATAGCAAATGTAAGAAATAATTGTGTATATAGCCCTCATCGGATATGACATTCAATCTTCATCTTCCTGCACAGGTAGTTGGTATCTGTCTTCCATTTCTTTAAAGTCCGAAGCTATTTGCTGCATGATTTCATCTATATCGGTACTTTTAGCTAACGTAGGTCTGCCATAGTTTACCGATGCTTCATAAGGTAATACTAATATCTCGCCTTTGGGCAGCGAACGTCCCATTCCTGTAAGGTAAACAGGTATGTATTTGATATGCGGGCGAACCGAAAGGATACGGGCGATACCCGGTTTCATCTCGTCCATATGTCCGGAAGTGCCGCGTGTACCTTCGGGAAAGAGTATGAGCGAGTAGCCTTCGTCTAAGCAGTCAATCATCTTTTTTACAGGATTATTGTCTCCTTCTTTGTTTCCTTTCCGGCTGATGAGTAGGGTATTGATAAAGTAATTGCTGAGTGCAGCCTTAAATCTGGTATTGCCGAAATAGTCTTCGGCGGCAACAGGCTTTACTTTCCATATTATTTTGCCCGGCAGCGATGCCAACAGGCTTAGTGTATCCAGATGGCTGCTATGGTTTGCCAGTATAATGAATTGCTCTTCGTCTTTCAGGGATTTACTGCTACCGAAACGTACTCCTACCACTAATCTCAGAAACCACCGGAAGAAGCCTCTGTATATGACCCGCAGGAAGAATGATTGTAGAAAGCATTTCTTCATGCGGTATCAGTAAGCTACAAAATAAACAAAGTGGAAGAAGATGGGTGCCGTATATGAGAGGGAGTCTATACGGTCGAATATTCCCCCGTGTCCCGGAATAGTATCACTCATATCTTTTATCCCTTTGTCACGTTTTATAGCGGAGACTACTATATCGCCGGCGAATCCGCCGACAGCTATAAGGCCGCTGACAAGTAATACATGCGGTATGGAAAGCGGAGTAAGGAAAGCCAGAAAATAGCCGATAACAATAGTGCTTATAGCACCACCGATAAAGCCTTCCCATGTTTTGTTAGGGCTGACGTTCGGTACTATCTTATGTCTGCCCAGTAGTTTTCCCCAGACAAATTGCATGACATCATTTATTTCGGTGAGGAAGATGAGGAACATAAGCAATCCGCGTCCTCCGGCATTGAATCCGGGCAGGTTGGGTAGGGATAAGAGGTATGCAAGGTGGCTGATACCGAATACCGACAACATGAGTATCCATTGCAGCAATGCCATAGATTTGGTGATTCCCCTTACTTCTCCTTTCAATACCATCGGGATAGGCAGCAGCAGGAACATAATGACAGGGATGAATATAATGTATGCGCCATACCATGCTATATATGCCAGATAGTATTGGATAGGTATTGCCACAATAGCCCAAAAGATAGCCCAGCGATCCGATTGGCGGAATCCGAGTACTGAGTACAATTCCCTGAATGCAACAAACGAGAGGAATGCAAAGAACAGATAGGATAGCTTGTAGCTTATAAATATGGCGGCAAACAGGATGGCAGACATGATCCACCACGACTTTGTGCGGGATTTGAGTTCACTCAGGTTCTTATTCGGATAGAGCTTCCCTGTAATAAATAGTCCCAGAGATACTATAGTAAGTAAACCTGTGATAAGCAATATTACGGAAATCAGTTCATCATTGAGCGACGGAAATAAAAGGTCAATGTATTCTCTCATCATTGTGCCGGTCTGCTGTTCTAATATTAAAGCATATTGATTGCGAAACAAAAATAGCAGATATTCTTCAAATAATGAAGCCCTTTATTATGATTATTCAGATTACTTCTCATGTTGAGCCTGCTTCACCTTAAAAACAAATATGGCTGCTCCGTTACAGAACAGCCATATCTTTTGGAGTGTATTTGTTATTTGCTACAATACCACTTATTCTTGTACCAATGCTCTGAGTTCTATATTACGTATCATTGCATGGGCTGAATTTGAAGTCATCACAGTAAAGCGGATATAGCGTACCTTCGTTACATTGTACAGCGGACAAGATTTAGCACCTTGATTGAGAGGGTCGGCCGGGAATGTACCGAAGTCGTGCCATGTAATATTGTCGAGACTACCTTCCACTTTGGCTAAAGTGGTACCTCTCGGATTATTCTCTATACGGTCAAAGTATATGAGAGTTGTAGGTACTACCTCCTGCATGATGTCGAATGTTACGAATTGAGGAAGTTTTGAACCTCCGCCCTTCCATTGTGAATGCCAATAAGAATTAGGATCGTTGTCTATAGCTTGTGCAGCCTTACCGTTAGCACCTTCTCCTGTTTGTTCTTCAGAAGAGAAGTCGGCAACAGCCCATGGTGTGGCTACTTTATCGAGTTGTACTTCTGTAAGTGTCTTAACAGTCTTTTCTACCGGTGCCGAATTATTACCTACATAGTCTTGTGTAACAACAGACACTTTATATTCGGTTTTTTCATTCAGGCCGACAAAAGTATAGCTGGTTACAAAAGGCTGAAGTTCGGATGTAAGTACCACAGTATTGGTGGCGATATCGGTAACACTAACAATTATCTTTTCAAGATCTGTATCGGTAGGGTTTACCCATTGTGCAAGAATCGTAACAGCCATTGGATCTGCCGATAAACTCTGTACAAGGCCCGGAGGTGTGTTGTCATGAGTAGGCGACCCGTTTGCATTGATTCCTGTAGAATATAATAACCCTGTAGAAATACATTTTACAGTTACCTGATATGACTCGTTATACAAGCGATTGATGGTCAGAGATGTTTTGTCTTTAGCCACTGACTGAGAATACAATTTAGTGTCGCTTACTGTACCTTTCCATTCTACCAGATAGCCATTAAGATCAGCTGTGCTTCCCGGAGCACTCCATGAAACGGTCAGAGTTCCTGTTGCCGGAGAGAGGCCCAGATTTGATGCTTCCACCTCAAATATTCCTTCCGGAAGTTTCTCTGTGATCTCAATATCTCCACCGGCCTTATAGCCGTCTTCATCCTCATTGCAGCCGGTAAATGTAAGTCCGGCTAATAAAACGATTGATAAGATATATTTTATTTTCATATGCTTATACATAAATTGTTATTTTCTTAACGCGTACCTAAAATAGACTTTTACCTCCCACACGCCCGGTTCATTGATCTGATATACTGTCTTTACAGCAAGATTGTAGGATTTAAATACAACTCCGTTGTCCGAAGCATATTTATTGGCTTTAGCTAAGGCTGCCGGAGTCAGTGTAAAATAGTCCGGATGCAAAACATAATAAGACAGGGATATACTGTTTCTTCCTCCCGAGTTGGAACGTCCGAATGCAGGGAAAGGAACGGTTGGGAAAACAAATGACACACCATCGTCCAGATAAGTGGTCTTGATGGAATTATCGAACCATGAGTTTCTATAGCTTGTAGCTGTAGGTTCACGGTTAATAGCTCTACCAGGAAATGCCTTACCTTCAGAATCGTAAAAAGAGAGCTTAACTTCTACATCGTTTGTTTCGCTTTCCCTTAATTTCTCTATATGATAACGCGGATGTGTATTGTTTTTTATTTCATCCTGCTCTGCTTGTGGCAATCCGTTGAGCTCTTCTATCTTGTAGCCGAGAAGATTAGGGTCAGTACCACCAAGAGATACACCATAAAGCCATTCGGCAAAGTTGTTTTTCCATTCCCAAGGGTGGTATTCAAACTTTATCTTACCAAAATTAAGAAACTCTCTGGTCGTATTTTCATTCGAGACTTTAACGTCTACGCTATAGAGGTCTCCGGGAAGATTCAATGATCCTGCATTGACAGCTAGCTGCCCACTCACCGGATTTATTTCAAGAGGCAGTATGTCCTCTACTTTCAATTTCTGGTTTACAATAGCCATTGTTGTATCGGTATCGGGATTGTAGGGAGACAACCACAGTCTTACAGGGTAAGCTTTGGAAAACTCCGGAGCATCATCTCCTGTATGCATGTTTTTAACTTTCAGAATTTCAAATGTTAACGGACGGGTAGAACCATCGAGGATAGGCACACCCGAAACGGTATATATTCCTTTTACGACATTGAATGTATCCTCACGCATGCGCAAGTTATCACTCATGAAACCAATAGGAATCTCTTTAACACAACTGCTGAACAGGATTATTGTAAATAATATTAAATAAATCTTTTTCATTGCTTTCATTTTTATTATTTCCTATCAAAAAACAGAATATGAGAGTTTTGCATCACATGGATAATACCTGTAGTACTTATCAGACCCGATGTTTGTATACGGTCTTTAGTATCTGTTTCTACATTTCCCAGTCCGGTTGCGTCCCAGACATCCCATGATTTTCCACGTTTATAGGTAAGGAATACGTATTCGGGTTTTTCTTTTAACTGATCTTTATAATCATCGCGCGGCTCTAATGATATGCGCAGCTCTGTACCGGCCAGATTGGTAAATATTTCACCTTCCTTAGTCATATTTCCCCGTTCTATTTTTCCGGGAAAGATGTACATAGCCAGAGAATCGCGTAAGATTTCTGTCGGAATACTATCGAATGTGTACTCATAGTTAGGGTCGGTTGGGCGTCCTCTTTCTGTCATCAGGTTGATGTAATTGCGGAAGGTAAAATGTGTTGTGGCAAAGAGGGTAACTTCTTTATCAAGTTCATTTCGCAGTCCGGCTTTATCTATTGCCATGACAAGTGTGTCGAATAAACGATTTGATTTTAAGTAGTCGTATGTAGACATATTTACATACGGAGATGATACTCCGCCATCAATTTCATAATCGTCATCTACACAAGATACTATTGCCAGTGCGCATACAATAACTGCTATTATATATTTTTTCATGTTTCAAATATTTTTCATTTAATATAAAACCGATTATAGTTTACCTACCCAGAATGGAACCTGATATAATCCCGGATTGGCAGATATCAATGCTTGCATATCCATAGGCCAGTAGTATCCTTTCTGAGCTTTTCGCTGTGCATCCATAAATGTGTGTCCTTCCCAGTAATCGTTACGGATTCTGTCGTATGCACTGTGGCATTCTCCAGCCAGTTCTCTCATACGTTCGTCAAATATTGCCTTTTTCAATTCGCTATCGCTACCCATAAAGTTTCCGATACCTGCTCTTTGTCTGATTTGGTTCAGCATAGCTCTGGCATTTCCCGAACGGCCAAGTTTATTCAATGCTTCAGCTCTCAGCAAAATACATTCCGATAATCTGAACACCAGTACATTTGAGTTTGCAAGATAATATTCAGAGTTTGAAGGATCGTCTTCGATATGTGATGCATATTTCATAAGGAAAGGAGGTGCTGCTTTTTCCTGCAATGCATTACCAAAGTTCTGATAGAACAAGGTTCTTCTCTTGTCAGTAGTAGGGTAGTATTGTGATCCTTTTGACGGGTCGAGTACGAAGTAGTTATCGAGATTTTCTTCTTCTTTTTTGCTTACGTCTCTGTATGATGCACAGTGTAGAGCGTTATCACCATAATTGAGACGGAACGATTCATTGTCTTTAACTGCTACATGCAATTCAAAAATACCTTCGGTAGACTGTCCGTCAAACATATTCACTACATCTGTCGGGTTATCGTAATTTACCAGTGAGCGTCCGCTCTGATTGATCACAATATTCAGGGCAGCTTCCGCATCACTTGCATATTTTATAGATTCCTGAGAACTTGGGTCCAGATCTCTGGCAAGCCAAAGCAGTACATGGGCCTTGAGGGTGAGGGCGGCAGCTTTATCTACCCTTATCGCCCAATCTGCATCACCATGCTTTTTATAGTCCATCAGTACGATCGCTGCATTGATGTTTTCTATAAGATATTCCAGTATCTCTTTTTCAGGAGCTTGTGTACGCGGGATAGTGCTTCCTCCTTCAATTCCCTGGCTCGAGCTTTCAAAGGCTTCTTTTACCAGAGGCACATCTCCATATATACGTACCATATGGAAATATGTATAAGCATAAAGGAAATAAGCTTCTCCGCGCAAGTGGTTACGTTTTTTTACTGCATCTCCTTCATCTTTTGCAAATTGGCCTAACGGTACATCATTAATGTGTTTCAATAATGTTGTTGTAGTTGTAATTACTTGATAATAAGGAGTCCAGTCTAGCCATCCATTGTACTGTATGTATGATCCTACATAGTTGCCATCGTACATTTGTTTTTTTATCCAGTGATTATGATATATCACCCCTTGTGCAGGCAGTTCTCCGTAAAAATACATTGGCCTGTCATAAATCAATATTTTACGTAAGCGGGAATAAGCTCCGGCAAGTATCTGCTCGCTTCCGCTTGCCGTACCCCATAGTTGTTCACCGTTGGCATTTCCCAAAGGTTGGAACTCGGTACTACAACCGGTATTTAATAATAGAAGTAAAGCAAAAACGTATGATATTATTTTTGTTTTCATATTATTTTATTTATTAGAATTCAACATTTATACCGATAGTGTATCTGCGAGGGTTAGGATAGCCATCTCCGATAGCGTATCCTCTGGAGTCTACCATAGAAGCGTCGAGTAGCTTATCTGATTTCTGCCATTGCCAAACGTTATAGGCTGTTACATATACATATAATCTCTCCAGTTTCAATGTCCTTTTCAGCCATTCTCTTTTGAAGTTATACGAAAGCGTAATGTCGTTGAGTTTCCAGTAGCTCCCATTCTCGAACCACATTGTAGAATTTCCTCTGAATGCATAGCGTGACGGAATTCCACTTCCACTTTCAGTGAGTACAAGATTGGGATAATATGCGTTAGGATTGCTAGGAGACCAGAAATCATAATCGGGTACATTTATCATGGCTTTGGGTACCCAGCCGCCTTGGTTATCGAATCTGTTCAGAATCTTTGTTCCTACTTCGTTGTAGACATCGCGTCCGAATACAAAGTTTGAATTAACTCTCAGGCTCCATTCTTTATAACCTACATTGAAATTGAGATATCCCATCACTTTAGGGTTCGGATCGAAATCTGTCATTATCAGGTCCTGATCGTTTTCATCAGATACCAGATAATCGCCTGATATATCTCTGAACATCGGATATCCGGGACCTACTTTGCCCCATGCTCCACCTTTGGTCGGGTCCAGAGCAACTCCGGTAAACGGATTTACCGGCAGGTCATTTATATCTTTAAGAGGCCCGTCGTAAATAAATCCGTAAAGAAGTGGTCCGGGTTTACCTACTACATATCCATATTGTATAACTGCGTCCGGATCATGATTAAGGTAGTCCCTATTGTTGTTCGGTAATTTGGTAATTACGTTTTTATTTCCCGAAAATCCGGTTGATATTTGCAATGTAAAATCGTTATTACGAGGGAATACGTGGCCATCTAGCGATACTTCCCATCCCGAGTTACGTACACCAGCTACATTTGTTTTCACGTAATCGAATCCGGTATAATCTGGAAACTTTACGTCGAACAACAATCCGTCGGTATTTCTGTTATAGTAGTTAGCCGATACATACAATCTGTTTTTAAAGAATTCGAGGTCGATACCCAAGTCGGTCTGTATACTGGTTTCCCATGACAGATTATCGTCAGCCAGTTTTTTGAAATCAGGAATTGCAGCTAATATTCCGCCATACGTAGATGGATTTAAATTACCGGTACTCATTCCGTAAAATCCGTTATAGGATAGTGTATACATATTGTAGCGAAGGTAGTCGTCCGGAAACTGCTTACCATTACGTCCGTATGTATATTTGATTTTAGCGAATGATAGCCAGTCTTTGGCAAATTTCATGAATGGCTCGTCATGGAACATCCAGTATGCCCCAAATGAGTAGAAGTTACCCCAACGCTTGTTCCTACCGAACTTTGACGATGCGTCGCGACGGTAGTTAAGGTCGAGCTGGTAGCGGTCCATAAAGCGATAACCCAGACGCCCCCAGTAACTTAACATGGCATTTTCTGAAATAGCAGTATTACCGTTGATATCTTCTTTTCTGTATGCAGATATCGTTTTTATCATATCACCCGAACCTCCATAGGCATCCATGTATATAGATTCGTTACGGTTGTATTCGTATGACATACCGGCCAAAACATTTAAATGGTGCTTTTCTTTAATGTATTGGGAAAAACTAAGGTAGTGTTCGAGGTTGGTACCCAGACGTTCGTAGTATTCATATTTTGCATATCCCAGATTGTCCTTACTTATAGAAGCAGGCTGGAATTGGTTACGCTTATTACTATTGAATACCCCGCTTATCTGAGAGTTGAATATGATTCCGTTCCAAATGTCTACATTCAGTATGTTAGTACCCTGCACGTTCATTGTTCTGTCGGTACGGTAATAGTCACTGAGTGTCCCTGTAAGGAAGTTATACTGTTCGTCAGTCAATGACAGTAACGAAGAATTCATATCCCAAGGAGTCACAGGGAAGTTTCCGCGCGATTTGCTATCGCCCGATCCCGGTTTTCTGTCCTGATATGATCCGGTTATGATTGTCTGGTTTGTAACTCTTTGCCAAGGTTTTTGAGTAATGTTGAGGTTGAGTGAATAACGTTTGAAACCGGTATTCTTGATAACTCCTTCTTCATCATAATATCCGACTCCCATACGATAGTTGAGTTCTTCCGTACCTCCTCTGATGGCAGCATCATATATTTGTGTAACACCTGTCTGGTAAAACAGATCCTGATAGTCCATATTGTTGTTGAAAGACGGATTTAAACTGTCAGTAAGGAGTATAGGCAATGAACTTTGCATAGCTGCATAAGTCCATGTATCGTTAATCAATCCCATTTTCATTCTGCGTTCGGCAGCACCGATCGGCGTCTTTGTCAGTTCCGGGCGTACATTTATTGTAGTAGAGGCTTTAAGGGTAACTCTCATTTTTCCGGCTTGTCCGGTTTTTGTTTTTATGATAATTACACCATTTGCTCCGCGCGAGCCGTAGATAGCAGCTGCAGAAGCATCTTTCAGTACGTCGATAGTCTCAATGTCTTCGATGTTTAATGATGACAGGAAGTCGTTGTTCGTTTTTCCATAGCCGGCAACCTCTTCGAGTGTTGTAGGTACACCGTCTATTACGTATAACGGGTTACTAAATTGGTTAGCTTCACCTAGTGATCCGGACACAACTGCATTACCACGAATGACAAGGGCTCCGGTACTACCGGGACCTCCACCGAGATTCATCGACATCAGACCTGTAGTTTTACCTGCCAACAAGCTGGTAAGACTGGCAGTAGGCAGATTAGCCATGTCTTCGGCTTTGATGCTGGTAACTGTTCCTGTGGTAAATTTTTTCTGAACAGACTGGTAACCGATAACTACGACATCATCAAGATCGCTGGTTTCTTCCTCCAATATAATGTTGATTACAGTCCTGTTGTTAATCTTCTGATCTACTTTATTGTATCCGATAGATGAAATTTGTAATGTGGTGGTAGGACTAGTTACACTAATAGAATAATTTCCATTTACATCGGTATGTACACCATTTGTTGTCCCTTTTTCTACTACGGTTGCACCGATTATAGGTTTTCCCGTTTTACTTTTTACAATACCTGTTACGGTAAATTTCTGTTGCTGATCTTCCTTAGTGATTGTGGTTTCGATAATGGGCGCAGCAGCATTGTTTTTGAACAGTATTACTTGTCTGTCAACAATCTTATATCCCGATTGTCTCTTGTCAAGTACTATGTCCATTACTTCGTTGATAGTAGCTTTATCTACCGATACGTCAACGCGTTTGTTTACATTGACAGCTTCGTCGTTGTAGAAAAAGATATAATCACTTTGATTTTCAATTTCCCGAAAAACATCTTTCAATGTTTTGTTCTGGATTTTCAACGAAAGTGCGGCATTTTGGCTGTGCGTGGAACTTGCTGAAGCCACTCCGATGCTAAGAAAAATCAAAAAAACACCTATTTTCATAATTTGAAAGCATTTTTTTAATTTACATGGATCGTCTTTTTTTGAGAATCGTTTCATAGAATTCCATTAGATTAAAGTTAATAAATTTTTTTTCTTTTTGATAAAGTTAACATGGGCTGAGGGCTGTGTTTCAGCCCTTTAACTGTGTTGGATAAGCACTAGGTCATAAGCATCTTGTTTTTAAGGTTTTATTTTAAGTTTAGTATGATTGATAATTTTCAACTATCTGCAAGGTTTTAGAGTTACTGTTTTAAGGATACAGTTATTTGTGTTTCACTTATATGATAAGCTATTGGTACTGTTATTGATATATATTTAAGTACTTCTTCGATACCACTGTCCAGATTTAGTTTTCCACTTACCCGCACATTTTTGAGTGTGTTCTGGTTATATGCAAAACTTATATTATAATGTCTTTCCAGCTTTTGTAATACGTTGTCTAATGTTTCGCTATTGAGCAGTAGATAACCTTTAATCCATGATATATAGTTATTCACATCTACTTTGCGAATGTTTACGTTATTGTTTGACAGATTATACGAGAGCATCTGGTTGGGTAAAATACCGTATTCGCCTTTTAGCTCTTTGCTTTTGACCTCTACAGCACCGGAGACCAAAACCACAGACTGAAACGAGTCGTCGTTGTATGCCGATATATTTAGTTTGGTACCCAGTACATTTACATCTATATTGTTCGTTTTTATCACGAATGGGCATTTCGCATTTTTGACAACGTTCAGATACACTTCTCCTGAAACGAATATTTCCCTTTTATCTTCACGAAATACAGTAGGATATATAACCTTACTGCCTGAGTTCACCCATATTTTAGTGCCATCGCTTAATGTCAGCGATACTATTTTGCCATAAGGAACAGATAATTGGTTAAACTGAGGTTCATTAATATTTTTCTTAGCATTATCATCTTCAGTCTGGATGTTTGAGCTGCCGTCTTTGTTGTATACAATATTTGAACTGTCTACTGCTATCTTTTTATTATCGGAAAGGGTGAGAATGACATCGTTCGATCGCATTACCTGCTCGTCATTGATTATGATGGCAGCATAATCTGTTTCTGTGATGTTTTTTTGATTGACCGAGAATAGCCAATACCCTCCAATCAGAAGGGCAACAATGGCGGCGACAGAGGCTACTCGCAGCCATCTCTTTTTGATAGATATTTTGTTTTTTGTCGTGTTTAGCGTATTTTGCTCAATATTGTACCATATTTCCATCTTATCGGTTCTCGACAAGGCAGGCTCTTTTATCTTGAGTTTTTTTATAATGTCTTTTAGTGTCGTGATATCTTTTTTCAGCACTTGCTTATTATTTATTTGTTCCTGCCAATAGGCATCCAGTTCAGCCGTCGGATAGAACACCCATTGGATGAATAAATCATTATCCAAGAGAGAAAGTATGGCTTCATCAGAGTGGTTTATCTGCATATCCTAGTATAATTTAAAAGGGAAACGATTTAGGATATGCCTTTGTACTCAACATTTCAAAAAAAATGCCGATTCAATATAAAAAGTGTGGTTGCTTATGGATGTAATTTTTTGTTTCCGATATAATCGTTTGATTATTAGTCGAAAGCTTTGAGGAAAAGAATGATAAATAAAGAGAAATCGATATTCTCTCTAATCTTTGTAATAGATCTGTGGATCAGATTGCGTGCCGATTGGTAATTGATACCCAGTAGCTGGGATATCTCTTCGTATGACATATCTTGCTGGAACCGTAAATAAATAGCCTCTTTTTGTCTTGGATTGAGCAGGGATAAAACTTTTTCAAATTTTTCTTTCACTTCTTCGTCCATACTTTTATGGTCTTCATCTTCCCCATACTGATAGGTTGCAAGAAAGGGCAGATCTTCGGGCGATACGTAAGCAATACGTTTGTTGCGGGCTATAGTGTCTATTATCAGATTTTTCAGAGACAGCAGCAGGTAGAATTTAGGGTTCTGGGTAGGGGATAGTGTCTGCCGATTGTTATATAATTTGATAAAAAGGTCCTGAATGCAATCTTTCACGATATCTTCATCGGAAATAAATTTCATCCCATACCTATAAAGAGAGTCCGAGAATGTTTCAAATAAAAGAGCAAAAGATTGATGGTCTCCTTCTCTAAAATCGTCCCAGACTTTTGAAAAATCTATATCTGCACTACTCAAATTATCGTTAATTTAAATAATATTGTGCAAAAATAGATAATTTCAGATTCTATTGAAAGTTTTTGATATAGATTTCTGATTAAATAAAAAAACTCAGGTAAAAGTACCTGAGTTTTTTGTATATTTTATTCTGCAAATCGCAGCCCTTGCAGCCTGTTCCATCCCCCTCGTGTGAAATCTGGAATCTCTACAGGCGCAGAATTGTTATCCAGCGATATTTCAGTCAATGGGATCAGGCAACACCACTCAGCCAGATCATATACATCCATATCGAGCGGAAGTCCTTTTTGCAGGCAGTAGATCAGGCGATAGTCCATAATAAAGTCCATGCCTCCGTGTCCACCTACTTTCTTGGCTTGCTCTTCTATATCTTTTGCTATAGGATGTTTGTATTTTTCCATCAGTGCTTTTCTTACTTCAGGTGAAACAAAGCTGTGTGCATTGAGGTCTTCGTGGTTAGGTGCAATGTCCGAGCCTATCTCGTCTCCGCCCAGTGCAAATCCCTGTACAGGATATTTATTGGCAAATCCTTTAGTTCCCGATATCTGATACATGCGGTTATACGGACGCGGAGATGTCACATCATGCTGAATCATAATTGTTTTGCCATTTTCGGTACGTATCATTGTCATTGTATGATCCCCATTGCGGAAATCTTTTGGATCTATATTTTCCTTTCTGTCTTTTTTCAGAAAGGCAGGATTGCTTACTGCCTTTGTGTCCATCGATACAAGGTAATTCATTTTGTCGCCGCGATGAATGTTCATAGCCTGACAAACTGGTCCTAAACCATGTGTAGGGTACACATCGCCGCGATGTTTCTTGTTGAAGTCCATACGCCAGTCGTTCCAGTATTCGTCCCAGAATGGTTGCAAACCGTGTATATAAGCACCTTCGCCGTGGATTACTTCACCCAGCAGGCCTTGTTGTACCATATTCAGTGTAGTAAGTTCAAAGAAATCATACACGCAATTTTCGAGCTGCATACAGTGCCTACGTGTCTGTTCCGATGTATTTATCAGTGCCCATATTTCGTCCATTGTCATAGCCGATGGTACTTCTATGGCTACATGTTTACCATCTTTCATTGCCTGAACGCCTATAGTTGCATGCGATTTCCAGTCGGTAGCCACATAAATAAGGTCTACATTAGGTAACTTCGTAACCTTGCGCCAGACAGAAGTATCTCCGTAAAACTCCTGAGCTTTAGGAAAGCCTCTCTTCTCGAGCATGTCATTTACTTTCTTCGTGTTTTTTTCGAGTACATCGCACAATGCTACTACTTCTACTCCGGGTATGTGAGTCATTCGTTGTACGGCACCGGGACCGCGCATACCTAGTCCGATAAAGGCTACACGCACAGTCGGGATAGGAGTGGTTTTCAGTTCCAGTACATCCGTTTGTCCCGCCGCTCGGGCAGGAGCAGGTGTTTTTATCAGACCTTGTGCCGGTAAAGTGAGAGTTCCGGCAATAAATAAACTCAGTAAGATTGATGTGATTTTTTTCATGATAATAAATAAATTGTTTTTCATTGATTTATTAGATAACAATTATCGGGTACTAAATGTACTCATTGATTCCTTTAAATTATATTTTGTTAAGAAAAAAATGAAGTTTTTCATATGCTCATCTGTCCTCGTCTATATCATTATACTATAAAAAAGATCAGCTCCCGATTTCGGGAGCTGATCTTATAATTATATTGCAAGCAAATGCTTATTTAGGGGTATTAATTCCGTTGAATTCTGCTTGAGTAAGTGCCCAAGCCATCGTATTGGCAAAAAGAATAGCATTGGAAACTGAGAACCTGGTTGTTATTCCAAAATTCGCTTTTGTTGCCGGTGTATAATTAGGAGAACCTGAATTCTTTAAAGGACAAGCCACATTGGACGTTCCTGCATCGCCGGAAAGGAAACCTCCGTCACCAAACCACACGAAATTTAATGTCTTGTGCTTGAATGCTGTAACTTTACCTGTATTGGCCGCAGATGAAGAAAAGTCGTAGGCGGTGGAATACAGGTCGATTTCACCCAAAGGAAGATTGGATGCGCTACCTGTTGCTGAAGAGTCTTCCCCCCAATATTTATTGCGTACATCCCCGAACGGGCCGTTTAATATCATATCATTTACACCTGTCAGCTGATAAACGGCTCCAAACTGATTTACGCCACTGGTTGTTATATCCATATTCCCAAACAGTGTTCTGAAAAATTCTGTCATTGCATAGTTCTGTTGCTGATAAGCTATTACGACACCTCCTTTTCTTAGATATTCCACCAATATATCAGCCAAACCCTGAGTTACATACACATCGTGTGTAACGATACAAATATCAGTTTTATTTAAGTCAGTATCATTCGACCCCAATAATCGTGATCTTATGTTGCTTAGTGCAGCGGGAGAGAGGGAGGCAATATTGCTTGTATTAGGCTGTATAAATTCAAAACCTTCTGTTTTGAAAGTACTTGTTGCACTTGTTCCAAAGTTGGCAGCACTTTTCAGTATCTGCCCAGACATTGCACCTGTCGCTGTGGGGTTATAGCCGTAAGGAGATACGTCTCCTATTACAAATACTTTCTTTTTAGGAATAATCGTTGTTACCTTCGCTTTACAGGTCGCCGCCGATACTGTACTGTTCGATGTGATTGTCAGTATTTTGTCGTCTGTGCTTGTCGGTACAGAACCTTCCACAGGGTATAAGGTAACGTACTGAAGTAGTTCTGTTAATATCCCCGACCCTTTGAAAGAGATGCCGTCTACCGTATTTGTTTCAATAACATACGTAGCTCCATAGGCAATATTGATATCATTTATGTCTATTTGCACAGTAATTGTATTGGTTGCTTTGTCTAAAGGCTTGTTGAGCGTATACATTCCATTTACAGTTATGCTGTTACAATTCATTATATACGCAGGTTTCTTGGAAGAGTCTTTTACATCTATATATTTTTCACACTTATCCATCACTTTACCGTTGAAAGTAATTTTCATTTTATCTCCGGTAGGATCTTTTTCTGTGTGGTTGATTGGCGTTCCGGCTCCCGGTATAGATATGAAATAATATCCGGTAGTCATAAATACTCCGCTGGCTGTGAAATAATATCCGTTGTTCGATTCTGTAGTTGCAGTAACTGTATAGGCTCCCGGTTTGCTCACATGTAATGCAATGGTCATATGGTTTCCGCCATCCAACGCTACTTCATTTTGGTATAAACCTTCAAATTGTAGCGAGTCACAACTTCCCAGTGTAGCGATTGCATTACCCATTTTAGACTGGAAGCAGTTCCATTGACCGCCATCCCACTGATTGAAACCAAGACATAATTCGTCTTCATCACTCTCTTTCAGGTTGTAAACGATGAGTCCTGTATGAGCAGGCTTGGTTACCGTTTTATAATCTGTGTTGGTTGTATCTCCCTGATAAAAAGGTGTTAGTTGATATTTGTTTTCCAGTTCTACACGCGGAAGTACCAGACCTCCGTTTTTAGCCGTAATGCCCCCTGCACTGGCTGCAGTTTGATCTTTGATCTGTAGGATAGCATGTGCCTCAGGAGCTTCTCCATGCCCTATTGTTACCTGAGCTTTCATGTTGCCCAGTCCACTTATTATTAAAAAAACATTTAATAATAAGACTGATAGTTTTGTCTTCATTTTTTTACTAGTTTAGTTAAGTATTAAAATTCATATATTTATTAATTAAGTCACGTTTTAAAAAATTCAATGCACTGAAGTATCCGGCTTCTATTTTCACAAACGGAGGACAGCACAATGGAGAATTAAGACAAATATTGAAGACAATAACACAATACTTCGGTAATAAGTAAAGTAATACCCCATATTCCCTTCAGGCATTGAATTTGTATGTTTGTTTTTGATTTTTAAATACATTATTAATTAAAAGAGTAATTTATCTCTAGACAGCTATGTGTGATTGTGAGAATAAATTCTGTAATTTGTGATTTATTTATATTCTGTCTTCTGTTATCTTCAATAAATAGACAGGTACAAAAGTATAGTCTTTGGTTAGCTTAAATTGTACATATATTGACATTGTGCAGGTTAATATTCCCATTTTTAGTGTTATCGTATTGGTGTATTTTCACTTTATGCCTTATTTGGGGATATGCTTATTCATTTTATATATAAATGATACTTGAGGCACTATTCATGTAGGATATGAAAATGTCATGAGCTAAAATTTTCAATAATAGAACTTTTCTGTTCTCCTGTAAAATAGTCGGGAGTGGCTGATTCTAAAATAAACCGCTTCTATTCTCGTGTATTCCCGTGTATTGAGCTGCTAATATTTAATATATAGTGGTTTGATAAGAAAGCTCTTTATCGCAAATCGAATGGCATTTTTTATATATGATCATTAATAGAAAAATATCAAAAGGTATTTTCTTGAAGTGATATGTATGCGCGTATTCTGTGTATGTGTGTGTCAGAGTTGATGTATTATTGATGATGTTAACTCTAAATTGTCATTAGTGAGAATAACTACTTATATGTGTGCATTTATGGAGAATAATTTTGTTTTTGTTGCAAAAAATACGACATTATCATTATGTGAAAAGCATAACTTTGTTTTGAAGATGATAAATATATTCGTTCCCATATGATAATGGCAACTTACAAAATTAAAAGTAATGGATTCTCCTTCTAGAGAATATTAATACACACTACGAGAATGAAATGCCTAATTGCATTTTCATTATTTGACAATAGAAGGAAGTTATCCAATTCTCCTTTAGTGGTAAACTCCCTACAATAAACTTGTAGGACTATCACTAATTCAAAATATCATATATAAAATTACTCAATTACTGTAGACAAAACAATTTGATGAAAACTCCAATTAATGAACGACTGAATACAATAATAGAAAGCCATGTGCCGAAAGGCAAGAGAGTGGTTCCTTTTCTGATGGAAATATTAAACACAAGCAGAGAATCTGCCTATCGCAGAGTCAGGAATGAAATATCATATACATTGGAAGAGGCAGCATTGATATCGTCAAAACTTAATATATCGATAGACGATGTATTTGGTTTTATGAACAAAGACAAGGCATCTTTCTATATCAACAAAACAAATTTCTTGTCTCCGACCGATAGCTATATAGCAATGATAGAGAATACCATAAGTACATATAGTAATATATTTGAAGCAAAACATTCAAAAGCAACAGTTGTAGGTAATAAATTACCTATTGCTCTTTTAATGCAATTTGAAAAGCTCTCGAAACTGAATTATTTCAAATGGGTTCACCAGACTAAAAATCTGGCGATTAACTCCAAGTTTTCAGATCTGGTAATTCCGGCAAGAGTAACAGATATACATAAAGAGTATGCACGTACTGTAGACCTGGTAAAGGATCTGATAATTATTTTTGATGATAATATTATTCAAGCTACGGTGAAAACAATAATGTTCTACTACCGTAGGAATTTACTTACCGAGAACGAACTGTTAGAATTGAAAAAAGACCTGCAGGCTATGCTTGACCGGCTCGAATATTTTTCACATACAGGACGGAGCGAAAAAGGAACAGATATTGCAATCTATGTATCGGCTCTGGATATAGAATCTAATTATGTGCTTTTCGAGTATGATGAAAAAGAGTGTGCGCTTTTTTGGTCATCGGGAATAAATCCTGTGGTTATTCATAGCAAAAATGTATTCGAGGAGCAGAAATTATGGACACGATCTATATTGAAGTATTCTACTCTGATATCTCTGTCAAATGAAATTGTCCGAACCGACTTCTTTACCAGACAACGGAGCTTTCTGCAGCAACTACAGCTGAATAGTTAAGACTGGTTGATGTAGGTATAGCTATTTTATGTGTCTTGCAGTATATATTTCAAAGATCATCCCCCATACTTTTTATCAGACATCTTTGCTCATTCAAAAAATCTGCCTGCAAGCTCTCGTTCGATTTTGTAATCAGCGAAGAGTATTTCATCAACGATTCCAACCATTTTTTTTGTAATTGACAAACTTCGTTGTTATATACGATAATAGGACTTACCGTATATATCCAGAACTGAGCACAGGCATTATTGTCATACTCAAGATAAGTACAGTTAGAGCTTATGTTCAGAGAAGACAAATAAACCTGAATATTCGTATCACCCTTATATTTTCCTGTCAGCATCATTCTTTCCAGATCATCGAGTATTTGAGATAGTTCGTTCTGGATAGCTTTTAGCTCTTCTTGATTAATAAGATTACGGTCATAATAGTATAAGATCTCCTCAACAAAAGTTATAAATACATTCTTGTCAAAAATGATCGTAATATTTTTGACATTCATATAATTGTATATGTATTTTTTGTAATCTTCATTTAACTTTTTAGGAATTTCTAAATCGGAGAAGTAGAAATTGATAGGAACATTATGTGTCTGATGTACCCATTTGTAATATCTGAATTTTTTTATGTATTCATAATTTAAAGTAAGGGGAATGGGAATCCTGTTATTAGAAATAATAATTTGGGCTTCCTTGGCTTTGGACATCTTTACATATATGTTATTTATACTGTTCAGCGTATCAGAATACTTTTCCGCATCATCTTTTTTGTTTGCTAAATTTAAGTCGAAAAATGCTCTTTCCTTATTGCTTTGTCCCGCCAGTTCATCCAACGATAGACCTAGTTGATTCGAGATGGTTACAGCCTCTTCTAAAGTAAAAGGTATCTCTCCCCGAATTCTGCGATAAGCTGATTCTCTGCTTAGATCAAGTAAATCTGTCAGATAAGACACAAGCTTTTTATTGCTTGGTAAATAATCCAGTATTGCGGTTATCAGTTTCTCGCTCAATCCTTCTTTCATAATCGATTATTTTATAATGATAGAACCATCGGATTCTAAAAATGTTTATCAGATTTTCAATAATATACGTGAAATACTATTATATTCATAATAAATATGACTCAGTAATTCATTGTGAAAAATTCCTATACTCAGTGGGTGTTACATTCTTTATTCTCTTAAACACACGGTTGTAATACGGTATATCTTTAAACCCTGAAGAAAAACATATTTCAGCTATTGTCATATTTGTTTTTGCGATCATCTGGCACGAAGATTCTATCCTGTATTCCGTGAGATATGTAAAGAATGTTTTTCCGGTCATCTTTTTGAAGAAGATACAGAATGAGGACTTATCCAGCTCTACCAGTCTCGCCATTTCGTCCAGTGTGATTGTATTCTGGTAGTTGTTCATAATATATAGCAATATTTTTTGCATTCTTCGTGTTTTCTTGTCTTCTACCACCACTTTGCCTACAGCGTTGGTATTTTCGGGCGATGCCATAAGCGGCAGTATCTTCATCAGTAAAGATAGTTTACCGATCTCTGTTTCTCCGGTCATCGAAACCATAAGTTTCTGTAATTGCATCAATGTATCGCCTTTGAAGGATATTGCTCCGCTATATTGCTGAATCTTTTCTATACTATTGTTCAGTTCCGGAAAAAAAGTTCCACATTTTTCGAGAAATTGAGAAGGGAAGGTGATGGTTATATTCTCTATCTTACCGCTTCGGTCGGCATCCAATTCATCGAACGACCAGCAATGAGGAATGTCGGGTGGTATCAGTATAACTTCGTTTCGCGAAAAAGGCTCTATCGTGTCCCCTATAATCCTGGTGCCGCTTCCCGTAATCACATACGACAATTCCCATGTTTTCTGCTGATGAAAGGTTATCTGTTCGTTCCAGTATATTTTCACATGATCGAAATGAAAAGACTGTTCTTCAAATCCCGGTATGTGAGTATATTTTATTTTTTTAAGCATTTTATTATTTGTGAAATCATAATACGCAAATATAAGACAATAATAATAAAATATAATACAACCGGAGTATGTTTGTTTTAGTGTATTTTTGTTCCTTGATTAAAGAAATCTAAAACAGATATAACAACTAAATGAAAGAAATAGTAGATATAAAACAATCGAAACCACATTACGAGATACTTGACGGTTTACGGGGTGTAGCTGCTCTCTTGGTCGTTTTTTTTCATGTATTTGAGGTTCATTCACATGGCGACCATACCAAACAAATTATTAATCATGGTTATCTGGCTGTCGACTTTTTCTTTTTGCTATCGGGCTTTGTCTTAGGTTATGCCTATGACGACCGATGGGGAAAGATGACATTGAAAGATTTTTTCAAGCGTCGTGTTATTCGCCTTCAACCGATGATTATAGTTGGTTCGATTGTAGGGGCTTTGTTGTTCTATTTTCAGGATTCGCCCGCTTTGGGTTGGGGAGGTATACACGAAGTCCCTGTTTGGAAAATGTTGTTGGTGATGCTGATCGGTTTCACTTTAATTCCTGTGGGCAAGGGACTTGATATAAGAGGATGGAATGAAATGCACCCATTGAATGGGCCTGCATGGTCGCTGTTTTTCGAGTATATTGCCAATATAGTCTATGCGTTGGTTTTGCGTCGTACAACAAAGGTAGTGCTTACTATTCTTGTAATCATTGCTGCCGGTATTACTATTCAGTATGCCTTTACCAACCCTAACGGTAATATTATTGGCGGATGGTCTATCGATGATCCTACACAGTTGCGTATCGGATTCACACGTTTGGCATTTCCTTTCCTTGCAGGATTGCTATTAGCTCGCATAGGAAAATTACGTTATACCAAACATGCTTTTCTGTCGGCAAGTCTTCTGCTGGTTGTATTTCTTTCTATACCTCATCTGGGGGGAGATAATAATGTATGGAACCGGCTGTTTGAATGTTTTTGCCTGATCATACTATTCCCATTTATTATATGGATGGGAGCAGGCGGTAAAGTACAAGGGGCAAAAGCTTCAAAAGTTTGCAAGTTTCTGGGTGATATTTCGTACCCGATATATATAACTCATTTCCCTATTGCCTATGTATATATGGCATGGGTAACAAATAATGGGTTGACTTTGGAACAATCGTGGCATTATGGTTTACTTGTCGTAGTGGTTGCTATCACTGTAGCATATCTTACAATGAGGTTTTACGATCTGCCCGTTCGCGAGTGGCTGCGAAAGAAGTTTTTGTAACAGAAATATTATAATAAATGCAGATAGCAACCGGTCGTGGGTTGCAGGCATCAATAAAGAAGAGGACAGAGAACGGTTATTCTACACAAAATAGCTGACATTTAATATTATAGTTGTTAGTTGTATTCGTGGGTTTGTTAAATTTTTTTAAGGTTGATTAAGATGCAGATTTAGAATAACCGTACTGTCGTGACCGTATATAGAGTAGAAATTATTATCTATAAAAAATCAGAGAGGTTTACAATTTATTGTAAGCCTCTTGTTTTTAGCATTAGTTATAAAAATACGATAATTATTTATGTTGCGGAATAACAGTTGTTAACATATCTGTCAGCGGGCTATTTATTTACTATTGTAAACGATCGTAAAGAAATATTTAGAAGAAATAAGAAAAAATTTGCGAAATAGAAAAAATGCTTGTACTTTTACTGCCAATTCGGTAATAAAGACAAATAGATGTATATTTTTTCGCAAAATGCAGCAATAACTGTGTTTGCTTTTTCGCTTGGAAATTTGGAGGTTAACTCTATTTTATCAGAGAGAGAGGCTGAGTCACCACGCCATTCCCTATGCCAAGTGTTTCCCATAGAATGCTTTACTCATCCTGTGCGAATTTTTGTGTATACGCCAATGTATATGCACATATACTTATCTAGTTGGAGAAATTCAGAAAATCAAAAATCATTTAACACCCTTATTGGAAAAGATAAGCAGGGATATTTACGCGGTAAATCAGAATATGATATATCGCGCCATTCCGCTTATTGCTTACAATACACAAATTCAATGCCTGAAGAGAGATGGAGGAATAAAGAGACATTACTTATTGCCAAAATACTGTTATTGTCTTCGATGTTTGTCTTTCCTTCATTATGCCGTCTTCTATTTGTGAAAACCGGAGCCGGATGCTTCAGTGCATTGAATTTACAGAGAAAAAAAGATTTAACTAACAAATATATGAATTTTAATACTTAACTAAACTAGTAAAAATTATGAAGACAAAACTATCTACTCTATTATTAATACTGTTAATAATAGGCGGTATGAGCACTGTTTCTGCTCAGGTGACTATCGGCTCAAATAATCCTCCAAATGGCAATGCGTTACTCGATTTACAAGAAAAGGCAGACGGAACATCTACCAAAGGCTTACTGTTGCCGCGTGTGGCTCTCGAGTCTGCAGACCTGCCAACACCTCTCGCTGCTCATGTTGCGGGTATGGTTGTATATAACACTGAAGAATCGCCAAGTTCGGTAACGAAGGATAATTATGTTTCACCGGGATTCTATTATAACAGTGGAAACAGATGGGAGAAACTGTATCTTGGTACTACAAACTGGTTTTATATGCCGTCCATCGCTATCGATGTGACAACAAGCGGAACCTTTACGCGTGACTTGTATCTTGAGTACAGAAAACAATTTGAAGACGGTCAGGATAGTCAGGTAGATCCAAATACGAGTCCGGTAGCCGGTACTCCACTGATCAAAAGCCCTGATGCACCCAATCCGTTCACCGTAATTTTTGATGCCAGCCAGCTTTATTATTATGTTACGGGCTATGATGCAGACGTCTTTTCTGATCTTGCTGTTACGGCAGACGGAAAACTTACTTACAAGGTTGATGCCGACAAGGTATCAGGAGCTACATACATGAATATTGTATTTGTAGAAAAATAATTTATTAACCTGTTGGTAAGAGGTGAGAACCGGAGTCCCGGTTCTTTCAAATAAATAAATAGAATAACTATGAATATTAAATATTTAAGATTAATACTGGGGGCAGTAATATTGTTCTCGGTTATCTTTCCCATGCAGGCTCAGGTACAGCCGGCGCCCGGGGGAGTAAATATGGCAGCCAATGGCTATACATTGGATCTGTGGGTAGATGGGGACCATTCTACCAATACAGCATGGGCTAATATCGTACCGGCTGCCTATACATTGGTGAAGAACTCGACCAATGCGCCTACTATACGGAACTCGAGATTCAATTTCCACCAGGAATTGTATTTTGGTAATATAGCGAGTAGCAAGTTATTTACATCAACGAACTATAATCTTGTAAGGGGTGATTCTTACTATGTTTTTATAGTATCCGATGCCAGTTCGGCAGGTACTGCTGATGCTACACTGCTTACATTCAATTCCAGTGTAACTAGTACAAGTTTGAGATGGAATAACTCCAGTGCGACCAATATTTTATCTTCGTACTGGACCGGAACACACCGTCAGCCTAACTGGTCTGCATCGAACTATTCGAGATATGGTATTGCAACAATGAATATTGTAAACTCAAATAGCAGTCCGTTTGAACTGTATTTAAACGGGACACAGTATGCGACATCATTGGCTACCAGTAGTTCGACAGGTTCGGCTCAGTATAATGTGCCTATGCTGCTTGGTAATGCAAGTAACAGTACAAGTGCAGGTAGTTCTTATCCATTCAATGGTGCCGTACAGGAAGTTATTCTGATAAGAAAACCTTCGGCAAGCGCATTGATGCCGGATGCCGATCTCGCTAAGATTCACTCTTATCTGGCTATTAAATATGGTATAATGTTGAATGTTGGCAATTATGTCAACTCAGACGGTGTTGCAGTATGGGATAGAAGTAAAACAGGCTATGCGACTTATAATAACGCCGTTTTTGGTATCGGACGTGATGATGCCAGTGGATTGAATCAGGTACAGAGCCGCAGTGCCGAGTCTGAAATGCTCACTATATATAAAGGGACATTCGGTACATTGAATAACAATAGAAGTTCAGAACTTACTGATAAAACTTTCCTGATGCTTGGCTCTAACGGTCTGACCGGAAATACCGATTACATTTATCCTGCCGGTACAGGATTTGCCAATGGTAGTATCAGTGATAAAATCAACTACCGCAGTAACGATATTTACCGGTCACAGATTACTACCAGTGGTGTTGCGGGAGGTAGTCAAAACGTGGATGTTAAGGTTATATCAGAAAGTGCACGTTATGTGATCGTTTCAGACAATCCTTCTTTTCCTATAGGCACAACACGTATCTACCCTGTTTTGGGTGGAATAGCTGCTGGTGTATTAATCAACGATGGAGACTATGTTACCCTTGCCGGTTATCAGAGCTTACCCGGTGGAGCAACTAGTACAACATTCACTGCATGGCTGACACCTGATAGTTATAGTAATGGTACATGGACAAATCTCATTAACGGTGGTAGTTCTGTAGGTAATTTTACAGGTGCACAGATAGCTCCGTCGAAGATAAATACAGGTGGATATAATTTCCATCCAGTAGTATATTTCAACAAGTCCAGTAATTCGGCTGCCCCTAATCAGCTTTATTCTCAAAAGGTTCACAATATAACATCAACAGATAATATAACATCTATTTTCGTAATGCAACGAAAAACGGCAGATGCTTATGATTTTATAATTGGTTATAGCGGTTCGGACAATTATAGCTCTATGTCTTGGCGTAGTAGTTCTTCCAGTAGTAATAATAATCTTACTGTTGCTACGGCTGATCTAAGAACTGATATAGGAGCGATAAGAGATGGAATATTAGCTGTTGATAATTCCAATACTACCGCGACTTTAGCCAATGAAGGATTACGTATCTATAAAAATGGTACAAAAACTGCTTTTGCATCGAGAATATGGAATGGTACAACAAATATAGGTAACGGAACAGTAACATTAGCTGGTGGACGAAACAGTCAGGCCTGGTATGGTTATCAGGGTAATCTGCAGGAAGTGATATTGATTAAAAAATCAGGAAACGGCCATGTCGATGACACCGATCTGAGAAAAATTCACTCTTACCTCGCTATTAAATATGGTATAACACTAGGTAATACTGATAATTATATTAGCTCTAATAATGTAACTGTTTGGGACAGGGCTGCCAATACAAACTATAATAACAATATTTTTGGTATTGCGCGTGATGACAAGTCTGGTCTGTATCAGAAGCAGAGCCGTAGTGTAAATACTGAATTAATAACTGCATATCTTGGCGGTACATTAGCTGCGCTAAATAGTCAGAATACCGGAACGATAGCAAATGACGAGACCTACCTTATGTTCGGTTCGGAAAGCGGATCTCCTATTAAGCAATTAACAGGTATTAGCCGTGACGAAGCTTATGAAAGCGGAAACCTTAATATGTCGGACGATCCGAACATTCAAAGTCCTGTATATAAGACGCAAATGACAGGTGAGACCTCGATGACGGTGAATATGAAGATTTCTATGAGTGACTTCGGGTATGTATTGGTATCCAATGATCCTACGTTTCCTACCGGTGCCACTGGTACGCGCTTTTATCCTATTGTAGACTATGTTGCTCAGAATGTTGAGATCGATCAGGACTACAAATATGTAAAACTAATCGGATTCGCTCCGGGTCCCGGAGGTGTAACAGTAGGTTTGAGTTTATGGCTGAAAGCTGATGAACCGGCATCATTGACTCTCGAAGACAGACCTGCATCCGATGCGCAAACATCAGGAAACAATCTGTATGGATACGGGCTGCCTGCAAATTATACAGGTTCGATATCTGCCGTTTCGGAATGGAGCGACCTTGTAAGGGGGCAAACATACTCGTATGCAGCCGGAGGTACTGCGACTGCTCATCGTATTCCTGTTCTGAAACATAATTCTCCGGAAATGAACTATTATCCTGCAGTTCAGTTCTGGGCTTCGGAAAACTCTTATGGTTCTTATCTGAGTAATACTGCGACAAATATAATGCCTTGGGCACGTCCGGCTGATGGAAAACATACAGCATATTTTCTGGTAAATAACGACTTTGGTACAAATGCCTGGATATATATGCTTACGTTTGGTAGTGCCACTACAGGTACTATTCCACGTCCGGGCTATGGCGTTGAGAAACTGACCTCAGGAGCTAACAATGGTAACATTACAGGGCGCTTTAGAACAAGTGGTGACGAAACATCTGCCAGTTTGAATCTATTCAGTCCGGGAGCAACATCTATAATGGGATACAATACCCGGACAAATACTTCGGGTACCAGCAACTATGCCTATTTCAGATTTAACGGAAGAGATGATGTTTCTTCAACAGCGGCATCATCAGGCGACCGGGAGTTTAACTGGAATAATGTAAACTTCCAGACACCTTCTATGTTGGGGCCAGGCTGGTCATACAATCGTACTATACAAGGGGTTATGAGTGAAGTCATACTATATGACAGAGAGTTGGAAGCGGAAGATAGAAGAAAGCTAGAGACATATATGGCCTTCAAATATGGTGTGACTCTTACTCCGTCCAATACGACCACAAACCGTTTTAATTATACTTTAACCAATGGAACAATAGCTTGGGAAGGTGATACACCATCAGGAAAGTTCGCTGACTATTATAATAATATTTCAGCCGTAGTACGTGATGACGCAGCCCGTTTGCACAACCGCCATTCGCACTCTACCAATGTAGGTTCTATACTGCACATGGGAGTAGCCGGCACAAAACTGAGTGATGACGGTAGCGAGGTAGGACGTTTGGAAAATGATATGGAAGCCATTGTTTCCGGTAATGACGGTGCTCTTGGCAATACACATATTGAAGATGAGGATGCCTGTGGCGACTTTACAGATAGGTTTAACAGAAAATGGCTTATCCATAAACAAACGAAGGACGATCGTCCTATTACTATGCTTATCGGTGCACAGGATAATGCAAGGCTTACTATCGGTAATGATGCTAATGTTGCTAATGATTATTATAACAAGTTGGGAGCAGGTTATGATGTATGTCTGGTAGTAGGCACTTCGCCGGAAGATATCGAAAATGGCGTATACAAGGCAGTAATACCCATGTCGTATATAAATGGCGAGCATCAGTGTAGCTATACTTTTACAGAAGAAGATACGTATGTCACTTTTGGTTGGAAAAAGAACGGAAAGGGTTGTGTAGGCGATGAAGACGCAGTGTTTACAGGTACTAAAAAATTCGACTGGACACAATGGACTTCCCGTACTAATACTGCTTCAACTTCAGCTACAGGACTTACACTTCCAACTATACCTCATGCAGAGGTCGATCTGGGTGATGATATTAAGGTGTTGTCAACAAAAGTAGCTTACCCGTCTAATGTTAGGGCAGTACGCGGTTATCCGCGTTCGGTAGGTACACCTGCTAAAGGAAGTTTAGAAGTTAGAAGAAGAGGAGGTACAGTTAATCAGGATGTAGTTATTACAGTTGAATTTAACCATCCTGTTATTCCGGAATTCACAATTTCTGATCTTGATAGCTATTCGACTTCATACGAAGAGGTGGAGATATACGGAGAATGTTCGGGTGATACTTATTTGCCAACACTTAGTTATGTTTCGAGCCCCAATACGGCCCGATATAAAATAAGTGGAAGTACTGCTACTGTAACCAAAAGAGGAGGTGTAGCGGGTAGTAACAAAAACGGTATGTTGAATGTTGCCTTCCAGGGCGGTGTTACAAGTATTACTATAAAATACAGAACCAAGACCAGAGCAACCAGTGCCACACAAAATATTTATATTTCGCCGATAACACTTCGCGCAGTTCCACCGCCACCACCGATAAACGAAGACGGATTGTCATTTGTAAAACAGGTGAAAGAGCGTCAGATTTCAACTTGTGATCCTGTAGAATATTCATTCTTTATTCAGAATACAAATTGTGATCCTAAGACTGTGAACTTTAGCGATATTCTGCCTGATAATATGACGTGGGAGGTAGGTTCTATCGGATTAGATGCTGTCAGCAGCGAATATAATCTGTCGTTCGATCCTCAAATTGTAAACTCAGGAAGCGGAGATGAACTGAAGATTGACGGACTGGTTATTCCGGGAACAGCTACTTTAGTACTAACGGCAACAGCTGTGCTCGAACAAGATGCACCTGGCGGACAGTACGACAACCGCGCAAGTATTGCATATGAGAGAATCGTAAATAACGATCCCGTACAGGTTCCGCCGTTCTACAGTGTAGATAGGGAAACTCTGGAACCTCTTACTTCTTTCGAGGCAATATATGAACAACGTCAGGATGAGGTGGTAATGGAACCTGTATACAGTCGTAGATCGTATAATGCAAACGGTGAGGTCGTGGTTACTTATACAGTTAACAATGCGAATGCCGACATTACAGATATGGTTCTGGACGTATTGTTCAATGAAGAGTTCACATTAGTTGGAAATGTAGTTGTAAATCAGGTGTCGGGTGATGCAGTTACTCCGGTTCCGGTAAAAGTGACAGCAGATCCGGATTCTCCTAATATGTTTACTATTGCCGGTGATACCGATGGTTACGATGGCTTTGTATTACCGACAGGGGTAATGGAAATTAAGTTTACATTAAAAGCTCCACCTTTATCTGGAATAATAGAAGAACTGGATGATGCCGGACAGCCAACAGGAAAGAAAGTAGACTTGGAAATTGCTTATGATTTCACATCCGGTATGGACGATGCTTGTATACAAACTGCAATAAGAGGATTGCAGGGAGTTAAGTTGATTCCGTACTCAGAGATAACACATATCATAACCAATAAGAATCAATCAACAAGAATAGTGAAGTAATATCAGTATAGTTTGAAAATTATAAAGAGGGTATGTCTAGCTGACATGCCCTCTTTTGAATTATAAAAAGGCCATATATTTATTGTAACATTCGTCGTAAATATCTTGTTTCCGCATATCCGGCCTGTATTCTTTTGATATACCTTGCCTCATTGATTTTTGAGCATCTTTGATGTTGTCGTATTTTCCTGCGACAACAGAAGCAAACATCGCTGCACCCAAGGCACAAGCCTGTTCTGTTTTGGCTATTTTTATAGGTAATCCGAGTACATCGGCTAAGGTTTGCATCACGAATGGAGATTTTTGTGTGATACCGCCAATAGCAACAATTTCTTCTATATTTATCCCATTATCAATGAAATGCTTAATTATTGCTTTCGAGCCGTAGGCTGTTGCTTCTACCAGAGCACGAAATACCATTGGTGCTGTCGTTCCTAAAGTGAGTCCGGTTATAGACGCAGTAAGTAATGGATTAGCATAAGGTGTGCGTCTGCCATTCAGCCAGTCGGTGGCAATTAATGTACTTTCTTCAATAGGAATTGATTCAGCCATTCTTGTTAATTCCGGAATCATTTCATTCGATATTTCTTTATATAACTTCTCTTTTCTAATGTCATCTATTAGTGTCGATTCATTCAGCAGAAGTTGTAGCGGCCATTCCAGAAAGTTACGAAACCAAGCATATACGTCACCGAAAGCAGACTGTCCGGCTTCCAAACCTATCATGCCGGGAATAACCGATCCATCGACCTGTCCGCAAATGCCCGGAATTGTTTTTTTGTCTAATATGTCGGGGGATACTACCATAATATCGCAGGTAGAGGTTCCTATCACACGTACAATCGTATTTTCTTTCACACCGGCTCCTATTGCCCCCATATGACAATCGAGAGCGCCTACACCGACCAGTACATTTGTACTAAGTCCCAACATTCTGGCCCAATATGGAGTAAGAGAGCCGACTGACTGATCACTAGTATATGTTTGAGAAAACAGACGACCTTTAAATATTGTCATTAAAGGATCCAACGCTTTCAGAAATTCACAAGAGGGTAATCCATTCCATTCTTCATTCCACATGGCTTTATGTCCGGCTGCACATCGGCTTCTTTTTATCTCTTCCGGTTTAGTATTCCCTGTTAACAGAGCCGGTATCCAATCACAATGCTCAACCCAGCTGTAAACATCCTGATGAATTCTGCTATCTACTCTAAGCACATGAAGCATCTTAGCCCATACCCATTCCGGAGAATAAATACCTCCTGAATAAGATGTGTAGTTTATTTTCCATTGATTTACCAAAGCATTGATTTCCTCAGCTTCCTGTATCGCCGTATGATCTTTCCATAAAATGAACATCGCATTAGGATTGTCCTGATAGCTGTTCAACATTGCCAGTGGAGTACCGTTTTCATCTATCAACACAGGAGTAGACCCTGTTGTAGTGATACTTATAGCTGCTATGTTATTCCTTGTGCCCTGAGGGCATAGATTTATAGCTTCTGTTATCGCATCGGTCATACTTTCTATATAGTCGAGCGGATGCTGCCGGTATTGATTTCTGCCAGGATCGCAAAATAAGCCATTTTTCCATCGTGGATATTCCTTCACCGTAATGGCTGATTCAGTTCCATTTTCTGTATTTACGACAATAGCACGGCACGAGTCGGTGCCAAAATCGACACCGATAACATATTGTGTTTCCATGTTTTTCTATTTTATTTATTGTTTCATCAAATCATCGGTCATGTCAATGGTTTTAGGCTTTAATACAGTTAACTGTAAAGTAATAGCAATACCGACGGCGGCAATCATAGCAATGAAAACTTCACTCATATATCCTGCATCCAGTGCCTTTCCTAATTCATTCGTAATGATTGCTCCGGCTGAAATTCCGGCCAGATTGAGTATACCGTAGCCCGTAGCCCTGTAACGTGAAGGAACAAACTGGCAAAGAATAGGCATATTGTTGACATCGAAAATACCAAAACCAAGACCGAACATTATTGCTCCTGTTACAATCATTACCAGTCCGCTGCCATATCCGATGAGGAAAAGCGCAGGAATGGTTAATATCAGTCCAATGACTCCTGTATATATACGTCCTTTCAGATGTTTGGCTACCCATCTGTCAGATATATATCCGCCGACGAGAACACCGACTAAAGAGGCAAGTGCCATTGTCATAGTCGACAAAGGACCTGCCTGCGCCATATCCATATTCAGCGATTCACTGAAAAGGGTTGGCAGCCAATTCTTGGTTGCCCATCCGGGCAGGCTTGGTGCTGAGAAGTAAAATAGTATTACCCAGAAAGCAATATTGCTAAAGAGCATACTTAAACCTTTGAATGCAGAAGAAATCTCTATTTTAAGTGACTTCTTCTCTTCCGGATTAATCGTATATGTTTTCTTTTCCCGCAGGAAAAGAATGAGGAAGACACTATAAACCATGCCGATAAGACCGAATGAGTGGAACGTAAACTGCCATGATGTATGACTGGCTAATGTTGCACCGAATCCACCCAGTGCCTGTCCCATATATATTCCCGACGTATGGAAGCCGATAGCCAGTGACCTGTTTTTCCCCTGATGGTAATCGGCTATCAGAGATAATCCGGCAGGAACATAGAAAGCCTCACTGATTCCCATTATGGCACGAAGTATATACAAATGGTTCATATCGTGTGTATAACTCATGGCAAAAGTTACGCCCGACCAAACAAACAGGCTTATAACAATCAGCCACTTACGGTTCATGCGGTCTGCTATCATGCCGGATATAGGGCTCATAAGCGCATAAATCCATAAGAATATTGCCATCAGTCGCCCGAAATTCGTAGCCGAAACCAATTCTGCTATATCCTCCACCATAAACGGCCTCATAGTAGATAGCATCTGCCTATCCAGATAGTTCAGCAGGGCGACAAACCATAGCATGGCTACTACTAACCAAGGGTAGGATTTCTTTTCTGAAAGTGTCTTTAACATGATATTATATAAAGTATTTTAGATTCTTTTGTTAATTACCGCCGGAGATTATAATCAGTGCTAGGCCGGATATAAATAATGCGAACATTACAGATAATAGCCAGTTTACAGATTTTGGAGCTCCTTTAAATTCTTTCCATATAAATACACCCCAAATGGCAGCAATCATCGGCGCGCCCTGTCCAAGCGCATACGAAATAGCTGCTCCGGCCTTGTCGGCAGCAATATAACTGAATGCAGTTCCCAAACACCAGATAGCACCTCCGAGCATACCTACAAGATGTGTCGATGATTTCCCCTTGAAATATTCTTTGTAAGTAACAGGTGCACCGACAAATGGCTTTTTCATAACAATGGTGTTGAATATGAAATTGCTGAGAAAAACACCTATTGAGAAAACTACAATCGCTGAATATGGCGTCAGCATTCCCGCAGTAGGGTTTTCAAAGTTTTCCAGATCCATCGCTGCTGCTACAAATCTGTAGAAGAACGACATAAGAACTCCGGCAACAACAGCTAGTAATATGCCTTTTTTGTTGGATGAAGAATCTTCGTTTTTCTTCACTTTGCCGGAAGCCATGCCATTGCAGATGATGGCAATAACAATGAGTGCAACACCAAGAAACAGTACAATAGGATCCCCCTTTGGTGCACCTATGTAATTGATTATTACTCCTAATACGAGGGCTAAACCCACCCCGAGAGGGAAGGCTACGGATAATCCTGCGAGTGAAACCGAAGCAGATAATAAAATGTTGGACGCATTAAATATAATACCACCAATGATAACACTGCCGATCAATATCCATTCTGCTTGTGTAATATCTTCGATGAATGGACGTCCCTGTTCTCCCACGCTACCCATTGTAAAGGCAATAACGAGGCTGAACAAAAGCATACCGATCACGTAATCCCAATAAAATAGTTCATAGCGCCAACTTTTCGATGCTAATTTTTGTGTATTACCCCACGATCCCCAACAGAGCATGGTGACAACGCAAAGAACTACAGCCATTATATAACTATTAACTACAAACATATCTTTTATATTTACTTATTAATATTCAATTATAACTATTTACACCTAAGCATTCATCCCGTGCCGGAATTGAGGTTTGCGCTCCCATACGGGTTACCGATATCGACGAAGCTACTGTTGCAAAACGGACAGCTTTCTCAATAGACATTCCTTCCGATATGCCTACGCATACGGCTCCGTTAAACACATCGCCTGCTGCCGTAGTATCTACTGCATCTACTCTATGCGCCTCTACATAAGTGAATTTTCCGTCTTCCAGAATTAATGCACCCTTATCTCCCAATGTTATTAATACTATCTTAACTCCTTTGGCAGCTATAATTAGGGCTGCTTTTTTTGCCGATTCGATATCGTTTATGGAGATGCCGGAAAGTATCTGGGCTTCGGTTCTGTTAGGTGTTATCATGTATAACTTTCTATACAATTCCGGAGGTAGTGCAGATGCAGGAGCAGGATTGAGAATAACTTTTACACCGGCTTTGTACGCTATATCTGTTGCATAACAAATGGTTTCTTCCGGTATTTCAATCTGCATCAGCAGGATTTCAGCATTTTCTATCTCTTCACGGCAGATGTCTATATCATCCACAGAAAGTTTAGCATTTGCGCCTGATGCTACTGAAATACAGTTTTCACCTTTGCTGTCTACCATTATCAATGCTACGCCCGAAGGGGAATCGTCCCTGTATACATATTTAGTATTTATTCCATACAGGGAGTATTTCTCGAGGGCATTATCCCCGAACATATCATTTCCTAATTTAGCGACAAAAGTGATGTCTCCTCCAAGCTTAGCTATCGCTACAGCCTGATTAGCTCCTTTACCACCGTCAGCCATCATGAAATCGCCTCCGAGTATGGTTTCTCCCGGAACAGGAATCCTTTCGGCTTTAATTATCATATCGGTATTGGAGCTACCTATAACTACTATCTTACTCATTTTATTTAGTTGCTTTAATCGTTAATATTATAAACGCTGAAAATATTACCGATAGATCTTAGGGACTCTGGTTATCAGATTTATGAAACGGTTTTTTATCATTTCGGCCTGTATATCGTTTACTTTCATGTAATAATGTAAACCGTTCGTGCATGGCACAAAATAAGTGTATGAGTCCTCTGTAACAATAACATGTCCTGCAGGCGATATCCCGAAATATTTGTCGACACCTTCCACTGCTGCCAAAGCGGCTGTAAGATCCCATGTAGGACGGTCGTAAGGCATAGGTATATATGCTTCGTAGCCCATAACCAGCGGATTCTTTTTTGTGAACTTGAAATCGTTTTCGATAGATGAGCCCGGATACAGGATTTTCCATCCTACCTCTGCCGGAGTCAGGACGACTTTAGTCGGCCACTTTGCGAAAAAGTTTACCGATGCCGGATAATCTTTCCGGATGTTATATTCCTTTTCTTTTTCTCCTTTCTCAAATTCGCCTGCCATCTGATATACTATTTTCACTTTCTTCCTGATTAAATCCATTCCCGACAGATCAGAATATTTATCGGGTTTGGAATCTATCAGCAGCGACAGATTGGTAAGGAATCCGACAGAGATAATGACTACAGATGTATCTTCCTGCTGAGCTAATGTTTTGCGCATTAAATCGACACTTTTCATCAATTTGGAATGATCTTTATAGCTTCGTTTAAAACTTTTGTCAACAACTACATCGCGCGTATAACAATTTTTGCGGTCACTGTTTGCCCCTTCGGTTATACGCCCTATAGGGATATTAGGAAAGCCATAGAAGTTGTTCATTATATCGATGTATTCTTCGCTGCTGGGATGAGTCTTGTTTGATGTTATTGCCAGAAGATTGATCAGATTATCTTCCTGATATTTATATAGCATATCCAATGCTAAAGCATCATCTATGTCGTTACCCATATCAGTATCGAAAATGACATTAATCGGTTTCTGCGCATTTAGATAAAAGGCAATTAAAAACAAAGCACTTATCAGAAATACTGTTCTTTTCATAAGGTTTTAATTTATCTTGTAGTGTTTTTTATAGTGGTGATATGGCTGTGCTCAAAAAACATGAGCTTTCCGCTTTCCACACCTACCAATAGATTGATGCCGTTAGACAAGTCGCCAAGACCGCATGGTGTAGGGGAGTTTTCATGTATTCCCATATAGAAATCCTTACCGTCTATTTGTACCTGACCGGGATAGTCGAATTTCATATTTTCGTTTGTTCCTTTATTTATGAATATTAACACTTGCAGGCCGTCTATTTTATTACCCATTGCATCTTTTCTGAAGAAAGGTAATCCATCTTTAGGTCTTGGAAATGAGCCTCCACGCATACAACCCAGTAGAAGATCGAGGTTTCCGTCTCCGTCCCAGTCTACCAACGCCATCCGTGCCCTTCCGAAATTATTACCCAGTCTTTTTTCTGTTGTTTGGTGACCGGTTATGTAATTGCCGTCGGTCAGCTGTAGCTTTCCTCCATCTTCGACATTGTAATCGTCAACCTGCCAATACAGGTGCAGCGCATTATCCAGATCGACTATAACCATACAGTTTCTATCATTAATTTTGGCAACGGCAGGGCGTACACGCCAAGGCCCCCACAATTCGAGGTTGTCAATGGATAATGTTCTTGGGATATCTAATTGCGGATTCGTTTTGGTTCCTTTATTGATCATTACCCAGAATTTAGAATCTGATCCTGAGAATATGACATCGGGTAAGCCATCGCCATTCCAATCGAAAACGGTTGGCCCCATATATCCCCATGAAGCCTCCAACGGTCCCTGAACTACATGATATCCGGGACGAAAGCAAATAGGATTGCCTCCGGATAATACCTCTTCGGGCAGGGCAAAGTCAGGAACTTCGTTTGTTCCGTTATTTTTAAAGAACAATAAACGCCCTTCCGAATTGCCCACAACAAGGTCAAGGATACCGTCCCCATCCCAATCTACAACATTTGGTGTAGCTACCGAACCTGCATACAGATCGCCGTTTTCCATCAAGATAGCTTTGGGCTCATTGAAAATTGGTTCGCCGGAAGCCTTATATCCGTTTAATTCATAGTGATAAATAGCTCCTTCTCCTCCTACAAGCATCGATGTAACTTCTCTTGTAGCTGTAGGGTAGGGTATTGCTACTGCCCCCTGAGTAGGATGTTTCATAAGGCTGTCGCCACCGTTAGCCCATACGTATTGCGATAGATTCTTGTCTGTTATATAGCGCAGAGATCCGAGTGTATTGGTTACCACATTACCATATACTCCTGCTGTTGGTGTTTGTATTTTAATAGCCGAAGCAGGAGATATGATATATGTTTCGTCTTTAGAAACCCACGTGCCATTTCCGACTGAGGTGAGATTGTCGATGTTCAGTACGATCTGACGTACACCGCCTTTGGGTAATATACCTCTAAACATTTCGGCTCCGTTATAGTATGATTGAGCATCTATATCGCCCCCTCCATCGGTAGGGAAATAGACCGAAGCATCGCGACTGGCAACTGTAAGCATCGCATTTCCGTCTGCCTGTTGATAGGCAGACATGGAAATGTAGCGTCCTAGTCCGGAAGTTTTAATACTGCCTGTTTCTATGAGGGAATTAGTCTGGTCGTCGTATTCTGTAACAATAATGCTGCCGCTGCTCCCTGCCCAGAGTGCCAAGGTCTTCCCTTTGTAAGAGAAAAAGGTACCTTGTGATAAACTGAGATTATCCGGTACGGTGATCTTTTCAGGAATCTGGTAAACCAAATTACCATCGGCTGTTTTATAAGCAAAGCGGGCACGGTAATAACCTAAGTATAAATCAAGTCCTCCTGTTACACGTATAAAAATGGCGGGGTATTCATCGCTCTCCGTTATGTAACTATAACCGATAGGTGTCGAGTCTATTACATATCCGGGACGTAAGGGCGCATAACCCTTTTCTCCTCCGGCTTTTAACGGATTTGCATTTACTGGAATACTTTGAGCTCCGACCGATATGAACAATGCACATAGCATTGATAATAATATTAAATTTCGCATAACAGTTAAATTTAAATGATACTTATTCAGTGATTGTTATTTTCATTTTATAAACCTGCTCTTTTACGTCAGATTCATATACGTTGGATGCGACAAATACCACTTCATATTCTCCGGCCTTCTCAAATACATGAGAGAAAGATGAAACCTGCGGCTGCTGATAGTCTTTTACGCTAACAGCAAGATCGGGTCCCTGGTTTATCTGCTTAGGCACGGAAAGTCCGGCTGTGATACCATAAGCGATCTTATCCACTTGCGGATTGGCTGCACAGGAGAATACAATGCGGGTAGAGTTGGTTGATAAGGCATTTGCCGCTTCATTTTCATAGTTTGTGTGTCCAATAAGCTTCCACGATGCCGTTGACTGTGTCATCAGCACATTACTCTGATCGTCGTCTTCATATTCTATCTGGAAGTTGGTTATCAGTCCGTTTGTCCTTTGTCCGTATGTACTGGAAGGCCCCTTTATATGATAACGGTAAGCAAAATATACAACGGTTTCTCCATCAGGGAACAGATCGTAAATATCAAATGCACTGTTAGCAATACCCAGCGGATTGTTATTGTTGGAGATAGCTGTCGGCATTGTACAACGGTCGGTAATATCCACCCATGTGGCATTGTCTATTCCTTCGATAGTATAATCTCCTGTGAAATTGGTAGAATATACCAACCTTACAAGATCTGCAGGCTGGCCTCCATTCTGGTACTCAGTGGTAAAAGACATACTTACATTGCGTGTATTGTTTATCCTGTCTACATAGGCATAGGCATAGTCGTTCCCTTTTTCTCCCGAGTAGAATTTTATATAATCGGCTTGGCCGTGCAGGCTAAACTTAATTTCCTCTCCGGCTTTGTAAGTCTTGCCCTCAGATTCGATCGCAAGATTAGGAACCGAAACATCTTCAACATCATCACATGCGTTCAAAAAGAAGATACAGTTTGAAAGCAGTACTATTTTTATTATAGATATAAATTGTTTCATAATATTAGTTTTTACCATCCTGGATTTTGTACCAATTTTCTGTTAACACCCATTTCGTAAGAAGGGATAGGCCACATTATGCCTTTTGGTTCTACCTGACCGAAGTATGCTACTGCCTGTAAATAATTACTCGGCACAATGCTTTTGATGTATTGCATTTGTTGGTAATAAATGCCCCAACGTACCAAATCGTCTTTGCGCAATAGCTCGAATGCCAGTTCGCGGGCTCGTTCATCATAGATTTCCTGCATGAGGTCTCCCAGTCCGGTATATCGGATATCGATAGTTGCATCCGGTGTATTCACGTCAACACCAAAGCCACGACGACGAACTTTATTGAAGCATTCTATGGCAAAGTCGTCAGTGCCTGTCTTAGTACCTTGATTATTGAAATGTGCTTCTGTATACATCAACAACACATCGGAGTAACGCAATAGCGGGAAATTGATAGGTGTTGCATTATTTTGTTTCGGATTGGTCTTTTCATATTCGCGGCGGAATTTTCCACAATATCTGTTCCAGATCTCTGCGGCGGCAAAAGGTACTTTGGCCAGAGTAGTTGTATTGTAGGTAAAACTTCCGATACACCAATCGCGGCGCGTATCATTCGCATCGTAGAGGTTGTACAGGTATCCGCTTGCCCGCAAATATCCCTGACAAAAACCAATTTCCGATCCGGCGGGAGAGGCGATACCTGTGTTGCGGCCAACCATTGCGGCACTATAATAGACAGTATTGTCACCCCAGTATTCAAGTTCCAGTATACTTTCCTTTATATCGTATATATCCTGACAGTAGTTGATAAAAACATCTTCATATACTGGATTCAGTTCGTGCAGACCTGTATCGATTACTTTTTTAGCCCTGATTGCAGCCTGTTCGTACATGGCTGTGTTTTTCAACGGTTCACCTGCCATTGTCAGGTACACTCTGGCCAATATACCATTCACGGCTGATTTGTTTATCTTGCCACCTCCATAGAGGCCTTCGGCAGATACAACTAGTTCTTCGGCTTCAGTCATGTCACTAACTATCTGTTCGTAAATCTCTGCAACAGATGAACGGGCAACCTGTGTATATTCTGGCTCGGCAGATTTAACGGCTTCCAGCGTCAACGGAACTCCCTGAAACTTGGTAACCAGCATGAAGTAGCTAAACCCTCTAAGAAACAGGGCTTCCCCTTTTATATTCCTTCTTACTTCTTCATCCATCGGAGCTTTATTTATATTCTCGAGTAGCAGATTAGCCCTGCTGATACAAGTATATAGATATTGCCAGTAACTAAGTATCCGGCTGTCGGTAGAGAATACATAATTGTATCCGATAGTGAACTGGTCGCGGCTGTAATTTTCGTATCCTATATCGGCACTCAATCCCATTATACCTTGCATATTAGCTCCATAGAGCATGTTGTTCGACATTGCTCTGTACACTCCGTTCAATGCAGTTTCTACCTGCTCCTGTGTATTATAGAAATCTGTAGAAGAGAAACTCCCTTCAGGTTCTGTATCTAAAAAATCGCAAGAGGCAAACAGAATAGTAAGGCTGAATCCTGCAATGATATATTTGTTTATTTTATCTCTAATTTTCATAGTTGTACGTTTTATGGTTAGAAGTTAACTTTCAGTCCGACAGTGAATATTCTGTTGCGCGCATAGGCTGAATAATCAAATCCGGGCGTAAGTGTAGTATGACGAACCGATACTTCGGGGTCGACTCCTGAGTAATCAGACCATGTGAAAAGATTCTGGCATGCAAAATTGATTGTCGCATTGGTCATACTTAACGGTCTTAGAAGTTTCTGCGGAAACTCGTATGATAGTTGCAATGTCTTCAAGCGGAGATACGAACCATCTTCGAGTGTTCTTGTAGAATAAAAACCGGTAGGCCCCTGAGCTTTTGTTCTTGGAATATCGCTGTTCTGATTGTCTACCGACCATCTGTCGGCATACGATTCGTACTGATTTATGTAGATATTCTGGAAATTCCCTTCAAGAGCTATCCTGTTGGCATTCATTATCTTATTGCCGTAGTTCCACTGGAAGAAAATATTCAGTGACAAGCGTTTGTAGCGGAATGTATTTCCAAAACCTCCGGTATGTATAGGTAATGCTCTTCCTATTCTCACATTATCGGCATCGGTAATGTTTCCATCTCCGTTAAAGTCTTTGAATCTAGGATCTCCCGGCTGTATATTTGCCCTGGCAGCTCCGTTTGCCGGAACTGATGGTTTTAATACATAGGTGTCACCTACTTTGTCAAAGTCTGAAATCTGATAGACTCCTTCGTAAACCAGTCCATAGAAAGCAGTGATAGGTCCGCCTACTTCTGTTACATACAGGTTTGTATTATTAAAGTCTCCTGTAAATCGTACTTTGGAGAATAGTTTCTCTTGTCCGTCGGTAAGATTCAATACTTTGCTTCGGTTGAAACTGATATTGAAATCGCTCGACCATGTAAAGTCTCTCGTTTGTATATTCACAGTGTTTAAAGATATTTCGAGACCTTCATTCCTCACTTCACCTATGTTTCTGTAAGCGTTGCGCATTCCTGTACTATATGGAAGATCGGTATTTAGTAACAGGTTTTTGGAAGTTTTTCTATACAGATCCACTGTCAGTGCCAGCCTGTTCTTTAACAGAGATAAATCCAATCCCATGTCTATCTGATGAGTTGTTTCCCATGTCAGTTTTTGATTTTCAAGACTCTGGATTGTTGCTGCATTCTGAGGAGTACCGTTATTAAACGAATAGTATTCGCTGATACCGATCGTTCCTTTTGATGCGTAGTTACCAACTCTGTTGTTACCTGTTATACCCCAACTGGCTCTTAGTTTGGCCTCGTCTACAAATTTGAACTGCTTCATAAATTTCTCTTCATTCAAACGCCATGCGACAGCTGCCGATGGGAAATACCCCCAGCGTTTGCCTTTTGCGAATTTTGAAGAGCCGTCTGCACGGAATGTAGCTGTCATTATATATTTTGATTTGTAACTGTAGTTTACTCTGCCCAGAGCCGACATTAGCCTGTTTTCTTCAATGGTCGACGTAACGCTGTTTGGAGTTCCGTCTTTCAATCCTGCCATTCCAAACTCCTCGTAAGGGATATGCCATACTGAGTGGCCTTTGCTGTTTACCTCATAGCTTTGAAGTGTAAAACCTCCTAACATAGAGAACAGATGATCTTTGTTGAATGTTTTTTGATAGTTGAGTGTATTTTCATTCAGCAATTCATTTGTTTTCACAATGTCGTATGAGCCATTGACTCCGCGACTATTATTCGCAGACGGATATCCCGAATAGGTCTTTGAATTATAGAATCGGTCTGTTTCGTTCTGTCTTTGGTATAATCCGGCTCTTACCAATAGAGATAATTCAGGTGTTATCTGATAAAGCAATTTTGCATTTACACGCAGATTGGTACGATGTACTTCTCTGAATTCATTTTCGTTCGACATTATCGGATTGAGGTTCGATATAGATGAAACATCTTCGTACATATCATCGTAAGTTGTACTGCCTACCAGTACCGGACGGTATGTCCACACGCGATACATCAGGTATGACTGATATTGCTGGCTTTGCGGTGCAGTTTCAGATAACTCGGAAGCTACAGCACCTTGTGTGCGGTCGGCCGAATATGATAAACTCATATCGAGATTCAGTTTGCTGGATATTTTCTGATCCAGTCTGATCTGTCCGTTGTAACGGGTAAATCGCGAATGGTCTATAATACCGTTTTGGTCGGCGATAGAACCCGATAACCAGTATTTTGTCTGTTGCGTTCCTCCCGACATCGAAACCGAATGGCTTTGCATAGGTGCAGACCTGAAGAGTTTGTCCTGCCAATCGATAGCCGGTTTATTTTTATAATCGTCTACCGTGAGGTTATCAGGTGTAAGGAAGACCTCACTGAAATTAGGATTCAGTTCCAGCATATATTTTACATAATTGTAAGGATCCATTACATCCATTGTTTTCACTACTTTCTGTATACCAAAGCTTCCTGAATAAGCAATTCTGATAGGGCCTGTTTTTCCGCTTTTAGTTTCGATTATAACTACTCCATTTGCACCTCTGGAACCATAAATGGCTGTCGCCGAAGCATCTTTCAGAATGGATATAGATGCAATGTCATTCGGATTGACGGTTCCTGCCGAGAAATCTTCGGTAGGAAAACCATCGACAACATACAGTGGCGAATTGTCTTGTGTTACGGAGTTTGCACCACGTATCACAATGTTCATGTCATCGCCCAGCTGTCCGTCGTTACTGTTCATAGTCAGTCCGGCAACACGTCCCTGCAATGCCTGATCGAAAGAGATAACCGGAGCTTTTGTCAGGTCATCGATATTGACTGTGCTGATTGATCCGCTTACGTCCTTTCTTCGTTGTTCTCCGTATGCTACGACTACAATCTCGTCCATCTCTTTGCTTATCTGCTCGAGGATAAATGTTCCGCTTTTGTTCTTGCCAACAGTCAATTCTGCTGTTTTGTGCCCGAGCATACTTACAACTATTACATCGGTAGGTTTTACCGTAACTGTAAAGTGTCCGTCAGCATCGGCAAATAAGCCTTGCTGTGTTCCTTTCACTAGTACTGTTGCACCGGGTAGAGCATCGTTTCGCTGATCCACTACTGTTCCGGTAAATTTTATCGGATTTCCCGAAGAGTTACCGCCCTGTGCATATATGCTATTTCCTGATAGGAATAACATACACAGACTTAAGAATACCGCCCAAATTTGATAATAGGTTGTGAAATTCGGTGCTGTATTCATCTTTTTCATCAATGTGTTTTTTAGATAATACATACAATTCATAGTATTTAGATTAGATAAATCATTTATTCGTATTCCTTATTATATAGAAGTGTCCGTCTTCTGCTCCTATGAGAAGATCTTTGATACCATCATTATTCCAGTCGACGGCTGTAGGTGAAGTTGTGTGTCCTGCCAGCCTTATATCGCTGATATTGCCTTTGTATTCGAAGAAAACTTTACCGTCTTTTTCTCCTTTGTTTTCAAATAATGCTGCATTTCTGCTGTCAACTACCAAGTCGAGCTTTCCATCGTTATTCCAGTCGATGAAGCATATTTTACGCCTGCCTGACCGTCCTGCTTCGCCCTGATTCAATCTTAATATTCCCGGTTCATTATTCCCCACGCCTTTTATGTGATCATAAAGGGAACAGTTTGTTCCATAAAATGTTCGCTGTCCGGGTTTCAGCCATAATTCACCTTTCTCGTCTCTGAACCTTTCATAATATGCCAGATATCCTTCATGGTCTATCATTATCAGATCCATCAACCCATCATTATTCCAATCGATAGCGACAGGAGTAGTTCTCCATTGGGTAACAAGCGTGTTTGGTTCGGGATTCCACCAGTTCCATTTTGGTTTTGCCGGTTCACCGTCCCATTTAACCTTTACAGGTTGTGCCGCAGCCAATTCAAGATGATCGTCTGAACTTGTATTTCTGAACCATTCTATTTTTCCCCAGATAGAATTGATTATAATGTCGTTTCGTCCGTCTCCATCCCAGTCGGCAGCCGAGAGTACGGTATATCCCCACTTCTGTTCGGCAGGCCCTTGTATGGAGCCGTTCTCTCCGGCTTGGATGTGTATGGGCTTTCTGTCTACTTTCAATAATTGAGGTTCAGCCCATGATGGATTTTCTCCACCTGTCAGGTTCTTTATAAAGGCGATATTTCCGGCTGAATTTCCTACTATGAGGTCTTCTATGCCGTCACTATCCCAATCGATACTAAAAGGAGTAGACAATGCACCGAATTTCAGATTATCGGCTTTTTGTTTCAGATATACAGGATCGTGAAAGATGGGCATATTGTCCTTTACCTTACCTGTATGTTTAACTAAAGCAATCCGTCCGTCTTCATCGCCTACAATGAGATCGGTATGTCCGTCATTGTTGAAGTCGAACGCAACAGGAACGATCATTTCTATGTGGAAACGTATATCCCCGTTTTCATTCTTTAGTTGTTTCCCGTCAGAGAAAACAGGCTTTGTTCGTGTGCCGATATTCTCAAACCATGTGAGGCCATCGACAAACTCTCCGCAAATAAGGTCTAAATCTCCGTCACCATCGAAATCAGCCATACATGGATTCGGCGCGCCATATACATCTATGATTTTACCTCCGGCTTCTATTTTTCCCTTGTTTATATAATTACCATCGATATTTTCCAACAGATATACATAGCCATGAAGCGAGCCGTTTTTCCAAACTCCTTTTTCATCATAAGCATTGTCCCATCCGTAATCGTCCCAAGTGTCTATACCTACAATTATATCCTGATCGCCATCTGCATCCCAATCTACATAGCTCCATATATTGCTGCGTGATCTTTTGTAGTTTTCGCCCAATATCTCACCTGTGTAGGAGATTTCTTTTTTGTTTTCAAATAAGGATTCGGGAAAGTCAATATATTCCGTTCCTTTCTCTATTACACGGAATTTATTGTCAACTACTGACGATTTGATATTGTTAGGTGCGATGTCGCTTTTACGAATTGCTTTATCGAATAGAGGGTTTTCATTCGTACCGATATTTTTGAAGAAATAGATACCTTTATACGGAAAATCGGGGCATGAGATAAATAAATCTGTTTTTCCGTCACCATCAAAATCATAAGGCATAGGTATTCCCCAAAGACCGACACCAAGATCGACAATAAGGGAGTCATTGTTGTATTTCAGTCGAATATCGTTTGCTGTTAGTTTTTCTTCTTTCAGCGACTGGGCACAACTATTTCCTATCCCTAAGGTTATCAGGGAAATCAATGTGAATACTTTGATATTTAGCATTTTGTTTTGCATAGCAATATCTGTTTATTTATAGACAGGCCCGTAATTTTGACATGCTCTGTAGTCGGCACCCTCATCTTCAGATCCGAATGAAGCCCATGCGCTCGGACGGAATATCTTATCTTCGTCAACATTGTGCATACATACCGGAATCCTTAGTGCAGAAGCCAGTGTTATCAGATCGGCACCGATATGTCCATAGCTAATCGCTCCATGATTTGCTCCCCAATAATTCATTACAGAATACACATCTTTGAATCGTCCTTTTCCTGTAATTCTGGGAACAAAGAATGTCGATGGCCATGTCTGGTCGGTGCGTTTGTCTATAATGTCGAATACATCATCAGGGAAAGTCGCAGTCCATCCTTCGGCAATCTGGAGGACAAGTCCAAGCCCTTTAACCGAGTTCAGACGGCACATTGTTACAGGCATTCCTGCTTTAGTCAGAAATTTAGATGAATAGCCGCCTCCACGCATATATTCCAGATTAGCCGGACACCAACGGGTTGCTTCCAACATTTTTTCCACTTCCTCTTCTTTTATTTCCCAATGTGGCTTCATTACCGGCTGTCCGTTTGCATCACTTTGTTGTCCGGTGCCATCGAGCGTGCACGATCCTGAGTTGATTAAATGTATAGCTCCGTCTTTAAGAATACCTTCCGGTTTCCATCCTGTTGCTTTTTCTATGGCCTGAGGACTCCAGAACGTGCGTACATCTGCAAATATCTGAGCTGCATTTGTCAATAAATTATTGAACAGCATGCTTATTCCATTGAGATGATCATCCTCTGTAGCAAAGGTAAAAGGAGCTCTTATGCCGTTCCAGTCGAACGAAGAATTCAGTATAGCTTCCGAAAAATCTCCATCGGGCAGAAAATCTGTCCATTGACGTTGCCCCTGAAATCCTCCGGCGATTGCATTATGTCCGCAGGCCTCTTCTCCGAAGTCTTTCTCCAATTCAGGGTTGCCGATCATCAAATCGCGCATGATGATTGTCATTTTCACAACAAATTCCCAATCCTTGTCTTTCCTCTCTCGTAATAGTTTATTAGCCTCTTTATTAATATCTATACCTTCACGGCCAACACAATTTTTTCTTGTCCATTCTATTGCTTTCCGGTATTCTTCTTTATCGTATATCTCCTGTTGAATGCGGCGAAGTATCTCGGAGCAATCGACATATTCGGTGCGCATACCGAAATAGTCCCGCAAAATATCAGGATTAACTATCGAACCGGCTATTCCCATAGATACAGAACCGATAGCGAGATAAGATTTTCCCCGCATCATAGCGACGGCTAATCCTGCTTTGGCAAAGCGCAACAGTTTTTCCTGTACATCATCCGGTATTTCAGGGTCGGTTATGTCTTGTACATCGCGCCCGTATATTCCGAATGTGGGTAATCCGAACTGGGTATGTGCAGCCAAAGCAGCGGCAAGATATACTGCTCCCGGACGCTCTGTTCCGTTAAAACCCCAGATTGCTTTAGGTATATTAGGGTTCATGTCGATAGTTTCTGATCCGTAGCACCAGCAAGGTGTAACAGATAGAGTTAATCCGACATTTTCACGTTCAAATTTTGCAGCACAATCGGCAGCTTCCTTTACTCCTCCTATTGCTGTATCTGCTAATATACATACAACTGGTGATCCGTCCGGATAACGAAGTGTTTTGGTGTATAGGTCTGCGACCCGTTTAGCCAGATTCATTGTGGTTTCTTCCAATGATTCACGGATTCCGCGACGACGTCCGTCAATAATAGGACGGATTCCGATTTTAGGATAATTTTGTTTTTTCATAGTGTATAGTGTGTTAGATTATAGATGATTATAGATTCAGATTAGCTAAGGCTCTTTCTATCCGTTCGCGATGCTCTTTGCCAAATTTATTGAATGGTGCGGCCAGAAAATCGTTACATATACCCAGTACAGACAATGCGCATTTGAGGCCTTTCAGATAACTCGACCCGAAACTTCCCTGTGTATAGATTGTTGCGCTGATTTGCATAACTGTAGCATGAAGCCGTCTTACTTCCGGTAGATTGCCCGATTTAGCAGCTTCATACAAGTCTACATATAGTTTAGGGAACATGTTTGCTCCGCCATTCACTCCGCCTGCTGCTCCCAGTAAAACTACCTCAGCCATCATTTCCTCAGGTCCTACAAAAATAGAGAAGTCTTTTTTATCTTTCATTTCGTGTATAACAGACTGAAAATATGAGCCATTTGCCGAGCTGTCCTTAAATCCTACGACCTTTTCATTTTCTGCTATGCGCTTTATTGTAGCCGGAGCGAAGGTCACTTTTGTATGTACAGGCATATTATATAAGAATATAGGCAGCGGTAATTCAGAGATAAGATCTTCATAGAACTCTGCTAATTCCGGTTGTCCTGTAGCATAATAATAGGGTGGGGCAGACACTACGGCATCGGCTCCGTTATCGGCAGCAATGTGTGATAAGCGGATGCTGTCGTCGATGGAGGTGTCTGATATTCCTACTAATAAAGGAAGTCGTCCTTTTAGTATTCTGGCGGATTCTTTAATCATTTGTGCGCGTAAATCGAAGCTCAGGCTTTGTGCTTCACCTGTGGTGCCAAGAATAAATATTCCTTGAACGCCTCCTTTGATAACGTGTTCTATCAGATATTCCAATCCGGTTATATCTAAACTATTGTTGTTTAATAGCGGGGTAACTAATGGAGGGATAATACCCTCTAACTTTGTTTTCATTTTGGTTGTTTTAGATTTTAGTTATATGTTTTTACAAATAGAAAAAGTAATTGGGCTTAGTAGTCTGACCTTCAGAATATAAAATGTTGCGCATTGTAATTCTGGAAATAATCATTTTTATTACAAATTGCTTTTATCTTATCACTCGGAAATCTGTTTGTTCTTTTGTCTTAAACTTTTTAGTTAAACTGTAAAATAGATATATTGGGCATTTTAAATAGTTCATTTATAGAACTTATTTGTATTTCAATGACAATTTGGTTAACCAGACTTGTCCTATTTTTAGATATTTATATTTCTTATTTAAGGTTTGTTCTAATGAACTAATATCTGCGCAAACGATTGCTCTCGTTTTCAAAAGTATATATTTTATTTTAATTATTCAAAAAAAAATTACATATTTGTAAAAGTTTTCTATGTTAAAAAATAAATCAATACTAAATAAAAGAATATAAATGTCTGATATAAAACAGAATAAACCATCTATTTCGAGCATTGCAGAAGCTACTGGTTTTTCCCGGTCTACAGTCTCAAGAGCATTGAGCGGCAAAGCAAGTAGTTGTCGGATCAGTAAAGAGACGATTGATATAATCCAAAAAGAAGCGCAAAAAAGTAATTATGTGCCCAGCCTTATTGCGCGCAGTCTTCGAATGAATAAAACGAATACGGTAGGATTGATAGTGCCTAGTATCGAAAATCCCTTCTTCGCCAATATTGCAGGCACGATTGTAAAAGAAGCCAAATTGAGAGGTTATACTATTATCTTGGCTGATACATCAGAAAACGAGAATAATGAGATTGAATACATAAAGTCATTGACATCGAGAAAGATAGATGGTGTAATAATAGTGCCATGCGGTACAGAGCCCGACAATCTGGAGAGTATTAATAACAATGGTATTCCCGTTGTTCTTATCGACCGCTACTATAGGGAGACATCGCTATCGTATGTCAGTACAGATAACTATAAGGGTGCAACAATGGCAATAGAATATCTGATAAAAAACGGACATGAGAACATTGCATGTATACAAGGTGTACCGAGCGCAACACCTGTTGTTAAGCGTATAGACGGATACCGGGATGCAATGACAAAGCACGGATTAGAGGAATATATAAATATTGTAGGCAATAACTTCTCTGTGCAGAATGGATATATTGAGACTAAGATGCTGATCAATAAGAAGAAAATACCAACTGCAATTTTTGCCATGAGTAATACAATAGCTTTAGGTGCATACAAGGCAATAAAAGAAAGCGGTCTTAAAATACCAAAAGATATTTCTATAATAGGGTTCGATAATTACTTATACCTCGATTATATTGAACCACCATTGACCCGTATTGCGCAACCAACCGATGAGATAGGTATATTGGCCGTAAAGACATTGATTGACTTTATCGAAGAAAAAGATCAAAACGAATGCAAGTTACTTTTGTCACCATCTTTGATAGTTGGAGAATCGGTAGCAACTATTTGAATCTGAGTACGCAAGAAGTGTATATAAAAAACAACAGTGCAGATATTCTGATTACAGAAATACCTGCACTGTTTAAATATAAACTAGAAGTTCGCCTTATGCTTCTTTACTTCTTCTACAAGTTTCGAGAAAGATTTTTCTCTTTTACGTTTCTCGTGTTCTGAAGTCGAAAAGTGCCATGCTTCCCTTCTAAGTTTCAGATAACTTTCATAAACTTTATGGTCTAATGCACCATTGTTTATTGCCTCTAAAACGGCGCAACCGGGTTCGTTGACATGTTCACAATCCTTGAAACGGCAGGATTTAGCATAGTCGGAAATATCCAACATTTCAGCAAGCGAATCAGGATTGTCAATCGCCAAACCAAATTCCCGAACACCGGGAGTGTCGATCAGAATACCTGAACCGTCCATCAATACCATTTCTCTGCGAGTCGATGTGTGCCGCCCTTTTCCAGTAGACAGGCTTATATCAGATGTGAGCAGTACCGGTTTTTCGCAGAGTGCATTTACCAGAGAACTTTTCCCGACGCCCGAAGAACCGACAAATACAACAGTTTCGCCTTCCGTTACAGACTCCCGTAACCGGATAACCGTTTCGGGCTGATGAATGCTCGTGATAAATACGGGCATCTGACTGGCAATGTGTTTGATCTGTTCTTCAACTTTCTGTTTGTCAAAACTTATATCGGCTTTGTTGAGTACCAATATTGGCTCAATATTTTCTTCCAGTATCTGAACCATAAAACGCTCGGCTCTTCGTACATTGAAGTTGTCATCGAGACTTTGTACAATAAAAGCTTTATCGACATACGAAGCAATGGATTGCCGGTCGGCTACTGTTCCGCTTTTCTTGCGATATAATGCTCGTTCGCGTGGCAGCATATCCACAATGATCCCTTTATCGTCATCGAATGGCTGAAAAATAACCCAATCGCCCACGCAAGGCAATTCAAAGTCTGATTTGCCGAACAGCATATTTCCCGTTAGCTCACATTGTAACAGCCCGTCTTCGGAAATAACTTCGTAGCAAGTGCGATGTACGATAGCAACCCGCCCGTGAGGGAACGTCTTATGTATCGACTCTTGTTTTAGTTGTTTTAGTTTATCGCTCCAACCATACATATCTAAATTGTTCATTGCCCTGTCTTTTTTGCGATGAAAAACGTATAGCCGTAAAATTCTTTATACTTGTCATACAATTCTCCCTCATAAGACTGCATTGCGTTGAACTCTTCGGCAGCTTTATTTCCTGCATATTTGGCAAGAAAAATCTCCTGAGCTTTAACCTTCGGAGCAAAATAATGCTCTGTCCAGCAATTCTCGGGCAGAATGAACGTTGCTACAGGCAGGTATCCTGCTTTGTGTATCTTTGCTACCTGATTGGGAATCGTATCTATTTCAGGATATGCATCTACCCAGAAGTTATGGATTTCGTCAGGACGTTCGTCTGTAAACCACGAACTTTCTGTGACTGCTATATAACCTCCTGTTTTCAGGTATTTGCGCCACTCGTTCAATCCCCGTTCAAAACCGATATTGTAAATGGCTCCTTCCGACCAGATGAGGTGTAATTCTTCCTCACTAAAAGGAAGATTATCCATTGAGCCTGTAACACCTTTTACTCTGTCTTGCAAACCTAACTGCCTCGCATTGCGGTTGAAGATATCAATGAAATCAGGGAACAGGTCGAGTCCGGTTATATGTCCCGGTGTATGTTGTGCCAACGTCATCGTCTGTCCGCCTGTACCGCAACCGATGTCGGCGATAAGGGATTTCTCTGTCAGATTATCGATAAAACTCAATGCTTTAACCGTTACTTCAGGGCTTCCGGGTCCTTGTCGTTCCATATTTGAGAAAAATTCGCAGATTAAGCTTAGATCGAATTCGTGAATAGTTTTATTTTCGTTACTCATTTCATTTATGTATTGTGCATACATGTAAAGCATAACAATGCTTTTATCATTGTATACGGATAAAAAAATTAAATTATAATAATATAAGAATAGCTCCCGAAAAGAATTATTCGAGAGAAAACGAAAGGACAATCTGCATCAGAAGCACAGATTGTTTACTAAACCAAATCCGATTTAAAATTTGTAGTCATGCTGCAAAGATATGTAATATTTTCTTTGGATAAAAAAATCTCTAATTAATTAAATAAAAATGGCCGGAAGAAAAATCATCCGACCACTTTATTCTCAGTGACAGCTTTTTTATATTTGAATAATGTTCTTTTATGCCTTTCGGCAAGATCATCATAGCCTTCTGTTTCTTTTCCAATGAAGGGTAGCATCTGCTCTTTATCGGAAAGTTCCACGCGTGGTAATAAAAGCCCTTCGCCGTCTTTATCTGTTGTTATACCTCACTGTGAACCATTTTCCGGAATATCGATTGTTTTTATATCCAGCAATGCCGCTTTTTCGGGTTTCACTCCTTGTCCTATGGTTACCTGAGCATTCAGATTCGGGAATGTTATTATACAAAATATGGCTAAAATTACCTTAAGTGTTCTCATATTCAAAACTGTTTTTATATACGCCGTTTATGGCTGTATTTGCAAGTAAAATTTCAGGTTTGAATATCGTACAACAATTTGTAATAGCATTTTCTTTCTCTCTTAAGAGAATACCATATATGTTTCTCATAAAAGAAAAAATATATCATGATTTTCTCTTAAAATTAAGAATTCTGCTTTTTTCTCAATTTTAAGATTAAGAAGGTCTATAATTTACATATATGGAATTTTTACGTTTATATTTAAGTATAATCGTTCAAATTTGGTGACGGAAAGACTGTGCCACGAAGAGAAATTCCGAATTCTTATCTTAAATGATATTGAGACTATCTCCATCTTTGCCTAATACTTTCATCCTCTTGTTAAATAATGCAAAGGACTGAGTACAACCGCTAGGTATAAGTTGTCTTGTC